>CAIYVZ010000133.1 GCA_903929755.1 uncultured Acidobacteriia bacterium
TCAGGAAAACCATTCAATCCCCATAGATTACGGTCCGGCTCAGTTCAACGCATTCTATCCGCAATGCTCCGGCCAAAAGCACGGGGCCGTTCCCCGGCTGTTGATTTGCCGGAACACTGCGGATAGAATCCAAGACATTATGTCGAATCTTCTCACCGGCGGCCTGAGCCGTCGCGAGCTTTTGTTTGCCACCGCCGCCGGGTTGGCCTCGGGCCAGACACCTGCTTCGCGGCCTCCGAATGTGATCGTGATCGTAACGGATGACCACGGTATTGGCGACGTGGGGTGCTACGGGCATCCTGAAGTGAAGACGCCCAACCTGGACAGACTGGCGGCGTCGGGCGTTCGGTTTACGCAGTGGTATTCGAATGCGCCGATCTGCTCGGCATCGCGCGCGGCGATTATGACGGGCAAATATCCGGACCGGACAGGCGTGAAGGGCGCGCTGCCTTCAGAGCCGACCTGGGATGTGCAGGGTCTGCGTACGGGCGAGACGACCATGGCTACTGTTTTCCGGAAACTGGGTTACCGGACGGCCGCGTTTGGGAAGTGGCATCTGGGGAGCATTGAAGCGAGCCGCCCGAGGAACCAGGGCTTCGACGAGTTCTTTGGGTGGTACTCGGGATGGCTGGATGCTTACTCGCACCGTTATTACCAGTTGGGGTCGGCTCCGGGGAAGATTTTCCACGATTTGTGGCGGAATGAAACGGAAGTGTTTGAAGAGCCGGAGTACATGACGGAAGTTCTGGGCCGGGAGGCGCGGGCATTTTTGGCGAAGCAGACGAAGCAGAAACCGTTCTTCCAGTACATTGCTTTTGGTGCGCCGCACTATTCCATGATGGCTCCGAAGAAGTATCTGGACCGGTTTCCGGCCACGATGGAGCGTGACCGGCGGACCCATCTGGCGATGGTGGCGGCAGTGGACGATGTGATCGGATCAATTCTGGATCAAGTGAAGCGCCAGGGGATGGAGAATGATACGGTCATCTTCTTCCAGGCGGATAACGGCGCGACGCGGGAAGTCCGTGCGTCCAGCGATGGCAAGCCGTATCACGGGGGCAGCAACGAGCCGTTCCGCGGGTTCAAGCAGGGTCTGTTCGATGGCGGTATGCATGTTCCGGCAATTCTGCGGGCCCCAGGCAGGGTGAAGCCGGGGACGGTGTGGACGCGGCCCATGATTTCGATGGATCTGCTGCCGACACTGGTTTCGCTCGCCGACCCGAAGGCGGTGCCGGAGGGGCTTGACGGCCAGAATATCCTGCCGGTACTTCAGGGCGTGGCCCCGGAACATGAGTTGCTGTTCTGGAGTTTTGTGGATGGCCGAGCTGTGCGGCAGGGCGACTGGAAGCTGATTGTGAATCCGCCGCAGTTCCCCGGGGAACCGGTAGGGGACAAGCTGTGGCTTTCGAATCTGGAAGCGGATAAGAGCGAGAAGAAGAATCTGGCGAGTGAGCAGCCAGAGCGGGTGAAAGACCTTTTAGCGAAGGTTCGGGCGTGGGAAGTTCGGGTAGGGATTCCGCCGGCACAGTAGGGCCGGCGGAGAGCAGGCGCGCCCTAACCCACGAATCGTCGAAGGTGATTTCAGGAAAGCCGGTCACGCGCGAAAGAAATATATTCGTAAATGGCTGTAAGCTATTGATTTTGCAAAGGATAGACGGGGTTGTGGCAGGCAGATATGTCTTGTTGCAACCCCGTCTTTGCGTTGCCCGGTGGCAGAATCGAGCCGGGAAGGTACGCTTTGTCAGAAACCATATTCAAGCTTCAGCCGGACCGGACGGTTCATCTCCGCGGCTTCGATACTTTCGCGGCGGCAGCAGCGGTTCACTCCGCCTCGCCCGCCGGCTTCAGCGCCACCGGGACCTTCCGCGATCCAGCGGATTTCGCGGTGGCTGTGCTTTACGATGCCGACAATTTCTTTGAGCATCCACACCTGCGGTATCTGCCGGACTTTGATTTTGACGGCCTCACGCTGAGCTTCGATCTGCATTATTCGGCCGGGATGCAGCCGATTGACTCTCCAAAATATAACTGGATTGACTGGGCGACCCTGGACTGTATTCGGGCGGACGGGACGGCGTCTAAGGTATCGCTCTGGGACAATGCGACCCTTGCGTCGGGCAGTTTCACACCGGCCTCCGCGACCGTTCACGTAACTACTTCCGGTGGGGTGCAGGCGTTTGACCGGACCACGCTCTGGTTCCAGAACCTGGCGTTTGATTACATCGCTCCGGATGGGCACTCGGCCGCCGAGTTCGCGTTCTTCGCGAAGGGGAAGGGGACAACTCATTCGATCACGGTTAACGGGCGCACCTACTCCCACACGGAAGTCGTGGCGGCGGGTGAGAGCAGCGCGGACCAGGCCAGCGCCCTGATTGCGGCGATGGGGAGCGATCCGGATGTCTCGGTTGGCACGGGGTCGGCCGCGCATATCGTGCGGCTGACCGTTCGCAGCAGTCGCTACGGCGTGGATATTCCGGTGAGCGCTTCGGATGGAAACGCGTCATTGAATATGCGGCTGACGACACCTGAGATTGCTGCCTCCGACCTCGCTTCGCAGATCAACGGAACGAACTGGGTTTCTGCGAATCCGACCCACGGGCTGATGGCTGCCGTGTCCGGAGCGCAGATCACGCTGACTGCGGCGCGGTATGGGACAGTGAGCACCAACGGGACTCACGTAACGTTTGTCGGCGGGACACGGTTTGCGGGTCTGGTGGCGGGGAATGTGATCCGGATTAATGGCGGGGCGTTTACGGTGGCGAGCGTGCAGTCTCCCACGGCACTAACCCTGAACGCTTCTGCCGGGATTCAGACCGGCGTGCCCTATCTTGCTCCTCGAGGAGGTGTGGATGGCAATCTGCTGACGTTGTACACGATTCATAAGACCGGCTCGTTGCTGCTGGATCAGGCGGAAATTCATCTTTCGGGTGGCAGTTCGAATGTGACGTGGAACTGCCGGTTTGATTTCACGGCGCTGGGGCTAACATCGCTGCGTCAGCTTTGGCTGACCTTCGCTCCGGCGTTACAGAACAGCGCTTTCACCGGGGTGGAATGGGCGGCGGTGTTTTCGAACTGGAGTGTCACGGGGCCCGATTCGAAGCGACTTCTGAAAGTGGCAGGTCCGGGTTCGGTACGGCTGGAAGAGACCAACTCCTCGTGCCGGTACACGGGAACGTGGACGGTGGAATCCGGCTTTTACTCGCGCTATTTTGCGAAGGCAACGAGCGATTCAGCGGCTACCCTGACGGTGACTTACAGCTGTCAATCTGTGCACGATCTTTATGTCGGGACTTCGCTGTACGTGGACCGGGCCAAAGCCGGGGTGCGCCTCGATGGCGACGCCGAGACGGAACTGAACTGCGTGCTCGGGACTGGATCGGCGGTGGTGGCGCGGCGGCGAGTGCGCTCCGGTGTGGCGGCGGGACGGCATACGGTCACGTTCCGCATCGTGGAAGCGGGTGTTTTCTATTTCGACTTCCTGGAAGCGGCGGTTCTGTCTGATATTCCGGCGGCCCTGAAAGCGCGTCCCGGGATATCACCGGCGCTCGACTTCGATACCGACCACACGTATAAACTGCCGCCCGCGCGCCTGATGTGGAGCATGGACCAGTTGGGGTATGCCGGGCCCATGAACGAATATCTGGGTGTGTTCTGGTGGAACGAACGAACGCTTGCGGGCGGCAGTCTTTCCACGGCGCGCGTCGACTTTTCGGGGATCTTCGCTGCGGGCGATACCGTGTTCTTAACGTTGAACGGCAGTAGTCTGGGCAAGGCCGTCTTTCCCGCAGATACGCCGGCAACCATCGCGGGCCATTTTGCATTTTGGATCAACGGCGCGTTCGTGGGAGCCAGAGCGGAGGCTTCCGGAGGGACACTGACCCTCTACGGGCGCTCCCCCGCTCCCGCCTACACTGTGGCTGTTTCGGTATCCACCGCTTCCACCACAGGCGCCGCCACCGTTACCGTGGCGCCGGTAGCAGGGGTGTACGGAACCTGGATGGTAGATACGGCGGCCAACCCGCCGCTGAACCGGGCGGCACGAGACTGGCACACCGATTTCTACGGGCTTTGCGCGGCGCGGTCCCGCGAAGTGACCACGGCGTGCTCCATGGAACTGGTGTACCCTCCCGCGAGTTTCGTGGCACGCTACCCGGATACCGCGCGAACCCCTGTGTCAACGGCTACCGGGTTCGGATCGCTCGCTTCCACCCACTGTGCGCTGGGGAATTCGGGGATGCTGGCATACCAGAAAGCCGTATATCGGTCGCTTGCAGCCCTGCAGAGCACGGCGGGGCTGGTGCCGAATTTACAGTTCGGCGAGTTTTTGTGGTGGTTCTTTGCGGGGCCTTCCGGGATGGGATTTTACGATGACGAGACGCTTGCCGCCGCCACCAGGGCGCTGGGACGTTCCCTGCACATCTTTTCATCGCCGGACGATGACCCGACGGTCAACAGCAGCGCCGATGCGATTTTTCTGCGTAATCGCCTGCGGGATCACATGGCATCGCTTACAGCCGACATTCGCAGCGCCTATCCGACGGCGAAGCTGGAACTCCTTTGGCCCTATGACGTGAACTATCCCGTTCCAGTGCCCGTGGACGCTCCCTATCTGGGCGGGCGGCTGAACCGCTTCATCAATCTTCCGGTGGAGTGGCAAGACAAATCGACCAGCGGCCTGGACCGCGTTAAGGTGGAGGCGCTCGCGTTTGCCACCGGGATGCGGAACCTGGATCTTGCCGCCGAAGCCATTAATCTGTTTCCCGATTTCGGCTGGCCCCGCGATTCCGTGCGCTACCTGATCCCGGTCTTTGGCGCCGCGACGCCGTGGCACAGGGAACTGGCGCTGGCCCTGGGAGCGGGTCTGACGGTGAATAATCTTTGGGCTTTTGACCACGTTTGCCTCTTCAATCTGGACGTCCCGGAGAAGGGTCTGGACCGCCGTTCACTCCTGCTCGCGGCCTAACGTGTGCCGATTCGGTATTCTAATAGGGCGATGTCCCCTGCGGAACAATCCGAAACACCAACCGCTGTCCGCACTCCCTGGCAGCGCGTCCAAAACGCACGTCACCCGAAAAGGCCTCACACGCTGGATTACGTTCAGCGATTGCTGACCGACTTCCAGGAAATTCACGGGGACCGGGTTTTCGGCGACGATGCGGCGATTGTGTGTGGTCCTGGAAAGCTCGACGGCGTCCCTGTGATGCTGATCGGCGAACAAAAGGGGCGCGACACGAAGCAGAAACTCCTCCGAAATTTCGGTATGCCGAAACCGGAGGGCTACCGGAAGGCGCTTCGCGCCATGCAGATGGCCGCAAAGTTTGGCCGCCCGATTATTGCGTTTCTGGATACCCCCGGAGCCTACCCTGGTATTGATGCCGAAGAACGGGGACAGGCCGAAGCCATTGCCCGTAACCTTCGGGAAATGGCCAGGTTGACGGTGCCGGTTATTTCGGTCTGCATCGGCGAGGGTGGCAGCGGCGGTGCCCTCGCGCTTGGCGTTGGCAACCATGTGCTGATGCTGGAGAACGCGGTCTACAGTGTGATCTCTCCGGAAAGCTGTGCCGCTATCGTTTGGCGCGATGCCGGCAAAGCCGAGCTGGCGGCGGCAGCATTGAAGGTTACAGCGGAAGATCTGGTTCGTTTGGGTCTGGTAGATGGCATTATTCCTGAACCCGTGGGCGGAGCCCACGAGGACTGGGACGAAGCCGCGCGCCTGTTGAAAGAACAGCTGCTGAAGTCACTGGACGAACTTTCCCGGCTGACCCCGCGGGAGCTTGTTGACCACCGGTACGACAAATTTCGCGCGATGGGCAATTTCTTCGCCCCCTCGCTTTGACCGCAGAGAAGCCATGAGTACCCAAAAGAAAACCAAGTGGCCTGTCATCGCCGGAGTTGTGTTTATCGTGGCATTCATCGCCGCAATGGTGTTCTCGAGCACCGGCAACGATCAATATCGCGCTGAAGTCTGCGTTACGTTCGAAGGCCGTACCGTTTGCCGGAACGCAGCCGCCACCACGAAACTGGAAGCGGAGCGCATTGGGGCTTCCACTGCCTGCACAGATCTGACGGCCGGCATGACTGCTCTGATGCAGTGCGAACAAAACTCCCCCCGGCAAGTTACCTGGAAGCAATAGCACCTCTAGTCATTTCAGTAACTTAGGGGTTTTCCCCGATTGTTGCGTGATATCCTAGAGGAAATCTCAGAACAAACGGACGCCGAGTTGCGTCTGTAACCCTTGCAGAGATTTATCCACATTACCGGAGCATCCGAATCGTGAAGACCAAATGGAAAGTAGTGATCGGCGTCATTGTTGTGTTGCTGATCGCGGGCGGCGTATTCGCCAGCGTGAAATACCGCGAGCGCGGCGTCATCACCGTGCAAACCGGCAAGGTCCTTCGCGAGGATCTGGCCAGTGTGGTCACCGCCTCCGGTGAGGTGAAACCGCGCAACTATATCAGTATTGGCGCGGAGTATTCCGGCCAGCTCGTTGAAATCCTGGTGAAAGAAGGTGCCCATGTCCGCAAGGGGCAGCTGCTTGCAAGGATTGATGGTGCCCAGTCCCAGGCCGACGTGAACGCGCAGCGCGCGGCGCTGAGTTCTTCGGAAGCGGACGCCTCAGCCAGCGAAGCCTCTTTGAGGGCTGGAGAGGACAACATCACGGTTCTGGAAGCCTCGGTGGTTCGCACGAAGTCCGACCTGGAACGCTACGAGAAAGATTTCAATCGCGGCCAGGCGCTTTTTAAAGACGGCTTGATCCCCCGCTCCGATTTTGAACAGCGGCAGGCAATATTTGACAGCCAGAAGTCGACGGTGAATGAAGCTCAGTCCCGCGTGGTGCAAGCCCGCAGCCAGTTGGCGCAGCTTCGCGCTCAGCTCTCGGGATCGCAGAAGCGTATCGCCCAGACGCAGGCCGCGTTGAGCCGGGTGGATGACATTCTGCGGAAGCACAATGCAGTGGCGCCGATTGATGGCTTGGTCACCTACCTGCCGGTCCGGGTTGGCGAAACGGTGGTGCCGGGTATTCAGAATTCCGCCGCCAGCACAATCATGACGATCGCCGACATGTCGATTGTTACCGCCGAGGTGAAGGTGGATGAAACCGATATCGTGAATGTGAAGCTCGACCAGCCGGCTGAGATTACCATTGACGCGATTCCGGGGAAAATCTTCACGGGGCACGTAATCGAAATCGGCAACACCGCGATTCTGCGGTCCACCGGTCTCGCAGCTTCCACCAGCACCACTTCCAGCCAGGAAGCGAAAGACTTCAAGGTTGTTGTCGCGATGGATAATCCGCCGGATGAGATCCGCCCGGGGCTTTCCTGCACGGCAAAGATCACCACCGCAACGCGCAAGAACGTAGTGGCGGTGCCGATACAGGCGCTCACCACACGTACCAAAGGTGATTTGGTTGCCGATAAGGACAAGCCGGTCAATCCGGACCCGGCGACCGTGAAGGCGAACAAGGAAGAATCGCAGGGTGTATTCGTAATTGGCGCCGAGAACAAGGCTGAATTCCGCAAAGTGGAAACCGGGATCACGGGCGCTACGGATATTGAGGTCCTGAGCGGGCTCAAAGACGGCGACCAAATTGTGACTGGCAGTTATCAGGTCATCCGCACGATGAAAAACGCCGCGACCGTAAAAATCGACAACAAAGCGCCTGCTGCAACCAAGCCGACTACGTAATACCAAAAGAGACCCAGCATGGCACAGGTAACGGCCGAAGAGACAGAAAAGGGCGAACAGCTCCGGCGGGACGGTATCGTCATCCGCACGTACGACATCTGGAAGACCTATGTGATGGGCGACCAGGTGATCAATGCGGTGTCCGGCGTGGATATCGAAATCCACCGGGGCGAGTATGTGGCGATCATGGGACCTTCGGGATCCGGGAAATCGACGCTGATGAACCTGATCGGGTGCCTCGATTCTCCCAGCAAGGGCGACTTCTACATCAACGGCCGGCTGGTAAGCAAGCTGGTGGACGACGAACTGGCCGAAATCCGTAACAAGGAGATTGGCTTCGTTTTTCAGACCTTCAATTTGCTGCCCCGCGCCAGTGCCTTGCATAACGTGGAACTGCCGCTGATCTATAACGGCACGCCGCCTGCCCAACGTCTGGTTAAGGCCAAGGAAGCCCTGAAGCAGGTTGACCTGCTCAACCGCATGGACCACAAGCCGAATGAGCTATCGGGTGGCCAGCGTCAGCGAGTTGCGATTGCCCGCGCGCTGGTGAACAGTCCCTCCATCATCCTGGCGGACGAACCGACGGGCAACCTGGATACAGCTACGGGTAACGAGATCATGGCGCTGTTTAAGAGATTGCACGAGGAGGGCAACACCATTATTGTGGTGACCCACGAGCATGATATTGCCCTGCACGCTCATCGCATTATTGCCGTCCGCGACGGCAAGGTGGAGCGCGACGAAGTGATACCTCACTAAACTGTATAAGTGCCTCCGCGCGTTGCGGTCCTGATCCCCTGCCTGAACGAAGAGCGCTCCATCGCCGCGGTGGTAGCGGATTTCCGTCGTGCGCTGCCGGACGCGGTAGTTTACGTTTACGACAACAACTCTACTGATCGCTCAGCTCACTTAGCGGCGGAGGCGGGGGCTGTTGTGGGGACCGAGCGCCGTCAGGGCAAAGGCTTCACGGTGCGGCGCATGTTCCGCGATGTGGAGGCCGACGTTTACATCCTGGTGGACGGAGACGACACGTACGACGCCTCCGCCGCTCCGGCCCTTCTGGACCTGCTGGTTCGGGAACAACTGGATATGGTGCTGGCCCGCCGTGTAGGGAGTGAGCGCGTGGGGAGTGAAAGTGACGCGTGGCGGCGGGGCCATCGTCTGGGGAACGCGCTGTTTACAGGGTCGATTTCGTTGCTGTTCGGGCGACGCCTGGGGGATTTACTGTCGGGATATCGGGTGTTCTCGCGACGG
Organism: uncultured Acidobacteriia bacterium; assembly: GCA_903929755.1. Classification (GTDB taxonomy): domain Bacteria; phylum Acidobacteriota; class Terriglobia; order Bryobacterales; family Bryobacteraceae; genus BOG-234. The sequence continues at coordinate 8,945 of CAIYVZ010000133.1, forward strand.
TTTGTGAAGTCGTTCGCGGGGATTACCCAGGGGTTTGAGATTGAGACGGAAATCACCGTTCACGCTCTGACGCTGGATTTGGCGCTGCACGAGGTGGATACGGTGTATCGGGCGCGTCCTGCGGGGTCAGAGAGCAAGCTGAACACGTGGGCGGATGGCTTTCAAATCTCTTGCAGCATTTTGCGGTTGGTTCGGGAGGAGCGCCCGGCGGTGTTCTTTTCAGTGATTGGGGCCGTGCTGATTGGAGTGGCGCTGTCGCTGGGCTATTCGGTGCTGGTGGAGTTCCACAAAACCGGTTTGGTGCCGCGGTTTCCGACAGCGATCCTGGCCACTGGCCTGGTCCTGAGCGGGTTACTGAGCACGGCAAGCGGGCTGGTTCTGGACAGCCTGGCCCGGAGCCGCCGGGAGGCGCGGTACCTTGCCTATTTGGCTACACCAAAATTGGTCGCACCACCTCACCAGCCACATCGGTGAGGCGGAAATCGCGGCCCTGAAAGCGGTAAGTCAGGCGCTTGTGGTCTACGCCGAGGCAATGCAGGATGGTCGCTTGCAGGTCGTGGACGTGGACCGGATCCTGCACAATGTTGTAGGAATACTCGTCGGTTTCGCCGTAACTGAGGCCGGGCTTGATGCCGCCGCCAGCCATCCAGACCGTGAAGCAGCGACCGTGGTGGTCTCGACCGTAGTCGGTGGCGGTCAGGTGGCCCTGACAGTAGACGGTGCGGCCAAATTCTCCGCCCCAGACGACGAGCGTATCTTCCAGCATCCCTCGTTGCTTCAGATCCTGAATCAGCCCGGCTGAAGCCTGGTCAACATCCTTGCAGCGCTTGGGCAGGTTGGCCGGAAGCCCTCCGTGGTGGTCCCAGTCGCGGTGATAAAGCTGGATGAAGCGGACGCCACGTTCGGCGAGACGGCGGGCAAGGAGGCAGTTGGCGGCGAAGGTGCCGGGCTTCTTCGCGTCATCTCCGTAGAGTTCGAAGGTGCTGGCGGGTTCCTTTGAGATGTCAGTCAGTTCGGGCACTGAGGTCTGCATCCGGAACGCCATTTCGTATTGGGCGACGCGGGCGGCGGTTTCGGGGTCGCCGAACTCCTGGGTGGTGATGCCGTTGAGTTCGCCCAGCGCGTCGAGATAAGTGCGGCGGCTCTGGGCGCTGAAGCCGGGAGGGTTCGAGAGGTAGAGGACGGGGTCGCCGGAGGAGCGGAATTTCACGCCCTGGTACTTACTGGGGAGGAACGCAGAGCCCCAGAGACGGTCGTAGAGGGGTTGGCCTCCCCCGTTGGTGGAGATCATCACGCAGAAGGCCGGCAGGTCGTCTGTCTCGCAGCCGAGGCCGTAGGCGGCCCATGCGCCCATGCTGGGGCGTCCCCCCAGCCGGAAGCCGGTCTGGAACATGGTGACGGCGGGGTCGTGGTTGATCTCGTCCGTGTGGACGGTCTTGACGAAGGTCAGGTTGTCGGCGATTTTCGCGGTGTGGGGCAGGAGTTCACCGACCCAGGCCCCGGACTGGCCGCGCTGTTCCAGCTTGAACTTTGAGGGGACGACCGGGAAGCTGGATTGCGAGGCCGACATGCCGGTAAGGCGTTGGCCGTTGCGAATGGATTCGGGGAGATCCTTGCCCTGGAAGTCCATGAGGCGGGGCTTGTGGTCGAAGAGTTCAATTTGCGAGGGCCCGCCGGACTGGAACAGGTAGATGACCCGCTTGGCCTTGGGGGCGAAGTGGGGGAGACCAGGTTGACCCTTCTGGGCGGCGTTGAGAGCGTCACCCTGCAACAAGCTGGTGAGCGCCGCCGCTCCGAGGAAACTGCGCCGGGAAATCATTGCTTGGTCACCGCTTCGTCCAGGTTCAGCATCAGGCTTGCGACACCAGTGTACGCTGCGAGCTGGGCGGGCGGGATGCCTTCTTTCGCTTTGGAGTCGCCTTCGTGGATCAGTTTTTCAGCTGCTGCGGCGTCAGCAGTGTAGGTGGCTTCGAATTTGCTGAGGGTGCGGAGCAGGACTTCGCGCTGTTTTTCAGTGGGGACACGGGCCAGGAGCAGTCGGTAGCCGTAATCCACGCGGGTCTCCGGGGTTGTGCCACCTTCCGAGATCATCCGTTCCGCCAATTTGCGGGAAGCTTCGGTGAACGTGATTTCGTTCATTAGATCGAGAGCCTGCAGGGGAGAGTTGGTGCGGTTCTCGAACACGGCGCACTGTTCGCGGTTGGGTGAATCGAAATTGACCATGAACGGGTGCGGAATGGTCCGTTTCCAATAAGTGTAGAGGCTGCGCCGATAAAGGTCGTCGCCTTTGGCCTGAACGTAACCGTTGTTACCGGAAAGTTCCTGCCAGAGACCGGCGGGCTGGTAGGGTTTCACAGACGGTCCGCCAAGCTTGTCGACCAGAAGGCCTGCGACGGCCAGGGCCTGATCGCGGATTTTCTCGGGGCCAAGGCGCATGCGGGGGCCGCGGGCCAGGAGCCGGTTGTCGGGGTCCTTTTCGAGGAGTTCGGGGGACACCACGGAGGCCTGCCGGTAGGTTTCCGACAGGACCATCAGTTTTTGGATCGCTTTCACGTTCCAGCCATTGTCCATGAACTCAACGGCCAGCCAATCCAGGAGTTCGGGGTGGGACGGCCATTCACCCTGGGCACCGAAGTCGTCCACCGTTTTTACGATGCCGGTACCAAAGAGAGATTGCCAGAAGCGATTTACGGTGACACGCGCGGTTAAGGGATTCTGGCGGTCCACCAGCCAGCGTGCCAGGGCCAGACGGTCGTTCGTGCCGGTGGTCTGGGGCAGGATTGCCGGGACACCGGCAGTAACCGGATCACCCGGTGCATCGTAGGCTCCGCGCTTCAGCAGAAAGGTGTCGCGTTTGGCGCCATCGGCCATTGTCATCACGGTCGGGATGGAGTCATGGAACTTATCGCGGTCCGTTTCAGCGGTTTTGAAGTTGACGAGGGCGGCTTTCAGGTCCTTCGGGGCACTGTTTTCGAGGAAAGCCAGGTTGGATTTCGCTCTTTGGGTGGCTGCCGGTTCGGCGAGCGCCGCAACTTCTTCACCTGAAAGCGCACGCTTGTAAATACGGGCATCGCCGATGGCTCCGTGGAAGCGTAGTCCGCCGCCCCAGCCGATACGGATGGGGGTGTCTTTCTTGCGGAAGGGCTCGGTGTTCTGGTCGAACAGGATCGTCGTCGCCTGGGGTTTACCGTCGAGGTAGATCTTCACCCCGGCGGCCCAGCGCTTGCCGTCGTAGGTGACGGTAACGTGCTGCCACTGGTTCAGCCGGACGGCGTTGGTGGTTTCCACGCGCAGGCCAAGGTCAGTAAAGCGTTGGGTGACGTGGATGCGGACTTTTCCCTTGAGGAGGTACAGACCGTGCCCCTGGCTTTCGATGTAGTCTTCGAGGCGGGTCATGATGGCACCATCTTCCGCTTCCGGCTTGATCCAGGCGGAGTATGTGAAGGGCTGGAGGTAGCCGAAATCTGCCGCATCGCCATTGGCCTGTGCGCCGTCTTTGCCGTCGAACACCCAGGCTTTACCGAACGGGCCGACCACTTCGGGCTGGGCTGCTTTGACCCAGGCGGAGCGGAAGACGAGGCCCTCGGTGACGGTCCAGTCCTTCACGGCTGGCCTTTGTTCCCATTTCTGCAGGCCGGCGGTACGCTTTGGTTCAAGAGCGGAGAGCGCCTGGCGTGCGGCAGTCAGTTTCGAATCCAGATTGGCCAGTTTCTTTGCCTGATCTGGAGTGGGCGCTTTCACAAGAGGCTCTTCCGGGCCGTAATTCCAGGTGAAGCCCTTCTCATTGGGAATTTGGTTGAAGTAGGCGTAGAGGCGGTAGAAGTCTTTTTGCGTGAGGGGATCGTATTTGTGGTCGTGGCAGCGGGCGCAGCCAAGGGTCAGACCCATCCAGACGGTGGCGGTTGTTTGAGTGCGGTCGGCCACGTACTCGACACGGTATTCCTCGTCGATGATGCCGCCCTCTCCGGTGGTTCGGTGGTTTCGGTTGAAACCGGAGGCGATTCTTTGGTCAAGGGTGGCGTTGGGCAGCAGGTCGCCGGCGATTTGCTCCACGGTGAACTGGTCCCATGGCTTGTTTTGGTTGAAAGCCTCGATGACCCAATCGCGCCAGCGCCACATTTCGCGAGGACCGTCGGTCTGGTAGCCGTTGGAATCGCCGTAGCGGGCGGCTTCCATCCAGCGGAAGGCCATCCGCTCGCCATAGCGGGGAGACGCCAGCAGGCGGTCCACAACCTTCTCGTACGCTTTGGGGGAAGTGTCTTTTTCGAAAGCATCCACTTCGGCCAGGGTGGGTGGAATGCCGGTGAGATCGAGGGTGACCCGACGAATCAGGCGGGATCGGGGGGCTTCCAAAGAAGGCTTGAGACCTTCCTTCGCGAGGCGGGCGCGGACGAAGGCATCAATGGAATTTCCGCTGGCAGGCCGAGCGGGAGGGACGAAGGACCAAAACGGCCGATATTTGGCGCCATCGGCAACCCACGCCTTCACGAGGCCGATTTCGCGGGCTGTTAGTGAGGCTTTGCCCGAACCCTGGGGCGGCATCCGGTCGCCGCCGGTTTCTGCGATGCGCCGCAAAACCTCGTTCTGGACTTCAGGTCTTGCGAGACCACCGTCAGGAGTGTCGAATCGCAGGCTTGCCTGGCGGTGCGTGGCGTCGGGGCCATGACACATGAAGCAGCGGTCTGACAGGATCGGCCGGATATCACGGCTGAAATCAACTTGGGCATATGCCGCCCCGTAAACGATAAAGCCAATCCAGATCGCGCGATGCACGCCCATGGTGAGGTCTCTTAGCTTTTGGGGTCGATGATGAACGTAGGCGCGATACCCGACGCGGGCGAATAGGTGCCCGAGCCGGAAGGCGAAACGTAGCTGGGGCATCCGGCAACCTTGCCCATAAAGGCCTGGGGCTGCACATCCACCTGCATCTCACGGAATTCAAGGGCACCGTAGTTCATAACCGGGAAGATAGAGCGGGCCGGAGCCGAACGCTCCTGCACCACGTAGGGTGCCCGTTGGGCTTCGCGAATCGCTCTCGCCCACGAGACATCATCGTGTTCCAGGCCGACGAAGCTCTGGAGATCGCTGTAATCGTCATTCGGACGGAGGAGTAAGGTTTCGCGATTCTTCTGGATGTAGTCCAAAAGGTCTACCACTGTTTCGCCCCAAGTGGATCTGCCAGCCTTAACCATACGGGTCATGGGCAGATGTTCCTTGATGGCTGTGCGTTCGTGCGCGGGGAAGTTCGCCGTCAGGGCATCGTCAGTTAAGAGCGCAAACATGGCGCGCTTGTGCGAGAGCTCCGAGCGGAAACTGTTGACCATACAGACCTTTTGGTCTTTGTACGCCTGTACCAGCGGGTGATTCAGCGTGAACCGAAGCAGGAATTCCTGGACGCTGATGCGGCGATAGATCAGGTCGATCTCAAAATTACCCGCCTTCAGGACACCGTTCTTGTAATCGAGCTGTTCAGGCGAAATCTGTTCAGTCTGGTAGCCTTCGGCCTCGAAATATTCCTTGAAGATCTCCGATTCGCTGCGCCCGGTGGCGCTGCGGAATTCGAGAATCGCGATATTTGGTTTCTTTTTGCCACCAAACATCTTCCAGGCCTTCAGAAGTGCATGGAGGAAGGGCTTTTTGCCACCAACCCGGGTCAGGTTATAGCCGCGCTTGAACTCTTTGACGGGGGGGCAATCGAAGAAGATCTCGGACAATCCGTCGGCATAGGCCGTTCCACTCAGCGCGTCGGCGCTGTACTGGGAAACATGCATGGTGCCGTTCTGGATCTGGAGATCGAACTGGGAGGAAACTTCGGCCAGGTTGTAGCCAGGATCCACCGCCGCCAGCATCTTTTCAGCGGGCAGCAACTGCATCCGGGACAGGATGGCCGGGGAAGCCAAAGCCTGCTTCAGCATCCGGTCTACGGCGGAGATAAGAGCCTCCCCGGTTTCGACCAGGTTATCGTATTGTTTCTGGGTTACAAAGTTTGGGCGGAGAAAAGGACAGAGAAGCCGACCGCCACTGGACAACTGGCGGGCTTCCATCTGTTCCTGAAGACTCTTGACCCACCGCAAATCGCGGTACGGTTCGGATTCGAGGATCCGGTGATAGCTGTGGATTGCCTCGTCTATCTGCGTCATCTTCTTGAGCGGCCTGGCCCTTCTGCTATGGAGTATTACATAAAGTTGTTACGTTTGTCTTTTTCAAAAGACAGAACAGGCAGCTAAGATACTGAAAAGAAGAGGAATTCTCACCTTCTACAAAATCCGGTATTTGTGGTCTGACGGCCACAGTCACGCCTCACTGCTCATGTCAAGCTAGAATTAAACTTAGCCGAATTGAGCTTTCCTGTATTCAGCTCAGGCGAATTCAAGCTTCCCAATGGCCCAGCAACACACAGGGGTGGTCGCGATCTACCCAGGTTCGTTCGACCCGATCACCAATGGCCACCTCGATGTCATCGAGCGCGGCTCGCGGCTCTTTGACCGCCTGATCGTCTCCGTTCTTCGGAACGAGGCGAAAGCCCCACTCTTTACGATTGAGGAGCGGATCGAGATGCTTCGTGAGACGGTGGCCCCGTACGCCAACGTGGAAGTGGACTCCTTTCACGGCCTGCTGGCCGATTACGCGATGCGCCGGGAAGCCGGGGCGATTCTGCGCGGCATTCGGGCTATCTCCGACTACGAGAACGAGTTACAGATGGCGCTGATGAACCGGCGGCTGCAGCCCGGCCTCGAAACGGTGTTCCTGCTGGCTGGAGAAACCTTCTCTTTTATTAGTTCCCGCCTGGTGAAGGAAGTGATCTCGCTTGGCGGCAACATTTCGGGCCTGGTTCCGCCCCTTGTTGAAAGGCGCCTTCGTGCGCGCCTGGAGCCGTGACAGCAACAACGCAAGAAAACGACATATGACACCCACGCAAAAAACCACCACCGCGGATCGCATCTCCCTGATCAGCGTTTCCTCCACCATGAAGGTTATGGCCGATGCCGATAAGCTCCGGCGCGAAGGCGTCGATGTGGTCGACTTCTCGGCCGGCGAACCGGACTTCCCCACCCCGGACAACATCAAGAACGCCGCCATTGCGGCTCTGGCCGCCAATTTCACCAAGTACACCCCGGCGGGCGGCACCGTGGAAACCAAGCAGGCGGTTGTTGAGCGCCACAAGCTGGAATTCGGCACCGATTACAAGGCTTCCGAGTGCATCATCACGGTGGGCGGCAAGCACGTTCTGTTCAACTACACGCAGGCTCTGGTGAACCCGGGCGACGAAGTCATCATCCCGGTTCCGTACTGGGTGACGTACAAAGACATCGTCAACTATGCCGGCGGCGTCTGTGTTTTCGTGGAAACCGATGAAGCCAAGGGCTTTGAGCTGACGGCCGAGATGGTGGAAAAGGCGATCACGCCGAAGACCAAAATCATCATCATCAACTCGCCCAGCAATCCTGCGGGCGCGGTGATGGCTCAGGTGGAATTCGAAAAGCTGTTCCACATTGCCAAAGCGCACGGCATTTACATCATCACGGACGAGTGCTATTCGCACTTCCTGTATGACAGCTCTCCGTGGTCGGTTGCGTCCATGCCGGATGCGAAGTCCACAGTGCTGGTGGCGGGTACGGTTTCAAAGACCTACGCAATGACGGGCTGGCGGATTGGCTATGGCCTGGCTCCGGAAGCGGTTATCGGCGCCATGATGAAGCTGCAGAGCCACTCGACCTCAAACCCGACGTCGATTGCCCAGAAGGCTGCCGTGGAAGCCCTTCGCGGACCGCAGGATTCGGTGCCGCAGATGCTGGCGGAATACCGCCGCCGCCGCGACTTCGTGATCCCGCGTCTGCGCGAGATTCCTGGCGTGACGTGCTCCAACCCGGCCGGCGCGTTCTATGCCTACCCGAACGTCCGCGCGGCGTTTGAAAAGGGCGGCATGAAGACCCCGCTCGAATTCGCTGACCGTTTGCTGAAGGAAGCCAGCGTGGCAGTGGTTCCGGGCGAGGCATTCGGTACCAACGACCATGTCCGCATTTCTTATGCGACCTCGATGGAAGAATTGAAGCGCGGTTTGGACCGCATCGACAATTTCATCAAGTCACTGGGTTAAAGTGGTTTTTGGTTACCCGGCTAACTCCCGAGAGGCATGATCTGATCTGGGGCTCCCGTGACACGGAGCCCTGGTATCAGAATCCGAAGCGGCTGCGAACCGCCGAGGTCTGGTTTCCCTCGGGGGAATTGCTGATCAAGTTTCTTTTTACGACGGAAAACCTCTCGGTTCAGGTCCATCCCAACGATGAGCAGGCCCAGAAAGTGGGCCAGCCGCGCGGGAAGACGGAGATGTGGCATATCCTGCGGGCGGAGCCGGGGGCGAAGCTGGCGTTGGGCCTGAAGCGGGCAGTTTCGGCGGCGGAACTGAAGGCCGCCGCAGTGGATGGCTCGATTGTCGACCTTTTGAACTGGATTACTGCTGTGCCGGGCCAGACGTTTTTTGTGCCTGCCGGGACAATTCATGCGGTTGGCGCGGGGATAGCCCTTTGCGAAATCCAGCAGTTGGCGGATATCACCTATCGGCTATTTGACTGGGGCCGAGGGCGGGAGTTGCATCTGGAGGCGGGAGTTGGCGTGAGCCGGCTGACACCCGCGGGTGAGGCTCCCGTGGAACTTCCGGTGAAGTCTCTTTATTTCCATACTGAGCGCGTGGTAATTCGGGGACGGCTGGCCGTCCCGGCTACGGCTGAACCTGTCACCTGGATTGCGATCGAGGGAAGCGGTGAATTCGCTGGCCGGGCCTTTCAGCCAGGCGATGTCTTCCGAGCGTCATCGGCCCTGGAAATAGCGGCGTCGGAGAGCGTTTTCCTTACCACAAGCGAACGCTCCCGTTGATCCTTACATAGAAACTATGTAAGGATGTAATCATGAAAGTCGCAGACTTGGCGTGGGTGGCATTAGCGCAACTTCATCGCGCCAACCCGCAAATTTCCAGTTTCCGCTCCGGTACCATCCTCCGTCAGGCATCACTGCTGTCCACGGAACCCCTCAAACCGGGCGTTCAGGCACACATCTCTTCCCACAACATTGCGAACATAAAACCGCAGCCAGTGCAAAATCGGATGTTTCTGCGCCTGCAGTCTGGCGAACTGCGTTTGTTTCGGGCAGGCGACGCAGCCCATCCGGACCGACACGGAAAGGTGAAGCCCTCCCGTGCAGACCTTCCCGCCGAGTTTTACCCCCTCCTCGACTGGTATGACAACGAATATTGCGCCCAAAGTGTCAGCCTGGAGGATGATCCTGTTCTTGCCATGATTGGTATAGGGAAAGAACTATGGGCGGATGAGAACGGTGACGCGTTTATTCGTCGCCTGAGGGACGAGACAACCTGGAATGATGGAACCCCGGGCGCTTCCCCAACCGATCGCCTTTGGTCCCGCGTTGTAAACAATCAGACTCTGGTCTTTCGGACCTCTACGGGCCTGCCGTTTACGTTCCGCATTGAGGGGAACGGTATTTGGTTCTACCGGGAGGGCCGGCGAATCAACCAGTTTTTGTCCAGAAGCGATTTTGACAAGGCAGCAGCGCGGCTTCCACTCAAGACGACGACTGAAATTAAGGACTGCCGCAATTACACCTACCTCTTTGGCCTCTTAACCGATTCGCGGATTGTCGATCCCTCCAGTATTGCCGCATGACAAAGATCTTCTGGGATACAAATCTGTTCATTTATCTTTTCGAAGACAATCCCCACTTTGTGGACCAGGTGAGGAGTTTACGGAGCGCCATGATCGCGCGCGGGGATTTGCTGCTTACGGGATCTATTACCGTGGGAGAGATTCTGGTGAAACCGCTTGAAAAAGGCGACGCGCGCGTCGCGGATCTTTACCGGAGATTCTTCAACAATCCGCTGGCCGTGGGAGTTGTCCCTCTCGACCTGGTTGCCGCAGAACACTACGCAGCTATTCGAAAAGACCGCACCATTAGTCATGCGGACGCGATACAGTTGGCCTGCGCAGCGGCAGCGGGCGCGGACCTGTTCGTGACAAATGATAACCGGTTGCGGGGTAAGTTAGTTCCCGGGATTAAGTTCGTGACGAGCCTGGAGGCTGCACCCTTTTAACCAGGCCTCTCTTTCACGAGTTACTCCCACGCGGATAAAGTGATGCGGGCTGTGGATTCCGCCGGCTCCATGGGTTGTTCAGCTCCTTTTTTCGCGACGACAGGCTGCACCATGGCCAGATACCGGAGGGCGGCGTAGACTTCGGTCTGGGCTTGTCCGTCGCAGACGAGGGCGAACGGAGTGACTCGATCCGACAGGGTCCAGATCAGGTAGGCGCATTCTTCCACCAGCGCCTCAAAGCGGGCCTCAGCACCTCTTGGAATGGTTCGGTCGAGGATGATTTCGACGGTCCTGTTCTCTTCGCGGGCAAATTCCCGGGCCTGCAGGACTCCCGTGTGGGCGGTGGACTTCCAGTCGACCATGCGGACTCCGTCTGAGGCCTCCCACGGCCGAATGCGGTAAAAATCCTGGCCTCTTCCCCGCTCCTGCGTTGCCGCTTCACCTTCCAGACCCGCCAGCAGAAGTTCAGTGCCGGGCCCGGCTTCAATGGCGGGGTAGACGATTGTTTCCCTGGAGACAGGAATGGAGACTTCACGGCGGAGGAAGCCAAAGGGGAAACGGGTGGACAGGACGAAAAGGTTTTCCCGGTGGCGACCGCGATAGGGGAAAGTAACCTGGACGGGAACTTCGACGGAGCCGCCGCCCTCAATGACGGGGAAGTAGATGGGGGAACTGAGGATGGGAGGCTCGCCGGTGAGGGGGGCTGCTCTGCTGGAAAGCTCAATCGAGAAAGAAGGCGTGAAGCGCTTCAGATTGAGGATGCGGATTTGCGCGTCAGTCGGTGCCCGGGCTGCAACGTGGCGGGGCAGAAAGAGTTCGAGCTTCAGTCCCAGGAGGACCAGGCGACCGAGGAAACCCGAAACCAGCACCAGCGCCAGCATCGCGGAAAACACCAGGAAGAGCAGGTTGTTGCCGGAGAGAAACGCTCCGCTGCCGGTGATGATGAGGGCGAGCAGGAAGAGCAGACCTCCGGTTGTGACGCGGTAACGGACGCGCCCCCGCAGGAAGCGGCCAATACGGACCAGCGGAGTCCAAACCTTTTGCCACCACTTGCCATCCACGATCCATTATCATGCGGACGTGATGCCTCGTTTCGTAGGGAGATCACGCTTAAGGGCGGCGACACAATCGTGCGGCTGAACGGCGAGGTAGTGAACAGCTTCCACGAAGGCCAGGAAGTGCCGGAACGCAAGGTTTGGTTTGAGCCGGAACGCGGACCGCGACCGGACTCGGGATACATCGGCCTGCAAAACCACGACGGCAAATCCGCCGTGGTTTACAGAGAGATTTCAGTTTCCAAATAGCCTTGCGGGCTATTTGCCCACCATAACGATAGTGAAGGAACCGGGGACCGCAGTACCCTGACCGCCTCGGCCTCCGCCAGGCGGCGGCGGGGTGGCGGGACCACGTTCCTGGCTCATGGTCAGGATGTGGTTCGTCTTGGTATCCAGCGTAATGGTGCGGGCTCCGTTCATGGTCGGGAGATTCTGCTCGACTGCAAAAGTGGTGGCGCTTTTCTCCTTGATGATGGTCAGCGTGCCGTTGCCCTGCGTGCTGAAGGCTTCCTTCGTGGCGGGATTGAATTCGGCACCGTCGGAGGATCCGGCGAGCGGGAGGGTGGTCAGGATCTTGCCGTCTTTGGCGCTGAGGATGACCATCATGGGCTGTGCGGGCTGGGCCGGCGGATTGCCGGAGGCTCCGCAGGCGGCGAAGAGAACGTGGCGTTTGGGATCGAGCGCCAGACCATTGCAACGGCCCTTGTCGCCGAGCGGGAAGTGTCCGGTCACTTTCATGGTCTTCGCGTCAATGGCGGTAACGCTGCCGGCGGCATCCTGCATGACGGCGTAGAGCTTACCCTTGCCATCGCCAACGGCTTCTTCGGGCACGCCGCCGAGATCGATCTTGCCGAGAACCGTGCCATCTTTCGCATCAATAACGGTGGCGTCTTTGGTGGGGTGGCTGAAGACGTAGACGCGCTGGTTGAAGGGATCGAAGTAGATGCCGTCGGGCTGAGCTGCGCCTACGTCGATGGTCTTGATGAGGGTCTTCGTCTTCGTATCGAACATGGAGACGGGCTTGCTGCTGGTAAAACCGTGGCCGGATTTCGGATCGACCACTGCGCCGTTACCGCCGATACCGGCAATCTCACCCTCGGATTCCAGGGTATCGAGGTTGTACATGGTGAGGCGTGTGGGAATTCCCGAGGTGGGGTTGCCCCGGCGCGGGATGTAGAGGCGGCGGCCAACGGAATCGGCATAGATGTAGTCCCAGCCGCCCTCGCCTCCAACGCGGGCAGACTTCAGAACCTTGTAGGGTCCGGGCTGCTGAGACAGGCCTGTTGAGGCCAGAATGGTGAGTGCGGTGACGAGGGCAAAGCAGGACTTACGCATTTACGGGTGATTCTCCTATGTTCCAGTCTGGACGCTGGGTGAGGAGATCAGCCTACTTTTTTTGTAAGTTTTTGGCAGCTTTTTCGACGTCGCCCCAGACGCGAAGCAGGTTGCCGCTCCACATTTTGGCGATTTGTTCTTCGGTGTAACCGCGCCGGACCAGTTCGAGAGTCACGTTGAAGGCTTCCGCGGCGCTGTTCCAGCCGTCGATGCCGCCACCACCGTCGAAGTCGGACGAGAGGCCGACGTGATCGATGCCGATGAGCTTCACCGCGTAGTCGATGTGGTTGACCATGTCCTTCACGTTGGCGCGGGCGGCGGGTGGGGATTTCGCATCGAGTTCCGCCATGCGCTTGTCGTATTCGGCGCGGCGTTCGTTGGTGAGAGCGTCGAGACCGAAAGCTCCGCGGCCACGTCCGCCGGCACCTCCACGAGCGGCGGGGGCCGGAGCGCCTTCCACTTCCACGGGGCAGGCACGGGGGGTATCGGCAGCCGCGCGTCCACGCCCACCGCCACCCGCGCCACCGCGTCCACCAGCGGCGGACGGCAGGCCGAACTCGTCGCGCAATTTGGCCAGAGCGGCGAGGCGCTCCTTCGTGTCGGTTTTCACGTAGGAGGCGAAGCCAACAATCTGGATGACACCGCCGTTCTTCTTAAGAGCGAGAAGCTGTTCGTCGTCCATATTGCGGCTGACGTCGGCCAGGGCGCGGACGCCGGAGTGGGAGGCGATGACGGGAGCTTTCGAGAGGCGGATGGCTTCCAGGTTGGCGCCTTTCGAGGGATGGGAAAGGTCAACCATCATGCCGAGGCGGTTCATTTCGGCGATCACTTCGCGCCCGAGCGGTGAGAGGCCGTTGTTGTAGAGATAGCCCTGAGTTTCGCCGGTATTGGAATCCGCAAGCTGGCTGTTGCCGTTGTGGGCGAGGGACATGTAGCGTCCGCCGCGATCATAGAATTCCTTCACGCGTTTGATGTCGGTGCCGAGGGGATAACCGTTCTCGATACCTATGACCGCGATGCGCTTGTTCTGTTTGTGAAAAGCGAGGACGTCAGCGGGGGTGAGGGCTAGGCCGATGTTGTCCGCAGCGATTTTTTCAGTAAAGCGATGCACCGCGTCGAACTTGGCCACGACCTGGCGGTAGGCGTCATCGTAGCCCTGCTGGGTGAGGGGACCCTGGCCGACGTAGGCAATCATGAACGTGACGTCCATATCGCCCTCCACCATTTTGGGGAGATTCACCTGCGTGGTGAGCCGCATTTTGTAGTTGCATTCGGGCGTGAAATTGGCGGGCTCGATGTCGTTGTGGGTGTCGAGCTTGATGACACGGTCGTGGATGCCTTTGGCTTTTGCGATGAGGGCAGCGTCATTACCTTGCGCGGGGCTTGGGGTGATGGTCAGATGAAAAAGCAGGCCGAGGGATGAGGCCGTGAGGGCGGCGAGGGTGAGCTTTCGCTTGAGTTGGTGCATGGATTCTCCTGTCCGGGGTTGGGTTTGGAGACCGACGGGGGTCGTGGGGATACGTGCCATTGCTATGGTAGCAACGTCATTTATTAAGACCCGGCAGAGTTTTGGCGGCGGGCGGGCGCGGGTTTTGCGAGAGCCGTTGCGATGAGGGTGATGAGGATTCTCTTCGTCATGGTGTTAGCGCCCCTGAGCGATGGCGCGTTTGAGTACCTGTATAACAGGCTATGATAAGCTCGCAGCCGGCGGCCTTATCGTGCAGGTCAATAATCAGGTTGCCCGGAGTGGTTACCTGGCCCCGAGGTTTAAGCGTCTTTAACGCAGGTGGTTGCCCTCAGCCACCTATACGCATCACTTGGCTGCGAAGGAGCAGGAATGTTAGGTTCCACAAGATTTTTGAACAGTAAAAGAGTCGTTCGTCTCACCGGGTCTGCGTTGCTTGGCCTCGCGTCTGTCGCTTTCGCCGTCGCCCAGACGCCGAAGGCGGCACCGGCAAAGGCGTCCGCACGGGTATCTAAGGAATGGCCGGACTACGCGGGGGGCCCCGAAGGCCACCGCTACATGCCGCTGAATCAGATTACGAAGGATAATGTCACAAAGCTGGAAGTCGCGTGGAGCTATCCGCACGCTGAGACCGGCTTCAACCCGATTGTTGCGCACGGCATCGTCTACACGAAGGCGCGCAATAAGTCGATTGTCGCGGTGGACGCGGCCACCGGCAAAGAACTCTGGGTTCACGACGGGCTGACCGGTATGACCGAGCGCGGCATGAATTATTGGGAGAGCAAGGACGGCAAGGATCGTCGTCTGTTGTTCTGCCTGGCCGACTACCTGCAGGAAATCGACGCGCGGACCGGCAAGTCCATTCGCACCTTCGGCAAGAACGGCGCCGTGGATCTGCGTGACGAACTCCGCCGTGATCCGAACTTTATGCGCGTTCAATCCGGCACGCCGGGCAAAGTATTTGAGGATTTGATCATCCTCGGCTCCGCGGTTGGAGAAGGCTACTTCTCGGCGCCTGGCGACCTGCGGGCGTACAACGTGCTGACGGGTAAGCTGGCCTGGCAGTTCCACACCGTCCCCCACCCGGGCGAACTGGGCTACGAAACCTGGCCGAAGGAAGCGTGGAAGTATATCGGCGGCGTGAATGACTGGGGAGAAGTAACGATTGACTCCGTTCGAGGCATCGCTTACTTCCCGCTGGGTTCGCCCACGTTCGATTTCTACGGCGCGGACCGTGTTGGCACTGACCTGTTTGGCAGTTCCATCGTCGCGCTCGACGTACGCACCGGCCGTCGGCTGTGGCACTTCCAGAATGTCCATCACGATCTTTGGGACTATGACAACGTCGCGGCACCTATGCTGACTACCATCGTGAAGGACGGCAAGAAAATCGATGTCGTCGCCCAGGCGGGCAAGACAGGTTATCTGTATGTGTTCGACCGGGTGACAGGCGAGCCGATCTGGCCGATTCCGGAAACGCCGGTGCCGCATGAGACGAATGTTCCCGGCGAAGTGCTGACGCCGACGCAGCCAATTCCCACCGCGCCTCCACCGTTCACCAGCCACACGTTCACGGCGAAAGACGTGAACCCGTATCTACTGACTGCCAAAGAGCGCGCCGACCTGATTGACCGCCTCAGCAAGGCTCGTTTTCAGGGAACGTTTACCCCCATTGGTTTCGATACGGCACTCCACATGCCCGGCAATCAGGGCGGTGCGAACTGGGGCATGACGTCTTCGAATCCCACTGACGGCACGGTCTATGTCATGTCGTTCAACTACCCCACGCTCATCAAACTGCTTCCCGCCGGCCAACAGCGCGCGGGCGGCGGCGGACGCGGCGGCGCCGCTCAGGGTCCCGGTGCCAATCTGTACGCCGCGAACTGCGCGGGATGCCACGGCGCCAATCGTGCGGGCCTGTCCACCAACCCAACTCTCGTTGGCATTGCGAACCGCCTGAAGCCTGCCGATATTCGGACAGTTGTGTTGGAAGGTAAGGGCCAGATGCCCGGCTTCCACCAGTTGAACGGCACCGATGTAGACGCGTTGGTCGGCTACCTGGCGGCGGCAGATGCCGGTGGCCGCGGAGGTGGGCGCGGCGGTCCAGTGCTGACTTTCCCGCCGGTGACGCCGGTTGAAACCGGGCCTGTGACGACGCGGCCCGCGCCTCCTGCCAGCGGCGGCATGAACGAATACCCGGACAACGTTCCGGCTCCCGACAACCGTCTGACGATGGATGGCTACGGCGTGGAGATTCTGGCGAACAAGCCTCCCTATACTTCGCTCACCGCTTACGATCTGAACAAGGGCACTATCAAATGGCAGATCGGTGTGGGCGATGATTTCCGCGTGGTGAAAGAAGCGGGGGTTCATGGCACCGGCGCGGCGCAAACGATGAAGAGTTCGGCGATTGTGACGAGCGCCGGGTTGGTCTTTGTGAACGCGGCGGATCGTAAGATCCACGTTTACGATGCCGACAACGGCAAGGAACTTCATCAGATAGCGCTGGGTGCCGTGAGCTCGGGTTCGCCTTCCATGTTTGAGCTGAATGGCCGCCAGTATCTGCTGGTTACGGCATCGCCTGTGGGTACTCGCCAGGGTGGCGATGACAAAGCCGCCGATCCCAGTCAGAAGGGGCCCAGCGGGCTGGTCGCGATCGCTCTCGGCAAGTAGTCCACTTACTGCCCGGCTGACATCGTCTTCGGGAACGAGGACGGTGCCAGCTGGGCTTTTTCTATTTCCGGGAAGCTGGGGACAGCGCGGCAGGACCGGGGTCTGTCAACCCCAAAGGCAGCGGGCCCAGCCATGCATACCTGGGAGGGAGGGCTTACCCGCATGAAAATCTACGGCCCCTCATCTACCCCAACCTTGTATAATGATTCCGTCACGGAGTCGCGGTAGGCTCCTTGAGATCGGAGGATTTCATGCGTTTCAAGTTAACTTTTTTGGCTGGCGTGTTGGCCCTTGCAGGCAGCGCCCAGGCATCATTCTTTACTCACTACAACGTCACACTTGCCGATGGATCGCCCAGCGTGAATGGCATCGTTAAGTATGAGGCTATCGGGAATGACCACGGCGTCAGCTGGCCGGACTTCCTAACCGGAGCGCCTCCGGGAAGCGGTTCTTCCGTTGGCGGGTTCGATCAGGTCTTTGGCTCGGCGCTCCCGCGGACCTCTGCGCTGCTTTTGGGCGTGGGCTATGACAACACTTACGACCGGGTGCATTTCGTCAATGAGATTCCGACGGAACAAATACACACCGTGATGTTTGTCAGCACAACCGCGGCCTCGGCATTTGCCAGTACCCCATGGGCGACCTTGTTTCCTGACCCCGCTTTCAATGAAGCGGCAATCAGCCATGCGATTGAAGTCCATGGAATCCGCGGGGATCATGACCCGGACTGGGCGGCTGCCACCGCTCTGCTGGATAGCTTCGCCAATACCATTCGCACGGGCGTCACTGTTGGTGTGAATAACAACGTATTTCCATGGTTTGACATCCCTCTGGTGGGGCAAACGCCGGTTGATTTTTCCGTGATTGAGTTTTCGAGCGGCGTCGGAATTGGTTCGGGAGCGGTGGACCAAACCTCGGTTACCCCGGAACCTGTAACTGGCGTTCTGCTGGTGAGTGCGCTTGGGGCCTTCGTGCTCGTTCGGCGTAAATTGCTCTAAGTCGGTTCCCCGGCCACGGTGAAGCCCACGGCCTCGCCGTGATCGCTCTCAGCAAGTAGTTCACTTAGTGCCCGGCTGGCATCATCTTCGGCAACGAGGGTGGCACCAGCCGGGTTTTTTCTATCTCCGGGAACCGGCAGTAGCCAAACCCGTGAAATACGACCCCGCGCATTACAACGCTCTGCTGAGGAAGGGCATCCTGCAGAAGCGAGCAGATCCCGCGCTTGCCAGTGTGCCGGGTGAGGTGTGCAATGACATCGGCCAGTACCTGAAGAAGGACTCGCTCTTCGACCGAACCGTGATGGTGACGCTGAGCCCGGGCCGCATCGGTTACATTCCCACCGACAAGGCCTGTCTATTGCCCACCGCAATGGCTGTGAATAATCGGCTCAAGCCGGGTTGTGCAGCGTCGGCGATTGTGGATGCGTTCGTGGATCTATCTGGAAGGCGAACAACTAACGAAAATGAGGGGCGGGCGCGCCGTCCCCTCGCACTTTAGTTGAAAGCAGCTTTTTCGCCGACCACGTTTACGTGAATCTTATACAAGCTGGTGACTGCAGTGATGTAAAGAGTCTTGCCATCGTCGCCCCAGGCGCAGTTGGTGGGACTCTCGAATGTCTGCATAATGTCTTCCCTGGATGCTCCTGCCACTGCCTGGCGATCAGCATGATGCTATCAGTACCTGTATAATAGGTCAAGCTTTGAGGCTCGGCGTCCACATGCTAGCCTGAAAAGTCGGATCTGTCTTTCACGATCTGTGAACCAACGATCCGTGATCAAGAGCAGAAGCTCAGTGAAGACAAAAATATTGCTGGCCGCGGTCGCGTTCGCCGCTGCCGTTGGTTTCGGGGCGGGCATGCTCGTTTCGGGCCTTCCCGTCCACGCTCAAACCAACCAGGCCACGCCGAAGGAACCGGTAGCGACAGCGGAAGAATTTAATTCGCACGTGATTCATTACCCGGACTTGCCACCGGTGGAACTGGTGAAGGGCTCCAACTCGCGCTTGGTCGTGGGTGAGCAATCGATGATCAGCTTTCTAAAGATGGATGCGCATTCCTATTTCGCGCCGCACCACCACAGCCAGGAACAGATCATGATTGTGCTGGACGGCTCCTGCGATGAAATTATCGACGGGAAAATCTACAAAGTGAAAAAGGGCGATGTGGTGGTGCTGCCGCCAAACATCGTTCACGGCGCGTACATTGGAAACGAAGATGTTCAGGTGATCGACGTGTTCGGTGAAGTTCGCAGCGACTATCTGCTGAAGATGTCCCACACGATGGCGGACCTCAACAAGAAGAAGTAAGCAAGTCGCGATTCCGGAAGGAACAGAAACGCGCTCGTCAGGCGTCTGGCGAGCGCGTTTTTTATTGCCGTCGGACGCGCCACGACCGCCTGAGGTGGAGTACCTTGTTGAGCGGGTTTATGGCGAACTCAGAGAGATGGCTATTGCGTTTGAGATCAGGGAACGCGGAGATGCTGCCCTGCCTGAAAAATATCAACGGCCGGATCCATTACGTGCGGTTGATTGCCGTGGCAGGGCACCGACGGAAAGCGGAGGCCCAGCACAAGGCACGCATGAAGAAACTCCGGGAGACGAAGAGTTCGGAATCGGCAATCGTCCCGGTCGAGGCCGTATTAACGCTGCGCGTGGTCCCCGGTTGCCAGGTGAATCAGCCCGTCGCCATCTCCGCGATTGAGATGGACCCGACCGGCTCCAATGGTGCGAGTGAGCGCGACCGATGAGGCAAACAGGAAATTCGAAGGTCCCTGAAGGAAGCCACGGGCACGCAGGGATGCCTGACACATGGGATCCATCTGATTCGAAACAACCAGGTCCGCCCCATCGGCGCGCAGCTGCCCGACGACCTTCTCAATCAGCACCGGCAGGCGTTCGGGCTCCGCCACAAGGTCTGCAATGGTCCCTACCCGCATTGTGCCGAAGTGGTGATGGTCCTGAAACTCCGTCAGAGTTGAGAGCGCCCAGCCGGCACCGTCTCGCAGCTGCCACCGGCGTATGCGAAATCCAGGTGGGTAGAGGTTGTTCAACGCCGCCGCGTCGCGGGTTGAGGCAAACACCCATTGCGAGCGCTGTTTCTTCCACAAGGTATCGGCGACGTCGGAAAATCGGCCGACTTCCTCGATTTCCTGTCCGCTGGCGGGGGGCATCCTCCAGTGGAGTAATCGGAACCCAACCGAGCCGAGCCGGCTGGCATACCCGAATTCTGCTGCACGCCTCCGCCACTGCGGTTCGCGCAGAGCTCGCGCCTCGCGCAGAAACCGGTTTCCGTTCAGAACGCGAAACAGGAGCGGTACCGGCTGCAGCTTCCAGCCAAGCGCTTTCACGAGCCGTGCGAAGGGACTGCTCTCAGACCCCATCCCGACCGCGTAGATCCGGGGATTCTGCTTCAGAAGCGTCTTCATCATGAAGATCGCCACGCTCGCATGGGCACGGTCCACCATGCCCTCACTTAAGGGAGCCTGAATATTCTAGACCTCGGCCGACTCCCCGGAAAGCCAGTGAGCGCGTTTGTCGAGAAGGCATCCTCCCCGAATGAAATCACCCTCTGTGACAACGTAGTGCTGGAGGCGCGAAATGCCTGTCTCGGCGTGCTCCGGAAGGAGAAAACCGGCGGAGGCATCTCCACCGGCAGCCCGCATCCTCTCATTAAAGGCTCGCGCCGCCGGCACGAGCTTGTCGTCGAACTCCACTAATGCGTATGCCATTCGAGCCTCCTTTCGTGTACCAACTCAAGGCTGTCAGGCCATCCACCGGCTGCCCTGACCATGATGTTATTTCGAGGACACTACCCTAGCTGGTTCCCCGCGTGATTTTCTTCAGCAGCCAGGAAGTCTCCAGGGCGCGTCGCTCGGCCGGGAGGATTATCCTGGCACCCTGGCGCGCTCGCAGGTGGTCCAGTATCGTTCCGACCGGAGCAAACCAGCCGTTCTTCCGGGACAGCCGCTTCATCAGTTCCCCGAAACGAGGCGACAGACGGCCATCGCTATAGTAATCGTGCCCGAAGTGCGTGTACATGATGCAGAGACCGCCTTCCTGCTCCAGGCGGTCCTGCTTCTCCTCGGCAATAGCATCGATAAAGCGGGTTGAATTGGAGCCCTCCGTACCTGCATACCAGAAGTTCACATAAGGCCTCTCCGGATCGTGGTAAGGGAGAAAGGGACATGTACGCAGCGTATTAATTTCCGGCAGGACGAAATTCCGCACGTAGGTAACGTGCTCACGGCACAGGTCACCCCAGAAATTCGGATGTCCTTCAATGTGCCCGGAAGAGCCGCAATTCCGGTACCGCGTAAGCAGGTTATAGGCCGCGCGCCGCCAGCCTGAAAGTCGGTCGGCACCCCAGTAGAGGTTCTCGTCGCAGTAATAATGGTTGGCCATCACGCGCGGCTGGTGGCCGAATAGCTCAGCGAAGCGGGTTAGTCCCTCAAGCGTCTCTTCGCGAGTGGAGGTGTGGGATGTCGCGTTGTGAAACCCGATTTCAAAACCCTGGCGCTGCAACTGCCGCAGATATTCGACGTAGCGTGCGTCACCACAGGTTAGGCCATAGTCGGAGGCCTCGCGGCGCGGCGCAAGGGGCCAGACTCCCTTGGTTGTGCGAAAACCATGCTGATGCAGGAAGCCGTAAACTGCCTGCGTGGCCTCCAGTGTCTGCGAATCGGGATCGTCGAATACCGTAAAGGCGAAGCGTTTATTGTCGGGCCAGGAGACTCCGGGCGGTACGCTCATCGCGATTCTACAAGGTGCAAACAGCCCTGGAACGAGGTCATTTTCTCATAATCTTCCGGTTCCACGGAACAGGCAAACTCTTCTTCGATCAGGGCCGCCAGCGTAACGGTGGCGACCGAGTCCCATCCGGATATTGACTCCGCCGAGGCAGATTCAGCCTGGGCGCTGGTGAGTTCCGGGAACACGGCGGCAAAACACTGCAGAAGTCTGGTACGGCTCTCGTTCATGAAGAAATCTCCTGGGATGCGAACTCGCTCCGCTGGCCCGCTCCGTCCGTCAGGGGTTGGTCATCAAAGTGATGGTGAAGCGGCGGACAGTGCTGTTCGAAGGCAGCACGGGTAAGGGTAATTTCTGCTGCTTCCTGCCCGTCTGCCCCGTCCCGCCACAAACGCAAAAAGTCACGTGTCGGGCCGTTGCGCGGGGTGGCGGCGAATTGCAGAGTTACGGATGTTGCGCCCGGCTTGCCAGCCACTTCATGGAAGAGCCAACTGAGGCAGGCATGTTCGATCCGCCGGGAAAAAGCCCGACAGCTCATCACCCAGTGGGCCAAAGTAAGGTGCTCGCCTTCGCGCGTGCCTGCCAGAACAGCTATTCTGCCGAGAGGCCCGAGACGATCTTCGTAGGACACGATCCAGCAGAAAGCGTTATCCTGCGCAAGAAAACGCAGCCACTCTCCTTCATCCCGGCGTACCCCGTTCAAATTGAACTGATTCGTCTTGTTGAGCAATTCGAGCGCACGTGAGTCAGGGTTATGTCGGCGACAATCCAGCAGGAGCCGTGCATTCAACCCGGCCAGGAAGGCTTCATCGGCCTCACCCGCGTCGGTAACGGCCTGCCATTCCTGATTCTGCCGGATGGTGGAAAGCCGCAGCTGGTCTTCCTCTGTTACTTTGTCGCGCCCGAAGAGCCCCCGCAACCGTCGGCAGAGCGTTTCCACGCCCCCGGGGTCCCCCGGAAATGCAAGGCACTCCACTTGCGGATGAGCCCGTGCCACCTCATCCCGTTCGAGTGCGCTGTCGTCCACGAAAACAATGCTGTCGAGCCCGATATTCCAGGCCTTCGCGATGCGGGCGACCGACTCCGACTTCGGGCCCCAATGGACTTCCATCGGGAAGACGTGTTCGGCGCGCAGCAGCAGATCCCGGCGCTGAAAGGCTTCGGTTACGACAGTGGGGTCGTTCTTACTGGAGATACCTACCAGGATACCGCTCTCCGCCAGAGATCGAAGTATCTGCTGGTACAGACCGTGGGGCCGGCTGGTGTGATCAAGATCCCAGGAAACATTTGCGGGCCCCACCTCTCCCACAATGCCTTTCCAGAGAGTGCCATCCAGATCCGTGATGACACCCTTTCGCAGGGGGGGAGCAAAGAGCAGACTGCTCAGTAACCCGGCCAGTTCATCGGCATGAGTCATAGAGTACGGAAAACCGGAGGAGAAATCGCCTTTGCAATCATAGCGGGAGGTGCCTGGTGAAACGGCACCCAGTGCACCAGTACTCAGCCATTTCACACCCAACCCGCGCGTTCGCTGACGGAAGGAACTCAACTGGTACTCAAGGTCCAGTTCCAGTTCACTGGCCAGCCAGGGCGCAACGAGAGCCGCAGGAGGAAACGGTAATGTGGGGGCACAGGCAATCACCGATTGGTGGCGCAGACCCTCCAGGGCATGTTCCAGACGCGCCAGGCGACGAGCAGACTCCACGGAAATTTCTCGCATCGTGTCCGCATTCCAGAGTGCCGGCATGCGCAAACCGAGGCGGGGATCCAGGTCCGGCCATTCCAGGACCATGGCCACATGTTCTGATTCCCGGGCAGCGGGGCTTTCCAGATTACCGGTCAGATTTGCGTAGCTCCCGCGGCGCAAAGTAACATGCCTATCCGGCCGCGCCAGGCTGCAGTGCGCGTTCAGGAAAGTGAGCAGATGGAGGGGTTCAAAGCCGCACGCTAAATAGACCTGGCACGGAGGACCATCAGACCGCTGCGCCTGATGTATTACACGTAACGCTTCAGCCAGCTTCATAATGAGATGGGAACCAGGGCAGCCGCAGAATTCGGGCTTGCCGCTCGCAATTACTTGGAGTTTAGCACGCGAAAAGCGTTTATCTTTTCACCTGTGTGCCGCCGGATAATCAGCAGTCGCCACCTGGAATCGCGTCACTGCGGGCGATCACATACGACGGAGTCATCCAGTTCGTATCGGGCATGTGCCTCCGGATGACGAGCGAATGGCGCGCCAGTTCGCGCTTCAGCAGCCACTCTGTCTGGAACGTTTCATTCGTTACGATTCGATTCCGGACCTGCGTGCCCGTCAGGTGGTAGAGGACTCCGGAGGTAAGCACGCGGGCCGCATGTACGGTATTCAGGAGTTTGCCGCTGCGGATGCCGTACCATGCCTTATTCAGATAGAAGCCGGCATGGTGGATCTTCAGCAAGAGGACACCATGTGGACTCATCACCCGGGCCATTTCCGCGATTGCCTGCGCGTTATCGGTATAGGGCAGGGCGAGCCGCGAAATAACTGCGGCAAAGCGGCCGGAGGCAAAAGGCAGGTGCTCGGCAGTACTGCGGACAAAGCACACGCGTTTCCCCAACCCGACCCGACTATACAGCTCATAGCCCAGAGCCCCCACGTCAGGGGCGATATCGGTACCCACTCCCCAGGCACCGGCTTTGACGAAAGGCAGCATCTCCTGCCCGGCGCCGCATCCGATATCGAGGACCTGGGCTGCGGGGCTGGCTGCGTCATCCAGTGAGGCCTGGGAACGTTCAGCGTCTCTTGCGAACAACTCTCACTCGACGCGCAGATACTGATCGTATTCCTGGTCCATGTACTTTGGCGGGCCCGCAGGCCGGGGGACTTCGCATGCTCCCGGCGTTCACGCGTGGCCGATTCGGCCAAAGTACGTCGCTCTCGAGCTTCACGCCACTGCTTTGATGAGTTCATAATATGCAAATGCAGCCTTATCTATACCGGCAGTCAAAATCCGGGAGCCCCGCCCTCCGAATTGGATTGCTCCTTGATTCCGCTGAGCTGCCGGCCTGCTTTGCAGAGGTCGTTGATCACATTTTGCAAAGTAATTTCGCCAGCCTGGAACTGCTGGTCTATAACGCAGAGGCCCAAAGACAATCGACTGAACCTGCGCCCAGGCGATCATTTTTCAGGAAGCTGGCTGATCTGCTGGGTAGCAGTACTCGCAGGCGGCAGTTCATTTTCGACCTGTACCAACGCTGGGATCGCCGAAATATTGTTCCTTCTGAGGATCCGCACGCCCTGGTGGACTGCGCCGCACGACTTCAGCACGTGGAGTCTGTTTCAGTGACTCCATTCAGAAAACGTTTTGTGCACCGCTTCCCGTCCGACGCCGTCGAGCACATCAAGGCAAAACGGCTGGACGTGCTCATCCGTTTCGGTTTTAATATTTTGCGCGGTGAGATCCTCACTTCAGCCAGGTGCGGGGTCTGGTCGTATCACCACGGCGATGGCGATTATTACCGGGGCGGCCCGGCGCACTTCTGGGAGGTTTATGAGGGCAATCCGATATCTGGCGTCATGCTCCAGGTCCTGACGGAAGAACTGGATGCCGGCATGGTCTTATGCAAGGGGTTGTTTGCGACATATCCCGGCATATCCCAGGCTCGAAACTACGTGCAGCCTTATTGGGGTGCATCGACGTTTGTTATCCAGAAGTTGCGCGAGTTGCACCAACACGGCTGGGATCATATTGAGCGTACTTCGTTACCTGCAAGACCATATCTCGGCAAGAAATCAATCTACCGGGCGCCGACGAACCTGGAAATGTTGAAGTGGCTGGGACCCCTGCTTGTCCGCAAGTCATTGCGCCGGCTGGTTCGGCGGCCCAAAGTGAAGCACTGGCGACTTGCGATCCGTACCGGGGCACGGTTGAACCCTGACTCCGAATCCGCCCCTGATCTGAGCGGTTTCCGCTGGATTGAATCGCCGAAGGATCGTTTTTACGCTGATCCCTTTTTAATTGAGGAAAGCGGCAACGCCTGGGTGTTTTTTGAAGACTTTGACTACAGCACGCAACTCGGAAAGCTTTCGTGCGCGCAAGTGGAGGCAGGCGGAATTGGCAAGCCGGTACCGGTGCTGGAAAGACCCTATCACCTTTCCTATCCTTGTGTCTTCCGCGCCGCCGGGGCAATGTATATGATCCCGGAGACTGTGGCGAACGGTACCGTTGAACTCTACCGCTGTGTTCGTTTTCCGGACAGGTGGGAGTTGGAAAAGGAGCTGTTCCAGGGGCACGCGGTTGATACCACCGTCTGGATGGAGGACGGTCTGTACTGGTTTTTTGTGACCCTGCAGGAGCCGCGTGGTCTCGGCATCCAGTTGTGGCTGTTCTATTCAGGCGAACTCACGGGAGAGTGGGTGGCCCATCCCTCCAATCCTGTTTCTACCGACATTCGCTCCAGCCGAGGTGCCGGCGCCATCTTTCGGGACCATGGAAAGTTGTTCCGGCCGAGTCAGGACTGCAGTAAGCATTACGGGTACAGTATCACTCTGAACGAAATTGTCGTTTTGGATCGCTACCAGTACCAGGAAAGACCATGCACCACGATTAACCCTCTGTGGGCGCCAGGTCTGGTGGGGACACATACGTACAGCCAGGCAGGCCAGGTTGAAATTATTGACGGCTGTGTGCCGCTTCCCGCCGGTACTGTAAGCGGCCTGAATTGAGCGGCAGGGAAGCAGCGCAAGACCGCCTATTATGTTAGAGTTTCGGCATGCTGGTAAAGAGTAACAGTTCAGCCCCCTACTTGAAGGTTTCCGGCACGTCGAAAGGGTACTCGAAGAAATCTTTAAGAATCTTCACTTTAGACCTGGCGCTTTGGAACAAGACCTGGCAAGCTGGATAGTTGGGTGCTTCGAACGGCCA
>CAIYVZ010000134.1 GCA_903929755.1 uncultured Acidobacteriia bacterium
CGCTAGACTCTCACCGGATTCCACAAGCCGTATCGCTTCCTGCTTGAACTCCAGCGTGTACTTCGCTCTCTTTGCCTTTTCCATCTTTCTCCCTTTGCTGATTCTCAGCTAAGGGATACGTTTTCCGCGGGCAAGGTCACACCGCCTTGTTTGGGAACTCAATCGTCACCATCACCTTGTGGTGCTTGCCCAGGCCCATCTGCTGAACGAGCGCAGCGATTACATTGCGGAATTGGCGCGACAAATCGAAAGCTGGCTTTTGGACAATCCCTTTCAGCAGGGAATTAACTGGACCAGCGCCCTCGAAGTTGCATTTCGCGCCCTGTCCTGGATGTGGATTTGGCACTTGTGCGGTGGCAGCCTTCCGGAAGATCTCAGGCAGCGCTTTCTGGTTAGTTTGTACCAGCATGGTCTCTATCTTGAGTACAATCTGTCGGTCTATTTTTCTCCCAATACGCACCTGCAGGGTGAAGCGTTGGCGCTCACTGCTCTTGGGCGGGCCTTCCCCGACTGGCCGAGGGCGGAGCATTGGCGAAAAACAGGTACCACCATAATGCTGGACCTCATGCAGACGCAGGTTCGGGCCGACGGCACGCAGTTCGAGCAATCGTCTTTTTATCATTTGTATGCCCTCGACATGTTTCTGTTCGGCGCGATTCTGATGGACTCCACCGAATCGTACAGGGAGGGCCTGCGCCGTATGGCGGACTACGTTGCGGCGCTCATGGGACCTGCGGGAGTTCTGCCACTAATAGGAGACGATGACGGTGGAAGGCTGTTCCACGCCTTCGGCCCACCGGGTCAATTCGGCCGCGCGACACTGGCAACAACGGCAGCTTTTCTACAGCGCAGGGACTTGCCCTTCGGTGCGGCGGACAGCATGGTTCAGGCCGTATGGTGGCTCGGTCCGGAGGCGTGCCGGGATAGCAGTCCGGTGCCCAGGCGAGCCTCCACACAGCTGTTTTCTGACGCTGGCATGGTTATATTGGCGGAGGGAGAAGCGCACGTTACGGTTGATTGCGGGCCTTTTGGCACCGGTTCCGGGGGGCATAGCCATTCTGATACACTCTCGCTCACGGTCTCGCTCGGGGAAGAGGAACTTCTGATTGATGCGGGCACCTTCGCGTATAGCGATCCGGCATGGCGCGACCGATTCCGCGGGTCTGCAGCGCACAATACGGTACGTATTGCCGGGCGCGATCAGGCGGTGCCGGTAAACGCTTTCCGCTGGCATGAAAAGCCCGAGGTAAGGATTCAACAGTGGGATGCAGCCAGCAGGCTGATTGAAGCGTCCTGCGCGTACGGAGGTTTCCGGCACACACGCAGGGTACGGCTGCGGAGAGATGTAATTTTCATAATAGATAAAATTGAGGGCCCCCCAGGCGAATGGCTGTTGGAGCAGTTCTGGCATCCGGCCGCGGCAGCGCAGGATTCATCGGGCGTCTTGAGGCTTGGGCACCGGTCGCGTCTGATCTGGAGTAAGGGAAGCGTGGAGTATTGTGAGGAAGGCGGTGAGCATGGCTGGCGTTCGCGCGGTTTTGGGTCCAGAGAACCGGCAACTGTGCTGTGCCTGAAACGCACCGAAACCCTGCCGGTGGTGCTGGCTGCCGCGCTCGAATTGCGGCCGTCGGCGGAACCCTCCCGCCTCGAATGGACCGCGACAAAACAGCTGGAATACTGGCGCGGCAGCGAAAGGGAGATAGTCGACTGACAGTCCAGAGCACGCCTGTGCCGGTTCTTCTGATGGTTCAGTCTTTGGGCCCCGGGGGCACCGAAAGGCAATTGACAGAGATAGCTAAGCACCTGGATCGCTCCCGCTTCACACCCCACGTTGCCTGTTTCCGTTCTGAGGGCATGCGCGGTGAGGAGTTAAAGAGTGTGGGTGTACCCGTGGTGCACTTTCCTGTGCGGTCGCTCGTTTCGGTGGATGCGCTGCGTGGTGCCCTTCTAATGGCTCGGTACCTGCGGCGGCACCGGATCCGGATCGTCCATGCTTTTGATGTGCCCATGAACATCTTCGGAGTACCGGTGGCACGATTGTTCGGCACACCGGTTGTGATCTCCAGCCAGCGCGCATATCGGGATCTTGTATCCGGGACACACCAAAGGCTGCTGCGACTGTGCGACCAGCTCTCCACGGCGACGGTAGTGAACTGCCGGGCCATCGAGCGGCATTTATGCGAGGATTTCGGCGTGGATCCGGCGAAGATACAACTCTGCTACAACGGTCTGGATACTTCGGTCTTTTATCCGCGCCCGCGGGACCCGGAGCGGCCGCTGGTGATTGGCGGGATCTATGCGCTGCGGCCGGAAAAGAGCATCGATACTCTGGTAGATGCCTTCGCTGCGGTACATTCCCGGAGTCCCTCGGTACGGTTGCTGATTGTCGGCAGTGGTTCTGTGGAAGCCAGCCTGCGGCAACGCGCTGCCGCGTTGGGAATTGCGGACGCCGTTCGCTTTGAACCAGCAGCGGCTGATGTGGCGGTGTGGTTCAACCAGATTGATATCTTTGTTCTCCCGTCGGTGTCCGAAGCCCTGTCGAATTCCCTGATGGAGGCGATGGCTTGTGGGTGCGCAGTAGTTGCTTCCCGGGTTGGAGGCAATCCTGAACTGGTGAGAGAAGGGGAAATGGGACTGCTGTTCGAGCCGCGTGACGCGGCGGGGCTGGCCAGCCAGCTGGAAGTACTGGTGAATCAGCCGGACCTGCGCCGCCGCATGTCCTTGGCTGGTACCCAATTCATTCAAAAGCAGTTCAGCGTGACTGCGTCAGCCCGCAGGATGGGGGAGATATACACTTCGCTGCTGGCACAGGCCGGTCTGGCTGCTTCCTAAGCTTAGGTCCGCAGTCATGCCTGGGTCCGCAGTCATGCCTGGGCCCGCAGCCATGCCTGGAACATCAGCGCAATCCATAACGGGGCCGTTGCGTCCTGAGTTCCGGCGAGATGCTGCGCCCACTCGCGGCGAATCGCTCCCACGTTGAGCATGCCGGACTGCCGGAGCGAAGTTTCGCTCAGCAGATCCTCCGCCCAGGAGCGTAAAGGTCCGCGGATCCATTCTCCAGCCGGTACCGCGAAACCCTGTTTGGGCCGGTCCACCAGTTTTCGGGGGACTTTACTGTAGAGAAGGTCCCGCAGAATCTGTTTGCCTTCTCCACCTCGAATCTTCATCGCCAGGGGCAGCCGCCAGGCGAATTCGAAGACCCGATAGTCGAGCAGGGGGCAGCGTACTTCAAGGCCAACCGCCATGCTGGCGCGATCCACCTTCGCAAGAATATCGTCGGGCAGGTAGGTAACACTGTCCAGATACATCATGCGACTCACGAAATCCAAAGGAAGGTTGGAGCTGGAAGCGAAGGCCGTCTCCGGTTCCGCGATGCCCGGCACCACCTGGGCGGGATTCCAGAAAGATACGAGCGCACGGTGGATATCCGCCTCAGATTCGAAGGCGATGGCGCAGGACAGCTTCGCCATCCGGTTTCCGGGCGCCAGCGCGAGGCCGTGCGACAGTACTTTGCGCAGAAACCAGGGTATCCGGCCATATTTTTCGACGAAGCGCGTATTGCTGGAATACACGCTGTAGCCACCGAAGAATTCGTCGCCGCCATCACCCGAGAGGGCGACAGTCACCTGTTTGCGCGTGAGCGCTGAGACCAGGTACGTGGGAATCTGCGAGGAGTCGGCAAAGGGCTCGTCGTATATTTCGGCCATGCCGGGTACTAGTTTTCGGGCTTCTTCGGCGGTGGCAAACAGTTCGGTGTGCTCGGTGCCGAGATGGTCGGCCACGGCGCGCGCGTGGCCTGCTTCGTTCAGGGCTTTGTCTTCGAACCCGATACTGAAAGTCCGCGCGCGTCCGCTGTTCTGCTGTTGCATGAGCGCGACGACGAGCGAGGAATCGATACCACCGGAAAGAAAGGCGCCGAGAGGGACGTCGGCGATCATCCTGCAGCGCACGGCATCTGCCAGCAGGGTGTCCAGTTCCGCCAGCGCATCCTCATAGGAGCCACGGAAGGGATTGGCGAGCGCCGCGCGGACCGCGTCGCCGGCTGTCCAGAACGGAATCGGGTCGGGAACTGTACCCGGCAGATCATTCTCCCGCAGGGTGAGGATGGTGCCGGGTGGCAATTTCGAAATGCCCTGGTGGATGGTCCAGGGCGCCGGGATGTATCCGAAGCGAAAGAAAAGCGCCACGGCGCCGGGGTTGAGGGAGGCACAAAACTCCGGGTGCGCCCGGAGCGCTTTCAGTTCGGATCCAAAAAGAAAGGTACTTCCCATCCAGCCGTAGTAAAGCGGCTTTTTTCCGATGCGATCACGTGAAAGGTAGAAGGTGCGGGTGTCCAGGTCCCAGACCGCGATGGCGAACATGCCGTTCAGGCGGCGTGTGGCGGGCTCAACGCCCCACTTCTCGAACGCGGCGAGTATCACTTCCGTGTCGGAATGCCCACGGAAGGTGTAGCCGAAGCTTACAAGCTCGCGTCGAAGTTCGAGGAAGTTATAGATCTCCCCGTTGAACACGATGACGAAACGGCCCGATGCGGAGAGCATCGGCTGATGCCCTGCTGGAGAAAGATCAACGATTGCCAGCCTGCGATGGCCCAGTGCGACGCCGGAATCGAAGTTCACCCATTCGCCCGAATCGTCGGGGCCGCGATGCTGAACCGCCGAATTCATCCGGGTGACGATTTCGGCCATTTCCGCTGGCTGGATTCGGCCGGGTCGCTGAATGAACCCTGTGATTCCGCACATGACGACTATGATGACACTGGTATCCGTTTATCGTTACCTGCCGCAGCGTGGCGTCCGGCAGGGCGGCGACATCCCGAACCGGAAGGCGCGGTCGGGAAGACGCCGTCAGCTGCTACAATTCACGCAGGAGACAATCTTGCAGGGTTTTCGTGCGCAACATTTTGACCTGAAACACCGAATTGTCTCATTTATCAGCCAGAAGCTGTTCGCCCATTACACCTACACCATACGGCACGGTTTAGCCAAGGGGATGCGCAGAAAAGGCGGGCTCGGTTTTGTGCCGATCTCGCCCGGCGAGACCGCGGAAACGAAATTCCTTGCCGAAATGCAGATTGACGGCAGGGTTGTTTATGACATCGGGGCATTTGAGGGTGTCTTAACCCTATTCTTCGCCCGCAGGGCCCGGCAGGTGGTGACATGGGAGCCGAATCCGCGGAACTACGGCAAGTGCGCCGAGAATATTCGCCTGAATCAACTGCGGAATGTGACGCTGAACAACCGAGGAATTTCAGACAAGCGTGGCACGATTGAGCTGATTTATGATCCGCTGATGCCGGGTGCCGGATCCGGGGAAGCCGTGATCGCCGAGCAGATCGGATCAACGGTCAGGACTGCAAGGAAGCTCTTGATTCCGGTCTTAACGCTCGATGAGGATGTTGAACAGAGCGCGTTCCCTGCGCCCGACCTGATCAAGATTGATATTGAGGGAATGGAACTCCCCGCCCTGAAGGGCATGGCAAAAACGCTGGCGCGCCATTCTCCGGCTCTTTTTATCGAGATGCACGGTGCCACCCCCAAGGAAAAGGTGGAAAACGGGATCGCGGTGCTGGGCCTGCTGGAATCGTACGGCTACAAGAGCTACGACGTGGAGGCGGCCCGATACCTCACGGCGGCGACACTCGGTCAATACCGACCCGGCCATCTGTATTGCACGCGCGCCTGATCAGTCGCTGAGGCGCCGCTCGAAGATCGCCCCGAGTGCCTCGATATTCCGGTTTAGATCGTAGTGTTCGAGAATGCGCCCGCGAGCCGACTCACCGAGCGACCGCCGGAGTTCCGGTTCGCGGACCAGCCGCAAGATGGCTGCGGCAAGCCCGGCCGCGTCAGAGGCCGCAAACAGCAACCCATCAATGCCGTCACGGATCAATTCCGGTATGCCCGTAATGCAGGGGGCGACGCAGGGGATTCCCATGGCCATAGCCTCCATCAGCACCACCGGTATTCCTTCGGCAAAGCTGGAAAACACAAACGCGTCGGTTTCCGCATAAATGGCGCGGAGCTGATCCTGATGGCGCCAGCCCTCGAAGCTCACTCGGGCTGCAATTCCGAGTTCGCTGGCGAGTTGCTCGAGGATCGGGCGGTCCGGGCCATCGCCAACAAACCGGAGCACAACGTTCTGCTCAGGGCATTGGGCTATCGCCTGCACAATGAACTGGAACGCCCGGGGTTGTGCCATTCCGCCTACGCAAAGCAGTCGCACCGGGGACGCGGTATGGCGATGCGGCCGGGGCGGAAACAGTGCGGGGTCGATTCCCAGCCGGCTGATTTCGATCTTTGGCCACTGCGCGTATGGTGCGGCCCGCATCATCTGGCTGCGCCCGAAATAACTCACGGCGCGGACGAATTTCGAGGCATCGACTTTTTCCCGCAGCCGAAACACGGACGGATCATCGAACTCACCAGACCCGTGAATACTGGTAGATATTTCCAGCGGGAATACGCGTGCCATGATCCAGGCGACAGTGGATGCGTAATGAGTATGGACGTGAGTGATGCCCCGTGCGCTGATCCACCAGCCCGCCACGACGGCCTCTGCGAAATAGAAAACAGCTTCCAGCGTGCGCCGCGGATGGAACTGGCCGTACCGGAACGCCCGCGCCAGACCTCCAAGCCAGCCCCCAGGTCGGTGAAAAAAGGTATGCAGGTGCGCGCGCAGGATTACCCCGGCTCCCGCGCTGAGAACGCACCAGGTAGAGGCCCGCTCTTCCCACTCCTCTTCGGTGCACTCATTGCGCGTGCGGGTGTCCGCCCGGACCGCTACCGCGTCAATGTTCCAGCCCAGCTCTCGCAGACCGCGAATTTCGCGCAGTAAGTAGGCGTGGCGGATGTGTGGATACTGGCTGACCAGATAGGCAATGTGGCGGCCGGACTTCATATTCCGCCCCGCTTCGGTGATCCCCGGAAATGGGGGGGGCTCGGCCAGGGCCAAATTCGACACGGTGCCTGGTGACTTCCATAGCGCGGGAAGTTGTCTGCCAAATTTGCCCACGCCTCAGTATCCCACGATGTATGAGGTTCCAGGCAATTAGTTCAGGCTCCGCGAAAGAGCGTCAATCTATTGATTATAATGAGCTTGCAAGTGTTTTTGATTCATGCTTCGCCGGAACTGGCGAGCGGAGTACTGAGCTTTTTCAGCGCCGGGCGGGTTCGATATCTGAACCGATGATGGAGTCGAGGATTCCAGCCAGCGTGCCGGTCTGCCTCCGCCCATCAAAGGTATCGCGGAACCACGCGCTTGGCTCCACTGGATCCGAACGCAATTGCAGAAACTCGTATAATCGCTGATCCACTTCAGGATCCGGCAGACGCGCCTCGATCACAGTAACCGGAACTCCTGACCTTTCGAGCACGCGGTCCACCGGGGAATTCTTTTCCGTCAGCGCAAGAATCGGGCGGCCTACCTGGACGTACTCGAAGAGCTTGGCGGGAATCGTGAAAGTGTGACCCTCCAGGAAACGATTGTTGTCCGCCAGCAACAGATAGTCGCTCATCGCCATCACATTCAGTGCCTCTTCGCGGGGCACAACGCGATCTTCATATTGCAGGCACCCCAGGCCGGATAGCCGATCGAGCAGGGCCCGCGTTTCTGCCGGGTAAGAGTCAACCACAAATTCGCCCACGAAGACAACGCGAATCGCGGCCGGATCCAGCCGGCCGGCGTCAATGAGGCGGAGCACCGACGCAACCAGCGGTTCGGGGGTTCTGCCTCCGTAGAAACTACCGAGGTGAGCTAACACCCGGTACGGTCGTTTCGGGATCGGGAGCGGAACAATGGGCCGGGCGGGATCGTAGCCGTTGCACAGAACATGGATCTTGTGGGCCTGGGCGGGGTAGCGCCCGCGCCATTGGTCGGCCATCGCGTCGCTCACCACCGTCAGTGCGTCTGCTTCCTCAAATATCCGGCGCTCGATGAACGCATCCACTTTATTCGAAAGAGGTGTGTGGTGGGTGAAGCTGTTGCCGACCAGCGGATCCCGAAAATCAGCAATCCACGGCAGCCCGTAGCGTCGCTTCAGTGCCATCGCCACCAGGTGCACATTCAGCGAGGGAAAGGTGGAATAAATCGCGGAAACCGGGGGGGGCATCGTGCCCCTGTCACGCTTCGCCAGTAACCGTCCCGCGACGCGGAAAGCATCGAACATCCACAGAAAACCTTCGTCACCGGGCCGAAATATTCGGTAAATTACCGCTTCGAACAGCCGCCGAAAACTCCTTCGGCGGGTTGCCCTGGTCCGGTCCTCCACCCCGGTTACGTGCGGGTGCGGATTTTGCGCGTCTTGCGTGCTGGCAGTGACCACTTCCGGATCGTAACCGAACTCCGGCAGGTAGCGGTAAAAACGCCACGGACGAGCCGCACCGGTCAGATTCTCCGGTGGAAACGCAAACGCCAGCAGCAGGACCCTCCGTCTGGACTCTTGAGAAGACAAGTTTCAGTTTACCTTTCGCAAAGCGCGGTCGCTGGCACACGCGTTCGGTCCGCTTCATTATCCCGGCGGTCGGCTGAAGTGCTTATGAGCGATGCGATCTAACCCGAGGGTTACATGGCACAGGCTGACCGTACGTGCCAGACGCTGGACTGGACCCCGGCACGGCCTAGTTAACAAGTGCTGCGGTCCACAGTTGGGTTGTGACGGTGGCGGTTCCGGTCATCGTCAGGGTAAGGTTTTGCGGCGCCGTCGTGTCCACGGTGCCTTTACCTGTCCGCATCGGTTCCCGACCGTACGAAGAAGCACTCAGCGTCTGCACATTCTGCACCCCGTTGTTGTTGCAGATGCGCCCTCTTAACTCGGCCCCGTTCCCGGAATCGAATGCGCTAAGGACGGCCAGGGATGCCCCACCATAGGTAATGGTGGCGCTAACGCCAGGGTCACTGGCCCAACCGGTCCAGGTCCACAGGAGGCACTGGCCCGCATGCAGTGGCGGCACGAGCGAAGTCGCCACTGGGCTCCCTGTCGGGTCGGAGAGGGCTGTATCCATGCCAGACTGGGAGTCGATTTTCCGGAGCAGGGAAGCTCCTTGACTTCCGGTAGGCACCCAGGTGTTGGAGGCAACACAGATTTTCAGGATGGAGTTGGTCGTGTCGAAATACTGCTCTCCGGCAGAACAAGTCGCCGGTTCCGAGGAGGCCAGTTTGGCAGGAAACGTCTGTGCCGCATTGCGGTTGTCCTGTGTTCCAGTGACAGCATTGGCGCCTCCGGAGGTCATCACAACCGCCGGATCCGTGGAGAACAGGCAGGGGCCGTTGGTACAGTCGATGACGATGCCCGGGCCTGCCATGGCCGAAAAGGCCGAATATATCGACCTCTTATCGACCACTGAGTCGAGCGCTCCTGCGGCAATCTGAACCTCGGCGATCAGGAGTGCAGCGGCCGGTGTGCCCGGCGCTGAGACGGCGGCCGCGGTAATCCCGCTGCTCTTGAAAGTGATCGAGAGGGTGTTCGGATATTCGAGGACGAGCGCGCAGGAATCGCTTATATAGAGCTTACCGATCGCGTTCCCGTTCCCGGTAGACGACAACGTCGCCGGGGCCTTCATCTCCGGGCACACAAAGGCCCCGAACCTCATCCGGCCGGGTGCCACAGTTAGAATTCCGTCGGCAAGGGATGGGGTAAAATCGGTCGGCTGGTTTTGGGCCAGAGCCGGGAGTACGGCCAGAAGCGCAAGAGGCCAGGCCGCCCGGAGCGCGAACCGGAGCGCCTTCACAGCTGAACCGTCCAGCCAGCCCGCTGGTTCCGGCGGAAGATTACGAGTTGCTCCATATTTGCCCATTATCCATGATTTTCGACCACGGAGCCAGTAACTCCTGAAGTTGCGCCTAAACGGACGCACGGCAGAAAAGCATATATAAGTCGCTTCGTGCCTGCAATCCGACGGGCGCGCCAACACGTTGCGGAACTTGCCGAGTCGAGTGCCAGGGAGTCACATCAAAAGATTGCAGGCCGGGCCCTCACGCGGCGCGTGCCTGCGTCGGCGACGGAACCACGCCCTTACTGTGAGGGCCGCGAGACCGATACAGGCCAGTACAAAGGCGGCTGGTTCGGGGGTCGAGGAGTCCGGGCTCAGCCCGATCTGGTAAATCGCGCCGGTACCGGGCACAAAGTTTCCGGGACCCGTGCCAAAATCAGCTACGAAAAGCGAATCGCTGGTTGCCAGCAACCCGTCAAGATTACCGACACTGGCCTGGGCTGCCGGAATAAACGCGCTTGTGCTGTTCGTGACCGGATCGTAGTACAAGAGAGCATTTTCGAGATTAGCGGCGTTGGCGTTGAAATAGTTACCGTGGAAGGCGATGAAGATTCCTCCGTGGTACGGATTCGGGAAGGCAGAAGGGGCCAGCGCCAGGTTCGAAATACCGGATTGGGGAGTCGCGCCCGCGAAAGCCAGCAGGGCGGCTTGTCTCCCGGGGTACGAATTGTTTAGAATCCCCGTCACCCCATCGTAATAGCTGGAGGGAAAGCCGAAATCGAGCGGGCTGTTCACCGTAGCGGCTCCCGGGATGATGTTCAGGGTGTCCGCACTGGTCTCGTTGCCGTTGTCGCCGAAGTAGAGGTTCCCGTTCGCATCTATTGCCATCCCGAAGCTGTTGCGCACGCCGGTGGCTATCTGAGTTACCGGGCCGGCACTGGCGGAGTTTCCGTTTCCCGTGAGCGTGACACGGTAGATGGCACCCTGCTGCAGTTGGCCATTGATGAGCCCGGTCACCGGAGCATTCGCCAGGGGTTCAGGTAAGTACTCGGCTGACCCGACCTGGAAATACAAATCAAACTGATTCGGTCCACCACCCGGGTGCGGGACCACGGTGAACGCGGGGTTGACTGAGTTCGACGGGTTCTGATCCACGTGTATGTCACCAATCTCGGTGTACGTGGCCCCGTTCTTTACCATCACGTGCATGTCCATGGTCGTAAAGGAGCTGCGGTCGCCCGGTGGCGTTACCTCGCCGTTCCCGGCCGTACCAACCACCAGATAGTTGCTTCCAGCCCTTACGATACTGGTGATAGCGCCCGGAAACGGACCAGCCACCACCGTACCAGGGCTGTTGGGGCCGGCGAAGCTTAAAATGGTTCCGGCGCCCTGGTAGTACGGAACATCGCCAGACTGCCCTCCGAGCGGCGCTGTGGTCCCGACGAGGAGCGACCCGTCCGGGGCCAGAACCATCCCGACCGGATAGTTCAAGCCGGTTGCCCAGGTTGTAACGGCCCCTGAAGTTCCCGGAGCCAAATTGAGTATTGGACCGGCAAAGAGGGAAGGCGCTCCCAACCCGCAAGCGATCACCATAAAAAGCGCAACCGAGCCGCGACGGGCGGTATCCAGCCAAAGCGGTACTCCGCCCAAGACGTCCGGCAGGGGCTCCAATACACGCGTGTTCCTGAGAAGAACAAACGCCCCTGATGCCCGCTTCATGTCTTTACCGTAACAGTTCAGCCCCCTACTTGAAGGTTTCCGGCACGTCGAAAGGGTACTCGAAGAAATCTTTAAGAATCTTCACTTTAGACCTGGCGCTTTGGAACAAGACCTGGCAAGCTGGATAGTTGGGTGCTTCGAACGGCCA
>CAIYVZ010000135.1 GCA_903929755.1 uncultured Acidobacteriia bacterium
GCAAGCAGTCCGGCATGTTCTGGACCGTTCGCGGCGCAAACGCCATCCTCGCACTGCGCTGCTGTCACTTCAACGCCCGGTTTGAAAACTATTGGGAGGGTCGGCGGGCGGCCTGATCTCCACTTTCATGTCGCACACCCGGCAACTAACCCCTCCCCCGCACCCCCCGAAAATACGGCACAATGGTCCCGATGGCCTTTTGCGCAAAATGTGGTGCTCAGATGCCCGAGCTGGCAAACTTCTGTGGAGCCTGCGGCAATTCCGCCGGTACGCCCCCGCCCGGTGCCTCCTCCGCCAACCGCTCTGGCTACACGCCTGACCCCCTCGAGTACGCCATCGTCGTCGAAAATCTCCAGATCGCCCGCGTCCGCTTGCGCCCTGGCCAGCAACTCTATGCCGAAGCCGGCAAAATGGTCTACAAAACCCCGAACGTCGCCTGGGAAACCCGTATGACCGGCGAATCCCTCGGCGAAAAACTCCTCGGAGCCATCCGCCGTACGGTCACCGGAGAATCTCTCTTCGTCACTTACTTCCGCGCCGACGGCCCCGGCGAAGTCGGCTTCGCTGGCTCCTGGCCTGGTCGCATCCAGACCTTTGAACTCGCCCCCGGCTAGGCCATCCTCGCCCAGCGCGATGCCTTCCTCTTCGCCCAGCCGTCCGTCCAGCTCAGCATCGCGTTCGTCAAGAAACTCGGAGCGGGCTTCTTCGGAGGAGAAGGCTTCATTGTCCAAAAACTCACAGGCCCCGGCCTCGTCTTCATCCACGCTGGCGGCGACTTCGTCGAATTCACCCTCAAGCCCGGCGAAAGCCTGCAAATCGAAACCGGCTGCATCGTCGCTTTCGATGAGACCGTCAACTACGACATCCAGTACGCAGGCGGCATCAAAACCGCCCTTTTTGGAGGAGAGGGCCTCTTTCTCGCCACCCTCACCGGCCCCGGCCGCCTCATCCTGCAAAGCATGACCCTCCAAAAACTCCGCCGCGAACTCGCCCCCACCCGCCGCGGAGGCGACGAACACGGCCCCCTCAACGCCCTCAGCGGGATCTTCGGAGGCAGCGAAGACTAACGC
This sequence comes from uncultured Acidobacteriia bacterium, assembly GCA_903929755.1. Taxonomy (GTDB): domain Bacteria; phylum Acidobacteriota; class Terriglobia; order Bryobacterales; family Bryobacteraceae; genus BOG-234. The sequence continues at coordinate 1,071 of CAIYVZ010000135.1, forward strand.
TGCCGCGCCTTTCTCGATGTTTCTGGCGAGGCACCTTAGGCTATAGTTCGCTTGCGACTGCACCCCGTCTCCTTTTCGCTGAGGACCCCAATACCCAGAGGTCCGACGTGGTGTACTCTTCTGTAGGAGGACGCTGGATCCTATGGCCGACATCGACATCCCTCAGACGAAGCCGACGCACTGATCCAAATGGAAAAGCGTCGTTCCGACGACCGGACCACGCTCTTTCCGGCGCCTGGTGAGCGGCTCACTGTTTCTTTGACTTCTCTCGATAAACGGGAGAACTTCAACCTCGATATCACGCGCGCTCAAATCAAACTAACCAAAGCTACTTACCAGAACCGCGCTCGCCAGGCTATCATGCTCATGCGCCTCGATCTTGATGGCCCGCCTCACCGCAATCCCGACGGCACCGAAATTCCGTGTCCGCACCTTCACACTTACCGCGAAGGTTTCGGTGACAAGTGGGCCGTCCCGGCACCGCCGAACCGCTATCCTGATGTTGCCGACCTTTTCGGAACTTATCAGGCTTTCATGGCCCACTGCAACATCACAGACCCGCCGCGGATCGAGAAAGGTCTCTTCTCATGAGCGTCGCCGAGATCGAAGGTCTGCTCCACGACTATCGCGCGTGGTTGAAGGATAAGACCACCCTCCGTGAAATCAACGGCTCTTGGGTTGAAATCACCACGCCTTGGCTGGACCGCCACAACGACGCCCTCCAGATCTACGCCCGGCGCGAAGATGGTGGCTTCATTCTCTCGGACGACAGCTACACGATTCACGACCTCGAAGGTTCTGGCTGCATCCTCAACACGGACAAGCGAAGAGATCTCCTCCGCATGACACTGAACGGCTTCGGCGTCAAACTGAACGACGAAGCGATTGAGGTTCACGCAACCCCCGAAAACTTCGCCCTCCCCAAGCACAACCTGATTCAGGCGATGCTCGCGGTCAACGACCTTTTCTACCTCTCAAAGCCTGTCGTCGAAAGCCTCTTCTACGAGGATGTAGTGGCATGGCTCGATGCCACTACATTCGTTACATGCCGAACGTCAAATTCACCGGCATCAGTGGCTACGACCACAAATTCGACTTCGCCATAGCGAAGTACCGCAAGCAACCCGAACGGATAGTCCAGGCGATAACCCGCCCTACGCGCGACAGCGCCCTCCACTTCATCAACGCCTGGATTGACACTCGCCAGGTCAGAGCCCCCGAGTCCAGGGCCTACGCCGTCCTGAATGACGAACAGCCAGTCTCCGGGGCCGTGATCGACGCCTTCCGCAACTACGACATCCTCCCGGTCTTGTGGGGGACGCGAGTAGCCGTAGTTACCGAATTGGCTGCATAGTCAGGGTTGGGTTTGGGTATTTAAGGCTTGATTGCATCATGCCTGGCGCCCCCGTTGAGTGGCCGATTTGCTATCGATCGGCGATACGACGATCACGATGAGGTCAGGCTCAAGCACGATCTCGCCGACAACTACGACACCGACCGCCCCGAAGTCGAAGTCGCCGTCACCCAGGCCCCACCTGGCGTGATCGGCCTTGTCCCCAAAGATTTCAGGCATAGCCTGCGCCAATGGCGCTACTACGAAAACCGTATCGAACGCAGTATCGCCCGCACAAACGAAAGAACTCGACGACCTCCAGACGACCCGCAAAGCCGCCGAAGCCCGGGCCCGCGAAGACGCCGAACTCCGCCGCGCCCTGGCCCTCACGAACAAAGAAGCCATTGCCCCCGAAACTGCAATCGAGGGCAATGGCTTCCTTTTTTCAATAACAAAACTAATAGCCGGACTCAACCGCAAATCCGACGTGGCTTCCGCCCACTTCTACCATGTCAACTGCGTCTAGCGAACTACCCAGCCCCGGATCCGCTCCACAGCCCGCATCAGATTTTCATGCGAATTGGCGTAGCTGAACCGCAGATACCCCTGGCCAAACTGCCCAAACCCGGCTCCATCGAGGCAAGCCACACCCGCGTCATTCAGCAGCGAGTCCGCCATCTGCTTCGATGTCATCCCAAGAGCCGCCGCGCTCGCCTTTACATTCGCGAACGCATAAAACGCGCCACCCGGCATCTGGCAACGCCACCCCGGAATATCATTCAAACCGGCACAGAACGCATCCCGCCTGCGCAGGAATTCGGCCTTCATCAGCTCCACATCGTCCTGGGGTCCTGTCAGCGCCGCCAAGCCTGCCATCTGTGTGAAAGTCGCCGTACAGCTTGTCGAATTCACCATCAGCTTGCCCACCGCTTCAACCAGCCACTCCGGCATTACGCCGTAGCCCAGCCGCCAACCCGTCATTGCATAGGTTTTCGAGAAGCCGTCCAGAATAATCGTCTTGTCTTTCATCCCAGGCATGCTGGCAATGGAAACCGGAGCTTCCTGGCTGTATTGAATCCGCGAATAGATCTCGTCGGAAAGGACCATAATGTCCCGGTCGCGCAGCAGTTCGGCCATGGCCGCAATGTCTGCGGCCGGAATAATCCCGCCCGTCGGGTTTTGCGGCGAATTCAGCACCACCATCTTGGTCCGGTCGCTCAGGCTCGCCTTGAAAACTTCCAGGTCGAACGAGAAACCGCGCTCCTCCAGCAGTGGAATCGGTACGCCCGTTGCCCCTGTGTACCGAATCATCGATTCGTAGATCGGGAACCCCGGGTTCGGGTAAATCACCTCGTCGCCCGGCTCCAGCAGCGCCAGCATCGGGAAGAAGATGATTGGTTTGCCACCCGGCACCACCACCACATTCTTCATCCCCACCTGAATTCCGCGTGTCCGCGACACGTATTCGGCAATCGCTTCCCGGAACTGTGGCAAGCCCGGCGTCGGTCCGTAGTGCGTGAACCCCTCGTCCAGCGCTTTCTTGGCAGCCGCCGTAACATGCTTCGGCGTGTCAAAATCCGGCTCCCCAATCTCCAGGTGGATCACATCCCGGCCCTGTGCCTCCAGCGCTCGCGCCCGTTGCAGCACATCAAACGCGGACTCAACCAGCAGCCGCGACATTCTCTCAGCAAGTTTCATATCGACCCTTCAAGTCTATCCCGTCCGCCTTTCGCGACAAATTGTTATCCACGATTTGTCCCGCTTCGTCGTCAGAAGTGTGTAACATGCTGTTAGCGGTGCCAACCCGACCAGTTCCGACCTCGTCCTCCAGCGCACAGGATCAGTTCGTCAATGAGCACATGCGCCGCATCTTCCGCCAGATCTACCGCCTCGTCGGTAACGTGCAGGATGCACAGGACTTAACCCAGGAAACCTTCATCAAGGCTCTGCAGCGTCAGGACCAGCTCAAGGACGATGAGAAATCCGGCCATTGGCTCTCCCGCATCGCTACCAACACCGCCCTCGATTTCCTCCGTCGCCACAAACGCGTCACCTTCTGTCAAATCAACGAAGCGCCGGAAGGCCATTTTGAAACCCCGGAAGCGGGAGCTCTCCGAGCCGAACGCCGCCAGTGGCTGGCTGAAGGCATGGAGAAACTGACTCCCCGCGAACGCGCCGCCCTCGTCCTCCGTGACATGGAAGACATGCCCGCCGAGGAAGTCGCGCAACGGCTCGATTGCTCCAAAGCCACCGTGCGCTCTCACATCGCCAACGCCAGAATCAAATTAAGAAAATTCGCCGAAAGGAGAAAAAGCTAACATGTCTCATCCCCCTGAACAGGACCTCGCGCTCTACGCGACCAAGGACCTGACCTTTTTCTCCCGGCTCAGCGTCTCCCGGCATGTCCGCACCTGCCAGGCCTGCGCCGAAGCCCTCCACGACTATCGCGAAATTACCGCCGACCTGGCGCTTTCGGAACCAGAAATCCCCGACTGGGACAACCTCGCTGGCGAAATGCGCGCGAATATCCGCCTCGGCCTGGAAGCCGGAGCCTGTGTTCCCTCGGTCGCCCCGGCGCCCGCTGTTTCCTGGTTTAATCCCCGGCTGGCTCTCGCCATGGCCAGCCTTATGTTCCTCCTCGGAGCCGGAATCATCCTCCGCCCCGACCAACCGAAACCCGTCCCCACCGTGGTGGCATCCCAGCAGCAGAGCGTCAAGGTAGATACAGAAGGAGTGACCATCACTAATGTCTTCTACATGGAATAGATTCCTCCTCGCGCTCATCCTCTGCCTCCCCGCGATGGCCCAGGACATAGCACTCGACCCTAATACCTCGGTCAAAATCGACCTCCCTGCCGATTCCCCCCTAACCCTCATCTCCTCCACGCTCGGCGAATCCAGAGCCACCACCCGGGGCGGAGCCCTGATCCTGGACCTCCACATGTCCGTAACCCTCCGCAACGCCGGCTTCCGCCGCGTTCGGGGCGTTACCCTTCTCATCACCGCGCAGGAATCGGCACCGGGAGGCAAGGGTTCTGTCGCGCGCCCCTCAATCGACGTCACCCCCGGCCAGGAATTCACCGTTCCCGTGGAACTTCGCCTCCTCCGCCCCATTCAAGCCGCCGGCGGCCCCTTGGTAAAGGTTCAACTCGACGGAGTCCTCTTCGACGATCTCAGCTTCTTCGGTCCCAACAAACTCAACTCCCAGCGGGCCATGACTGTTTGGGAAACCGAAGCCCAGCGCGACCGTGCGTATTACCGCCGCATCCTCCAGGCAAAAGGCGAAAAAGGTCTCCGCGAAGAAATGCTCGCCGCCCTCACTCGTCAGGCCGACCGTCAGAAGCTGGAATCGGCCACCAACGTGACTCCGTCCCCCACCGAGCACGTCGCTCAATACGCCTACTTAGCCGTGCCCCACTCTCCCGTGGAGCCCACCGAAGCCACGGCTTCCGGCCTTGACGTGATCAATCGTTCCGGACGCCCCATCCGTCACATCGAACTCGGCTGGATCGCCCGCGACGGTGAGGGGCATGAAGTGGCTGTCCTCACCCCGCCCACCGCGTCCGTCGCCCTGGCGCCTGGGCAGAAATCGCGCGTTCCGCGCGCCGGAAAGCCCCTCGACGTTCCCCGTCTCACCGGCTTCGTTAAGCAGGTGGAATTCAACGATGGCAAGGTCTGGGTCCCCACCCGCGAAGACCTCTCCGCCTCCCCTCTGTTCCGGATCCTCGCCCCTTCCCCCGAAGAGCAGCGCCTCGCTGATGTCTACAACAAGAAGGGCATCCAGGCCCTGATGGCCGATCTCAACCGTTATTAGCCGGCTCCGTATAAAATACGACCAGCAGCTATGCGTTCAACCTGTGCGATTCCCTTCATCGCGTTAACTCTCCTCTCGTGCGGCGGCACGAAGCCCGAAGCTCCCCTGGTGGCGAGGCCTGCCAGGCCCCTCGGCGCGGCCATCGAAATCAAAGTCCCCCTCGGCCTGCCCCCGGTTCCAGTCCCGGCTGACAATCCGCCCACCGCTGATACCGTCGCGCTCGGCAGAAAGCTCTATTTCGACACCATCCTCTCGGCCGACCAGACCATCGCCTGCGCCAGTTGTCATAACCCTGAAAAGGGCTATACCGATAACGCGCAGTTCTCCTCCGGTGTCGGCGGCAAGCTCGGCGGCCGCAACGCCCCGACAGTGCTGAATGCTGCTTACAACCTCCAACAGTTCTGGGATGGCCGCGCCCCCAGTCTGGAAGCCCAGGCCGAAGGCCCCATCGCCAACCCGGTGGAAATGAATTTGCCGCACACCGAAGGCGTTAAACGTATCGCAGCCAATGCCGCTTACAAACCGCTCTTCGACACCGCTTTCGGCCCCGGGGAAGTCACCATGGAAAAGATCCGCATGTCGATCGCGAGCTACGAGCGCACCATCGTCTCCGGCAACTCCCCCTTCGATCGGTACCAGTTCGGTGACGACAAGAAGGCCATCAGTCCTGCGGCCATTCGAGGCCTCGCGCTCTTCAAAAACGCCGAACGTACCCACTGCTCCAAGTGCCACACCATTGACGAAAAATCCGCCCTCTTCACTGACGGCAAGTACCACAACATCGGAGTTGGGCTGAACACCGAAGGCGAGCTGAAGGACCTCGGTCGCTTCGATCAAACCAAGGTCGAAACCGACAAGGGCGCCTTCCGCACCCCCACCCTCCGCAACATCGCCCTCACCGGACCCTACATGCACGATGGCTCCCAGAAAACCCTTCGCGCGGTCGTCGATTTCTACGTCGGAGGCGGCAGTTCCAACCCGAACCTCGACAAGGAAATCAAACAGCTCCACCTCAATAACAATGAACGCCAGGACCTGGTCGCCTTCCTGGAATCTCTTACGGGTGACATCCCCAAATGAGACGCCTCGCCGCCTGCAGCGTCCTCTTCCTCGCCTCCTGCTCGGGCCCGAAACCTGCCGAAGTAGTAAAGAAGGCCGAGCCCGCCAAACCCGTCTATTTCCAGGTGGACGAGGCCACAGCCGGCTCCGTCACGGGGAAGATCCTCTTCACAGGCAAGAAGCCAGCCCGCAAGAAGATCGAGGTTGACGAAGACCGCCAGTGTGCCGCCATGCACAAGGATGGTCTCTACGACGAGGCTGTCATCGTCAACAAAAACGGCACCCTCGCCAACGTCTTCATCTACGTCAAACAGGGTCTGGAAGGCAAAACGTTCGAGCCGCCCTCCACGCCTGTCTCCATTGACCAAAAAGGCTGCTGGTTCGGCCCCCGCGTTCTTGGCATCCAGACCGGCCAGCCTCTCCTCGTCTCCAACTCCGACCCCGTCACCCACAACATCCACCCCCTGGCTCAGGTCAACCGAGCCTGGAATCAGAGTCAGGACCCCGGCTCCGAGCCGCTCAGACGCAAGTTCGCCCAGCGCGAAATCATGATCAAAGTGAAGTGCAATATCCATTCCTGGATGCGCGCCTGGGTTGGAGCCGTGGAGCACCCCTACTTCGCCGTCACCGGGGCCAATGGCAGCTTCGAATTGAAGAATTTGCCCCCAGGGGAATATACTGTCGAGGCGTGGCAGGAGCAGTACGGAACACAGGAACTCAAGGTCACTGTGCCACCTTCGGGCACACAGGACGCCAGCTTCACATTTAAGGGAGAATAGAATTCATGAATCGAATGAAGTGGCTTGCGGGCACTGTGCTTGCCCTGATGCTGGTCGGCTGCGGGCCCACTAAAAAGCCCGGCTATCGCGTCTACGTCGCCAACGAAACCTCCGGCAATATGACCGTGATCGACTCGGTCACCATGGAAGTCATCGCCACCGTCCGGCTCGGCAAACGCCCCCGGGGCATGCACGCCAGCCCCGATGGCAAACTCATCTACGTGGCTCTCTCCGGCACCCCTGCGGCGCCTCCCGGCGTGGATGAAGATACGCTCCCGCCGCCCGACAAAACCGCCGATGGGATCGCCGTCTTCGATACCGAAAAGCTGATGGTGACGAAGGTTGTCCCGGCCGGTTCGGACCCCGAAAACTTCGACGTCAGCCACGACGGTAAGTTCATCTACGTCTCCAATGAAGATACCGCCGGCGTCGGTTTCGTCGATCTCGCCAAAGGGGAACTTACCCAGACCGTGAAGACGGGCGAACAGCCCGAAGGCGTCACCGTAACGCCGAATGGCAAGCTCGTCTACTCCACTTCCGAAGAAGAAGGCACCATCTCGGTCATCGACCCCACAGCCGTCAAGCTTCTCACTACTTTCAAAGTCGGTCGTCGCCCCCGCAACATCGTCTTCATGCCCGATGGCAAGTCCGGTTACGTCAACGCTGAAAACGACGGCTCCGTCGTCCTCTTTGACGCCGTAAAGAATGAAATGGTGAAAGCCATCGAACTCGGCACGCCTGGGGAAATCAAGCCCATGGGGCTGGTTCTCTCGCCCGACGCGAAGCACCTCTACGTCAGTACTGGCCGCGGTCACAAGGTCTTCGTTATCGACACCGCCACCAATCAGGCCACCGCCAACTTTGAAGTCGGTCAGCGACCCTGGGGTATCGGTATCTCGCCCGACGGCAAGACCCTGTTCACCGCGAATGGTCCGTCCAACGACATCACCGTCGTTGACCTTGCCACCAACACCGTCAAGAAGAAGATCAAGGGCGGAACCGGAACTTACTCCGTGCTGGTTCTTCCCAACTAAGCGCTGGGGTCCGCAGGCCGGAACTCGAGGCCGCGCTGGTCCATCCACATCTCGGCGGAATCGATTGCCGAGTTCAGGTCGATCGCCACATGGGCGGGGTCGTAAGACCAGTGCCCCGTCCCTGGGTCGATGGAGCAGTTCTGCAGCATTCTGATTGACGGCGTCGTGTCCACATCCGGATGTAGCCGACGCATCAACAGCTTGTTTCGAACCAGTTCCGTCAGTTCGCGGTGTTCCCGGTTTTCATCCACCTGGTGCCGAGTTCCTTTGGGCTCGATCAGTTCTACATGAACGGCTCGGGCGGCATCGGTCACCACGATCTGGTAGCCCAGTTTCTGCATCCGGCAGGCGAATTCCCGGTCTTCCGTTCCCCAGCCGGTAAAGGCTTCGTCGAACACGATTTCCGGAGCCTTCCTTATGCTGAAGTTACTCCCCGAAATCGCCATCCACGGGAATTGTGAGCGCGACCACGCTTCTTGCTGCGGGTACTCGGATTCGACTGCTTCAATGTGGGAAGTCTGCTCGGTGAGCAGGAATACTTCCTCCGGGTTCTTCGGTGGCCGGTCTGCTCGAATGCGAAGCGTCTCCCTGGTTCCGCAAAGCAGGATCTTGTCGCCAGCCGCATGGGCCGCCACGTGGGTCTGAACAAAGTCCGGGCGAACTACCATGTCGCCATCCAGGAAGATGAGCAATTCGCCCAGGGCGAGCCGGATTGCGTTGTTGCGGGAACGGCAGAGCCGGAAGTCGGCGTCTGGCTGCCAAATGTAGCGAATGTCCAAAGGTAGCCGCCAGCTTACTTCATTCACGATGGCGAGGACCTGAGGGTCCGACCCATCGTCGGCTATCAGGACTTCGAACGGGCCCTTAAAGGTCTGCTGCGTCAGTGATTCCAGCAGCCAGCCAATTGCGAGGGGCTGCTCATAAGCACAGATGATGACAGAAATCATTTCGCTGGCCTGACGCCGCCCGCCGTTACCGTCTTCATGCCCCAGGCTGTCTTCATCAGGAGAAAGCCGTCTTTGTCCAGGCCCATGGTCACCCCGAGAATGCCTTCCACCTCCACTGCCTTGCCCCTTGCGTAACTGGAGCACTCCTCGAATTTTCGCAGAATGTCGGGGCGAGGAAGTTTGCAGTGGTGGAGACTTAGCACGATTACTCTTTGCAGCACGGTTTCGAGGTGGAAAGTCTGGCCTGTTTCGAGATAAACCGACGTAGCCACCTCACCGAGGTCGGTGGGGAAGTGCTGCTGGTTGACGTTGATGCCAATGCCTGCGATCAGCGCATCGTCCACCGCCTGCACCAGGATGCCGGCCACCTTGCGCTCGTTCAGCATCACGTCGTTGGGCCAGCGCAGGTCGGCGCTGACACCGGCGACCTCCTGCAACGCTTCCTGCACCGCCAGGCCGAGCGCCAGCGTCACAAACGGGCCAATACCAGGAATGCGCAGGATGATGGAGAGGTACAGGCCACCCTTGTCTTCGGAGTGCCACGAATGGCCGTGCCGTCCCATGCCTGCCGATTGACGTTCCGCGACTACGGTGGTGCCGTGAGGTGAACCCTGGGCCGCAAGCGCCGTCGCATCCTTCATGGTGGAGGATGTTTCGCGCAGGCGATGGATCACAGCAATTCCAGGCGGAAGCTGAGGTCCATGGCGCGGGCGGAATGCGTGATGGCACCGGACGAGACGAAATCGGCGCCCGTTTCGGCATAGGCCCGAACGGTGGTGAGGTTAATGCCGCCTGAAAGCTCCACCTTTGCCCGGCCGGCGATGAGGGTGATCCATTCGCGGGCTTCATGGGGCGTCAGGTTGTCGAGCAGGAGGTGGTTTGCGCCGCACCCGAGGGCTTCGTGCAACTCGTCCAGCGTCCGGACTTCGATCTGCACCGGTACGTGCTGACGAGCGGCCGCAGCAAGCGCAGGCTTCACCCCACCGGCTGCGGAGATGTGGTTGTTCTTGATCAGAATCGCGTCCCACAGGCCCATTCGGTGGTTGACCACGCCCCCCGCATGTGCGGCGGCCTTCTCCAGACGCCGCAGACCAGGTGTGGTCTTGCGGGTATCGAGGACGCGGCAATTGGTGCCTTCCACGAGGTTCGCAAACTGGCGGGCCAGCGTGGCCACGCCGGAGAGCCGTTGCAGGAAGTTCAGGGCTACGCGCTCGCATTCCAGCAGCGTGCGGGCTGAGCCGATCACTTCCGCCAGAATCTGATCCTCATGGAGTTGGTCGCCGTCCGAGTAGAAGAGTTCCAGATGATCGATGCCTCCGCGCTCCTCATAGATGGCGCGCAGGAGGTCGGTGCCCGCCAGGACCAGGTCTTCGCGGGCGAGAAAAACACCCCGCGCCCGCGTCTCTTCCGGGACGCAGGCGAGAGTGGTCAGGTCACCGTTGCCGATGTCTTCGGCAAGGGCTCTGCGGATTGAGTCAATTACCTCAGAGTGCATTCAGTTTTGTAAGCTGAGCTTCGTACTCTGCGAGTTTTGCGCGGATAGAATCGACAATCTTCGCCGGGGCTTTGCCGAGGAAGACGTCGTCAGAAAGCTGGCGCTTGGCGTTGGCGATATTCTTCTCCAACTGCTCGCATTCCTTCTCCAGACGCTTCTTCTGGATCTCGGCCTGTTCGGCTGAGACGTTGACAGAAAGATCAAACGCCGACGTGGAGCGGATGGGGCCGGAGGTCGGCACATCGCCCTTCGTGAACGTGATACCGGATAAACGGCGAACGACTTCCGTATCGATATCGATGCTGATGCAGCCATCGAGCGGAGCCTTCGGGTCGAGGCCGAGTTCAGCGCGCAGATTGCGGCCTGCGCGGACCACGTCCTGCAATAACCCTATCTGCGCTTCAGCAGCCGGGTTATCGAGGGCTTCGTCGTACTGCGGATAGGCCTGCAGCGAGATCGACTGGCCTTCGCGGCCTTCAGCCAGCCGGTGCCACAGTTCCTCGGTGAGGAACGGCATGATGGGGTGCAGAAGCTTGAGCGTGGTTTCGAAGACCTGGGCGATGTTGCTCCAGTCGCCGGAAACCTTCTTGAGCTCGATGTACCAGTCACAGAAATCGTCGTAGATGAAGTGCCAGATGGTCTGGGCGGCTTCATGGTAACGATAGCTGTCGATGGCGCGGTTCATGTCGCGCGCTGCCTGATTGAGGCGCGAGTAAATCCACTTGTCTTCTAAGGATTCAACCGCCGCAGCTTCCGCGCGGCCTGGATCAATACCGGCCTGCTCCAGATTCATGAAGATGAAGCGGGCAGCATTCCAGATTTTGTTGGCGAAAGATCGGGCCGTTTCGAGGCGGTCCGTGGAGAAGACGATGTCGGTACCGGGCGCGGCGCCAATGAGCAGCGCGAGACGCACGGCGTCGGTGCCGTACTGGTCGGTGACGACCAGGGGATCGATCACATTGCCCTTGGTCTTCGACATCTTCTGCTTTTCCGCGTCGCGGACCAGGCCGTGGATGTAGACCTTGTGAAAAGGCACCTCACCCATGAACTCAATGCCGAGCATGGCCATACGCGCGACCCAGAAGAAGAGAATGTCGAAGCCGGTGATGAGCAGGCTGGTGGGGTAAAACGCCTTCAGATCTTCAGTCTGGTCGGGCCAGCCGAGGGTGGAGAAGGGCCACAGGCCGGAGCTGAACCAAGTGTCAAGAACGTCAGAATCCTGGCGCAACGTGCCGTCGCACTTCGGGCAGTCGGCGATGTCGTCGCGCGAGGCGGTTTCATGGCCGCACGCATCGCAGTACCAGACGGGGATGCGATGACCCCACCACAGCTGGCGCGAAATACACCAGTCGCGGATGTTGTGCATCCACTCGTTCCAGGTTTTCACCCAGACTTCGGGAACGATGTCGATGCGCTTTTCTTCGACAGCCGCAATGGCTTTGGCGGCCAGGTCCTTCGTCTTCACGAACCACTGCTTCGAAACGAGAGGCTCGACGACGGTCCGGCAGCGCTGACACTTGCCGATGGAGAGCGTGTGGTCTTCAATACTGACCAGCAGGCCGAGGGCTTCCAGATCTTCCACAATCCGCTTGCGGGCCGCGTAGCGATCGAGGCCTGCGTAGGGTCCTGCGGCCGCGGTCATCTTCGCGTCCTGCCCGATCACCTGAATGATGGGGAGACTGTGGCGCTTGCCCGCTTCGAAATCGTTCGGGTCGTGCGCTGGGGTGATCTTGACGCAGCCGGTGCCGAATTCGGGATCGGCCATGTCGTCGCGGACGATGGGGATCTCGCGATTCATCAGCGGCAGCGTGACGTGGGTGAGGCCGTCGTAGCGGGTGTCGTTCGGGTTGACCGCAACGGCAGTGTCGCCGAGCATCGTTTCCGGACGAGTGGTGGCGACCACGAGGCTTTGCCCCGAAGTGCTGCCGTACTTGATGTGCCACATGTGGCCGGCGGTCTCTTCGTGGACGGTTTCGAGGTCGCTGATGGCGGTGTTGCAGCCGGGGCACCAGTTGACCATGTACTCGCCGCGATAGATGATGCCGCGTTCGTAGAGGTTGACGAAGACTTCGCGGACGGCGCGGGAGAGGCCGGGGTCCATGGTGAAGCGTTCGCGGGACCAGTCGCAGGAAGCGCCGATCTGGATCATCTGGCGCTTAATGGTGCCGCCGGATTCGGCCTTCCACTCCCAGACTTTATCGATGAACTGTTCGCGGGTCAGGTCACGGCGATAGTGGATGCCTTGTGCCTGGAGTTGGCGCGAGACGACCATTTCGGTGGCGATACCGGCGTGGTCGGTGCCGGGTAGCCAAAGGGTGGAATCACCCTTCATGCGGTGCCAGCGGACGGTCACGTCGATTTCGGTGTGCTCCAGCATGTGGCCCATGTGGAGGGAGCCGGTGACGTTGGGGGGCGGGATGACGAGCGAGAAGACGGGGCGCTTTTCACCAGAAGCGGTGGGTTCCACCTTAGCGGTGTAGATGCCGGATTCGACCCACCACTTGGCCCAATGGGGCTCGAAGAGGCCAGGTTCGTAGACTTTTTCTAATTGCATGGGGAATCTTCAGTTTAGCGGGGATGGTCGAGGTTTCGGTCATCCTGCGCGTGTCCTCTCAGCTAAGGAGTAGCAGCAGGGCGGTACAGGAAGCTGGCGCGCGCAGCCTAAGTACTTGATACAACTGAGAAGAAAGCTCGAGCGCGCATGTGGTCGATGATTCCTGGGCCTTCAAGAGCGATTCGGATTCTCCTGCTGTCGTGAAGCTTCTTTGTTCAAGTCTGTGAACAATTGACCGCTCATTTCGTCCTCTGGCGGCAGGGGGCGAAGGAAGTCTTCGGCTCTCCGGTGCTTTTCCTCCATCAAAGCATCGAGGCGCTCGTCAAACGACGGCGCAACGCGCCCGGAAGGGTCCCGCAGGGTGTGCGACATGAAAGTGGAGATCAGGCCGCCCGCCGACCCTCCCAATAGTTTTCAAACCGGGCGTTGAAGTGACAGCAGCGCAGTGCGAGGATGGCGTTTGCGCCGCGAACGGTCCAGAACATGCCGGACTGCTTGC
>CAIYVZ010000136.1 GCA_903929755.1 uncultured Acidobacteriia bacterium
CAAGCAGTCCGGCATGTTCTGGACCGTTCGCGGCGCAAACGCCATCCTCGCACTGCGCTGCTGTCACTTCAACGCCCGGTTTGAAAACTATTGGGAGGGTCGGCGGGCGGCCTGATCTCCACTTTCATGTCGCACACCCCCGCCTGGCCCCACACCAGCCGGATGTTCGTCCGCGCTGGCAATTTCCTTGCCAGGCGAGTGCGACCCCTTTTCGTTTGAGGCGTCTACATTCTGGTCAACATATGCGGCACAGTAGAAGTGGAAATCCTCCTGACGATGAGTCTGACAATCGAGTTGCCCGACGATCTCGCGGTCACCCTGCAGGGCATTGCCTCCGACCATAAAACCAGCATCCATCAGTTGGCACTCAACGGCTTGCGGTCGTTGGCATCCAACGACTCGCCCTTCCGTTCTGGACCGCCCATTGGCTCGCCGGCGGCACTGTTGGCAGCCATGCGCGAGCCCTCGAACCTGCTGCCGTCCGACGTTGCTGCGCTCGACGACGCCATAGCTGCAGGCCGCCTGCCCGTCCGCGTCTAGAACCTGTTTTGACCTCCTCTCGTGCTCTATCTGTTCGACACCAACGCGATTAGTGCTCTCATGCGTGGAGATCAGGCCATGGTCTCCTGGCTCTCAGCTCTCCCACCCGACTCGCGTCTCGCAACGTGCACGATTTCGCTACGTCCATATCCAACGACGCGAAATACTCTTCGGTATTGAACGGCTCCCCCCAGGTCGCAGGCGTCTCGAACTGGAGGCCAGCGCAAACCGCGCTTTTCGCCTTCTGCCCTGTGAGGCTGTTCCTGCCGAAGCTGCTCGGATTTACGCCAAGGTGAAAGCCGCCCAGCAGATGCAAGGCCTCTCTCTCGACGAAAACGACCTTTGGATCGCAGCAACGACGCTCTCACTCAGCGCCACACTCGTAACCGCCGACTCTGATTTTCTATCTATACAGAGATCTGAAAACGGCTGCGATCACTACGCGTTAGCCCCGGCCCTTCAGGTTTTCCTTTGCGGCTGTGCGCCTTTCCGCGAGAAAGATCTGATTTCGAATCATCTATGAGGGCGCACCTCCGGTCAAGAGGGGAAAATCGGGAAAAACTGAAGGCCGAAGGCCTTCACAATCCGGAATTTGGATACACTTCGGGTAACCGGACGGAGGACAGGGCAACGCTGGAGAGCGACCCGAGCGCCGAACCGGGGCCGGGATTGGAGCGGGGGTGTGAACTCCCGCCCAACCGTTATCAGGAGTGAATCAGATCCAATCCTGGCCGGGAGGCGTTAAACTCCGGGGTCTGGGGCAGAGCACCAGGGCTTCGGAGCTAAGCCTTGAGCCTGTAGCCTCCTTTCCTGGTACGGTTGTTCGTCCATCCGCTCTTACTTTCTGTCTCGTCCACAAGTCATCTATCCGCCCTGAGTTCGGGCATGAGCATCTTCGCCCCGGGTTTCGCAATCACACACACGGCCTTTAAGGCCAAACCCGCACCCGCGCTTACCCGTTTCTGGACGGAGACATCGCCTCAGCGTGCGCACGCGGAGGCCGATACTGTTCACGTTTTGTTAAGATCCACCAACTGGCTTCGGCCAGATGCCGCGCGACCGCAACAATCGCTTTGCCGTGGCATTTGTGCTTCTTCAGTCGGTCGTAGAGTTCGATCACATGCTGGTCAGCATACTTGTGCCGGTGCATTACTGCGGCGTTGGCTGCTTCCACAAAGGCCCACCGCAGATAGTGATTCGCTACCGGTGACGTTGGCCCATGATGGAACTTGCCGCCACTGGAATGGATCCGGGGTACCAGACCCGAATAGCTGGCCAGCCTGTCGGCGGAAGGGAACCGTGTCACATCGCCGATCTCCAGATAGATGGTGGCTCCGAGGATCTCAGCCACTCCCGGCATCGTTTTCAGCAGACGAACCCAGCCCAGCCTGCCGACCCTTGCACGAAGCCGAACCTCCATTTCGCCGATGTGACCTTCAACCTGATCCAGCATTTCCCACTCGTGAAGAGTGGCACGTCTCGTTTCTTCCGGAAGCCGTCCAATGGCGACTGATAATGCGAGCCTGCTCTTCTTTGCAAACCAGTCGGTGGTCGTTTCGTCACGTGTTACCCCAAACCGGCGCAAAGCCGCCAAAATACGATTCTTCAGAACCGTCGTTTCAGCCCGCGTTGCAAGACGAGTCCGCATCAGCCCCCGAAGATCGCGAAGCTCCGAAGGTGGTACCCAAACCTCCGGCAGCGTGCCTGACCTCAGCAGGATGGCCAGACCTTTGGCATCCAGTTTGTCCGTCTTGTTCTTGCCGCTCATGCGATGCTTCGCCTGGAGGGGATCGACCAGCCGCGCATCCAGGCCGGCTGCCTCCAGTTCATCCATGAACCAATACCAGCCACCGCTGGCTTCCACGGCCACGGGAGTATCCTTTTCCAGCTTCTCCAGATAGTCCCGAAGATCCCGGCCCTGGTGCTCTACCCGCACCGGCGGCTCAATCCTGCCTGTCTCGTCTATGCTCACGAATACCGAATAACGGGCATGAGCGTCACAACCGATATACTGTTTCACGCTGCCGTAACCTCCTTGCGATTGAACTAAGCGCGTATTCGATTTTTACCGAATCGGCCGGAGTTGCGGCAGCGCCCTACATATAATCAC
>CAIYVZ010000137.1 GCA_903929755.1 uncultured Acidobacteriia bacterium
CGACATCGTCCTCTTCGACCCCTCCACCATCACCGACAAAGCGACCTTCACGAAGCCCCACCAGTACGCCGAAGGTGTCCGCGACGTGATCGTCAACGGCAAACTGGCCCTGCAGGGCGGCAAGGTGACCGTAGCTCGCCCCGGACGAGTCCTCTACGGCCCCGCTTACCAGTAAGCAAGACGATCTCCGCGCCGTCTATCATCCGTCACTCCGCCGATTGAACGAGCCACAATCCACCAGTTGAAAAGAGCCGGGCGTGGCCCGCTCAATCGCGGCGATAATCCGGTCCAGGCGCGCCTTAAAAATACGCCACTCCACGCTGGAGAGCGCAATCACTGCCAGGCGCATGCCGACCAGATTCTGTTCGTGATAGAGCGTTTGATCACCCGTAATCAGAATGTCAAAAGCCGCGCTCTCAGCGTTCCGCAACAGCTTTCCGTTCTGAAGTCCGGCCCAGCCGAGAAACAGCACGGTAAACACCTCGTGGCCAGCCAGTCGCAACCGCAGACGGTGGTCCAGATTCTCGTCGAGGACAATTTTCACGCGCGGTGGCTGGACCTCTGGGCTTCGGCAAACTCAATCAAGCGGCGTATCTGATCCGCTGAAAGCGAAGGAAAGCCTTCGTGGATCTCCTCCACACTGTCGCCAAGTTGGTAACTGTTGACGATGGGATCCGGCATCACTCTCGTGCCCCGAACCACCGGTCGACCAGAAACCTTCCCCGGCACCCGCTCAATCAGATCGCATGCCGTCCAGTCGATTTCAGTTTGAGGCTCTGTGCCAGTCATAGTCCGCCTCCCTTTATCTTAAGCCTTTTTGCCGACATTAAATCGGCAGCGCAGGGTGCCGAACGTCAGCGTCCACCGAAGCAGTGGCAAATCGCAGAGCCTGTCGCAGAACCTCTTTCTGCAGAACCTCTTTCTGCAGAACCTCTTTCTGCCGAGATGGATACTCGCCGAAGATCTCGCCGTACTTCCTGATCTATTAGGTAGCCGGAATCGCCAAAACGCGCCGGACCGTGAGCAAAAACGGCGCTCGCAGGCAGAGATCCACAGTCTATTAGATCGGAGGCCCGTCCGGAGCCTCAGCTGGCTTATTCACCCCAAGCTGCTTCGGATCGTCCTGGAACCGCTTCATCTGCGCCGCCCCAAACTGCAAATGCGCCCGCTGCGCCGTATCCTTCGGACTCTGCGCCAAAGCCCACTTCCGCAACTCATCCAGCCGCAACCACGCCAGCGCCTTCACCTGCTCCGACGCCTGCGAACTCGCCGCCAGCTGCATCAACCGATACAGCACCACATTGTCAATCGTCCGCCCCACCTCCGCCAGCGCCGCGTCCCCCGGATTCGCCTTCCACGTAGCCGAAATCAACCGGTCCAAAACCTCCTCCAGCCCCGGATTCTGCACATTCCGCGCATGGTACTGCACCAGCCTGGTCGCCCGCTCCGCATTCAACAAGAACGACACCGTCACATCCGCCGCAGCCTCCACAGGAGCCATCGCGTCAAACGTAATCTCCGTCCGCGACCGAAAATCCTCCCGCGTCGCCTCATAATCCGGAGGATGCGGAGGCAGCAGCTTCAAAATCCGCTCCGGCACAGCCAGCGCAGCCGGGTCCAGCGTCTTCATCAGCGCCTCCAGTGCTCGCTTTTGCTCGGCCGCCGGAACAATTTCCGCCACCGTCTGCCCGTCCCCCCGCACCGCGTAACTATAATTCAAACCGCCCACCAGCTTCGCCACCGCCTCCGTCTGATACCGATGGAACATGTAAACCGGCACCAAAACCTCTTCCAGCGCACGCAGCGGCACGCCAAACCGAATCTTTTCCTCTGAAAATCCAGCCAGCGCCTTTGCCCGAACCTGCATCACCCGATTCAGTTCGTCTACAGCATTCGCGCCAGAATCCCACAAATGCCCCACCGGACTCGCCCCGCCGGCCGCTCGCGCATCCCGATCCGTGATGTATTCCAGACCCTTGTCCCGAGCCTCTTTCAGGATCCCGCTCAGCGCCGCTGACTCGTTCGTTCCCGGCGCAAACTGCGAATACCCCCACCGAATCGCCAGCTTGTCCCACTCGCCCAGCCCGGTCGCGTAGGCGTCATTCAAATCCACCTCACCCGCGGCATTCAGCGTCACCACCGGAGGCGGATAATCCATCACGCTCGCCCGCGCCTTTATGCTCGCCGCAAAGTTATGCTGCAGCCCCAGCGTGTGCCCCACCTCGTGCGCCGCCAGTTGCCGCAAACGCGCCAGCGCCATCTGCTCCATCCTGGGGTCCACCGCCTTCCCTTCCTCGTACTTAGCAATCAGCCCCTCGGCAATCAGGAAATCCTGCCGGACCCGCAAAGACCCCAGCGTCACCTGCCCCTTCAGCAACTCACCCGTCCGCGGATCCACCACCCCGCCGCCATACGACCACCCCCGCGTCGACCGGTGCACCCAGTTGATGATGTTGTACCGAATATCCATCGGGTCTGCCCCCGGAGGCAGAATTTCCACCCTCCACGCATTCCGAAAACCCGCCGCTTCAAACGCCTGCGCCCACCACCGCGCTCCCTCCAGCAGCGCCGACCGAATCGGCTCCGGCGTTCCCGGATCCAGGTAATAGACAATCGGTTTCACCACGTCGCTCACTGCGGCCGAAGGATCTGTCTTCTCCAAACGATGCCGCGAAATCAGCCGCTGGAAGATCGGTTCCGAAATCGGCTTCGAATAATCCATGTACCGAATCCCAAAGAACCCACCCCGCGGATCATAGGCGCGAGGCTTAAACGGAGCCTCCGGCAAACCCACCAGCGAATGATGTTCCCGTACCGTCAACGACTCCGGAGACGGCGTCACCGAACGCACCAGGCGGCCTGGATTGGTGCCCGTAAACGTGAGGATCACCTCAACTTCGGTGTTTTTCGCGAAATTCTTCGTCCGGTCCAGATACACCGCGCTGCGCGTCTGGTCCAGCGAATACGTCCCTTCGTTCTGCGCAGCCAGCGTCGCCGCTACCCCGTGCACATCCCGAAGAAAGAACCCCGTGGCATCCACCAAAGCCCGCGATCCCTCCTCAGCGTCTACCGTAAAGCCCCACAGAATCGACTGCGCAAACGATTGTTCCACGGCCCGCCGTTCATACTCGTCGTTCGTCACCGCCCGGTAATCCTGGTTCGGCTGCACCAGCATCGCCTTCGGTCCCCTGCGTTCAAAACGCACCACCCGGTTCTCGCCCGGATGCCCCCGATCCAGGCCAATATCGTTCGACCCCACCCCCGCCGGCAGCGAATCCGTGTAAAGAAAGTCGATATTCCAGCGCGCAATCTCCATCCAGATCCGCCCCGCCTTCGAGTCGTAATACAAAGGAAAATACCCAGGAATCGGCAGCATCCCGCGCGTCCGTTCCGCTATACTGCCCGCTGCGGGCGCGGCTGACGGCTGCACCGCAACCTGCGGGCTCTGCCCCGAACACAAAGACGCCGAAAGGAGTAAGGCAGCAACAAGACAAGAACGCATGCTGCGATGGTAACCCGCCTGAAACCCACAATCAGGCATTACGCGCATTTCGCGAGATCCTCACCAACGCCCTCGCAGCGCTGCTGACCATCGCCGACATCGACCACGCCGGGAGTATTTTACTGCAACTTCCCCCGGGCGTCCACCCGCCACGCTTCTTCCACCACATCGCCGCGAACCCCGTAAACATACTCGTGCAGGTTCACCACCACGCAGATGTGATTCGGGATAATCGACACCTTCTCGCCCACGGCAAACGTGCGCTCGGCGTTCGTCAAATCCACGAATCCGTGCTCCTCGTTCATCTTCTGGAAGTACGCGCCCGGAGCCTGCACCAAACGCCCGTGCCCCGGCCCGCCCGACGACAACTTATCCGACGAGAACGTCTTCGACCCGCCATCCACAATCATGTGGCCCGGCCGCGCCGTCGAAATCACCGTCACCAGCACCGAAGCCGCACAGTCTTCCAGCGTGCAAGCCCCGCTTGCCACCGTGTTCAGGTCATTGAACACGTATGTGCCAGGCCGAATTTCTGTCAGCCCCGGAAGCTCATGCGAGTGGAACAAAGCCGGCGTGGACCCACCGCTCACAATCTCCGGATTCAGGCCCGCCGCAGCAAAGCCCATCCGAATCTGTTCCAGCAAAACCGCCAAAGCCGCCAACTTCTCCGCATCCTGGCTCTTGATGTGCCCCGGATAGAAGTTAATCCCTCGCCAGTCCAGATTCGGCAGCTTCATCGCTTCCAGCGTCAGCTCAACCGCACCCTCCGGTGTCACGCCCACGCGTCCCAGACCCACATCAATCTCAACCAGGAACCCAAGCCGCGTCCCTGCCGCCTCCGCCGCCGCAGACAACTGCTGTGCACCAAATAAGCTGTCAATTGCCACGGTCAGCCGGGTCATCGCCGCAATGGACGCTAAACGCCGTGCTTTTTGCTCGCCAATCACCGGATACGCCACCAGCATGTCGCGTGCCCCGGCCCCCAGCAACGCCTCGGCCTCACTCGTCTTCGCCACCGTCAGGCCCACCGCGCCCAGGCCTAACTGTCTTTGCGCCACTTCAATCGACTTATGCGTCTTCGTATGTGGCCGCAATTTCAGGCCATGCAGGTTGCAGTAATCCTGAACACGCGTCAGGTTCCGCTCCATAATATCGAGATCAACAACCAGAACTGGAGTATCCAGGTCCTGTACATGCGTCATCTATTTGAACCTGAACCTTAGCTTCCCCGCCCCGGTCGTGTAGACGAGCGAGAGATTCTTCGGCTTCTCTTTCTCCATTGGGAAAAACAACAGCCCGGTCACCGGCTCATTCACGGCCTTCTCCACCAGGATTTTGCGCTTCAGCATGCCCAGCAGCGGATCGGTCTCGCGATCATCCTTCGCCTCAACTTTGGCCTGCTCCGGAGGCGGCGCAATCCCGCCACCGCCCATCATGATGCCGCCAAAACCCCCGCCAAAGCCACCCCGCCGCTGCGCCGGATCCGGACGCTTCACCACGATCCCGCCCTCGCCGCCAATCTGCGCCGCCAGCAACGGCCCCGTATGCTCGCCCGTCTGTTCCGAACGCATCAGAAAGTCGTCCAGCCGCACATCCACCGGCTTGCCGCCCTTCGGCGTCAGCGTCACTTCCACCACCACATACATGTGGCTGAAATCGGAAGCGAAAATCTGCTGCAGATGGTCGTCATCCAGCACGCTGGCCTGCACCCCGACCGCCTCATTGGCAGCCTCACCAGCCGGCAGCTTCTTCTCGCCGGCCAAGGCGGCAGGGGCCCAAAAGGCTCCCGCCGCCAACGCCAGAACTGCCAGCCTCATACGCTGCACCGGGCCCTACTTCTTGCCCGCGGACTTCTGCTTCGCCGCATCCAGCTTCTTCGTGATCTTCGCCAGTTCGTCCTGGTCCAGTTCCACCGCAGAGGACGCCTTCATTTCGGTGATGGAAGCCTCCCACTGCTGAATCGCTTCCTTCATCTTGCCCTGCTTCGCGTAGACCTCGGCCAGATGATCATGCACCGTCGGATCTTTGCCAATCTTCGCCAACGCTTTATTCAACTCCGCAGCAGCTTCATCCAGCCGATTCAGCCGGTACAAAGCCCACCCCAGACTGTCCAGATACGCCCCGTTGCCCGGATCAATTTCCAACGCCCGCGAAATCAGCTTGTGCGCCTCATCCAGCTTCACGCCACGATCCGCCAGCATGTAACCCAGGTAATTCATCGCCCCGGCATTCGTCGGATCAATCGTCAGCACCTTCCGGAACGACTGTTCTGCGGCGTCAAAATTCTTCTGCCGCTCAAACATCGCGCCCCGCATGAAGTCGATTGCCTGCTTCTCCGGAGCCGAATTCGACAGAGACTCGGCCAGATCCAGCGTCTTCGCCTCATCGGCAAACCGCTTCGCTTTATCCTGAATCTGCGCAATCTGCATCTGCGTATCGCGGTCTTTCGCCGCGCCAGGCATCGCTTTCAGCTCGGTAATCGCCGCATCAAACTGCCCCGTGTTCGCCAACACAGACGCATGTTCCAGACGAATCAACCGCTCGTCCGGGAACTTTCTCAGCGCCGCATCCGCCGCCGTCCGTGCGCCCTTGAAATCCCGCGCGCCCATCAGCGTCTCGATAATCTCCACTTCCACACGCGGAGCCGCCGGCGGATTCAGTTCCGAAATCATCCGGAACGTCGTCACAGCCTCCGGAATCCGGTTCGCGCCCCGCAGCATCCGCGCCATCAACTCCACAATCTGAATGCGCAGACCCCTCTCGGCGTCGTTGTATTGAGACCTTTTCGTCTCAGCCATCAGCCCTTCCAGCACCGTGATCGCCTTCGGCCCATTGCCCTCGGCTTCCAGCAATACCGCTTCGGCCATACGAATCTGCGGAGTATTCCCCACCGCCTGGGCTTTGCTCAAAGCCGCGTGGGCACCCACAAAATCGCCGTTCCGTTCCAGCAATTCCACCAGTTGCAACTGCAACTCCACGTTTTTCGGGTCTTCCTGCGCCAAATCCTGCAGGAATTTCAGAGCCTCGTCCGGACGATTCGCCGCCAACAGCGAAGCCGCCAGATGCCGTCGCACCTGCGCGTTGTCATTCGTCAGCGGCAGCGCCTTCAGCCACGTATCCGCCGCGTTGTTGAAATCCTTGTTCTGTTCGTAAAGCTCTGCCAGACTCGTGATCGTTCGGGGATCCGGATTCCGGTCCGCCGCCTGCTTCAGCATGTCGATCGCGCTCGCCATATCGCCCCGGTCGGCATAAACAGCCGCCAAACCAGTCAGCGCGTCATCGCCATTCGGATCGGCCACCTGCAACTGCCGGTATACCTTCTCCGCACCAGCATCATCGTGCGAAATCCGGTACAGCCGCGCCAGCATCGAGAGGCTTTCCACGTCCTTCGGGTCCAGCTCAACAATCTTCACGTACTCAGCGGTGGCGGACTTCAGCATCGCCTGGTCCACCTTACCCTGATCCGGATCGCCAATCTGCCGGGCGTAAATCCGCGCCAGAATCTTGTGCGGCCCCGCATTGTTCGGGTTGGCTTTGATCAGTTCATTGGCCTGCGTCGTCGCCCGTTCCAGTTGCTGCGTCTGGACGTACAACTCCGCCAGTTCCTCCCCGATGTAGCTGGAGTCCGGATCAAGCTTCATGGCCTCTTTGTAGAAGTCGATAGCTTTATTTACGTACTCGCCACGATTGCCATAGGCGCTCGCCAACTCCCCATAGAGATGGGCCATGGCGAACGTGTAATAAGCATCGGCCTTTT
The DNA here is from genome assembly GCA_903929755.1 of uncultured Acidobacteriia bacterium. Lineage (GTDB taxonomy): Bacteria > Acidobacteriota > Terriglobia > Bryobacterales > Bryobacteraceae > BOG-234. The sequence goes on from CAIYVZ010000137.1 coordinate 7,260, forward strand.
TGTCCGGCTTGCCGGCCGAGATCGCTCCGGCTGCTACACCCTGCTGACAAAACAGCGGCGTAACGCCAAAGATTCCCAGACCCACAACTACCAGCGCTGCGCGCGCGTAAGCGATCATTCTGTTTCGCCTTCCTCTGCTACCGAGTGGCCCGCTCCCTCGCTCACCGTTCGAAAGTGGCGGCCACGTTACAGCCTCGGTCATCATTAGTGTATAACGCCGATTAAAACACATACCCGACCTCTTGTTGCCGGAGCAGCGCGAGCTGCTCGGCCCCTCATCGCCGTCGTTGGTCCTACCGGCTCCGGCAAGAGCAGCCTCGCCCTTCATATTGCAGAACGCTTCCACGGCGAAATCGTCAATTGCGACTCCGTCCAGATCTACCGCTACTTCGATATTGGTTCGGCCCGGACCCCACTCGCCGAACGACGCGGTATTCCTCATCATCTTATGGACGTACTAAACCCCGATGAAGTATTCACTGCTGGCGATTATTTACGATTGGGCCGTGCCGCCCTCAACGAAATCGCCGACCGGGGCAAATTACCCATCATTTCCGGAGGCACCGGCTTCTACCTGAGGGCACTTTTCGAGGGTTTAGCCGAAGGCCCCGCCCGCGACGAGGACATGAGAAGCCGCTTCGCCATACGCGAAGCCAAACGCCCCGGCTCCCTCCACCGCCTCCTGAAACGCTTCGACCCGCCCACCGCCACCAGAATTCATGCAAACGACGTCCCCAAAGTAACCCGAGCGCTCGAAATCTGCCTGACCAGCAGAAAACCGGCCACCGAAGTCTTCGCCGCAGGAAAACAGCCCCTCGAAGGCTTCCGCGTCCTGCTGTTAGGGCTTTTCCCGAACCGAGACGACCTCTACCAGCGTCTGGAACAGCGTCTCGAAGTCATGTTCAACTCCGGCCTGGTGGAAGAAACCGCCGCAATCCTGGCCCACGGCTACCCCGAAACCGCCAAACCCTTCGAGTCGATAGGCTACAAACAGGCGCTCCAGATCCTGAAAGGAGAGCTAAACAAAACCGAAGCCCTCTACTACGCCCGTCGGGACACCAGAAACTACGCCAAACGCCAAATGACCTGGTTCCGCCGCGAAAAGGGTATTCAGTTCATCTCCGCCTTCGGAGACGACCCCGCAACGGCAGACTCCGTGGAACAAAGGGTCCGCGACTTCCTCGCAACTGGTACTGAGTCCTAACTTCGGGACCGCGACGCCTGCACCACTTCCCTACGCGGCAGCAACGAGATTGAGCTACCGACCTTCCGTCGATCCGAGTCCCAAAAAATGAGCCGGGCTTGGTATATTGCGAATAATTCCGAATCTCAGTATCAATTTGTAACGCGCTTCATTTTCTCGATTTCACTTGCATGGGCAAACTGCCGATGTACCGTTCTTGCCTCGTGGTTTCGGGCATGGTCTCTCTTTGTGTACTCGATGTAGTTTCTGAAAGCCTTTGGGATACCGATTTTGACAGCTTTTGTGACTGGGAACTTGTTCAGGTGATCGATAATCGCGCGCCCCAGCGCCTCGCCAAACACAGTCGGCACGGCATTGCCAATTTGCTTGTACTGCTGAGATTTCGTTCCAGCAACGGTCCAATCGTCAGGAAACCCCTGGAGCAACTTAACCTCTGTAAACGTGAGGCGCCTCAGCTGGCCATTCCAGCGGATCCAGTCCTGACTGGCTGAGCCAGTAACAGTGCGAGCCGGGAGGTCCTGATCTGCTATGAACGTACCCTGGCGATATCCCCAATGTCCGCCAGGCCGTGTTGCCTCCGCTCTACCCGGACTTTTGAGGCCGCTGCCGTCGGGTATACACTCCAAGTCCCTGGCTAGTTGCTGACTCGGATACGTGTAGTTCGTTTGGTCCCCTTCGGCATGCGCGGCCAGAAAATCTCGCAAGCTTCGCCAACCACCGCCGAATAGAGATCCTTCCTCTTGAAATGAAGGGGCTGGGAATTCGGGAGCCAGTCCGTTCCTCGATCCCACAATAAAGCATCGAACGCGGCGCTGAAACGATCCGTAGTCTGCGGAATTTAAAAGGCCGGCTCTGCAGCTGTACCCTAACGCCTCTAAGATGTGTATGAGTTCCGTGATCACGCCACCGGGTTCACCACTCTTATCTCGGGCGGTCACCAAGCCACGGACATTCTCAAATAAGAACATTTTCGGCTTTAGGGCGTCAATCAGCCTATAAAACTCCATGACAAGAGCACCACGCGGGTCGAGAACACTCAACTGGCTACCGGAACTGGAGAATGATTGGCACGGGGGACCGCCAACGACCAAATCGAGATCGGACCCCGAATAAAGAGCAGAGTGAGCTACCTTTCTAATATCAGCGTTGATTATTCGTGCATCACGAAGGTATGAGAAGCCATCGGAGTGGAGCCAGCCTTGGTTGCCAGCCAGCGTACCGCAAAACACTGGCTCCATCTCGCACAACGAGATCGCTGACAGTCCTGCCCGCTCAAGACCGATATCCAGGCCACCCGCACCGCTAAACAGGCTTACATAGCGAGGTGTCATAGCCTATCTGCAAGCTCCCCCATATCGTGCTCCCATACAACATGGACTCCCGAGGCCTCTAGATTGGAGATATTACGTTGTGTGAAGAACCCTGCTATGACCGCGACGATCTGAGGTGATGAGAGATTGGCGGCGGAAGACCAATCATTGGCCTTGTCGCAACACTCTTTGATTCGCTTTGTAGCATCGAGCTCAACTCCAACCGCTTTTGCTTCGATGAGGACGAGTCGATGCGTGCGATGGCTGCGGAAGGCGACATCTGCCTTTTGAACAGTCCGACCTTTTACTCGGATTTCGTTCGTATACTCGCCAATGCCAATATCCGTATGCTTACCGATTACACCTGTAAATCCAGACTTAACATATCCTGATCCAACCAATTTACCGATAATAGCCTGTTCTTGCTGCTCCTTCCGCCAGTTTCGGTAACGAGTCTGAGCATTCTGATCGGCAGCCATCGAGCACGTCCACTTCTTAGCGTAGTCAAATGCCAACCCGGATTTCAGTCCTGCGTTCTCGACCCAAATGAATCGACTTTGATCCAAATGCTGTGCAGCAAAAATAGCGATCTGGCTTGCATGCTTGCTCAGCTCTATTGCCTTGGCCGACCCTTGCACAACTTTACCGTTCTCAAACTTATCGATCGAAGCGAGTCCAAAAAACTGACCGAACTTCATCTGGCTGATAGTCGGGGCTACGGCATACCTCAAAGTCTTGATGATTCGGGAATCTTCAGACACCGCCGCTGCCGTTATTTTGCAGAACCCCGCTGTGAGTTCAAATGCGATGTCGTAGGCCTCACCGTTCTGGGCCAAGGCAGTCCTGTACATGGCAGTCATCGACTGCATGTACATCTTCATTTCGTACTGGCGAGACTTCGCGATATTAGATAAAAGAGTCATCGATTCATGCACAGTTGTCGAGCTTTCGGCACTGTCCCGGTGTCCCGCTGCCCCGCTGCCCGAACAGAAGCCCTGTCGGCAGGAATTAGAAAGCCTCATTCACATCGTAGCCGATCAATCGATATCGCCTACTGTCGCTCACCGCTACCCTGCCCCAAACATCACGCGTCCACCCGTTCCAAACCGTCCGCACCCGAACCACCCGCTCCTGCGTAACCACCGTCTCCGCCACATGCACAGTCGCTAAAACCGCAACCAAAATCGCCAGTCACCGCACCTTACCCCGCCTTCCTTTCTTTCAATTCCGCCAGCAACCGATCCACCTCGTCTTCCTTCTCCAGAGCCGCAAAACGACCCTCAATATCCTCGGCTGCCAGTCCCGACGTGGCCTGCCCCAGCGCCTCCGCCTGCTGCACTTTACGGTTCATCCGGTCCCACGCCCCGGAAGTCGCCCCCCCCTGCAGCCCCAGCTGGGCCTTCGCCGCGTCCCCATTCGCCTTCGCCCGCCGATGCGTCGCCATCAGAAGTTCCGCCTTCGCCCGAGCCTCCACCAACTTCCCCTCCAGGCTCAAAAACGCCGTCCGCAAACTGTCCGCCTGCGCCTTCTGGTCCCCAATCTGCTGCTGGAAATTCCCCGCCAGTTTCCGCGACTCCAGGGATCGCTCAATCCCCACCCGCGCCAGGTCGTCCTGCCCCTTCTCCACCGCCAGCTGCGCCTTCCGCATCCAGTCGTCCGACTTCAGCGCCGTCTCCGCCGCCCGCCGCTCCAGCAGATGCAGATCCGCAATCGAAATCGCCACCTGCGTCTTCACCTGCATCAGCTGATTCTCCATATCCAGAATCACCTGCTTTAACATCTTTTCCGGCTCTTCGGCCCGATCCACCAGGTCGTTCAGATTCGCCCGCAAAAGCGTGCTGACTCGCTCCATAAGTGCCATAGGATTTAGTCCTTTCCTTTATCGGTCATGCCCTGGACCTTCTTAAACAGGTCCTCCATCCTGATCCCCGAAAGCGTTTCGAACAAAGCCGGAACCTGCGCCGCCATCTTCGTCAAATCGCCCGTCACTTTGTTCATCCCGGCCGTATCCCCGCCCGTCGAAACAATCGTGATCTTGTCCACATGCTCCAGCGGCGCCGCCAGCGCGCGAACCACCTCAGGCATCGTCGAAATCAATTTATCGATCACGGCCGCTTGGTTCCAGTGCTGATACGCCTCGGCCTTCACGTTCATCGCCTTCGCCTCAGCCTCGCCCTTCAGGAACGTAATGCTGGCCTCAGCCTCACCTTCCGTCCGAATCGCGCTCGCCCGGCCTTCCGCTTCAGAAATCAGCCGCTGCTTCTCCGCCGACGCCAGCGTCTCAATCCGCCGCCGTTCAATCTCGGCCTGCTTCAGCACCGTGGCAATCAACTCGCGCTCCACACGCTGAATTTCCGCGTCCTGCACCAATATGGACTGCTCACGCTCCACCTGCTGAATCTTCACCTGTTCAACAATCACCTGCTGCTGCATGATGTTGGTCTGGATCTCGTAAGCCTTATCCGCCTGCGCCTGCTGCCGCTTCACTGTCTCCAGATACTCGGCTTTCTTGATATCCAGATCGCGCTGAGCTTCGGACTGCTTCGTCAGCGAGAGCGTCTGCGCCAGTACCCGTTCCTGATCCGCCAGAGCTGTCGCAACCGCAGCTTCCCGCGAAGCCTGTGCACGACGAATCGCCGTGTCCCGCTCCGCCTCCGCGCCTGCCACGTCAGCGTCACGCTTAATCCGGGCAATGTCCGGACGCCCCATGTTCGCGATGTAGTCGTTCTTATCCCGAACTTCCTTTATCGTGAACGAGATCACCTCCAGGCCCATCTTCGACATGTCGCTGGCGCACGTCGACCGCATCCGGTCGCCCACCATCTCCGGCTGCTTCACAATCTCTTCCACTGTCAACTGCCCGATAATCCCGCGCAGGTGGCCTTCCATCACCAGGCGGATCAGCGCTTCCCTGTCCTGGTCCGTCTTGGTTAGAAACTGTTCCGCCGCCGTAGTGATCGACTCCGGATCGCTCTTCACCTTAATCTGAGCTACAGCCTCCACCGTAACCGCAACACCCTGCCGCGTATAAAGATCCTGCGTCGGCGCAACATCAAAGCTCATCAGCTCCAGCGAAAGTTCCCGCGCCGTCTCCAGCATTGGAAAAATCACCGTGCCCCGGCCCTTAATCACCCTCGTCCCGCGGAAGCCGTACACAATCAGCGCCTGGTGCGGTCCGGCCTTCCGGAAGAGCCTCGCGAACATGCTGATCAGCATCAAAACCGCCAACGCCATCAGCGCCACTATCACCACAATCTGCATCGGATTCATCGTCATTTACTCTTGTTCTTAGCTTTCTGGCCTGCAAGCTGTCCGCTCAGGCCGTTAACTCGTCCCACTCACGAACAAACGCAATCCCGTGTTCATACCGCGTCACTATTACTTCGCGGCCCACTTCAATCGCAGACCCGGTCTCACTGCGGATCGATGCTGCCGACCGCCGCCCCTGCTGCACAAAAATCATCTCGCCCGTGCCACCCGGCAAAACAGGGCTCGACACCGTCCCCAGCACCCCTTCCATCCGGTAATCGGCAGGATCCAGAGGCTGATCCGCCGGAGCCAGCACCTTAGCGGCAAACAGGAAGATCAGGAAGGCCCCGGCCAACCCCACCAGCCCGGCCAGCATCAGGATCACCACCAGCCCCACCCCGCCCCACTTCTCCAGGATGTACCCCGCGCCCCCAAACCACGTCAGAAACGCGGCAATCGTGCCGAAGTTGAACTTGCCCGCGGCATGGTGGTGGCCGTGCAAATGCCCATGGCCGATATGCAGGTCATGGTGAAAGTGCAAATGCGCCGACCCGCCAACAAACGCCAGCAGCGACAACGCAAACCCAAAAGCAAAACATCCAAGGAAGAATAGCTCCCAGGTCATCTCAAATCCTTTCCTGTCGGCTGCAGAACATCAAACAGTCTGTCCACCAAACCAGGGTTTTCCAGAATTAGCTGCAACAGCACCAAACACCGCCGCGAATCCGGGTGCTTCGCCACCGCGATCAGAGCCCCCCGAACCGCCGGGTCGTTCCGAAACCGCTCCGCCCCGCCCACCAGCCACAAATCCAGCTTGTCTTCGAGGCCGCCCACATCCGACACCAGCTCCGTCGAATACCCCTCCGGATCATCCACCAGATAGCCGGGGTGAACTTTGAAGAACTTCGCCAGCAGCATTCGGCTGCTGTTCGTCAGATGCGGCCGCGTCCCGCTTTCAATTTGCGAAAGGTAAGACTGTGACAACGGCTGCTCCAGCTCCCGCTTCACTGCCTGCGCCACTTCCTGCTGCGTCATGGCCCGCTCCATACCCCGAAGCGTACCTTCTACTTCCCGCAGATACCGCAGTTTTTCGCCCAGAGTCATATTGCAATCTGCAATCACATTATCGCGGATTGCAATACTCGTCAAGCGAAATCTATACTGAAAGGGTGAAATATGTGCGCCGCATCGCCTGGTGCCTCGTCGGGACCACGGCTCTAGTCTGGTTAATCGACTTCGCCGCCCTCCAGTTACCACTCCCTCCCGGCAAAAAGCAGTGGGATGTCGTCAAAGTGGACCAAATGTACGCCATCCGCAACCGCTATAACCAGGTGGAATGGAGCCACGGCTCGGCCATCATGGAAACTTGCGCGTGGTCGTTACTCCCGCAGTCGGGCAAGAGGCCCTGCTGGTACGTAACAACCCACACCCTCCGCACCAACCACCTCGAAAACTAGCGCCGGTCGGCTTCGTCGCCAGCCATCAGAATTTCGGCCACCTGATCGCGCAACACGGGACACCTGTGGACGGCGGGGCGCCACACGACCTCACAATTTGGACGACTGCACTCCGCAACAGTTCCTAGCCGGCAAAGGCCTCGGGCTCAACACCCAGGAGAAAGCTCACGATATGATCCGCAGCGTCGATAATATCCTGCAGATAAAGCCATTCATGCCGCATAGAGCAGGCGGGCTTCTTCCAGAACGGCATCGCGGATGGAAGCTTTCAGCCCCTTCTTTGACACCAACTCGACGTGACGTCCGGCCAACGCCGACAGATCCAGCATCAGCCCGGCGTAATCTAACAAGTCAATGCGTGACTCAGGCAGAAACTCGACCAGCATATCCAGATCGCTGTCGGTTCTCATCTGTCCGCGCGCCGCAGATCAAAAATACGAGAGTTCCCGAACATCATACTTCCGGCACAGTTCCACCAGGGTTGCCCGATCAATTCGCACGTCGCCAACTACGAAAGTCTCTGCCATACAGTCCACCCCTATTATGGCGGAATCCGGAAGTGTAGTAATAAGTCCCCGCTACAATATCCTCGTGAAGCGTCGTGCCGCCCTCGTCTCTGTAACCGTCGCGCTTGCGGTTGTCGCCACCGCCGCGCCCCTGCAACAGAATGACCGCGAAAGGGTTCTCAGCGAACTCCACGCCTCGCGCAAGCAGTTTTTAGACTCCATCCAGGGCGTTTCCCCAGCCCAGTGGACCTTCAAGGCAGGCCCCGATCGCTGGTCCATCGCCGAAGTAGCCGAGCACATCATCGCCGCTGAAAACTACCTGGGAACCATGGTGCAGAAGCAGATTATGGGCGCGCCCGCCGACGCCGCGAAAGCCGAGACCCGCAAGCCCACCAACGGCAAGACCGATGAAGCCTTCCTCGCCCAGCTGCGTGACCGTTCACAAAAGGCGCAAGCCCCCGGCGAAATCGTCCCCAAAGGCACCATCAAGACGCCAGCCGATGCCGCCGACCAGTTCAAAGCGGCCCGCGAAAAGACCCTCGACTAGGGTGTGCGACATGAAAGTGGAGATCAGGCCGCCCGCCGACCCTCCCAATAGTTTTCAAACCGGGCGTTGAAGTGACAGCAGCGCAGTGCGAGGATGGCGTTTGCGCCGCGAACGGTCCAGAACATGCCGGACTGCTTGC
>CAIYVZ010000138.1 GCA_903929755.1 uncultured Acidobacteriia bacterium
AGGGTCGACCGGCTCACCGCCACGTCGTGATGGTCCGGGCCGAACTGCTTTAAGCCCGACTCCAGCGCCAGTTCGATCTGCCGCCGCGCTTCGGCGTGCTCGCCCAAGTCGCGCAGGATGTTGGCCAGGGTCGACCGGTGCACCGCCACGTTGGGATGGTCCGGGCCGAACCGCTTTAAGCCCGACTCCAGCGCCAGTTCGATCTGCCGCCGCGCTTCGGCGTGCTCGCCCAAGTCGCGCAGGATGTTGGCCAGGTTCGAGCGTTGCACCGCCACGTTGGGATCGTCCGGGCCGAACTGCTTTAAGCCCGACTCCAGCGCGAGCACCAGGAAGTCACGGGCTTCGGCGTACAGGCCGCGAACATGAAGGTACAGGACTGCCTGGTTCAGGAGGCGGCCCAAGGATGCCGGGCAGATCGAGTTTCGAGCGTGTTGCCGGATGGCCCGTGCGTGGGGCAGGAGGGCGTCACTAATGGCCGAGAACGGGAGTTCGGCGGATCCGCAGGGGAATGCCTCGTTCGTGAGATTGCAGGCTGCGGCCAGGGATTGAGTGGTGGTCCCGGCTTCAGCCATTCGGGCGCGAGTGATCTGCTGGACGACTCGGTGGAGGCTGTAGGCATTGGTGACTCCATCGACGCGTTCGCGGGTGATTAGAGAGTAGGTGGTGAGTTCGGTGATGAGTTCGGTCCAGCGGTCGGGGTCCTGGAAGGCGTCGCGGAGGGCTTCGGGGAGTTCTGCCGCTCCGGCTTCGAGGAGTTCGGCTTTTTGGATGCGGTCGGGGTCGAACCAGGCGAAGAGGCAGAGGAGATCGTAGGCTGCGGGGGCGTGGTCGGCGACGGCGTCGAGGGAGAGCGAGATGGCGGCGTGGACGGAGTCTTTGTAGTCGTGTCCCCTGGGGGCGTGGGATAGCTTCTTTTGCCAGATTTCCCGGTAGTGTTTGAGGGGGAGGCCGTCACCCGCGTTCATGTAGGCGGCGGCGTGTTCGAGGGCGAGGATGAGGCCGTCGAGGTCCTTTGCGAGTCGTTGGGCAGCGGGACGGTCTGTCTGTTGGGTCCGGTCGAGAAGGAATTGGGTGGCTTCTTCCTGGGGCCAGAGGGTTGTGCTGACTGGGGTGGCGAGGCCATCCCAGTTTTGGTTGCGGGAGGTGATGAGGATGTCGCCCTTGCCGGTGAGGTGTTGGGTGATGGGGCGGAGGGTGTGGGGCGAGGTTGCGTTGTCGAAGATGACGAGCCAGGGGGAGAGGGTGGCGAGGTGGTGGAGGGTGCGGTGGGCGAGGGCGGTCTGGTCCTGGTCGGGGGGGAGGCCGAGTTCGGCGGCGACGGCGGAGAGGCTGGTGAGGAGGGAGAGTTCGTTTTCGGCGGGGAGCCAGACTCCTACGCGGTAGTTTGGGCGGCGCTGCTGAGCGAAGCGGAGGGCGAGTTGGGTCTTGCCGATGCCGCCGAGGCCGTGGAGGGCGGTGAGGGCGGTGGCACCCTGGGTGAGGGCGTGGTCGATTTGGGTGAGGAGGTGGGGACGGTCGTGGAAGGTGTGGGTAGGCGGGGGGATGAGCCAGAGGGAGGTGGGGGGCGCGGGGGTGAGACGGTCGATTTTGGATTCGATGATGTCGAGCTGGGCGCGGATGGCGGAGAGCTGGTCCAGCGTCTCACCGTAGACGCGCTGCTGGAAGGCGATCCAGCTTTTGCTGAGGGCGGGGTCGCGGAGAACTTGTTCGTGCGCGTGGTGGAGGGCCTCTGGGAGGCGGGTGCGGAGGAAGGCGGCGAGTTCAGCAGGGAGCGGGGCGATGTTGAGGTTGAGGCTGGTGACGGGGGCTTTGTCGATGGCTTGCCAACTGGCAAGGAGGGGCTCCATGTGGGTCCACCAGAGGTCGCGGAAGGGGGCGTCGGTGTAGAGGAGGCACTGGGGATCGAGGTCGGGGATGCCGGCGAAGACTTCCTCGGGGGGATGGAAAGTGAGGTAGTGGCTCCAGGAGGAGAACCACTCGGCGTGACCGGGGGGTGCGTCGGCTTCGAGGCTGGTGAGGGCCGCCTGGGTGGCGGGCAGCATGGATTTTTGGAGGTCGCGGCTGTGACTACCGCTGAAGCCCAGGCGGGCGGAGGTGATGAGGGCGGAGACCTTTGGGCCGGTCAACTTCATGACCATCTCGAGGGCGGGTTGGGCGAGTTTGCTGTCAGAGAGGAATTTGGCTACGGGGCCGCTGTAGGCGAGGAAAAGGCCTCCGGCGAGAGGGCCGAGCTGGGACATCGCGGCGACGCGAACTGCGCCGACGGCGAGGTCCCTGGCGGTGATGTTCTCGGGCAGGAGGGCCACGGTGCTCTCCAGCTTGTCAGGTTGCGAGGTGGATGGTCAAGGAAAGAAGGAATTTTCCGAGCTGGGGCGGCTAATCGGTGGCCATGACTACGGTGGGGTGGTAGAGGTGGGGGAGGACGGCTTCTCCGATGGCTACGAGGTCGCCGGAGGGGCTGAGGGCGCGGAGGAATTCGGAGCCGGGGTTTTGGCGGAAGGGGGAGACGTGGAAGTCGCGTCCCTGGCGGATCTGGCGGACGGTGGCTTCGTCGAGCGTGATGGCGGGGAGGGATGGGGGGAGGGTGTTGAGGGGGAGGACGGCCTCGGCGAGGCGGTCTTCGTCCTTGAGTGCCTGGAGGGCTTCGAGGGTCCAGGCTTGCTCGATGGTGAAAGCCCCGGAGGTGGTGCGGGTGAGTTCTTCGATGTGGGCGCCGCAGCCTAAGGCTATGCCCCATTCATGGGCGATGGAACGGATGTAGGTTCCGGTGGTGCAGCGGACGTGGATGCGGGCGCGGTCGGCGTCGAAGCCACGGAGTTCGAGTTCTTCGATGGTGATGCGGACGGGGGCGAGATCGACGGGCTTGTTTTCGCGGACGAGCTTGTAGGCGGGGACGCCACCGATCTTCTTGGCGGAGACGGGGGGCGGGACCTGGTCGATTTCTCCGCGCATGGGGGCGAGGTGTTGTTCGAGAAGCTCGGGCGTTAGACGCAAGTCGCCTTCATTGCCAAGCGGCGTGACGGGGCCGGGGTCTCCGGCGCGGTCGTAGGTGGTGGTGGCGAAGCCGAAGCGAACGACGGCGTCGTAGGTCTTGGTGGAGTTTTCGAGGAAGCGGGCGAGGCGGGTGGCCTGGCCGATCATGATGGGCAGGACGCCGGTGGCGATGGGGTCGAGGGTGCCGAGGTGACCGACGCGTTTGGTGCCGGCGATGCCGCGCATACGGGCGACGACGTCATGGGAGGTCCAGCCGGCGGGTTTATTGACGACAATGACGCCATCTGGTGCGGCCTGCACCATTTTAGTTCGGGAGTTAGATTGATTCACTTTTGTTGTTCGAGGAGTTCTAAGGAGCGGAGGAGGACGACGCCGAGGATGTCGAAGCTTTTGGGGCTGAGTTTATCGAGGGTGTCCTGGGTGGTGTGCCAGAAGGTGGCTTGGGAGTCGAAGTCGATGAGGTCGAGGGCTTTGACGCCGGCGAGCAGGAAGGGCATGTGGTCGTCGGCGACGGGACCGCCGCGACGGGGGAAGGAGGCGGAGAAGCCGAGGGAGTCGGCGGCGCCCCAGACGAGGTCCCGGAGGGCTGGGGAGGAGTTTTCTTCCCAGACGAGGCGGAAGTTCTTGTCGCCGATCATATCGACATTGAGGAGGGCTTTGATTTTGGAGACGGTACCGTCCTGCTGCCATTTGGTGGCGAGGTGGCGGCTGCCGTAGAGGGAATCGGTATCGGTCCAGTCGCGGACGGCTTCTTCGCCGTCGAAGAAGACGAGGAGGACGTCGTCCTGGCGGGGGCGGCCCTTGAGGGTGGCGGCGAGTTCGAGGAGGAAGCCGGTGGAGGAGCCACCGTCGTTGGCGCCGAGGAAGTTGGCCATCTTTTTGGTGTCGTAGTGGCCGGTGACGGCAATGATCTTGTTGGAAGAGCCGTTGCCCGATTTGCCGGGGAAGCGGCAGAGGATGTTTTCGAAAGCGACGGGGCCGTCGGGGGTGGGGGCGGTGAAGGAGTCGGTGGAGAGGGTGCAACCGGAGGTGGCGAGGGTTTGTTTGATCCAGGAGCGCTGTTTGGCGATGGCGGGGGAACCGGAGTGGCGGGGGCCGAAGGAGACGGCTTTGGCGGTGAGCGAGAGGGCGTCGGCACCGGAGAAGGGTTTGGCGGCGGCGAGGCTGGGGGTGGGGGTGAGGAAAGCCTGGGTCAGCAGGGCCAGAGCCGGAAGGACCGGAGCCAGTGGGTGTCGTGTGGACATGAAAATATTAGTTTACCTGTTGCGGCGGGGTGAATACTAAGTGTAAACCACACTGAAACAACAACTTGACATTTGAATGATGTAGACTAACGCACAAGGAGAACGTACAAGTGGTGCTAAGCGGAGTGGGTGCAACCCTTCGCGAGGAGAGGCTGCGGCGTCAGTTCACACTGGAGCACGTTTCGAACGTGACTCGGATCTCAGCCAGGTACCTCGAGGCTATCGAAAATGACCGCCTGGAAGAATTGCCCGGGGTGGTCTTCACGCGTGGCTTTGTGCGGCAGTACTCCCGTTTTCTGGAGCTGCCGGCGGAGGAATTGCTGGCGCGGCTGCCGAAGGTAGATGTCGAGCATGCGTCGCTGCCTGTGCCACCTCCGAAGGAGCGGCGTCCGCTGTGGAATCCGCGATGGAATCTGCCCGGGATGGCGTTGGGGGTGGCGACGGTAGTGGTTGCGGCGGTGGGCGGGGCGTGGTTTTATTTCGATTTAACTCCAGTGTTTGTGGCGGCAGCGAAGGCTGGGGTGGCGACGGCGCGGAGTCAACAGGCGGCGAAAAACCAGCAACAGGCGGCAGGGCAAACAACGCCGCAGGCGCAGGTGCCACGGGCTGCGCTGCCGGAGGCTGGGGAGACGGCAAAAGCGGACCAGGCTACCGAGGTAAAGGCGACGCCCGAGCCGGCGACTGGCGACGCAAAGACCGGGGCGGTTCAGGTTCTGCTGCGGGCCCATGGGGATGCGTGGGTTCAGGTGGTGGCGGACGGGAAGAAGGCGTTCACGGGGATGTTGCATCGGAACGATTCGCGGGAGATTTCCGGGAATCAACTGGTACGCGTGATGACGGGGAATGCGGGGGGGGCTGGAGATCTCACTGAACGGGCGGGTGCTGGAGCCGCTGGGGCCGGTGGGGGAGGTTCGGACGATTCGATTGACGGCGGAGGGACTGGTGCCGGAGATTAAGAATCCAGAGCAGATGGGCGCAGGGCCGATTTAAGCCGGAAGCCGGGACCGCGAGGGTAAGCGCACCCTTCATAATCTGACGAGTTTTCACGGGTGCGAAAGCAGGTAGCGCGGAACAGGTGAGGTATCAGGCGGAGGGGGGGCGGTCCGCGGTGGCGCCGAATTCGCGGGCCCGGAGGCGGGCGGCTTTGAGGCGGCGGCGTTCGGCGGCGGCGGTTCTGTTGACGGCGATGCGTTCGCGCTGGCGGTGGCGTTCGGCGTCGAGGAGTTCGGCGCGGCGGCGAAGCTTGGTGCTGTCATCGACGACGCCCCAGAATTTGCCAAAGTAGCTGAGGGCAGAGACCACGGAGAAGAAGACGACGACGTAGAGGGAGAGGGTGGCCCAGCGCGTCATGTCCGGGTGGCGGATGCTGAGGAGCAGGAACGAGATGGCGACGACCTGGAAGAAGGTCTTGGTCTTGCCGAGTTCGTTGGCCTGGATGGTATAGCCTTCGGCGGCGGCGATGCTGCGGAGGCCGCTGACGGCGAATTCGCGTCCGATGAGGAGTACTACGAGCCAACTGCGGATGGCACCGAGCTGAACGAGGGAGATGAGGGCGGCGGAGACGAGGAGCTTGTCCGCGATGGGATCGAGGAGGGTACCGATGGTGGTGACTTGTTTCCAGCGGCGGGCGAGGTAGCCGTCGAGAAGATCAGTGGCGGCGGCGAGCCAGAAGATGATGAGGGCGACAAGGTCATTGGTGATGACAGCGCCCTGCCAGTGAAGGACGATGCTCTCCTGCAGCAACGCCGCCACCAGAAGGGGGACGAGGAAGATGCGGGCCAGGGTGAGACTGTTTGGCAGATTCATCGCAGTCGGGCAGTTGTGGGAATCATACCAGATTCACGGGACTTGACAAGGTTTTTGAAAAAGATATTGAAATGAAGGCTGGGCCTATGCTAAGTCGTTTACTTCAGCTAGTTTAGGAGAAGTGCTGCAGATCAGGTCAAAGTGCAAAAGCTACTGAATCCAGAGAAGTTGCAAGAGCGAAGCCGGAGTTCTACACAGAATTTTCCACAGGGTCTACAGAGGATGTTTTGACTAAATAACGGCTCAGGATTTGCTGAAGAGAGGCGGGGGCGTCGACCTCAATTTCACAAACATTTCCCTGATAGTCCTCGTGGCGAATTCGACCTCGTGCATGAAGCATAGCGATGGAAGCGCCGTCTTTCATCGGAATTCGGAAAAGAACGGTCTCAACGAGATCGAATTGTAACACTTCGTCGAGCATTTTAAGTAACTCGGGAATACCTTCGCCGGTGCGACCGCTGGTGAGGACGACGGGAGTACCAGCGGACCTGCTGCTACCTTCGAGCAGGCGAGCTCCGAGGACTTCGGCGGGGAGACGTTCGCCTTCCATTTGGTCACACTTATTGAGGACGAGAATTTGGGGGGTCTCGGCGGCATCGATCTCGGCGAGGACGCGGAGGACTTCGGTGACCTGAGTGGAGGCCTGGTCGGAAGAGACATCGACGATATGGAGGATGAGGTGGGCGTCGGCGACCTCTTCGAGGGTAGCGCGGAAAGCCTGGACGAGGGTAGTGGGGAGGTTGCGGATGAAGCCGACAGTATCGGAGAGGAGAATTCGGCGGCGGGAGGGGAGGGTGAGAGAGCGGACGGTGGGATCGAGGGTGGCGAACATGCGGGCGTCGGCGAGAACTCCGGCGGAGGTGATGCGATTGAAGAGAGTGGATTTGCCGGCGTTGGTGTAACCTGCCAGAGAAACGGTGGGGATGGGGACAGAGATGCGGCTCTGGCGATGCAGGAGGCGGCCGGCGCGGACATTTTCGAGGTGTCCTTCGAGTTTCTTGATACGGATGGCAATGCGGCGGCGGTCGGTTTCGAGCTTGGTTTCACCGGGACCGCGGGTGCCGATGCCGCCGCCCTGGCGGGTGAGGGAGACGCCCTGACCGGCGAGGCGGGGGAGGATGTATTTGAGCTGGGCGAGTTCGACCTGCAGGCCACCTTCGGCGGTGCGGGCGCGACTGGCGAAGATATCGAGGATGAGCTGGGTGCGGTCAATGACGCGAACGCCGATGGTCCGTTCGAGATTGCGCTGCTGGGTGGGGGAGAGATCGTTATCAACGATGACGACGTCGGCCTGGGCGGCTTCGGCATTTTCCTTAAGTTCCTGAACCTTGCCCTGGCCAAGAAGGGTGGCGGAGTCGGCGAGGGGGCGGACCTGGAAAAACTCTCCGACGATTTCGGCACCGGCGGAGAGGGCGAGTTCTTTGAGTTCGCGGAAGGATTCAGCCGCGCCGGATGAGACCTGGCCCCGGCGGCGTTCGAAACCGGCGAGGATGGCTTTTTCAGGAGATTGAGCAGTCGATATCAATAGAAAATGAGTCTGGAGAGACTTAGCCCTCGGGGTGTCCGGGGACGCTAAGGGCGATTGCGGGATTGTGCACAGGGGCGGCGGGAGGGCCGGGGACGTGCGGCGCGGCAACAGGAGCGACGTAGGGCTGGTGCGGGGCGACGCGTCCGGTGACGACGGTCGAGACGGCGTGCTTGAAGATCAGCTGGTCCTGATTGTTGGTTTCGAGCACGAGGGAATATTTATCGAAACTTTTGATCCGGCCGGAGAGTTTGACGCCGCTAAGAAGGTAAATTGCAACGAGGCTCTTTTCTTTGCGAGCGTTATTGAGAAAGCTGTCCTGGATGTTTTGGGCCTGTTTTTCCATCTTAATTTGATTACCCGCTCGTGCGAAAAGGCGTTGCCGCCAACGGCACCACCAAATACAGAGAGTGTGGCGAAAAAGCTAATTGTAACTCAGAAGTGACTGCGGTACCAGCCCGTGAAGAACCAAACCGTGGTGTGAGCGCAAAAAAAGAAGAGCTGCGTTGCGGGCGGGGCGGCTGGGGACGGCGTTGCGGAGACGACGGGGGGAGGGGGGACGTGGGGCCGCGGGGGCGGATTCGAGATAGACTTACTGCCATGCGATTGACGAGTTTCGGGCTGGCGATTTGTTTGGCGGGGATTTTGGGGGCACAGCCCGCGTTGCCTCCGGCGCCGTGGCGAGGGGCAGGGGTGACGCCCTGCGTGGGTGCGGACGGGGGGATTCTTAGCTGCCCGGCGGCTCCTGAGTTGGTGGTGGTGCGGGCGGGGCGGTTGTTCGACAGCAAGGCGGGGGTGATGCTGACGCGTCAGGTGGTGGTGATCAGCGGGGACAAGATTACGCAGGTGGGGGCGGAGGGGAAGGTCGCGTTTCCGGTTGGGGCTCGGGTGGTGGATTTGCGGAATGCCACCGTGCTGCCGGGGTTGATTGATGCACATACGCACATGTTCAACGTGCGGGGGAAGGGGGCGACGGAGGCGTCGTCACTACTGATTGCGGTGCAGAATGCTCAGGCGGATCTGAGGGCGGGGTTTACTTCGGCTCGGGATATGGGCAGCCATGGGAACGGGTATCTGGACGTGGCGATCCGGGACGGGATAAATGGGGGGCGGTTTGACGGGCCGCGGTATCAGGTTTCGACTCGGGGGATTGTGTGGGGTGGGGATCCACGGGCGGCGGAGGCTAGTCCGCTGGCGAGTGCGGTGGTTCGGAATGAGGAGGAGGCTCGGGCGGCGGTTCGGGAACAGGTGCTGCAGGGGGCGGACTGGATCAAGCTGTTTCCGGCGGGCGGGTACTCGTTTACGGCGGAGGGGAAGGATGTTTATGTGGTGACGTATCCGTTGCCGGTGATGCAGGCTTTGGTGGACGAGACGCACAAGGCGGGCAAGAAGGCGGCCTGCCATGTTTACGGGGGCGAGGGCCAGCGGAATGCGATTGTGGCGGGGTGCGACACGATTGAGCACGGGTTTGGGCTGGATCAGGCGCAGGTGGACATGATGGCGGCGAAGGGGTTGTTTTATGATCCGACGCTGGTTCGTTATGTGGAACCTTATATGGACGATAACGACGAGAAGAATACGAAGGGGAAGTACCGGATTGTGCCGATTTTCGAGAGGGCCGCGACGATGGCGGCGGCGACGAAGGGGATAAAGGTGATGTTGGGGAGCGGGGCGGACGGGTCGACGTATGCGCACGGGACGCAGGCTTTGGATTTTGAGGCGCTGGTGAAGCGGGCGCATTTGACGACGGCGCGGGCGATGCAGAGCGGGACGATGGTGAACGCGGAGGCTATGGGGTGGGGGGACCGGGTGGGGAGTGTGGAGGTGGGGAAGTTTGCGGATCTGGTGGCGGTGACGGGGGATCCGCTGGCGGATATTACGGAGTTACAGAGGGTGAAGTTTGTGATGAAGGGCGGGAAGGTGATCCGGAATGAAGTGGGGTCAGGCCGGTAGCTGGTCTTCGTGAGGTGAGGGGTCGCTGGTGCCGGCTGGCTGTCACCATTTGCTGCAGGAGCCTGCGACCATCACCCAACTGGACCCGTCGGGGATTGTCACGGTTGGATGGCACGGGCACTCGCTGCTCGAGAAAGTAAAGTACATTTGATCGCCGGTTTTCCAGGTGCCCGTTGGAACAGAGCAGGTGTAGTAGGCGCCGCAATTTGTCTGGCCGCCAATACCACCCGGAGTTTCCCTCAGCAGCAGGGGTATCTCTACGCCGCCGTGCGTATTATCTACTTCGATTATCATCTCGTGCCAAGGTCAAGGGAAAAACAATATTTGAGGGTGCTTATCGTCGACACAGGGGTGCGGATTTCGCCCCTGGTACTTTACTCAATGACCAGCACTTCGTGGTCCAGCACGGAGGGGATTTCGAAGGTGACCCAGCCTGCGTTCACCTTTGCCGGCAGAGGCTTGCCTCCAACGAGGGCTTTCACGGCGCGGCCTTTCACGCCTGGTGGCAGGTGGATGGCGGCCTTGAGAGCGCCGGAGGGGATGAGCTCATCAACAGGTGTGCGCCCGGTAACGGTCAGGTTCACGATGTGGGCAATTATGCGGCCGGGTTGGGTGTAGAGGTTGCAGTCGAAGAGGCCGTGGCCTTCGAGACGGAGGGGGATTTCGCCGGCGGTGGCCCAGTTGACGAGGTTGGCGAGGAGATCGGCGTAGTCGGGGAGAGGTTCCAGTTTGTAGCGGCGGTCGATGTCGGCGGGCATGAAGGCGCACTTGCCCTTAATGACGAGACCGGGAATGGTGGTGACGGGCTGGCGCATCCATGCGGTCTCAGGGGGATAAATGGGGAAGACCGGAACGAACGTCAGGGGGACGAGGGCGTCGCTGTCCACCTTGAGGTTGGTGAGGGTGCCGCCAAAGGGGATGATGTCGGTTTCGGAGAAACCTTTGAGGACGGCGTGGCGCGTGCCGGTAACTTTCGGTTCATCGGAGGTGTGGGGTCCGTAGACGCCGGCGCGCATCTCGGGTAAGAGGCGCAGATAGGTGTGTTGGGACTGGCCTGCGGCGCTGCGTTCGGCACCGGCGGGGCTGGAAGCGTGGGTGCCAAAAAGATCGGCGAGGCCGAAGTCGGGGCGCGGGTCGCCCATTTCGGTGTAGAGGCTGGTGACGCCGGTGGCGATGACGGAACCGCCGTTGGCGGCGAACTTGCGGACGGACGCGCACTGGGCGTCGGACATGGCCGCGATGTTGGGCAGGATGAGGGTCTTCAACCCGGGGGCTTCGCGGTCGAGGTGGTCGATGTGGAGTGGAATATAGGGAACGCGGGCGCGAACGAGGGCTTCGACGAAGCCGCGATAAGGGGCGTCAGTCAGTTCGGCGGCGCGGTCGCGGCCATAGAAATCAGTATTCCGTTGCGACCAGGCGATGCCGACGGTAGCGAGAGGCCGGCGGTTGACCATGTAGCGCTCGTTCTCTTTGAACCACTTCATGAGCGGTTCGGCGGTGTGGTACATGCGGCGATCATCGTGGTAAGCGCCGATATGGTGCCACCACGGCTGGATGCCGCCGGCGAAGCCTTCCACCATCCACATGCGCGCTTCGGGAGCGGGTTTACTGGCGACGCGGAAGGAAGTGCGGCCCACCTGATACATGGCCATACTCTCGGGGGCGAGCTTATCCCAGCCGAGCACACCGTGCACGAGTTTGCCTGTGTCGGAGTTCTCCTCGAAGGCGCCGGCGCCGCGCGACTGGTGGTCCAGAAACACCACGGGGGCACGTTCAAAAATGGCTTTGCAATCGCGGAACGAGCGGCTTTGCGAGGAGATGGAGCCGCTGTTCATGCCGAACCAGAGACAGTGGTTCCCGCCGGCCGCTTTGGTGGCCCGGTTATTCAGATCCCAGATCTGGATGCGACGCGCATAATTCCAGTCGATCCATTTGCGGTAGACGGGGTCATTCCAGTCGTGCTTGACGGGGATGGGGGCACCGGCGGCAGCCTGAAACTTGCTTGTGCAGTTGTCGCAATAGCAGATATTGTCACGGGTTAAGCCGCTCCAGCTGTTATCGGCGAAGCCTTGCGGCGGACAACCCTGGGCGAGGCCGCGTTCGATGATTTCGGTGAGGACGGCGGGCAGGTATTCGTCGTAGTAAGGGCTGTTGACGCAGGTGACGAACTTATCTTCGGCGCGGTAGGGGTTGTGGGAAATATCGCGGGCGAACCAGTCGGGGTGGGCTTTGAAGAAGTCTTCGGTGGTGCGGTTGGAATCCATGCGGGCGACGATGACGAGACCGTCGTCTTTGGCGGCTTTGGCGAGATCGCCGTAGAGATCGCGGGTGCCGAGAAATTCGGCGCGGTGCTGGAGCGGGAATTTGCTGGGGTAGTAGGCGACGATGCCGCCGGCGTTGAGGATGACGCCCTGGACCTGGGTGCGCTTCCAGAACTCACGCCACCAGGGGATGTCGTAGCGTTCGGGGTCCTTTTCGGTGACGTTGGTTTGGCCCCAGCGAGTAGTGCGTTCGTACCACGGTTTGAGGGGGAGTGGGCTATGCGGGGCTGACAGGGGGCCTGCAGTCTGGGCCACCAGATCGGAGGCGAGCACGGCCGCGGAAGTGGCGGCGAGAAAGTCTCGGCGGGATGTCATGGTGATTCTCCACTGCAATTAGATCAGATCGTTCGTCTTGATGCGACACTTCGCGACCTGATCTGATATGATCGCCGCCATGATCTGGTTCCCGGTTTAATTACCGGGTCCGTCTTTGGGGAGTAGCGAAAGTCCATGAAGATTGTCAAAAGAATATTTCTGGCGGGAATATTGCTCGCCTGCGCAGCCCAGGCACAGTTTGATGCGGGGCAGATTTCCGGCTTTGTCCGCGATAACAGCGGCGGGAGTGTGGCGAGCGCCACGGTGATCGCGACCAATGCGGACAGCCGAGAGCAGCACAAAGTCACCACGAACACGGAAGGATATTACGTTGTTCCGCAACTGCTGGTGGGGCGTTATGACCTGGCAGTGGAGGCTTCCGGATTCAAGAAATACACGCGCACGGGCGTTGTGATTAATTCGCAATCGAAGGTCTCCATTGATGTAGAACTGGCGATTGGGGCGATCTCAGAGCAGATCACGGTTGAATCGTCGGCGGCGCAGGTGCAGACGGATTCGGCGTCAGTGGGAAGTCTGGTGGATTCGAAGCAGATCCAAAACCTGACGCTGAACGGGCGGAATCCGGTTTACCTTGCGGCGTTGACGCCTGGGGTGGTGAGCGGCGCGGGTATCGGCACGTTTGATCCGGACAGCGTGAGCAACGGCGGCTTCAACATAAACGGCGGACGCGCCGATGAATACGTGGTGATGGTGGATGGCGCGGTGGCCACGCGGACGCGTTCCTCGGGCTCCATGCTGGGGGCGATGGACGTGGACACGGTGCAGGAAGTGCAGGTGATCACGTCGAGCTATTCGGCAGAATACGGCCGGTCGTCGGCAGGGCAGATTCGCTTTGTGACGAAGAGTGGCACACGCTTGCTGCATGGCGACGTGGTGGAAAACTTCCGGAACTCGGCGCTCGATGCCAATACGTGGACGAGAAACCACAGTCCGCTGACGCCGATCTCGAGTGGCGCCGCACCGTATCGATTTAACCAGTACGGATACAACCTCGGGGGCCCTGTGTTCATCCCGAAGCACTTTAATACGGACCGCAGTAAGCTGTTCTTCTTCTTCGCTGAAGAGTGGACCAAGCGGCGCTATGAGACGACGAACACGGGGATTGTCCCCAGCCAGGCGATGCGGAACGGGAACTTCAGCGAATTGCTGGACGCGACGAATCCGTTTTTCAAGAAAGTGCGGCCAATAACGGACAGCCGGAACGCCAACGCGCCGTTCAGCGGCAACATTATTCCGCCGTCGCGGCTCAGCCAGAACGGCATCGCGCTGCTGAATATCTATCCGCAGGCGGTACCCGGATTCCTGCAGGGATCATCGAACTGGATTGGCACGAAATCGACCCATTCGGATCTGAGGAAAGATACGTTCAAAGCCGACTACATGATCAACGACCGGGAGCACCTCTCGGTGCGGGGGAATTACACTCCGTGGCACTTTAACGCGCCGTTCGAAGACACGTTCGGGCGGATGGAAGAAGTCTGGTCGCGGCCCAACCGGATTGGCGCGATGAGCCTGATCAGTACAATCACGCCGACGTTCATCAACGAAATCAATCTTTCGGCGAATTCCGACGGGAAGGGTGATATTCAGTTTGGCGACTACTGCGCGGCCTGTAAGCGGAGCGCGTACGGGGTGAACTACACGCTGCTGTATCCGGGGACGAAAATTGCGCCGGAGAAGGTGCCGAGTCTGCGAATGCAGGGCCTGACGACGCTGGACGCGGGACCGTATCCGGGTTCGTGGTCGGGTTTCGTTTACGGCCTGAGCGACAACGTGACGAAGATCGCTGGAACGCACTCCATGAAATTCGGTGCGTATCTGGAATATTCGGGCCAGAATGACTTCATTCAGGGCACGACGGCGGGGCCTGGCACGACGGTAAACCAGAACGGGGACTTCACGTTCAACGACACGGGTAACCCGGCCACCAGCGGGCTGAGCATTGCGAATGCCGCGCTGGGTAACTTTGATACCTACTCGGAGTTTGGAGCCAAAGCTTTCACGCCGTACGTTGCCACGGCGCTTGACCTGTTCGCGCAGGACAGCTGGAAGGTTACTTCGAAACTGACCCTGGAATATGGCGTGCGATGGTCCTTGTGGCCCCAGTGGCACAGTAAGTGGGGCAATCTCTCAGAATTCCTGCCTCAGTATTACAACAGGGCCACGGCTCCGGTGATTGACCCGAAGGGTGGGTTTGTGGTGAGCGGCGACCAGTACAACGGCATTGTGCTGCCGGGTAACGGGCCTCCGGATGCAGCGGGCGGGCGCATTCCCGCGCTGAATTCGGGCCAGTTCAAGAACCTGTATCACGGGCTGCCGGATGGCCTCTCGCCGACGCGGTGGAATGTATTCCAGCCGCGCTTCGGGATCGCTTATGCGTTCTCGCCCAAGACGGTACTTCGCGCTGGTGGCGGGTCGTTTGCGAACCGCGTGGCCATCAATCGTGATACGGCGCTGGGGGGCAACGCACCGTTCCAGTTACAGTCTTCGGTGGTGAACGGAATTGTAGATACGCCTGGCGGCGCGACGCCGCGCAACTTCCCCTTCACGCAGACGATTCAGGATCCGGTTTTTAAGATTCCGACGGCGTGGGAATGGAACGTCATGTTCCAGCGCGAGGTGCTTTGGGGCACTACGGTGCAGGTTGGCTATGTGGGCAGGCGCGGGCTGCACAATCAGCGGAAGCGCAACATCAACCAGTTGCAGGCGGGCACACTGCAGGCGAATCCGGGTATCAATGCAAATGCGCTGCGGCCCTATCTGGGGATGGGGGTGATTGGCATTTCGGAAAACGGCGGCAGTTCGCGGTATGACGCGCTGCAGGTGAGCGTGCAGCACCGCTATTCGTCGGGCATTCAGGTGGGCGTGGCGTACACGTTCTCCCGGTCGCTTGACGACGGTTCCAGCCTGACGGATGTGCTGCCGAACGCATACAGCGCCGCTGGGTACTACGGCCGATCCGACTTCGATCGTCCGCAGGTTCTGGTGGTGAACTACACGTACTCGGTACCGTTGTTCCGCAACAGTTCGAATAAGATCCTGCAGACAGCGTTTGGAGGCTGGGAGCTTTCGGGAATTAATCAGGCGCAGTCGGGAGTTCCACTTTCGGTACGGAATAGTTCGGATATTGCGGGTGTCGGTACGGGCAGCGGGAACCAGTTCTGGAACATGGTGGGGGACACGTCTATCGCGGTTACTCCGTTCACCAATTCGGCGACGTGGTTCAACAAAGCCGCCTTCACACAACCTGCGGCCGGGACTTATGGGACGCAGCTTCGCAACACGCTGCGCGGACCGGGTTACTGGATCTGGGATATGGGTATCCGCAAGAACTTCCGGGTGAGGGAAGGGCAAAGCCTGCAGTTCCGGTATGACTTGTTCAATACGCTGAATCATCCGAACTGGGGTAATCCGGCTACGGATCCGACGAGCGGTACGTTTGGGACGATTACGGGGAAGACGAATGATGTGCGGAATATGCAGCTGGCTTTGAAGTATATCTTCTGAGGGAGGCAGGCGGGAGGTATGGGGTGCGCGACGTACAAGTGGAACTGGCGGCAGGTTGTACCCCCGCTTCTGCTGCAAACAGAGCAGGCCGATTGACAATCGGCCGCAGCTTACCAAGCTGCCCCACAAAGTGCGCCGTCCTCTCAGATTCCAGCCGCAGTGCGAGCCCCACTCTCATGGCGCGCACCCTCAGGCATGAGTTCGCTTGACCTGATGCCGCAGACGGGCACAAATGACGAGCGAGCGTGACGGTCGCGCGCTAACTTCGCGCCAGGCGCTCCAGAGCCTTCGTGCACGCCTGGATGAGAGGGCGCAGATCGCCCGTTACGATCTCCCAAATGTGATCGACGCCGACTTCATCGTACGAGTGGCGCAAGCGATTGCCCAGCGCCCGGATTTCACGCCAGGGCTGGTTGGGCAGGAGGATTGGTGCCTGGTCGCCCAATTTTGAGAACGCCTCGCTGATCCTTTCCAGACATCGTTCCACCGCGTCGTAAACGAGTTGGTTCTCGGCAAACGCCGTTGAATCCAGGTCCGCCGTGTAGCGCAGTATCGCCTCAGCGTTATCGACGATGTCCCGGAGACGCCGGGCGGGCTGGTCAGAAGGCAATTTGGCGGTCCCGGTCGATTTCGGACTGGAACTGGGCCCGGCGGACGGGCTCTTCCACTACGTCAACGACGCAGCCGAGCAATTGCGAGAACTGCCGCTCCAGGGCTTCGAGGCGGCCAAAGTAGTGGAAGCCTCCTTTTGAGAAGCCGGGAGAAAGGCGGACGGCGATGTCGATATCGGCGGGACTCGCTTCGCCGCGGGCCATGGAGCCAAAAAGGGACGCGGCGGCGACGCCGGTGGCTCGAAGCTCCGCCTCGTGCGCCCGGAGAGTTTCCAGAACCTGGTTCCTCGTCATGTCCCTATTGTTCAGGAGGTTGAGCGGCGCAGTCAAGCTTTGTCACGGGAGGTGCCTATAATGGGGAATTCTTTCCACGAACTGGCCGCGTAGCTGGTTCGCTTTCGAGATTCAACCTTCGAGATTCAACCAGGGAGCCTCCCTTGCCGATACGCGTTGCGCTGCATCACAAGACGACTTACAAGTACGACCGGCTGGTCCAGCTTTCTCCCCAGGTGATCCGGCTGCGGCCGGCTCCGCATTGCCGGACGCGGGTGACGGCGTATTCGCTGAAGATTGAACCCAAGGGTTTTTTCATTAACTGGCAGCAGGATCCGCAGTCGAATTATCTGGCTCGGGTGGTATTTCCGGAGAAGGTGAAGCAGTTCCAGGTGGAGGTGGACCTGGTGGCGGAGATGACGGTGATCAATCCGTTTGACTTCTTTCTGGAGCCTTACGCCGAACAGTTTCCTTTCACGTATGAAGCGGCTTTGGCGACGGAACTGACACCTTATCTGGTACCGGAGCCGATGGGGCCTGAGATGCGGAAGCTGGTGGACTCGATTTCGCTGGAGAAGGCGAACACGAACGATTTTCTGGTGAGCGTAAATCAGAAGCTGCAGCACGTGATCCGCTATGTAATTCGGATGGAGCCGGGGGTGCAGACGCCGGAACAGACATTGGGGTTGGGGACGGGGTCTTGCCGGGATACGGCGTGGCTGCTGGTCCAGTTGTTCCGGAATCTTGGATTGGCGGCACGGTTTGTGTCGGGGTATTTGATTCAGTTAAAGCCGGATCTAAAGGCGCTTGACGGGCCTTCGGGGACGGAGGAAGACTTCACGGATCTGCATGCGTGGACGGAAGTGTATCTGCCGGGGGCGGGGTGGATTGGGCTGGATCCGACTTCCGGGCTGTTTGCGGGGGAGGGCCATTTGCCGGTGGCGGCGACGCCACAGCCTTCGGCGGCGGCACCAATTTCCGGGGGCGTGGATGAGTGTGAAGTTGAATTTGTCCACGAGATGACGGTAACGCGGGTGCATGAAGACCCGCGAGTGACGCTGCCTTATACGGATAAGCAGTGGGCAGAGATTGAGGCCCTGGGGCATGCGATTGATGCGGAGCTGACGGCTGGCGATGTGCGGTTGACGATGGGGGGCGAGCCCACGTTTGTGTCGATTGACGACATGGACGGCGAGGAATGGAACACGGCGGCGATGGGGCCGAATAAGCGGCGGCTGGCGGGGGAATTGCTGGTGCGGCTGCGGGACGAGTTTGCGCCGGGGGCGTTTTTGCATTACGGGCAGGGGAAGTGGTATCCGGGGGAGCCTTTGCCGAGGTGGGCGCTGGGGTGCTACTGGCGCGTGGATGGCGTGGCGATGTGGCGGAATCAGGATTTGATTGCGCGGGACGACGTGCGGACGGCGTTCAACCATGCGGATGCGGAGAAGTTTGCGCAGACGCTGGCGGGGCGGCTGGGCGTGGATACGGGGTATATTACGCCGGCGTTTGAAGATCCGCTGTATTACATGCAGAAAGAGCGGGAGTTACCGATAAATGTAGACCCGGTGGATAACCACCTGGAAGATGCGCGGGAGCGGGAGAGGTTGCGAGGCGTGTTTGAGAGGGGACTGCATACGCCGACGGGGTATGTGCTGCCGCTGGAACGGGCGCCGCGGGATGGGGCGAAGGGCAAGGATGGTCCGACGTGGCAGACAGGGATGTGGATGCTGCGGGGCAAGCGGGTATTTCTGCTACCGGGGGATTCACCGGTGGGGCTGCGGTTGCCGCTGTCTTCCCTGCCCTGGGTGGCGGCTGGGGAGGCTCCGGTGAGGAACGGGGTGGATCCGATGGTGAATCGGGGGCCGATGCGGCAGCCGTTGCGGATGACTCCGGTGCAGCCGCAGGGGGCGCCGCAGATGCAGAGGGAGGGCGCGCGACCGCAGGATCGGGAGCCGAAGCCTGGGGAGTCGGCGGCCTGGGTGGTACGAACGGCCTTGTGTGTGGAGCCGCGGGAAGGGCGGCTGCATGTATTTATGCCACCGGTGGAGACGATTGAGGATTATATTGATCTGCTGGCGGCGATTGAGGATACGGCGGACGAGTTAGGCCAGCCGGTGGCGGTGGAGGGGTACACGCCGCCGCAGGATCCTCGGGTGCAGGTTCTGAAAGTGACGCCGGACCCGGGGGTGATTGAGGTAAATATTCATCCGGCCGGGAACTGGGGGGAGCTGGTGCGGAATACTTCGGTGCTGTATGAGCAGGCGCGCCTGACGCGGCTGGGCACGGAGAAGTTCCTGCTGGACGGGCGGCATACGGGGACGGGGGGCGGGAACCATTTTGTGATGGGCGCGGCGACGGCGGGGGAGAGTCCGTTTCTGCGGCGGCCGGATTTGCTGCGGAGCATGGTGGGGTACTGGCTGAATCATCCGTCGCTCTCGTATTTATTTTCGGGGCTGTTTATTGGGCCGACGAGCCAGGCTCCGCGAATTGACGAGACGCGGCAGGACAGTTTGTATGAGCTGGAGATTGCGTTCAGTCAAATCCCGGAGCCGGGGATGGGGTTTTGTCCACCGTGGCTGGTGGACCGGATCTTCCGGCACATTTTGGTGGACGGAACGGGGAATACGCATCGGGCGGAGTTCTGCATTGATAAGTTGTACTCGCCGGATTCGAGCACGGGCAGGTTAGGGCTGCTGGAGTTGCGGGGGTTTGAAATGCCTCCTCATGCGCGGATGAGTCTGACGCAGCAGTTGCTGGTGCGGGCATTGATTTCGTGGTTTTGGAAGCAGCCTTACAAGCGGGAGCCGATTGAGTGGGGCACGGAATTGCATGATATGTTCATGCTGCCGCACTTTGTGGCGAAGGATTTCGAGGAAGTGCTGGCGGATTTAGGGGAAAATGCCGGATATAAGTTTGAACCGGCGTGGTTCGCGCCGCATTTTGAGTTCCGTTATCCGGTGGCGGGGGTGGTGACGCATCAGGATATTCAACTGGAGTTAAGAACGGCGACAGAGCCCTGGTACGTGCTGGGAGAAGAGCCGGCGGGGGGGGCCACGACGCGGTTTGTGGATTCGTCAGTGGAGCGGCTGCAGGTACGGGTGTCAGGGCTGGCGGGGAACCGGTATGTGGTGGCATGCAACGGGCGACGGTTGCCGTTGCATGGGGTGGGGAGTCGGGGGGAGTTTGTAGCGGGGGTAAGGTATCGGGCGTGGCAGCCGGCTTCGGCATTGCATCCGCTGATTCCGGTGCATTCGCCGCTGGTATTTGATTTGGTGGATACATGGACGGGGCGGTCAGTGGGCGGGTGTACGTATCATGTGTCGCATCCGGGGGGGCGGAGCCATTCGACGCTCCCGGTGAATGCGAATGAGGCGGAAGCGCGGCGGGGGGCAAGATTTAGTGATATTGGTCACACACCTGGGGCGATGGAGATTCCGCCGGCGGAGGAGAATCCGGATTTCCCGCTGACGCTGGATTTAAGGAGAGCGGTGCGAGTAAATGCGAGGGTGGCTTTTCAAGACATTTGAGGGGCATGGATTCGGGGGAGGGGGGCGATAAACGTTGCATTCCGGCTATTTCCGCCGTGATAATAGTGACAATGGCTGACCCGCTCCAATTCAAGGCGTCCCTTGCACCGGAAGTCCAGGGACTGACACCAACTCTGGCCTTGATGCCGATGGCCATTCTGGTGACGAACCAGAGCGGCGAAGTGCTCTGGACGAACACGTGGCCGGAGGAACTTGCGGGGTATAGCGGGGCGCAGCTGGTGGGAGAGCCGGCGTGGAAGGCGGAGGCCAGCGCAACGCGGGACCGGGCTGCGGACAGAGTGGCGCAGGTACTGGAAACGGGGAAGGCCTGGAAAGGCGAGGTCCGCTGGGACGGGGCCGAGAGTTGCTATCTGGAGCTGACAATTACGGCAATACCGCAGGCAGCGGGAACCGCGGCACACGCCTTGTGGACGTTAAATAAGATCAGCATGGAAACGCAGGCCGTGACGGACCTGCAGAGGATGAGTGAGACGTTCAGCGCGGCACAGCGGGCGGCGGGGTTTGGCATCTTCCGGTGGAATATAAAGACAGGGAAGTGTGAGTGGCCGAATGAGATATATCGACTGTACGGACTGGACCCGACGAGGGACGAGGCGTCGTTTGACAGCTGGTTGCGTGCCATTCACCCGGAGGACCGGGCGAAGACGCTGGAGTTGGTGACGAAGAACCTGCAAGATCCGGCGGTTCGGCTGGATATTTGCGCGAGGACTGCGGACGGGACGCGCTGGATTTCGGTTCGAGGGAAGGTATTTCCGGATGAGCACGGGAACCCCGAATACGCAGACGGGATCCATTTGGACGTAACGGAGCAGGTACGTCTGGAGACGGCGTTACGGGCGAGCGAGGAGAGGCTGGCGCTGGCGCTTGAGGTGGCGAGCGACGGGACGTGGGACTGGAACATTGCGACGGGCCAGGTGCATTTTTCAACGCAGTGGAAGCGACTGCTGGGGGCGGCGGAAGACGAAATCGGGGACGATTTCGCGGAATGGGAGAAACGCCTGCACGCGGATGACAGGGAGCGGGTATTCGCCGCGGTGCAGGCACATCTGGAGGGCAAGGATGAGCAATACATTGCCGAATACCGGATCCGGTGCCAGGACGGGACATGGAAATGGGTTCTGGCGCGGGGCAAGGTAACGAACCGGAGCGCGGAGGGGAAGGCGCTGCGCATGGTGGGCGCGCATACGGACATCAGCCGGCAAAAAGAGCTGCAGGATGAATTACGGAAACGAGAGGAACAGGCGTGGTCACTCGTTACGCATCTGGGGGAAGGGATTGCGTATTGCCGGATGAAGTTCGAGGGCGAAGTCCCTGTGGACTGGCTGCACGAAGAAGTGAATTCTGCCTACGCGGGCCTGATTGGGCTGCAGGATGCGGCGGGTAAGTGGGCTTCGGAGCTGGTGCCTGAGCTGCAGGCGCGGTACCCGGAATTGTTGAAAACGTACGGAAGAGTTTGCCGTACGGGGACGCCGGAGCGGCTTGAACAGTTTTTGGAGCCGGTCCAGAAGTGGTATGCGCAGACGGTGTATGGCATCCCCCCGGACCGCTTTGCGGTGGTGTTCCAGAATATTACCGAGCGGAAGAACGCGGAACTGGAGCTGAAGAAGAGCCACGACTTGCTGTCGAACCTGGCGCGGATGGTGCCGGGCATGATTTACCAGTACCGGATGTATCCGGACGGGCGGGCGGAACTTCCGTATGTAAGCCCGGGAGTGTACCGGATTTTAGAGTTGACGCCGGAGAAAGTGAGTGGGGACGCGACGCCGGTATTCGAGAGGGTGCACGCGGAGGATGCGGCGAGGGTGTTCGCGACCATTGAGCAATCGGCGCGGACGCTGGAGATGTTTTATTGCGAGTTTCGGGTGGTCCTGCCGGAGCAGGGGCTGCGGTGGCTGTTGTCACACGCGAAACCGGAGAGGACGGAAGACGGAGGAACGCTGTGGCACGGAATTTGTTCCGACATTACGGCGCAGAAGCGGGGGGAGCAGGAGAAGGAACGGCTGACGCAACAATTGATGCAGACGCACAAGATGGAGTCAGTGGGGCGGCTGGCGAGCGGAGTGGCACACGATTTCAATAATCTGCTGACGGTGATCCTGGGGTACAGCGGCTTTCTGCTGGAGGACCTGGAGCCGAACACTCGGCTGCACCAGTTTGCAGAGGCGGTACAGCGCTCGGGCGAGCGGGCGGCGAGCCTGACGCAGCAATTGCTGGCGTTTAGCCGGAAGCAGGTAATTGCCCCGAAGTTGCTGGATATTAATCAGGCGATTCAAGACTGGGTGCCGATGCTGGAGCGGCTAATCGGGGAAGATGTGAAGCTGCGAGCGGAGCTGGACGAGACGCCGCATTATGTGATGGCGGACCCGGGCCAGATCAACCAGGTGATTGTGAACCTGGTGGCGAACGCGCGGGATGCGATGCCGCAGGGAGGGGAGCTGACGATCGCGACTTCGACCAGGAACTTGAGCGCCAGGGAAGCCTTTGCGGTGGACCCGGACGCGATACCGGGATGGTACGCCATGGTGACGGTAGCGGATACAGGAACGGGGATGGATGAAGAGACGCGGCAGCAGATCTTTGAACCGTTCTTCACGACGAAGAAGGTAATGACCGGGACGGGGCTGGGGCTATCGACGGTCTTCGGGATCGTGCGGCAGAGTAACGGCTGGATTGAGGTGGAGAGCAGGCGCGGAGAGGGAACGACGTTCAGGATCTATCTGCCGCAGACTGAGGGTAGCGAAAGGGAACAGCAGGCGAAGGTGAAAAAAAACGACGAAGCAGGGACAGAGACAATTCTGTTGATAGAAGACCTGGATGCGGTGAGGACCTTTACGGCGAGTGTGCTGAAGAGACAGGGTTATCGCGTGCTGGAGGCGATGGACGGCGAGGAAGGGCTGCGGGTAGCGGCGGGGTACCAGACGCCCATTCACCTGCTGCTGACGGACGTGGTGTTGCCGGGGATGAACGGAAAGATGGTGGCGGACACGCTACAGGCGCTGCATCCGGAGATGGCGGTGCTGTTTTGCTCGGGTTATACGGCGGATCTGATACAGCAGCGGGGTGTATCGAATCAGGAAACGGCGTTCCTGCAGAAGCCATTCCGGCCGGAGGACTTATTGAACAAAATTCGAGCGGTGCTGGGGGCGCAGCGGCTGCTGAAACAGGATCGGCCAAACCGAGAGAATGACGGCGATTGAGGCGGGCGAGGGCCTGAACTCCGCCTGGCGGTACACGCCGCGAGCTGGGTTCCACGACGAAATGTTCGCGGAGCCGGGGAAGACGCGTGCGCACTGGCGGGCACTGGCCGCGGTGATGAATGGGCTGGGGCCGGCGGGGCTGGACGAGCGGTGGACGGAAGGCCGACGGTTGCTGCATGACCATGGCGTGACGTACAACGTGTATGGGGAACAGGCGGACGGGGAGCGGGCGGGTGAGGGAGGGGCGGGCGGGGCGAGCAGGCCGTGGCCTTTGGATCCGCTGCCGTTCCTGATTGAGCCTGCGGAGTGGGCGGGGATAGAAGCGGCGATTGTGCAGAGGGCGACGCTGCTGGACCGGGTGCTGGCGGATATTTATGGTCCGCAGACACTGTTGCGGTCCGGGAAGCTGCCACCGGAACTGGTACTGGAGCATCCGGGATTTTTGCGGCCGCTGTGGGGCGCGCAGCCTCCGGGCGGGCGCTGGCTGCACAGCTATTCGGTAGATATTGCGCGGGCTCCGGGGGGCAAGTGGTGGGTTCTGAGTGACCGGACGCAGGCGCCCTCGGGGGCTGGGTATGCGCTGGAGAACCGGCTGGTATCGCTGCGAGTGCTGCCGGATGTGTTTCGGGGCTGCAATGTGCGGCGGCTGGCGGGGTATTTCCACGGGTGGCGGGATGCGCTGCGGCGATTGGCTCCGAAGGCGGAGAATCCACGGATCGTGCTGCTGACGCCGGGCCCGCTGAACGAGACGTGGTTTGAACATGCATTTCTGGCGCGGTATCTGGGATTCACGCTGGTGGAAGGCGGGGATCTGACGGTAAGGAACAACCGGGTCTTTTTGAAGACGCTGGGCGGGCTGTTGCCGGTGGATGTGATTGTGCGGCGGCAGGACGATACGTTTTGCGATCCGCTGGAGCTGCGGCCGGATTCGATGCTGGGCGTGGCCGGGCTGGTGGAAGCGGTGCGGGCGGGGAATGTGGCGGTGGCGAACGCGCTGGGGTCTGGGGTAGTGGAATCGTCGGCGTATTCGGCGTTTTTGCCGGTGCTTTCGCGGCATATTCTGGGCGAAGAGCTAAAGATGCCGAATATAGCCACGTGGTGGTGTGGGCATACGGCTGCGCGCGAGTGGGTTCTGGCGAATCTGAAGAATCTGGTAATAAAGCCGGCGTCTCCGGCGGTAATGTTTGAGCCTGTGTTTGGGGCGAAGCTGACGGCGAGTGGGCGGGCGGAGTTAGTGGGGAAGGTGCGGGCGAATCCGGGCGCATATGTGGCGCAGGAGCAGGTGGCGCTTTCGACGATCCCGGTGGTGGGCAAGGCGGGAAGCGGGGGCAAGCTGGAGCCGCGGCATTTGGTGCTGCGGGTGTTTGCGGCGGCGACGGGGGAGGGCTGGGCGGTGATGCCGGGCGGGCTGACGCGGTTCACTTCGGGAGCGGACAGCCTGGTGGTTTCGATGCAACGCGGCGGCGGGAGCAAAGATACGTGGGTGCTGGCGGATAAGCCGGAACCGGCGTTCAGCTTGTTGCGGCCGGCGGGCGCGGGGCTGGAAGTGAACCGGGCGACGTTCGATCTGCCGAGCCGGGTGGCGGATAACCTGTACTGGCTGGGGCGGTATGTGGAGCGGTTCGAGATGCAGGTGCGGGCGCTGCGGGCGGCTCCGCCGAGGCTGTATCAGGATGCGGATCCGGCGAGCCGGGCGGCACTGAATGTGTGCCAAAGGGTGCTGTCGAAGGCAGTGCATCTGGAGAACGAAACGCAGCCTTCGATGCTGACCGAGAAGGACGTGGTGGAACTGGTGGCGGGGGAGGACGACGCGGCAAAGCAACGGATTGGGCTGCGGGGGAGCGTGCGGGAGATTCACCGGATCGCGTGGCTGTTGCGGGATGTGATTTCGACGGATTCGTGGCGGGTGCTGAAACAACTGGAGCAACAGTTTTCGGCGACGCCGGCGCCAGACGCGTTGCTGATGAACTGGACGCAGGATTTGCTGGACCGGTCCGTGCTTTCGCTGGCTGCGTTTTCGGGTTTGGCCACGGAGAATATGACGCGGGGGCACGGGTGGCGATTTCTGGATATGGGGCGGCGGATTGAGCGTGCGGTCCAGACGATACAGCTGATCCGGCGGGGGCTGGGGTTTGATGCCCGCGAGGCGGAGTTGGGGCTGCCGACGGCGCTGGAGATTGCGGATTGCTCGCTGACGTACCGGGCGCGGTACCGGAATACGATGCAGGCGGATCTGGCGTTTGATTTATTGCTGCTGGATGAGGGAAATCCGAGGTCGGCGGCGTGGCAGTTCGCGAAGTTATTTGAGCATGTGGAGCAGTTACCGGAAAGTCATCCGCCGGCGGGACATTCGCGCGAGGCTAAGGTGGCGCTGCGTATGTTGACGGCGACTCAGTTAGTGGAGGCCGGGGAGCTGGCGAGGGCGGATGAGAATAAGCGGCTGGCCAGGCTGGATGAGTTCACGTTCCAGTTACTTATGGATGTTACGACGCTGTCAGATACTTTGACGCGGGTGTATTTCACGCATGCGACGCAATCGAGGCAGATTTCTTCGCGATGATTTACGAGACAGAACATGCGACGACTTATCTGTACAGCGGACCGGTGTCGATCTGCCATACGGAAGTACATTTGACGCCTCGGTCGGGGCCGGGGCAGAAGTTACTTTCGCATAGTTTGGAGATTCGGCCGGAGCCGGCTTATTCGGTGACGCGGGAAGATTATTTCGGGAATGAGATTACGTGTTTTTCGATTCAGGAGTCGCATGAGACGCTGACGGTGATATCGAAGAGCGAGGTGGAGGTGCTGGTGGAGGAACCACCGGCGCTGGAGTTGACACCTGGGTGGGAAGAAGTGCGGGACGAGATTCGGGGGCGGACGACGGAGGAGTTGTTCGAGGCGGCGGAGTTTACAGGGCGATCACCGATGGTGCGGGTGACGCCGGAGTTTGCGCGGTGGGCGGGGCCTTCGTTTGCAGCGGGGAAGCCGATTGCGGAAGCTTGTATGGATTTGACGCACCGGATTTTCAAGGACTTTCGGTATGATCCGCGGGCGACGACGATATCAACTCCGGTGGAGGAAGTGCTGAAGATTCGGGGCGGAGTTTGCCAGGATTTCGCACATCTGATGATATCGGGGTTGCGGTCCATGGGGCTGGCGGCGCGGTATGTGAGCGGGTATTTGAAGAGCGGGGAGAAGACTCGGGGGGCAGAGGCTTCGCACGCGTGGTGTGCGGTTTATTGCGGGGAGTTTGGGTGGCTGGAGTTT
The DNA here is from genome assembly GCA_903929755.1 of uncultured Acidobacteriia bacterium. Classification (GTDB taxonomy): domain Bacteria; phylum Acidobacteriota; class Terriglobia; order Bryobacterales; family Bryobacteraceae; genus BOG-234. Next base: position 26,583 of record CAIYVZ010000138.1, read on the forward strand.
GATCCGACGAATGATTTAATGCCTGGCGGGGAGCATGTGACGGTGGCTTATGGGCGGGATTATTCGGATGTTACTCCGGTGAAGGGTGTGGCGATTGGTGGGGGGGAACAGTTGATTCATGTGAGTGTTGGGGTGGGGGTGCGGGGGTAGGGGGGGCGACGACACGAGGCGTTCGGAGCTGCCGCTTCTACGGTTGGGAGCGGAAGGGACTGGCGGGAAGGCCTTCGGTGTTGTAGAGGTTGCCGTCCGGGTTGTCGGCCCACGAGTAGCGGACCTGAACCGGTTCCGAGACGGTGCCGGTGGAGACAATCACGGACGCGCCGTCGAGCTTCGCGTCGGCGGGCACAAAGGTTCCGTTGGCTCCGGCGATTTCAAAACCATTCAGCGGGCCGTTCTTTGCCACCAGACCGCCGCCGGTTTGATCGAACCACACGCGCAGGGCTGCTCCGTCGCGCGAGACCTGCCGGTAGAGCGGGCCGGAGTAAGTGAGCTTTTCGCCATAGGCGACAGAGCGTGCGGCGAGTGCGAGCCGGAGGCCGACATCCTGCTTGTTGGTGGGATGGATGTTGGTGGGGTTCCCCACATCGATGGTGACGGCCATGCCCGTATTGGTCAACTGGAGGGTCTGGCGCTGGGCCTCGCGGACCTCAGGCCAGAAGGGATTGGCTTTGTAGTTGGCGAGTTGAACATAGAAGAACGGGAAGTCGCCGACGCCCCAGGCGCGCCGCCAGTCCTTAATCATGGCCTGGAAAGCACGTCCATAGATACCGGCAGCCTGCGGGGAAGCGTTGCTTTCGCCCTGGTACCAGATTGCGCCTTTGATGGCGAAAGACGCGATGGGGGCGATCATGCCGTTGTAAAGTCCGGCTGGCATCCAGGGGCCGCCAGGGTTGGTACCGGGGGCACCGGGCTTGTTCCCGGGGGCGGGTTTGCCTTCCGTTTTGACTTTCGCCGCCGCGTCGTTCCATTCGGCGAGGCGCTGTTCGTATCGCGCCAGAGCGAGGGGGTACGCCTCCATAGAGCGGGCCCAGTTTGCGGTGATTTGGGACAGTGCGGGCTCCTCGCCGATGGCGCGAAGGCTCATCCATGCCTCCACGGGAGTTCCGCCCCAGAAGCTTTCGATGATGCCTTGGGGGATGCCGGCGGCGGAGCTCTTTTCCTGCAGATGGCGGGCGAAGAAGAAGGCGACGGCGGAAGCGCCGGAGGCGTTTTGCGGGGTGATGGAGGTCCAGCCCTGAGCTGTCATGTCTTCGAGGGGGTAATCGGCAGGTTTGCGGGTAACCTTGATGCGGCGAATGTTTGGGTAGTTGGCGGCGGCGATCTCGGCTTCGGCGTTGGTTACCTGGCGAAGCTGGAACTCCATGTTGGACTGGCCCGAGGCAACCCAGACGTCGCCGACGAGGACGTCAGAAAACGAAATCGTGTTGGTGCCGGTGATCGTCAGGGGGAAAGGCCCACCGGCGTCACCTGGCGCGAGATAAAGGCTCCATCGGCCCAGAGTGTCTGCCTTTGTCCCCTGCGTGGAATTGCGGAAGGCGGCGCTGACGGCTTCACCGGGCGCGGCTTTGCCCCAGAGGTGGACGGGCACGCCTCTTTGGAGCACCATATGGTCGGTCAGAATTGCCGGGAGTGTAATCTCGGCTGAGAGGCTGGCGGCCAAGGCAAGGGCGGAGACAAGAATTCGGATTCGCATGGGACGCACTAATTCTATTACAGGTTAGGCGGAACAGTGGCGCTTCTGTGGCGCAGACTTGGGTGAGTTTCGTGAACTTGAGTGGCGAGAGCGACTTTGGCGAGCCGGGTACCGACTGCCGTGGGGGAACCCGGCGAACCGGCATGGCGGGCGCGGCGGAGCATGAAGTCCGCGGCGCGAATACGCAACGGGGTTGTCGCCCCCAGGGACTATTGGACAGGGTCTCCGAAGGCAGATCTCAAATCAGTTTGAGAAAAGTCGTTCCCGATGAACAGCAGCGGCTCCCCGAGAAACCGGGCAAGGCCATAGGAAAAGCAGTCGCCGAAATTGAGGGCTGCCCGGTGTCTGCCCTTCCCGAAGCGGCGAAAGCCTTCTGTTGCAAGCTCTACGTGTCGCTCGGTGAGAGGCACAATCTCAATCGGCGTATTCGCGAGCCATCGATCAAAGGTGATTGTCGCGGAACTGCCGAAGCGGGATTCGAGGACGATTCTGACTTCGAGGACTGAGGCCGTGGAAATCTGAAGCGACTGGGCCTCGTCCATTGCACGGATACAACTCTGTGCGGCGGGCTCCTCGGTCAGAATTGCTATTACCGCCGAAGTGTCAATCACCATCAGGTTGGCAGGCCATTTTCGTCATAGCCGAGGATTTCATCGGCTGGCCGGGGATCGAGTACAGGGAGACGCCTGATGGTGACGCCGAGCTTTGCGAGTTCGGTACCGACTCCGGTACGGCGGCGTGGCAACTGATGTCTGTTCAGCCGTTCCCGAAGGGAGCGAACTACCGTTTCGGTGAGACTCTCTCCGGTAAGCGCCGCGAGTTGCCTGGCAAGCCGATCCGCCTCGTCGTTCTTGATGCTGAATGCCATCTATCTAGAATTCTAGCATTAACCGGGATGGACCGGGGTAGACGCTACAGGCTACGGCGTCAACACAGAAAGCTCTGGAAAGACTTCGAAATCTCCGGTATTGAACGTGTAAATTCGGTGAATTCCATTGGCCTGCATGGTGGCGATGATTTGCAGGTCTAACACATTCCCGCCCGTGACGGGTCGGCGCTGCAGGAGTGCCATCCATCCGGCCACGGCGCGCACTGGAGTCGGCAGAATCTGGAGGCCGGGAAGAGAGATGCTGCGGCGCGCCTGCGTTCAGAGCGCAGGCCAGAACGTTGGCATCGAGAACGCCCGGTTCAACGGACATCGTGGTAGATTTCGCTGCGGTGGAGAGTCCCCATGTCTCCCAGATGTAATGCTCGGAGATGTAAGCGGGGTAGTTTCGACGCCGTAGCGCTGGAAGCAGCAACGTGAGCCGCGGCTGCGAGTTCGCGCATAAGCCGTTCCAGCAGGGCCTCCACCGAAACACCTTGCCGCAGGACTTCATCGTTGAGGCTGGCTTCGGTCTCATTGGCATTGCGAGACTCATGAGTTTTTCCTCTTCTACAGATTACCGTGTATGCCACGGCAACCAGCGGAAGATAAATGGAGTAGAGTCCGCAGGTCACTCGCCAGCCATCGATCAAAAGTGAACTTGATGGCCAAGGGCCGCTAACCCGGTTCCAGCGAGATCTTTGGCTCTGATTCCAAGGAGTGCAACGACCGGCAGGCATCCATTGCTCATTAGGGAGCGGATTCCAATGGAGTGGCCATCAAGTGCAGCGCCCCGCCTGACCGCCATGCCAACCTGCGGAAGTGACATGGGGCGAGTGACCCTGGTGCTTGATGCCAACTTTCCAGCGTGGCAAAGCCACCTATTAAAATACGGTGGTTTCAAGATTGCGTCCTCCGTACAGGATACGCAGGATTGTCACGGTGCCAGGTGTGATGCGGAAAGCGATAACTGCGCGGCGTTCGAAGCCGAGCACGCGAAGACCGGGACGCAAGTCGTTACGCAAGGCGCCTCTTGCGGGGAAAACAGACAGATTGCGGCAATGATCTTCGATCCGGTCGATATAACCGATGGCGCGATCCTCACCATCACGTGAGGCTATGTAGTCTTAAAGGTCAAGCAGATCGGCGAGAGCCTCAGGGCTGTATTCAATCCTGTGACTCACGCGATTTCCGGTTTAGGCGGTCGGCATGCCGGGCACGAACAGTGGCGAAGGTTTCCTCCGCTGAAATCGCGCGCTTTGGGTCGGACTGCATGGCGTCATAGACACCGATGACCTGTTCGCGCAGCCAGTGTTCTACAACTGTGTCGCGTTCCTGCAAGGCTCGCAATCCTGCACGCACCACTTCACTACCCGAAGCGTAGGTGCCGGAGGCGACGAGAGTATCAATGTAGACGCCCTGCTCCGTGGGCAGGCTAAAGGTCCGTTTCTCAGGTGACGGCATAGCCATAGTATGACACTTTCATACCGGCCCTGGAGGCTCGTGCTTAGTTCACCGGGAGGGTAAAGCGGAGGAGGGCTCCGGGGTGGGCGTTTTCGGCGGTGATGTCTCCGTGGTGGACCCTTATGGCGCGGCGGGCGATGGCGAGGCCGAGGCCGATTCCTCCGGTGGCTTCGTCGCGGGAGGGGTCGGCTCGGAAGAAGGGGTCGAAGATGCGGGGGATGAGGTTTTCGGGGATGCCGGAGCCGTGGTCGCGGATGGCGATTTTGATTTGGGCCTGGTTGCGGTAGAGGTGGATTTCGACGGTGCCGCCGGGGGGCGAGTAGCGGATCGCGTTGCGGATCACGTTCTCAAAAGCGCGGTGGAGGAGTTCGGCGTTGCCTGGGACGGTGACGGCGGCGGATGAGGTGAAGGAGATACGGCAGTGGTTGGCTTCGGCTTCGACGGCGCAGTCGGCGGCGAGGTTTTGCAGGAGCTCGTTGAGGGGGACGTCTTCCATATCGACGGTGGCGGGGTCGCCTTCCATGCGGGCCATGTCGATGAGGGTTCCGACGAGCGAGGAGAGGCGCTCGATTTCGCGGCGGAGGCGGAGGGCGGAGGCGTCGCGGTCAGGAGTCTTGCGGACCATTTCGGCTTCGAAGGTGAGGCGGGCGAGGGGGGAGCGGAGTTCGTGGGAGACATCCTGGAGGAGTTGGCGTTCGGCGACGAGGAGGGTCTGGATGCGGTCGGCCATGGCGTTGAAGGAGTGGCCGAGGTTGGCGATTTCATCCTTTGATTTTTTGGGGGCGGGAGAGCGGGCGGCGAGGTCGCCCTGGCCGAAGCGATCGACGACGGCGGTGAGGCGGCGGAGGGGGGAGGCGATGCGGGCGGCGACGAGCCAATAGAGGGCGGCGACGGTGGCGAGGACGATGAGGTAGAAAGGGGCGAAGGTGAAGGGGGAGAAGGGCTGGCGGACGATGCCGACCCAGGCGTAGCGGCCGTCGTCGGAGGTGCGGGCGTAGATGAACTGGTCGTCCTGGCGGGACATCCAGCGGGGCTGGCCGCCCATGAGGCGAATGATGGCGGAGCGGTCTTCGCCGGTTTCGAGATCTTTGCCGCGGGAGTCAGTGAGGTGGTGTTCGACGGCGCCGGCGCTTTTGAGATCGGCGAGGTATTCGGAGAGGCGGGTGGGACCGCCGCCCTGGTAGGCCTGGCGTGCCTGGAGAAAGTGGAAGCTGTTATAGCGGTCGAGGCTCTCCATGAGGGGGCCGCCGATGACGCTGCGGGAGACCATGGTGAAGACGGCGAGGGAGATGAGGAGGGCGGCGACGGACCAGAAGATGATTTTGGCGGAGATGGACCTCATTATTGGAGCTCTTCTTCCGCCAGCAGATAGCCTACGCTGCGGACGGTGCGGATGACGATGCCGGCGCCTTCGGTCTTTTTGCGGAGGCGGCTGATGTGGACTTCGACGGCGCGTTCGAAGGGCGTGGCTTTGCGCTGGTAGAGCATGCCCCAGACTTCATCGCGGGAGACGACGCGGCCAGCGGCGCGGGCGAGGATGTCGAGAATGTCGAATTCGGTGGAGGTGATGTCGAGGGGCTGGTCGGCGATCCAGACGCGGCGGGTGGCGGCGCTGAGACGGAGGCGGCCGACTTCGGTGAGTTCGGGCTTGCTGGTGAGGGTGTGGCGGGAGCGGCGGAGGACGGCGGCGATGCGGGCGGCGAGTTCTTCGGGGCCGAAGGGTTTGGAGAGATAGTCGTCGGCGCCGGCGTTGAGGCCGAGGATGCGGTCCTGCTGGGCACCGCGGGCGGTGAGCATGATGACGGGAACGGCGGAGCGGCGGCGGAGTTGGGTGAGGATTTCGAAGCCGTCGAGGCCGGGGAGCATGACGTCGAGGAGGATGAGATCGAAGGAGTCTTCCGTAGCGCGGGCGAGGCCGGTGGGACCGTCGTGGACGGCGTGGAGGGTATAGCCGGTGCCCTGGAAGAATTCGGCGATGAGCTGACAGAGACGGACGTCATCGTCAATGACCAAAATAGATGCGCTCTGGGGCTTTTCCTGTTCCACGCTGCTTTCAGTTCTACCGCATGTGGGGGTGAGGGTGGTGGAGGTGGGCTGGAGTTTAACAATTCTTGAGGGTGAAATTTGGTAGTATGCTGGGCTGATGCGACTGACGATAGGTGTAATGGTGATGGCGGCGGGGCTGGGACTGGGCGGGTGTAGCAAGCCCGCGAGTACGGAAACGGGACCGACGGCGACCGTGATACTGAAGGACGGGTCGAAGTTCACCGGTGAGGTGACGAAGACGGATGTGGCCGAGATTACGCTGAAGGCACCGGGCGGGGAGACGCGGACATATCCAATGACGCAGGTGGCTGGCGTGCAGTATGCGCCGGTGGCGGGGCCTCCGGCAGTGGCGGTAACGAGCGACGCAAAGAGTATGCAGGAGAAGCTGCAAGGGAAGATGCAGCCTTCGGGGGCGAGTGTTGCGCCGCTAAAGGCGCCGACGGCTCCGCCCGCTCCGGTGGAGGAGATTCGCACGATACCTGCGGGCGCGTCGATTCGGATTCGGAATAACGAGGCGATCCATTCGGAGACGGCGAAGACGGGGCAGATTTTCTCGGGCCAGGTAGCGGAGGACGTGAAAGACGCGGACGGGAACGTGGCAATTCCGAAGGGTTCAGACGCGGCGCTGGTGGTGAAGGCGGTGGCGGGGCAAGGGAAGCTGCAGGGGCAGTCGGAACTGGTGCTGGATGTGGATTCGGTGACGGTGGGCGGGCGGAAGTACCAGATGGAGACGGTTGACCTGGTGGAGAAGGGCAAAGAGGGCGTGGGCACGAATAAGCGGACGGCTATTTATGCGGGCGGGGGGTCGGCTTTGGGCGGGATTATCGGGGCGATTGCCGGGGGCGGCAAGGGTGCGGCAATTGGGGCGTTGTCTGGGGCAGGTGCTGGCACGGCGGCGCAGGCGGTGACGCGGGGCAAGGCGGTGAAGGTGGCGTCCGAGACGGTGCTGACGTTCAAGCTGGAGGCTCCGGTGCGGATTCGGGAGCTAAAGTAGGGCCATTTCCGTGCGAATTGGTAGGATGGTAAGTGCATGGCAGATATCGCGCGGCGTAAATCAGTAACAGTCGAAGTCGGCAACGTGAAGGTGGGCGGGACGAACCCAATCGTTGTCCAGTCGATGACGAATACGGATACGGCGGATGTGACGTCGACCGTGAATCAGGTGATGGCGTTGGCGAAGGCCGGGTCGGAACTGGTTCGGGTAACGGTGAACACGGATGCGGCGGCGGCGGCGGTGCCGAAGATTGTGGCGACGCTGGATATGTTTGGGGTACGGGTTCCGATTATCGGGGACTTCCACTACAACGGGCATTTGCTGCTGAAGAAGTATCCGGAGTGTGCGCGGGCGCTGGCGAAGTACCGAATTAATCCGGGAAACGTGAATATCGGCAAGAAGCACGACGATAACTTCCGGACGATGATTGAGGCGGCGATCGAGTATGGGAAGCCGGTCCGGATTGGGGTGAACTGGGGGTCTTTGGATGGCTCGCTGTTGACGCGCATGATGGACGAGAACAATCTGCTGGCGGAACCGAAGGACGCACGGAGCGTGACGCTGGACGCGATTGTGGCGAGCGCGGTGTTGTCGGCTGAGGCGGCAGAGAGTTACGGTTTGCCGCGGAACCGGATTATTCTGAGCGCGAAGGTTAGTGGCGTACAGGATTTGATTGATGTATACCGGGCGCTGGCGCGGCAGTCGGACCATTGTCTGCATTTGGGGTTGACGGAAGCCGGGTTGGGCGCGAAGGGTATAGTGGCGACGACGGCGGGGCTGGCGGTGCTGCTGCAGGAGGGGATTGGCGACACGATTCGGGCGTCGCTGACGCCGCTGCCGAATGGCGACCGGACGGAAGAAGTGATTGTCAGCCAGCAGATTCTGCAGTCGATGGGGATTCGGAGCTTTACGCCTCAGGTGACGGCTTGTCCGGGATGTGGACGGACGACGAGCACGTTCTTCCAGGATATGGCGGACCAGATCCAGACGTATCTGCGGGAGCAGATGCCGGTTTGGAAGGGCCAGTATACGGGCGTGGAAGAGATGAAGGTGGCGGTGATGGGCTGCATTGTGAACGGGCCGGGAGAATCGAAGCACGCCAACCTGGGGATCTCGCTGCCGGGGACGTTTGAAGAACCGGTGGCTCCGGTTTATATAGATGGAAAGCTTTCGCGGACGCTGCGCGGGGATGCGATTGTGGCAGAGTTCATTGAGATTCTGAATGTGTATGTGGCCGGGCATTATGCCGCGGTTGCGGAACCAGTGTTCGCTTAGATGCCGAGATATTTCACGCTGGAAGAAGCGCGACGGATGCTGCCGTTTGCGGAGCGGTCGATTCGGGAAGCGGTAGAGTCGCGAGGGCGGGCGGGCGCTGCGGAGACGTGGCTGCGGAGCCTTTCGCAAAGGATTATGATGTCGGGCGGGATGGCGGTGGATACGGCGGCGGTGGAGTCGTGGAAGGCGCAGTATGATTCCAGTTCGAAGATACTGAAACGGTCGATGGACGGTTTGGAAGAGGCCGGGATTCAGGTGAAGGACCTGGAGGTGGGGCTGGTGGACTTCCCGTCGTTGTACCGTGGTGCGGAGGTTTGTATCTGCTGGCGGATGGATGAAGGTGACATCCGGTACTGGCATGGGATGACGGAAGGGTTCGGGGGGCGGAAAGAGATTGATGAAGATTTCATTCGAAACCACCGGGGCGAGACGTTAACTTAGGACTGGCTGGAATTCCGAAAATTTGATATTGTGATGTTGAGGAGGCCAGCGGCTCGTGACCGCCAGCCCCCTTCGGTTAGAGGTTAAAACCAGAAATCGATTTTAATCCCTATCCGTCTCGGCCTGGGTAAAAGGCTCTTAAGAAACAACATCAGAAGACGCATAAGTAATCGCCTCCTCTCTACTCCGTAGATTCGCTAACCCCGCCCCCGAGGCGGGGTTTTGCGTTTGGAGCTCGAGTTCTCCCGCAAACCACGACTTAACGAATCCAAAAGTAGAAACAACGTTTTCAGGGTAACGAAAAGGGGTAGGGCTGCGGTATTAGCCCCTTGAACTCTTTGGTGGTATTACCTTCCTGATGCCAGGGGGATCTCGTGGCCGGCGAGGAAGACCCGGCGGACGTTGAGATCTTTGTCGAGGATGAGGAGATCGGCTCGTTTGCCGGGTTCGAGGCTACCGGTGTCTCGGGCTATGCCGGTTCGCTCGGCTGGCGTTAGTGTGGCCATGCGGATGACTTCGTGGAGCGGGGCCTGGGTGGCCTGGGCCATGTTGCGGACCATGGTGTCGAGGGCCACTACGGAGCTGGCCAAGCTCTTTGAATTTGAGGCACCGTTCGGCGCCATGCCTACCAGACCGTTGCTTTCGAACCAGGAGCCGGTGTCGGCGGGGCCGAAACGGTAGGGGCCGGGGGGCATGCCGAGGGCTCGGTTGGCGTCGGTGACGAGGCAGAGTCGGGTGGCGCCTTTCATACGCCAGGCGAAGTTGAGGAGTTCGGGGGAGAGGTGCTGGCCGTCGGCGATGACTTCCGTGCTCATGGCCTGGTGGGCGAGAACGAATTGTTCCATGCTGGCTTGCATGGGCGTGCCGTGGAGATTGCGGAGAGAGGCTACGGAACTCATGGCGCACCAGAAGTGATCGACGTGGCGCATGCCGGCTTCGAAGGCCCGGGCCATGTCGGTCCAGGTGGCGTTGGAGTGGCCGCAGGTAATGAGGCAGCGTCGCTGGCGGGCGGCTCGATAGAAAGCCTCGGCTCCGGGGAGTTCGGCGGCGCAGGTGGCGATGCGGATGAGGCCTGAGGCGAAGTATTGGTTGAAGTCTTCGGGGGTGGGGTCGCGGCGTCCCTGGACGGAGTGGCAGCCTACTTTGTCTTCGGCGAAGTAGGGTCCGTAGAGGTGGACGCCGGCGATGCGGGCTTCGGCTGAGGCGGGTTTCCAGGATTTTTTGGTGGTGGCGCAGGCGTTGATCATGCGCGAGATTTCGGTAGGGGAACCGGTGGTTGTGGTGGGGAAGAGGGTGGTGGTGCCCCTTGCGGCGTGGGCGCGATTGGCAGCGCGGATGGCTTGGGGCGTGCCATCCATATAGTCGGCTCCGGCGCCACCGTGAACGTGGATGTCGATGTAGCCGGGGACGATGTAACCGTCTTCGGCGTCGATGTGGGCGGTTCGGGAGCGGGGGTGGATGGCGTGGATGCGGCCATCGTGAAGTTCGAGGGTGCCGTTGAGGACACGGTCAGGCAGGACGAGATGGCCGCGAAATCGCATGTTCATTAAATAGCAAAAGGGCCCGCGCTTCTTGTGACAAGCAGCGCGGGCCCTTTTGGTTTGGTTGGATTGTTAAAGCCGGATTAGAAGCGCAGGCGCAACGCCATCTGCATGAGGCGGGGCGTATTTTGCTGGGCTGTGATCTGGCCGAAGGTGTTGTTGGCGGCGGTCGTCTGGCCCAGGTTGGGGCTGCCGAACTGCACGCGGTTCATGAGGTTGAAGGCTTCGGCGCGGAACTCCATTTTGATCTTCTCGGTGATCGTCGTGTACTTGAAGATGGAGAAGTCATAGTTGGCGGTTCCGGGACCACGAAGGTCGGGATCAGTGCGACCTTCGTTACCGAAGGTGTAGATGGCCGGAGCAGTGAAGCAGGCGGTATTAAACCACCCGGTGATCTTCGATTGCGCCGAACCGCTGACGGTCTTCTGACATCCGCCGACAACGTTGGGACGGAGGCCGGTATTGAAGCCCGTGTTGTTGGGAGTTGAGGTAATGCCGAGCGGGAAGCCCTTCTGGAAGGTGGTGACGCCGTTGATGCCCCAGCCAGCGACCAGTTTATCGGCGAAGCCGTTGAGGTTGCCGAAGATGGCGTGACCCTTGCCCATGGGGATGTCGTAGACGTAGCTGATGGTGAGACGCTGGCGGGAATCGAAGCTCGACAGAGCCTTTTCATTCCGCATGTCGTAGACGTTCTGGTAGCCGGCGACGCCGGTACCGGAATCGAGCCAGCTGGTGAGGGTTTCCACGTTGGCGAGGATCTTGGAGAACGTGTAGGAGCCGAGCAGCGTACCACCTGAGGCGAAGCGCTTTTCAGCCTTCATCTGCAGGGAGTGGTAGGAACTGTCGCCCATGTAGTTGGCGGGATCGGAGAGGCTCTGATACTGCGGGAACGGCAGCAGGAGCTGGCCGGCCTGAACCGTCTTGGTAGAGAGGGTGCCGAGAGCGATGGTGCCGTAGAAGGGGTTGGTGACCTGGTTCTTCAGGGCCGCGCCGAGCGCCAGATTCTTCGGATCGAGCTGGTTGAACTGCAGGCCGAGCGGGAGGTGCATGCCGCGGAGGCCAGCGTAACCAGCTTCGAAAGCGAGGTTGTTCTTGAACTGGTGCTGAACCGTGAAGTTCCACTGTTCCGTGTAACCGGCGTTCTCATTGCGGAGTTGAGCTTTACCGCCGAGGCTGCCACCGAGGAGGTTGGCCTGGTAGACAGGGTTGCGTCCGGCAGCGGAGATGAGGCCGTTCGGGAACGGGTTGCTGAGCGTGGTGGCGTAGGTAATTGAGCTATCGATGGTGGCGTTCTGCGCATTGTTGTAGTAGTTAGCGGAGTTGCCATAAGGCCCCTGCGAGAACTGTACGTTGGCGGGGATGAAGAAGAGGCCACCGCCGGTGCGGATGACGGTCTTATCGGTGAGACGGTAGGCGATACCAACGCGGGGGGCGATGAGACCGTAATGTTCCGGGTTGAGGCCAATTTCCGGGTGGTTGGAAGTACCGGTGAGATCGAAAGCACCCAGGATGGGCTTGCCACCGATGAGCGTACCCTTCAGGATCGGGTTCTCTTCACTCGGATTGAAGGTGGCCTGACGACCGAACTTTTCGAGATAGACGCCGGGGATTTCCCAGCGGAGGCCGGCGGTAACGGTCAGCTTGTTGCTGGCCTGCCAGGTATCGGTGAGGAAGTAGCCCTGATAGTAGAGGCGGGCGCCGGTGAAGAACGAGGTCTGCACGAGGCTGCTGTTGTTGGAGAGACCGAGAAGGAATGACGCCATGCCGCTTCCCGAAGCGCCACCGGTGTTGGCAGCGGCGGTGAACAGGTTGTCGAAGGAGAACGTACCGCCAGGGGCGTTGTTCTGGAAGTAGTTCATGTCGTTGCGGTGGAATTCCGCGCCGATCTTGATGGCGTGACGGCCCTTGATCCAGGTAAAGGTCGGCGTGACGGCATAAGTCATGTCGCGATCGAGGAGCAGGCCCGTATTGATGGTGTTGAGGGTCGGCGACGCGATATTGATGCCAGGAATGGTGGTAGAGGGAGTGAGACCGTTGAGGGTCGCAATCTGATTGAAGTAGGAGGGGAAACCGAGGGTGGATTCGTCCATCCCGAGCGAACCGGGGATGCGGGTGTAGAACCAACGAGTCACTCCGAGGCGGAGGTCGAAGATCTGGTTCGGGTTGATGACCCAGGTATCGGCGAGAACGGCCTGTGAGGTGACGAAGTGCTCGGGTGAGTAGGGGTCGCCATTGCGCATGCCGTTGCCGTAGGGGTCAACGGGGAGGTTAGAAGAACTCCAGCGGGTGAAGCGACCGAGGAGGCGCTGTTTTTCGTTCAACTGGTGGTCGCCACGGATGTTGATCTGGTCGTTGTCGCCGCCGGTGGAGGCATTTTTGTTGAAGTTGAGGTTGTGGGTATTGGCCACACCGTTGTCGGTCGGCTTCGCGTAGATGGGGAAGGCGAGTAACTTGGCAGCAACCGGGTTGATACGGCTCTGCGGGATGACGTTATTCGGGAACTGGGTACGCTGAGTGGCGGCGCAGGCCGGATTGTTATACGCGCCGCACTGGGTGTTGGGATCGTAAACCGGGATGACGGCACCGGTGGCAGTCTTATAGCCGGAGAAATCTCCCGTGTACTGCTCGACGAGCGGCACGGTGCGGGTGAAGAGCGCGCCTTCACGGGCACGATAGGATTCCATGTTGAAGAAGAAGAAGGTCTTGTCTTTGCGGACGGGACCACCGATGGCGCCGCCGAACTGGTTCTGCACGAATGGCGGTTTGCCGGCGCCGGACTTGTTGGCAAAGAAGTCGGTCGCATTCAGCTTCTTGTTGCGAAGGTACTCGAAGGCGGTACCGTGGAATTCGTTGGTGCCGCCCTTGGAGGCGATGTTGATAACGCCACCGGTGTAGCGACCGTATTCGGCGGTGTTGTTGCTGGTCTGGACGCGGAATTCAGCCACAGCGTCGGGGCTGGGGGTGAGCGCGGTCACGTTGCCGTAGGTGATGTTGACGGGAACGCCATCAAAGAACGTGGCGCTCTGGTTGGCGGTACCGCCACCGATCTGGTAGTTGCCCGCGGCGAAGACGTTCTTGCCGGTGAGCGAACCGCCGGAGGAGCCCTGGGGAACGACGCCGGGAACCAGGTTGACCAGGTTCAGGATGTTGCGGCCGTTCATAGGAAGCTGCTCGACGGAGCGGGTGCTGACGACCTGGCTGAGGGAGGCGTTTTCGGTCTGCAGAAGGGGCGCGGAGGCCTCAACTTCGACGGACTGGCTGACGTCGCCGATCTGCATGGTGGAATCGAGACGAACGACAGATTCGACTTGAACACCGACGTTATCGCGGGTGAGGCGTTTGAAGCCTGTCTTTTCGATATCTACTTTATAATTGCCCGGAACCAGGTTGACGATGCGGTATTCGCCGGAGGCGGAAGACTGCGCCGTGTTGCGGGTTCCTGTGCCGATGTTGCTGACGGTGATGTTCGCGCCTTCCATGGGCGCGCCGGTTGCGTCGGCGACGGTGCCGACAATTGATCCATAGAAAGTCTGCGCCATGGCGGGCAACGCGAACAGTGCGGTGCACACGACAGCGGTAAGTATTTGAAGCGTTAGCGGACGCTTTTTAAGCATTCATTTCTCCTCTGCACAATACCCGTGAGCGCGGATATTGGCCCCTGATCGGCTTGTGGGGCCGTGCGTCAGCCTAACCGAAAGTTTGGTTGCTTATGACGCAAGACACGTTGCCGGATACGCAGGGATAGTATCAAGGTACTGGGTGGATGTCAAGGGGAGAGGGGGGTAAGGCGGGGGGGACTCGGGGAGCAGCCGCAGGAACGGACTCCGATAAAAGCTGAGGATTTGACGTGTTTTTTTTCCACCGGCAGCGGGAGGGGAAAGCGGAACGCAGGATTGGGGTTAGCTTCGAACGTACCCCTACAGGTAGTGGTATTTCCACAGTATATCCACCATGATGTATACGAGACCCTTTACTTTTGCCAAAAAGCGTGGCACGATGGAGTCTCTCGCCCCAGTGGCGGGACGCTACCGCGCTCCTTAAAACGGGCGGCGGAGACTTTAGGTAAGGGCGCACCCCCGGGCGTCCTCCATGCTGAGGTGTTGTCTTGCTGAAGTTAAGGAAAGTAGAACTCCAGGGGTTCAAATCATTCTGCGATAAGACCGAGCTCCGGTTTAACGGAGACGGAATCGCTGCTGTTGTCGGCCCGAACGGGTGCGGCAAATCCAATCTGAGCGATGCCATTAGTTGGGTTCTGGGCGAGCAATCGGCCAAGAGTCTGCGTGGCGGCAAGATGGAAGACGTCATTTTTGCGGGCACGAAGGCCCGCAAGCCTGTTGGCATGGCGTCGGTGACGATGGTCCTTGTTGATCCCCATCACGGACAGACACCAGTAGTACCGATTGACGCTCCGATTGACACCGCTGAATTACTGGCGGACCAAGCTACCTCCCCCGAGGGTGAGCCGGAGGTGTCGGGTGCAGCCGACACCTCCGCTCCAGAAATTTCTGCTGCCAGCGCGAAGGTCACTGAGATCAACGCCGGGCACAGTGCGCGTCCCCACTCGGCACCGATCACTAATAAGAATGGTGAGATCACGATTACGCGGCGGCTGTTCCGGTCGGGTGAGAGTGAATACCTGATTGATGGCCGGCAGGCTCGCCTGCGTGACATCCAGGACATCTTCATGGGTTCGGGCCTGGGGCCGGAATCGTACGCGATTATCGAGCAGGGCCGGATTGGGCAGATTCTGTCGTCGAAGCCGGCGGATCGCCGGGCGGTGATTGAAGAAGCGGCCGGGATCACGAAGTACAAGAGCCGGCGGCGGCTGGCGGAAGCGCGGCTGGAAAGCTCGAAGCAGAATCTGTCGCGTGTGTTCGACATTCTGGAAGAAGTGACTCGCCAGGTAAATTCGCTGAAGCGCCAGGCGACGCGGGCGAAGCGGTATCAGGAACTGAAGGGCGAGCTGGAGTTTCAGTTGCGCACGGTTCTGGCAGGGCGGTTTATTGCCCTTCAGAGTGAAACGAAGCGGGTTGCGACAGCGCTGGAAGCAGCAACGGCGGAGTTGACCGACGCGACGATTCAGGCGCAGGAAAAAGACGGCTTGCGGCAGACGGCGCAGGCGAAGTTCTATGAGCTGGAACAGAAGCTGACGGAAGCGCGCGCGCAGCTCTCGGCGATGAACGTGGAAGCGGAACGGGCTCGCGGACGGCTGGAATCACAGGTTCGGGAAGCGGCGTCGATTGAGCAGAGAATGGGCCGGGCGGACGAGGAAACTCTGACGCTGGAACAGAATCTGACGAAGAACGAGCGCGAGCGCACCGGGATGGCTGAGGGCGTGCGGGATCTGGAGCACCAGATGCAGGCGGCGCGCACCGGGCTGCTGGAAAAGAACACGATTCGGGACCAGATGCAGGCGCGGGTTCGGGACGCAGAGCGCGCCATTGAAGCCGCGCGGACCGTGATTCTGCGGCTGCTGGGCGAAGCTTCGAATGTTCGCAATCAGGTGGCGCAGGCCGATACATGGCTGGCCGGCATTGAACGCGAGCGCACGCGCGTTACCAATGAAGAGCAGGGCGCGGCGGCGGAAATTGAACGGCTGCGGACGGTGAAGGCGCAGCTTTCGGAGAGCATCGCGCAGCGGCAGGCGGAGATTCAGGCCACGCAGGCGAGCCGACGGGAAACTGACCTGGCGTTGCAGGGCAAGCGGAAAGAGACGCAGGATCTGCGGCAGAAGATTGACCAGTTGCGGGCGGAATGTTCGCGGCTGCGGGCTCGGCGGGAATCGCTGGAGAACATCCTTTCTCACCACAGCTACACGACGGAATCGACGCGGAAACTTCTGACTGCGTTGCAGCAGGGTCGGGCGGGCCAGTTCCGGCCGGAAGGAGTGCTGGCGGATTTTGTGGAAGTGGCTCCGGCGTGGGAACGTGCGGTGGAAGAATTCCTCCACGAAGAGCTGGAATACATTGTGGTGCAGAACTGGGACCAGGCGGAGAAGAGCCTGGGGCTGCTGCGGTCTGAATTAGAGGGCCGTGCGACGTTCCTGGTGGAAGGTGGAGCTGCGGGCGGGGACACGAACGGGGTGGCGTCTCAGTTGCCGCGGCTGGCCGACTTCGTGAAATTTACGAGCGGGCTTTCGGGGCAGACGCGGGATTTGATTCCTCGTTTGGCGAATTGCTATGTGGCGGACGACGGCGAGCAGGCGCGGGTGATGGCGGAAGCGCATCCTCATGCCTATTTCCTGCTGGCGGACGGGCAGTGTTACCACGGGCGGATGCTGACGGGTGGCCGGAAGAAGTCGAGCGGGCCGCTGGTGCTGAAGCGCGAAATGCGCGAGTTTGCGACGCAGCTGGAGACGCAGGAAGAAGTTCTGGCGAAGGCGGTTGCCAGCCAGGACGAACTGCAGAAATCGACCGTAACGTTTGAGCAGGAGCTGGAACGGTTGCGGCAGTTGCAGCAGCAGCGCGAGAAGGACGCGGTGGCGCTGGAGCACGAGATGCGGCGGGCGGGCGATGAGATCAATCGCGCGACTTCGCGGGCGTCGGTGGCGAAGCAGGAAATCGAACGGCTGAAGCGCGAAGAAGAGCGGATCCACGAGACTCGCGGGAAGAATCAGCTGGCGCTGGAAGAGAAAGACGCGGAGAGAGCGGAGCGGGAACGCGCGACGGAAGCGTTGCGGGAACAGCTGGAAACGGCGCAGAAGGATTCGCAGAGAATTGGCGAAGACCATGCGGTGATGCGGGCGGCTTTGGCTGGCTTAGAAGAACGGCTGCGCGGGGAGAAGGCGGCGCTGGCGCGGCTGGAACAGCAGCATCGTGAGATGTCGGCACGGCGGCAGCATATCAGCAGCGAAGTGCAGCGCTGGGGCGAAAACCGGGCGCGGATTCTGACGGACAATATCGGGCTGGACCAGACGATTACGACGCTGACGGCGGAGACGGTGGTGGCGGAGCGGGCGATTCTGGAGATGGCGGAAGAGGACGCGAAGCATCGCGTGGCGCTTTCGGCGTATGAAGTTTCGCTGAAGGAATTGCGGGCCCGGATGGAAGTGGGCCACAAGCGTCGCGGCGAAGTGGAAGTGGAGTTGACGCGGCGGCGGGCGGAGTTGCAGTTCCTGGATGAAACGAGCCGTAAGGAACTGAACGTTGCGGTGGAGGAACTGTCGGCTCCGGAAGATTCCTCACCGGAAGTTCTGGAAGCGACCGAGCGGCAGTATCAGGAAACGAAGACGAAGATTGAGAACCTGGGCGCGGTGAATCTGACGGCGTTTGAGGAGTATGAACAGGCTTCGCAAAGGTTCGACTTCCTGAGCGCGCAGCGGCAGGATCTGCTGGATTCGATCCGCGACACGGAACGCGCGATCCATGAAATTGATGAGTTCTCGAAGGCTCGGTTCACAGAAGCGTTCAAGGTGATTAACGAGAACTTCAAGCAGTGCTTCACGACGCTGTTTGGCGGCGGGATGGGCGAGATGCGCCTGACCGACGAAGAGAACATCAACGAGAGCGGCATTGACGTGATCGCGTCGCCCCCGGGCAAGAGGCTGCAGAATGTGCTGCTGCTTTCGGGCGGTGAAAAGGCGCTGACGGCGATGAGTCTGCTGATGGCGATCTTCAAGTATCAGCCGAGTCCGTTCTGCGTGCTGGACGAAGTGGATGCTCCTCTGGATGAGGCGAATATTGGACGGTTTACGAAGTTGCTGGCGGAAATGGCAACGGGGACTCAGTTCATTGTGATTACGCACTCGAAGAAGACGATGGAAGCGGCTCAGGCCATGTATGGGGTGACCATGCAGGAGGCGGGGGTTTCGAAGCTGGTGAGCGTGAAGTTCCATCAGGTGGAACAGCGCGGGGCTGCTGCGTAAGGCGCAGACTTCCAGTGCAGAACGAAAAGGGGCCGGCTTCTTCGGAAGTGGGCCCCTTTTGTATTTGGGGCAACGAGGCAGGAAGCTCTGGCGAACGCGGAGATCGTGATCGGGGAGTGGATTGACAGGGCACTGGAACTGGGACGACCGGTCCCAGAACCCCGCGGCAGATTGCTCTTCGCGTAGACGTGATGGAACAAGATTAAACAGGGCTCCGGGAAACCGGGGCCTTTTTTTCGTTTACCGCGAGATCTTTAAGAAGTTGCGGCCAGGTTTCGGAAGAACTGGCGCACCTTCTTATTGCAGGGGACTTCCACCCACTGGAAGACGACGGCTGAGGTGGCGATTACGATGGCCACGTAGAGGAATGACGCGAAGCCTCGGGTAGCGGTGGCGTTGCGGCGCATCGCCCATTTGTTGAACCACCACAGGACGGGGACGTGGAGGATGTAGAGCGAGTAACTGGCTTTACCGAGGAAATCCATGACGGGGCCGGAGAGGGAACGGGCGAGGGCGCCTCCTCCCCAGGCGAAGCCGATGAGGGCGAGGACGTTGAGGGGGCGGAGGCCGGTGTTGAGGTCTCCGTAAGTGCCGTCCATCCACTGGGGGTGGAGGATGAGGGCGATTCCAGCCACGGTGGCAGGCAGGTAAAGCCAGGAGCCGCGGTTGGTGAAGCGGGGGGCGCCGAGGTCGAAGATGCGGGAGGCGACGATGCCGGCGGCGAAGTCGGAGAGGTGGTAGACGGGCTTCCAGTCCCAGGGGACGCCGTAGTGGGGCATGGCGGCGGGGGTGACGATGGTGATGACGAGGATGAGGGCAAGCGCCCAGTTCCCTGCCCTCTTGATGACGGGCAGCAACAGGGGGAAGCAGAGGTAGAAGACGAACTCGCAGGAAAGGGACCAGGCTGGCGTATTCCAGCCGACGTGGAGGTTGCCTTTCCAGCCCTGCAGGACGAAGAGATAGTCAATGAGCAGGCTGACTTTGGTCTCAAAGGAGCGGGTGGACTCATGCATCGCGCCCCAGATGAAGGGCGACACGACGAGCAGGCTGAGGAAGTAGACGGGGTAGATGCGGGCGAGGCGGGCTCCGCAATAGTTGATGAGAGAGCGCTTGTTCCAGACGGCTTTGGCGTAGCTTTGGGCGAGGACGAAGCCGGAGAGGATGAAGAAGGTCTGGACGGCGAGATAGCCATCGCGAATGAGGAGGCGGGGCACGGAAGGCAGGGCAAGGACGAACGCTTCCAGCATCATGCCCTGACCTGAGATATGGTGCAGGACCACCCAGAGCGCGAGGAAGAAACGCATCCCGGTAAGAGCTGGCAGGTAGGCCGCTTGTGAAGGCGAGGAAAGGGGTGCAGGGGACGGTTGAGCGGAGGTCGCGATTTCGTTATTGTATCCAGTGGAGACTTTTACCTATGACGATTGGCGAGATGATGCTGCCGGAGTTCGACCAGGAAATGGCGAGCAGCCGGAAAATACTGGAGACGGTTCCAGAGGATAACTACGGCTGGAAACCGCACGAAAAGTCGATGACGCTGGGACGTCTGGCGGGCCATGTGGCGGAAATGACAAGCTGGGCCGCAGCGACGATCAACCAGGACAAGGTGGAAATGACGCCGGGGACGCCTCCGACGACGGCTACCTCAAAGGCGCAGATTCTGCAGGTGTTCGACGGGGAACTGGGCGCGGCGCGGGCGGCATTAGCGGGGGTGAGCGATGAGGCGATGATGCAGCCGTGGTCCCTGATTATGGGCGGACACACGGTGTTCACGATGCCCCGGATTGCGGTATTTCGGAGCATGGTGATGAACCATATGATCCACCACCGGGCGCAACTGGGGGTTTATCTTCGGTTGCTGGATGTGCCGTTGCCAGGCGTATACGGGCCGTCGGCAGATGACAAGAAGTAGGCGATAAGAGATAAGCGGTAAACCGGGCGGGGACGCGGCTGCTAAATTCTATGCATGCGCGTCCTCGCTTTTTTTGTGGTGTTGCCGTCATTGCTGCTTGCCGCACTGGACCCTTCGCTGGTCCGGCTGGAGAAGCAGATTCAGCTGGTGTCGAAGATCACGGATGGGGTTGTTGGCGTGAGCGGGACGCATATTGAGAGCGGGCGGACGGTGTCGGTGCGCGGGGGCGAAGGGTTCCCGATGGCGTCGGCTGTGAAGATTCCGTTTGCGGTGCAGGTGATGGAACTGGTGGAGCAGGGCAAGACTTCGCTGGACAAGATGATCGCGCTGGGGCCGCAGGATTTGCATCCGGGCAGCGGGACTTTGACGGAGATGTTCTTCCATCCGGGCGTGTCGCTGTCGCTGGCGAACTACATGGAACTGATGCTGGAGATCAGCGATAATTCCGCGGCCGATGTGGTGTTGAGAGAAGGCGGCGGACCGGCGGCGGTGACGGCGCGAATGAAGGCGCTGGGGCTGGGCGGGATTCGGGTGGACCGGAACATTGCGGTGCTGGTTTCCGATTGGTCTGGCGCGAAGAATCTGCCTCCCGAAACAGAGTGGACCCGCGAGATGTGGGACAAGATTTATGAAGCGGTGCCGGATGCCGAACACATGCGGGCGCGGCGGGTGAACTGGGCCGATCCGCGAGATACGGCGACCCCGGACGACATGACGAAGCTGCTGGTGCGGATCTGGAAGAAAGACCTGTTTGGCGCGAAGAATGCGGAGGTTCTGCTGGGGATGCTGGAGCGGTGCCAGACGGGCAAGGCACGGTTGAAGGGTCTGCTGCCGGCGGGGACGAAGGTGGCGCATAAGACCGGGTCACTGGGCGGCATTGTTGATGACGCAGGGATTATTACGCTGCCTGGGGATGCGGGGCATGTGGCGATATCGGTATTTACGAAGGCTTCGTCAAGGCCGGCGGATGTTTCAGAGAGAGCGGTGGCTGAGGTGGCGAGAACGGTGTACGACTATTTCACATTATTTCCAACAAACTTTGTGCCAACAAACGGCCAGGCGGCGGGGACTCGGTAAATGACTGACAGATGGGATAGCTCCCTGTATGACGACCGGCATTCGTTTGTGTGGAAGGCGGCGGGCGGGTTACTGGAGTTGCTGGACCCGAAGCCGGGCGAGAGGATTCTGGATGTGGGGTGCGGCACGGGGCATCTGACGGCGCAGATTGCTGAAAAAGGCGCGGAAGTTACGGGCATGGATGCGAGCGTCTCGATGATCGCGCAGGCGCGGCAGAATTTCCCCAAGCTAAAGTTTGCACTGGCCGACGCGCGGAGTTTTGTGGTGGATGACGAGTACGATGCGGTGTTTTCGAACGCGGCGCTGCACTGGGTTCGGGAAGCCGAAGACGCGGTGAAGTGCATGGCGGCGGCGCTGAAACCGGGCGGGCGTTTCGTGATGGAAATGGGCGGCCAGGGGAACATTGCGCGGATCCGCGCGGGTGCGGAGGAAGTGCTGCGGGCGGCGGGTTACAAGGGCGAGCATACGTGGTACTTCCCGAGCATTGCGGAGTATACGGCGCTGCTGGAGAAGCACGGGTTTATGGTGACGATGGCGCAGAATTTCCCGCGCTGGACGAAGCTGGAGCATCCGGAGCGCGGGATGCGGGAATGGCTGGAGATGTTTGGCGGCGCTTACTTCGATGACGTGCCGGCGGTGGCCCGGGGCGAGATGAATAAACAGATTGAAGAACGGCTCCGCCCGGCGCTGTGGTGCGACGGGCAATGGCACGCGGACTACCGCCGGTTGCGCGTGGTGGCGGAGAAGCGGTAGCGGCTGCAAATACGACTAATACTCCACCGTAGTTCCGCCAATATGGTTCACTAGTGGGCCGATTGCCAATCGGCCGCAGCTTACCAAGCTGCGCCACAAGCGCGCCTCTCTCTCCGGCTTACCCCTGCGCCCGCAATTAAACATCGCTATTTGAGGGCACCGCCCCGGAGGCGATATACTGCTCCAGACGGCTGTAAAAGACCTTACCAACGGAGCAAGTAAATGGCGCTTTCCTCTCTCATCGCACTTCTTCAGGACACGGCACCAAAACCAGACGATTCCATGATTAAGATTGTGGCCGGCGTGCTGGCTGTAGTTCTGCTGGTCATCATCGTTCTTCGCCGCAAGAGTGGCAAGAAGAAGGACGCTGACGACGACTTCTAAATTAGATCAGCGTGAAGACGGGGGGGACGGAATTTCCTGATTTGGGAGAGTGCCGTTTCCCCCTTTTGTTTTTTGCAGAGGCATCGAGGAACTGAGCGGTCGCGAGCCCGGGGGCCAGGGTCAGTTGCGCGAGGCGAGCCAGTGGCCCAGGCTGCGGAGTTGATCCTGAATGGTTTCCTTATCGGGCGCGTCGGGCCGGAGATCCAGGTAGCGGCGAAAGGCGGCTACGGCTTCGGGGATGCGGCGGAGGTGCATGAGGGCCACACCGCGCTGCTTGTGTTCGTCGGCGGCTTCGGGATCGGCGGCAAGAAGGAGATCGAGGAGGCGGAGAGCCTTGTCGGTGGCTTTGGTGGAGAAGTAGACGTTGCGGAGGTTGTTGACCATCCGCATGATGATGGTCCGGCGGTCTACGTGGGCCAGCATTTCGTCGGTGAGGGTATCGACGCGGGCGAGAGCGCGGCAGCCGTCGAGATCGATGAGGACGCCGCCGTGGAAGGGGTCTACGAAAGTTGCATAGTCGCCGTCATTGTACTGAATGATGAAGTGGCCGGGGAGGGCGATACCGTGGACGGGTTTGGCGAGGCGGCGGCCGACTTCCATGTAGATGAGCGAGAGGGTGATGGGGATGCCGAGGCCGGTATCGAGGACGCGGTTGAGGCAGCTGTTTTCGGCTGAATAATAGTTGTTGTTGTTGCCACGGAGGCCGAGGTCGACGCCGGGTTGACCGAAAAGATAAGCGTTGGCGGTTTCGACGAAATTGCGGCCGTCGGAGAGGTCGTCGGCACGGGTGGCGATTTCGAAGGCGTGTCGGTCGAGGAGGTGGAGGTACTGAGCAGGGTCGAGGTCGGGATACTCGATTCGGGCGATTTCGAGCGCGGCGACGTCGAGTTCAAGATCGTTTGGTTTACGTCCGAGCAGATCGAGCAGTTGTTGCGCTGAAGTAACCTCCACGAGGGCCAGAATAGCATTTGGTTGCAGGCGGTAAGATCGGGGGGTGGAACTTAAAGGGAAGCGGATTGCGATTTTGGTGGACCAGCTGTATCAGGAGATGGAGCTCTGGTACCCGTTGTACCGGTTGCGCGAGGCGGGCGCAGAGGTGGTGACGGTAGCGGCGAAGGCTCGGGAGACGTACAAGAGCAAGCTGGGGTATCCGTGTACGTCGGACATTTCTTATGACGTGGCGCGCGCGGAGGATTTCGATGGGGTGGTGGCACCTGGCGGTTTTGCTCCGGATTACATCCGGCGGCATCCTGCGGCGATTGAATTCGTGAAGCAGGTGGCGGCGCAGGGGAAGCTGGTAGCGGCGATTTGCCATGGGCCGTGGGTGTTGTGTTCGGCGGACGTGTTGCGCGGGAAGCGGGCGACGTCGTTCTTTGCGATCAAGGACGACGTGGTGAATGCCGGGGCGATATGGGAAGACGCTGAGGTGGTGGTGGACGGCAATATAGTGACATCGCGGAAGCCGGACGATCTGCCTGCGTTTTGCCTGGCTTGTATTGCGGTGGTTCGAGGGTAAGTGAGGGCGATTCGTATTCGCGGCGCACGACTGGCGAAACCGACGGGGGGGAGCCGCGGAGGGTCACTGACTGTAAACTGGAGGTTTATCCTCAGCTGTCACCCGGAAAAAGGAGATGAATGTCTGCACCTGCTTGTGATATCGGCCTGATTGGCCTGGCCGTGATGGGCCAGAATCTGGTCCTCAACATGAACGATCACGGATACAAAGTGGCGGTTTTTAACCGTACAGTGTCGAAGGTCGATGATTTCGTAAACAACGAAGCGAAGGGCACCGAAGTTGTCGGGGCGCACTCGATTGAAGAGTTCGTGGGGCTGCTGAAGAGCCCGCGTCGCGTGATGTTGATGGTGAAGGCCGGCGATACGGTCGACCACATGATCGATGCGGTGGTGCCTCATCTGGAAGCTGGCGACATTGTGATCGATGGCGGTAATTCGCTATTTACGGATTCCAATCGCCGGACGAAGGCGCTGGCGGACAAGGGTATTTTGTTTGTTGGTACCGGTGTTTCTGGCGGTGAAGAAGGCGCACGCAAGGGTCCGTCGATTATGCCGGGGGGGAATCCCGCGGCGTGGCCGCATGTGAAGGGCATTTTCCAGGCGATTTCGGCGAAAGTGGATGACGGCACGCCGTGTTGCGACTGGGTGGGCGAGAATGGCGCGGGCCATTACGTGAAGATGGTCCACAACGGCATTGAGTACGGCGATATGCAGCTGATCTGCGAAGCCTACCAGTTGCTGAAGGATGGACTGGGGGTGTCGGCCGATGAACTGCACGAGATTTTCTCGGAGTGGAACAAGGGCGAACTGGACAGCTATCTGATTGAGATCAGCTCGGAGATTTTCGCGCTGAAGGACGAAGATGGGTCGCCTTTGGTGGACAAGATTCTGGATACGGCCGGCCAGAAGGGCACGGGCAAGTGGACCTGCGTGAGCGCGCTCGATACGGGCATGCCGGTGACGCTGATTGGCGAAGCGGTGTTCTCCCGTTGTTTATCGGCGCTGAAAGACACTCGCGTGAAAGCTGCGGGCGTGCTGCATGGCCCGACGAAGAAGCTTGCAACGGACCGGGCGGAGTTTATTGAAGACGTTCGGCGGGCGTTGTTCTGCTCGAAGATCATTTCTTACGCGCAGGGCTACATGCTGCTGCGGGAAGCGGCGAAGGAACACGGCTGGACTCTGAACTTTGGAGGCATTGCCCTGATGTGGCGCGGCGGTTGCATTATCCGCAGCCGGTTCCTGGGCAAGATTAAAGAAGCATTCGATAAGAATGCGAACCTGGATAATCTACTGCTGGACGACTTCTTCAGCAACCTGCTGAACGAGTACCAGACCAGTTGGCGCAGGGGTGTAATTCGGGCTGTGGAGTATGGGGTGCCGACTCCGGCGTTCTCGACCGCACTGGCGTTCTATGATGGCTTCCGGACGGCTCGGCTGCCGGCGAATCTGTTGCAGGCGCAGCGCGATTACTTCGGGGCGCACACGTATGAACGCGTGGACAAGCCGAGGGGCGAGTTCTTCCACACGAACTGGACGGGCCGCGGCGGACGCGTTTCGTCGACCACTTACAACGTTTAGGGATAAAGCGACAACATGAGTAACGGACTGAATATACCCGCTCTGAAAAAGGGTGGTCTTGATTTTCTTTCGCTGGGCGCGCTGGTGCATCGTCTGGATCCGGGGATTATCCCGTTTCGGAAGGCGCATACGTGCGAGATCCATGTGAGTGGCGGCGAGTTTAACTGCTCGGCGAATCTGGCGGATTGCTTTGGGCTGCAGACGGGCGTGGCGACCGCGATGGTCAACTACCCGATCGGCGAACTGATTGCGGAACGTGTGCGTGCGATGGGCGTGAAGCCGTTCTACAAGCATTTCCAGCACAATGGCGTGAATGGCCCGAATATGGCGACGGTTTATAGCGACCGGGGCCATGGAGTGCGGGGTCCGGTGGTGTTTTATAACCGGGCGAACGAAGCGGGCGCGATGCTGAAGCCGGGCGATTTCGACTGGGACGCGATTTTTGCGGACGGCGTGCGGTGGTTCCACTCGGGCGGGATTTTCGCGGCGTTGTCGGAGACGACGGGGCCGCTGGTGGCGGAAGCGATGAAGGCTGCCCGCAAAGCGGGTGTGGTGACGTCGTTCGATCTGAACTATCGCGAAAAGCTGTTTAAGGTTCGCGGCGGGGCGGATAAAGCGGTGGAGACGCTGGCGAGCATTGTGGAACATGTGGATGTTCTGGTGGGCAACGAGGAAGATCTGCAGAAGGGCCTGGGCGTTGCGGGCACGGATGTGGAAGCGGCATCGAAGCTGGACACGAGTGTGTTCCGTGGCATGATGCAGAACGTTCTGAAGAAGTTCCCGAACGTGAAGATTGTGGCGACGACGCTGCGTGAAGTGCACTCGACTTCGCGGCACTCGTGGGGCGCGATTGCGTGGATCAACGGGGAGTTCTATCAGGCTCCGACTTGTGAGCTGGATGTGGTGGATCGCGTGGGCGGGGGCGATGGGTTTGCTTCCGGGCTGTTCTATTCGCTGATGAACGGGGATAGCGCGGATGAGGCGATCCGGATGGGCTGGGCGCATGGGGCGCTGCTGACGACGTTCCCGGGTGACACGACGATGGCGACGGTGGAGCAGGTTCGGGCGTTTGCCCAAGGTGGGTCGGCCCGGATTCAGCGGTAGTTTTTTTTAGGGTTCGTTTTGAGGCCGGTGGTTCGCGTCAGACGCGAGCCACCGGCCTTTCCCTTTGCAGCCCGAGACGCTCCTCGCAGAAGTATTCGAAGCGAATTCCGTAGGTACGATGAATATCCTGCCAGGCGGCACGGAATTTTGGACTACGGGCCCAGCCGCTGAAGAGCATGGCCCAGCCGCGATTATCGGGGTGGTTCCAGAAGGCATCGAGGCGCAGGTCGATGAAGACGTTTTCCATAAGTTGGGTCAATTCCAGACAGGCGCATAGTTCGGCGGGGGTAGGAGGGACAGTTGCGGGAGGGGGCGTCGTCGGTCTCCCGGGATTATGGCTCAACTCTGTCAGCAGATTGCCCAGGGCGCCCGACGAATTGCGGAACTTCTCCCACATCTGGTTGAGCGTCTCGGTGTGCTTCAGGAAGGCGGTACTGCTGAAGCCCGCCGGAGCCCACGTTTCAGACAGTCTTTCGGCGACATTGGGTAAGTATTCCGCAAGCTGGGTACCACGAAAAGCGTGACGGACGACGTGCCGCCCGAGTCGGCGATAACTTTCGAACTGATCCTCGGTAAAGAACTGGTCGGCGGTAGATTCGTGTGGAAAGGTTGGGTGGGTTTCGCGGTATTGGGCGACAGATACATCCTCATCCCCCACAATGCTGGACTTCAGGTAGATCAACCAGCCACGGCTGCCGTTGCTGTAGTAAATCCGGCCAACGGAGCAGTGGGTGAGGCTTTTGCCATCGGGCTGTTTGCGAATGGAAGATACGTCGATGTCAATCTTCGCGCCAAAATCGGTATCGCAAATGCGGATGAGGTTGCCGAGACTGCCGAACTGCAGGTCGGGGTCGCATTCGCCGTCAGAGGCAATGATGACGCGAACGCGGCGGCGGATGAGTTCGTAAATGCCGAGGTTTTCGAAATGGCCACCGTCGGAAACGTTGAGGTAATCGCGCTTTTCATCGGCAAGACCGAAGAGTTCGGCCAGGAGATAGGCGAACCCAAAGGAAGGGAGTCGCTCCTTATTCCGGGCGCCTGAAGATGGATTTGAGAACCACCAGCCGAGTCTGACATTGAACATGGTCAGGAAGAAAGAAACAAGGGTTGAGGTGTGGTAGCCCATATTCGGGCTGGCGGCGGCACCGGAGACAGCGATGGCCTGCCCAAGCTTGACCTTGCCCCCGCCGTAGTCTTTCGTGGGAACGAAGCCTACGCGGGCGCGGGTGTGCGACATGAAAGTGGAGATCAGGCCGCCCGCCGACCCTCCCAATAGTTTTCAAACCGGGCGTTGAAGTGACAGCAGCGCAGTGCGAGGATGGCGTTTGCGCCGCGAACGGTCCAGAACATGCCGGACTGCTTGC
>CAIYVZ010000139.1 GCA_903929755.1 uncultured Acidobacteriia bacterium
CACATTGGCGACTACACACCCGCAGCCTGGACCACTTCCCGCCTTTAAATCCCCAGGTCACCCTACCACTTCACCAGAAAACAGTCCTCGTTTACAGATGGGGTTGCTCTGACGCTTACTCTCAGTTGGTCCGGAACAACTGATTACCTTCCCACCATCAGCACGAAGGCATATGTTCCCTCCAGTTGTTCCAATGTAGTTGCATACTTGGCTCAGGAACCGCCGACGCACCGGAATCCCTCGGAAGATTGCAACCATCTGGAACTGGACATCCGTTTCAGTTATGAACTTTGTTTGCGCCCATCGTGCATCCAACAGAAGATACCTTCGCGGCGCAGCGAGTCATTGCCGCATCCCGTTCAATTCGAGCAACCCTCAGTGGCTTGATTCGGCTGGCCGGCCGATCCATGGGTCAGTAACGCGGCACCTGCAGACTCAGATTGGCTATCATCGCGAAGTGCTTCCGATTCTTTGAGACGAGGGTAAGGTTCTCTTCGATTGCGGTCGCGGCGATCAACGCGTCGAAGGGTTGCAGACCGTGAGACCTGGCGTAGGTCTTTACCAGTGAATACGCACGGGCACCAATTTCCGCGACCAAAGGCAGAATCGTCTGGGTTTCGAGGAAGCGGTCAATTTCTGCAAGATTGCGGTTATCACGTGAGCCAACGACGAGTTCCAGTGCCGTGATTCGGGACAGTGCATAGTCGCCAGCGAGGCTCTGCAGACAAAAGACCGCATCCGGATTACCCCGCATGCAATCGATCAGGACATCGGTATCCACGAGATATGCCATGTTTAGAAACGGGGATGACGCAGGGCGTTCACGTATTCGACGCTGTCAGCAATGTCGGTCCGGTCACGCCATATTCCGAAAAACTCCGGGGCAAACTGAGAGTGGAAGCGGCGAGCCGTGCGTTCCACCGGCGCAGGCAGCGAGATGTCTACAATGGTGCCTTCATCGACGCTGACAGCAACCAGCGGCTTGAAAACACCACCTTCGTACTTAGCGGAAATCACCATCTTCAATTCAGCGTAGCACCGAAATCACCGTCTGGGTCTGCCCCAGAAGATGAAGGTTCCGCGATCAGTAGCGGTCAGGATGTCGATGGCTCCGTCCTTATTTAGATCCACTGCGCTGATTTGCGAGCCGACTCCGGAGCGGTTGTGGATGAGTTCGGGAACGAATTCGGCGCCTCCGGGGGCTTTGGGGTTTCTTACCGTCCGGTACCAGTAGAGGACCGGGGGGCCGTAGGCGTCGGGGTCGCTTTGGGTGTCTCCGTGAGACCAGTAGCGCTTGCCCACAATGAAGTCAGGGATTCCGTCTCCGTCGATGTCGGCGGAAGTTGCTCCGTGAAGTTCCGAGAAGGTGACGCCTCCCGCGTTTTTCGTCGAGAAGTCGTCCATGATCATGTGGCGGACGAAGGAGATCTTGCCGGCTTTGTCGCGTTTTTGCTCGAACCAGGCGAGGCCTAAGCCGTGCGCTTCGAGGCCGGTGATTACGTCGGGCAGGCCGTCCCCATTGATGTCATAGACCGGAATCTCGCCACCTCCCGGGAGGGACCGCGCCCAGCGGCCGAAGGCTTCGGGGTGGTAGCTCCAGCGATTCTGCCTGGCTCCGGTGGCTGGCTGCTCCCACCAGCCGTAGGCCGTCACGATGTCGAGGCGTCCATCTCCATTAATGTCTCCAACGCCGAGACCGTGCGTGGAAACACCTCCGACAGGGCTCTTTTCAGAGATGGGGTGGGTGATCCAGGGTTTCAGGGGGTCTGTGGGGTCGGGCCAGGCGATCTGGAGGTAGTTGTTGGCGGCGTAGATGAATTCGGGCCTGCCGTCACCATCAATATCTTTCAGAAGGGCAATTTCGGACTGAACTTTGGGGATGATTTCGTATTTCTTCCATCGGCGGGGTTCTCCGGCGGGGTTGATAAAGAGATTAGCGGCGCGACCGTCGGAGGCTTCGATCACGTCCGGCCAGCCGTCGCCAGTCGCGTCGTAAGCAAAGTTAAACATGGCGTTGTGGGCGTAGTCATTCGAGGGGTTGACGGTGCTGGCAAGGAAGATTTCGCGGGAGACCGTGTAGTCGGGGCCGAGGTAGTAGTAAGGTCCGGCGACGATGTCGGGGATCCCGTCCTTATTAATATCGGCTGCGATGGCACCCCAGGCATAGTAAAACTCGTTGAGTCGCTGCATGCGGAAGCGCGAGGAGACCTGCTCGGCCGGGATCGGGCGAACTCCCATATCTTTCCAGGCGACGTCTTTGAACTGGATTTCCCCGACGCCCCCGGCGTAGAGGGCGATGGCTCCGTAGCTGGGGGCTTTGTCGTCCAGCGGGCCACCCTGAATGCCCCCGAGGCCTTCATTTAAGTGGGCTCGAACGGAATTGGCCGCGGCTACGATTTCGACCTGGTTCCAGCCGGCACGCCAGGTATTGACCGGGTGCTGAATGGGGAGATTGGCTTCGTCCCAGGGCTCGGGAGTTGTGGGACCACGTCCGCCACCGCCTCCACGGAGTTTTTCGCGGCTGGTTTCTTTGCCTGCGGCGTCCAGGGTGACGATGTAGGTAGCGAGGTCACCCGGCGTGAGCGATACGTAGATCCCGCGGAGGCCACCGTTGGGCGTCTTTTCGGCTCGAAGGCGGACTCCGGCCCGGCAGGCGGCGCTACACCGCAGCGAGGTGAAAACGCCGGTGTCCTGATAAGCGCGATCGAGGACGAGCCAGCCTTCCCGGCCCTTCGGCTGAACGGTCAGCTCAGCGTTGGCCAGCTGCCAATCGACGGAACCGAGCTTGTGCCAACCGGCGAGCGAGGAGCCGGAGATGCGGCCATCGGGAATAAAACTGGCGGTAACGGCCGCGGCGGGCTGTGCGCCGAAGGTGCTGAGGGCGAGAAGGAGCTGAAGGGTACGGCAAGTCATGTTCGGGGTCATTATATAGGCGTTTGGGGGGCTAAAGAGGTGCTATGCTCAAAAAACAAGATCACCCCAAAATGTTTCCCGCAATCACCCTCGTTCTGGTCGCTATCCTCTTGATTCTAAATCTGGTGGCGATGGTGCGGCTGCGCTCGCAGGAAGGGGCTGAATCCAGGCTTCGCGAGGAACTGGCGCGGGGGCGGCAGCAGCAGGCTGAGGAGTCCAGAGCGCTTCGCGAGGAGCTGTCGGCGAACGTCCAGCGGTCCGCACAGCAGGCGGAGTTACGGGCGGAGTCCCTGCGGAGTGCGCTGATGCAGCATGTGGTGGAACTGCAGCGCGACCAGAGAACGGAACTGGAGCGAAACCGGGAAACGGTAGAGACAAAGCTGACTGTAATGTCAGAGGCGCAGGCCGAAGAATCGCGGGGATTGCGCGAAGAACTGGCGACGGGAGCACGGCGGGCGGCGGCGGAGGCGGAGACGCGGGCCGAGGTATTAAGAACGTCCATGATGCAGAGTCTGGCGGAGTTACAGCGGGAACAGCGGCTGGAACTGGAAAAGAGCCGGGCCACTGTGGAGCAGAAGCTGGCGGCCATTCAGCAGGACAATGCTTTGAAGCTGGAGCAGATCCGCAAGACGTCAGAGTTGCAGGCGGAAGAATCGCGAACCCTGCGTGACGAACTGGCGGCCAGTGCACGCCGCACGGCCGGAGAAGCGGAGTTGCGCGCTGAGGTGCTGCGGACGTCACTGGCGCAGAATCTGGCGGAGTTGCAGAAGGAACAGCGGATCGAACTGGAGAAGAGCCGCGCTACGGTGGAACAAAAGCTGGGTGCCATCCAACAGGATAATGGGGCAAAGCTGGAGCAGATGCGGCAAACGGTGGATGAAAAGCTGCAAAGCACGCTCGAAACCCGGCTGGGCGAATCATTCCGTATCGTTAGCGACAGGCTGGAGCAGGTCCACAAGGGTCTGGGTGAGATGCAGTCTCTGGCATCGGGCGTTGGCGACCTAAAGAAAGTTCTGACGAATGTGACAACCCGGGGCGCGTGGGGCGAAGTGCAACTGGAGAATCTGCTGACGCAGATGCTGGCTCCGGATCAGTTCGCCCGCAACGTTTCGACGGCCGGCAATGGCGAGAGAGTGGAATTCGCCATCAAGTTGCCGGGACCAGGCACCAGCCCGGTCTGGTTGCCGGTGGACGCAAAATTCCCCGCGGAGACGTATCAGCGCCTGGCCCACGCAGCCGAACGCGGCGATGCCGAGGGCGTGGAAGCGTGCTCACGGGAACTGGAAGGCGTGGTTCGGGCGTGCGCGAAGACGTTCAGCACGAAGTACCTGGCACCACCGAATACCACAGATTTCGGGATCCTGTTTCTGGCAACCGAAGGGCTTTACGCGGAAGCTTTGCGCAGGCCAGGGCTGGCGGAGTCTCTGCAGGAGACATACCGGGTGGTTTTGGCTGGGCCGACAACTTTTGCTGCACTCTTGAACAGCCTGCAGATGGGCTTCCGGACGTTGGCCATTCAGCAGAGGTCGGGTGAGGTCTGGACGCTTTTGGGCGAGGTGAAAACCCAGTTCGGCAAGTATTCGCAGGTCCTGGACGTGATCCGCAAGAGGCTGGATCAGGCGACGCAGACGGTGGATGATGCGGCAATACGGACCAGGGCAATCGAAAAGCGTTTAAGGAGTGTGGAAGACACCGAAGAACCCGAACAGGCCCGGTTGATTCGCCTGGCGGTCTAAGTCACCCGGTCTAACCTGATTTTTGCAGCGGTGGCGATTAATCCGAAATCATTAACAGCGCTTTAATAACTGGCACTTGCAGGCGCTAACATGAGAAAGTATTGGTGAGGAGTTGTGACCCCTTAGCCTGTTGGGCCGGAACACAATTCACGGTATAAGAATCTTGAGCCGGAAATTATTTAGCTGCGTGGTGGTGATGTCGGCAGTGGTTGCCGTGCCGTCTATGGCTGCGCCCTGGCGTGCCACCGGGCCGTTTGGCGGAGACGCCGAACTGGTACGCAGTGTCCCCGGCGTAAAAAACCTGGTGGTAGCGGGCACCCACAACGGGCTGATTTTTAGTTCTTCCAACGGGGGGGCGTACTGGAATCCGGTGAATTTCCCGGCCCAGTTTGCCGGGACGCTGCACGCTCTGGAAGTTGACCCGCAGACTCCCTCACTTTGGTACGCCGGAGTGGAGAGCGATACCTCGTGGTTGTCAGGCGTTTGGAAGACCCTGGATTCCGGACGGACCTGGCAGTTAATTCCGGATACGAAGGGCCTGGCGGTTTGGTCTCTGGCGATATTTCCGGGGAACGCGGCGGTTGTTGCGGCGGGCACCGGCTCGGGCGTATTTCGGAGCGGAGACCACGGGGCAACCTGGCAAAGGATGTCGCCGGTCAGCAACACCGAACTGAAACCCGTCGTCTCGCTGGCCTTCCACCCTTCCAGCCAGAAGATTCTTTATGCCGGTACCACGCACCTGCCGTGGCGGACTGCCGATGGCGGCTCCACCTGGCAGTCAATTCACGAAGGCATGCTGGATGATTCCGACGTGTTCAGCATCACGGTTGACCCGGCAAGACCGGCTCGTGTGTTCGCCAGTGCGTGCAGCGGTGTCTACGCGAGCCAGAATGAAGCGGCGAAATGGTCCAGGTTGGGTACGCCGCCTGGCGCTTTCCGCACCTACTTTGTCGCCATGGACCCGAAGCGCACCGATACCGTGTTTGCCGGGACGACAGAGGGTTTGCTCCGATCTTCGGACAGCGGCAAGAACTGGCGGAAGGTGAGCCCGAACGCGGTAAGGTCGATGGCTTTTGATCCGTGGGTTGCCGGCCGCCTGTTTTTCGCGTCCTCAACAGCGGGGCTGATGGTGAGTACGGACGATGGCCTGACGCTGCGGGAATCCAATTTCGGGTTTACGAACCGCAACTTCACCACCTTGACGGGCGCAGGCGAACAGCTTTATTCCAGCAGCGTTTATGAACCAGTGTCGGGTGGCGTTTACCGAACCGGCAATCTGGGATTGCGGTGGACCCACGCGGGAGAACCGAGGCCGGATCAGTTACTGACAATGGCGGCGGCTCCGGATAATCCAGCCAGACTTTTCGCCGCCGGGTACCGGGGACTCTTGAAATCAACCGATGGCGGCCAGGCTTGGGCCTCGGCTCCGAGTCCCCCGGGTAACAGAATTATGGGCCTGGCGGCGTTGCGCGGCGGCACGGTACTTTCCGCGACTGAACAGGGCCTGTTCCGCAATAGCGGCGACGGGACCTGGACGCAGACCGGAAGCCTGCAGGCGAATACTTTATCGGTTTCCGGGGGCCTTCCCTTTGCGCTCACCTCAAACGGGGCATTTATCAGCAAGGATATGGGAAGCTCCTGGACGCAGTGCGGTAACCCGCAAGAGGGTGCCACATGGTACGGGCTGGCTTTTGATACCGGAGCATTTCCGGGCTCCAACGTCGGCAGTACGGCGATCGCCGCCACTTCGGCGGGCGCGTTTCGTTCCACAGATGGTTGTATCTCGTGGTCGGCAGTGCGGGAAGGTTTACGCGCTGAGACCACGAGCCTTGCATTGTTCCACCCGGTTCGCCACGGCGAGGCTTATGTCTCGCAGGGCGGCAGGGTGTTTCGCTCCCTGGACGGGGGCCAAAGATGGACGCCCCTGGACGACGAAGCCGCCGCAATATCCGGCCCGTCGTCCCTTTTTGTTCTTCCTTCCGCACCAGATCGGCTATTTGCACTGTTCCCGCGGAGGGGTGTATTTTCAACTACGATTGTTACTAAGGAGACGACGCTTCCATGATCAACAGATCAGAGTCACGCGCGCGCATCGGCAACTCAAAGGCGCTGGTCCTGCTTACCGCAGGTCTGGCACTGGCGGGTTCGGCACTCGCTCAGAACTCGAATTTCGGTACCAAAGATGAGTCCGGAGGCTATTCCAAACTCGATATGAGTTTGTTTGCTGGCTGGAAATGGTTTCAGATCGGGCAAGGAAACAAGGGCGTACACCAGTTTGACCCCGGCTTTGGGTGGGGTGAACGGCTGAGTGAAGAAGTCCATAAGTACATCGGGCTTGAACAGGGCCTGAATCTGAACTACAACCGGTTCAAGATCCAGCCGGTTGGGGCCTCGAACTATACTTCCCTCAAGAACAGCCACGCGACGGTTTATGGCGCCGGAGTCCTTCACTTTACTCCGCGCGATGCCAAGTATCGTCCGTTCGTTCTGGTGGGCCCGGGCTACGCCTGGTACCGTGCAGGCAAAGGCTTTCAGACTGGTTACCCCATCAAGACCAGCGGCGAAACAGTCCTGGTCTATGGCGTGGGTCTGAAGATCAACGAGAACAGGAAATATGGCATTCGGTTTGACCTGACGGGCACCCGCAGCGGTTCGCCCCGGTTTGGGATTCCTTCGATTTCGGCCGGACCCGGATCCTTCTACCTGCCCAGCGCAAATCTGCACGAAAGCGGCCTGATGGCCAGTGTCGGGATCACTCTGCGCAACCGCTACGTGAACCCCACGCCCCCGCCCGCTCCGCCTCCGCCCCCCCCGCCCCCCCCGCCCCCCGTTGCGAACGTTCGTATCCAGAGCGTTGACGGCGCAGGCGCAGGCGTTTGCCCTGGCGGCAATGTCCGCCTCACGGTTGCCGCCAACGGTTGGCTCGCCAACCAGACACCGTCCTACCAGTGGATGGTGAACGGCGCTCCCGCCCCCGGCGGCAATGCCGCTTCGTTCACGGTTCCCACAACGGATGCCGGCGCGAAGACGGTTACCGTTCGTGTGAGCGTTACCGGCCCCGACAGCGCGGCCACGTCTAACCCCGTCACCGTGACGGTGAAGCCGCTGACGCCTCCCACCATTCGCTTCGCTGTTGCACCCGCCACCATGCCCTACGGCAACACCGCTGCTCTCGCCGCTCAGGCGACGGGTTCCGAGTGTGGTGGTCCGGCAACGGTCCGCTACACCGGTGAAGGCGTTACGGGCTCCACGTTCGACTCCAAGGCTCTGGCCTTCGATCTCTCGAACCGGCTCAAGGCGCAGTCCCGCACGGTTCGCCTCACCGCGACCGCGACCGACCAGAAGAACCAGACCGCTGCGGCGAACGCCGAAGTGACTGTGACGCTGAAGTCGGAAGCTCGTCGCCTCGACGACATCGTATTCCCGCAGATGAGCGCCCGCGTGAACAACTGCGCGAAGCGTGTTCTGCTGGAACAGCTAACCCCGATGCTGCGGAACGATCCGCAGGCGAAGGTCATCCTGATTGGACACCGTGACGACTCTGAAAAGGGTAAGCTCGGTTCGAAGATGGATCAGACGCGCGTCATCAACGCCGCCGCCGTCCTCAGCGCCGGTACGGGCATCTGCCCGCAGCTCGACCTCAGCCGCATCATGTGGAAGGCAGCTGGTACCGATCAGGCGTCGGAAACGCGGCCTGCTCTGTGCGGAACCTCCACCGACGTGAAGGAACGTGGCGGTTCAGCCATCAAGGGCGCGGACAAGAAGGTTCAGTTCCGTCGCGTTGAAATCTGGATCGTTCCGGGTGGCGCGGAAATGCCGGCCGGCATTTCTGGTCTCCAGGCTGTTCCGGAGAAGGACGTCAAGGCAAAGGGCTGCCCGAAATAAGAGCAGGCCATTCAGCTGGCAAAAAGGCGGTGGGCTTCGGCCTGCCGCCTTTTTTGCTTTTAGGGGCCTGAACCCTCAATGCGATACTGGAGGCAGTTTGAGCAATACCAATTCCCTCTCAAAAAGTAAGATCAAGATCCTGTTGCTGGAAGGCTTGGATCCCTCGGCCGTAGACGCATTTCATGCGGACGGCTATACCGAAGTGGAGTATCACAAGAAGTCACTGCCAGAGGCAAAGCTGCTGGAGGCGGTGGAAGACGCCCATTTCATCGGCATTCGTTCGGCAACGAATCTGACGGAGAAGATCTTCGCCCATGCCCACAAACTGACGGCTGTGGGATGTTTCTGTATCGGTACCAATCAAGTGGACCTGAAGGCGGCCCGTGACCGGGGCGTCCCGGTGTTCAATGCACCCTTCTCGAATACCAGAAGCGTAGCGGAACTGGTGCTGGCGGAGACGATTCTGCTGATGCGCGGCGTGCCGTGGCGGAATGCCGAGGCCCATCGCGGGGGCTGGCAAAAGACAGCAACCGGGTCTCACGAGGTCCGGGGTAAGACGCTGGGCATTATTGGCTACGGGCACATTGGAACCCAGATCGGCTTGCTCGCCGAAGCGATCGGGATGAATGTGGTGTTCTACGATGTGGTGTCGAAGCTGACCCTGGGCAACGCCCGTCAGATTGGTTCACTCCAGGAACTGCTGGCGATGGCCGATATCGTGACACTCCATGTTCCTGAGACGCCGAAGACAAAGAACATGATTGGCGCGGACGAACTGGCGCAGATGAAGCAGGGCTCGGCCCTGATCAACGCTGCGCGAGGGACCGTGGTGGACATTCCGGCGCTGGCGGCAGCGCTCGACAGTGGCCATTTGACCGGAGCGGCGCTCGACGTATTTCCTGCAGAACCCCGCACGGGCGAGGAATTTATTTCGCCGTTACGGGGGCGAGAGAACGTGATTCTCACGCCGCATATTGCCGGCAGTACGCAGGAAGCGCAGAAGAATATCGGGCGTGAGGTCGCCGAAAAGCTGATCCGATACAGCAATAACGGAACCACGCTGACGGCCGTAAATTTCCCCGAAGTGACGCTGCCCGAACACCAGGGGCAGCACCGCGTTCTGCATATCCACCGGAATCAGCCGGGTATCCTGTCGCGGATCAACGCCGTCTTCTCCGAAGAGCGGATCAACGTTGCCGCGCAGTATTTGCAGACCAATGCGTCGATCGGCTATGTGGTAATTGATGTGGAGACGCCGGAACCGGAAGAATCCTTGAATCTGCGGCGGAGGCTGGATGAAATTCCCGGGACGATTCGGACTCGGGTCCTCTACTAAAAAATCCCACCGGAAAATAAGAAACCCTGAAGACAAGAAAAAGGGAGTGGCCCCCGAGCCGCTCCCTTTTTTCCTTTTGACGCAACTGTCCGGGTACCTCCGAGCACCCAAAACAGCCCCATGGCATGCCGCACGCCTGCGCGTGAAGCGATTGTCTACCGGCCTGCCTCCGACGGTGGGCTGGTAGCGCAAAGTGTGAGGCGTGGGGTCGATCGCCTGGGCCCTAAGCCCCGGTTTCGACTCGGCTCTTGCCTCATCTGTCCACTATGTGGAACAGGACGTTCCGGCGTTTCAGGAGCTGCAAAATTATTTGCGGGAGTTTGCTTTACCAGGCGAGCAGGCTGGTGATGGCCCTGGCCAGATCGCTCGTCTGAGGAAGAATGTGGTCTTCCAGATCGGGATGGTAACCAACCCACGTGTCGAGGGCCGCCACGCGCTTCACCGGGGCATCGAGCGAGGTAAACAGTTCATCGGCGATGCGGGCGGCAATCTCGGCTCCGAAGCCGAAGCTCAGGGTGTCTTCGTGCGCCACAATCACGCGATTGGTCTTGCGGACACTGGTGGCGATGGCAGCCCAGTCGTAGGGGCTCAGACTGCGGAGGTCGATAACTTCCACCGTCTTACCCGGATGCGTCGTTTCCACTTCGTGGGCGGCCAGCAGGGCTTTCTGCACCACGGCGCCGTAAGTGACGATGGTAAGGGAATCTCCAGGCTTGGCGATACGCGCCTTGCCCAGGGGAATCATGTAGCCGTCGCCGGGGTAGGGCGAGCGATTGTACATTTCCCGATAGAGCTTTTTGTGCTCCAGAAAGAGCACGGGGTCTTCGCAGCGAATCGCGGTCCGCAGCAGTCCCGCAGCATCCGCCGCATTGCAGGGGAAGACAACGCGCAGGCCAGGGATATGGGTAAACGCCACTTCCCCGCACTGGCTGTGATAGACAGCCCCGCCGGTGAGGTAACCTCCGATGGGAACGCGAATCACCATAGGCGCGGCGAAACCTCCGTTGGAGCGCCAGCGAAGGGAGGCCAACTCATCGCGAAGTTGCATCATCGCGGGCCAGATGTAGTCAAAGAACTGGATTTCAACCACCGGTTTGAGGCCGGTGACTGCCATACCGCTGGCGCGCCCGATGATGGAGGCCTCGGCGATTGGCGAATTAAAAACACGGTGGCTGCCGAACTCTCTTTGCAGACCAGCGGTCAGCTTAAAGACCCCGCCCTTGCCCTTGACTTCGTCGAGATGATCTTCCCGGCTGCAATCGGCAACATCTTCCCCGAAGACGACGATTCGGCTGTTGTGCCGCATTTCCTCGCGAAGGGTGGTGTTGATCAGATCCGCCATTGTTCTGTCAAGCTGGGTTCTGTCAGCGGCAGCCGGATCTTCGGTCTGGGTTTCAGCCGGGACATCGAATTGAGCTGAAGTGGGGTCGCAGGTTTCCGAGTAAAGATGCTCGAGCGCGGTGGAGGGGACCGGCGGTGCGGCTTTGAGCGCTTTCTTCGCATCCTCAAGAATTTCGTGCTGCAGCTGGCGGTGAAGGACTTCGAGTTCAGCGGGAGTGGCAAGGCCCTCGTCGGTGAGGAACTCGGCCATTAGCTTCAGTGGATCTTTGGCCGCTTCGGCCGTACGCTCTGCTTCAGTCTTGTAGAAGCGCTCGTCATCACTCAGCGAATGAGAATAGGGCCGGGTGCAGTGCGCGTGGACCAGGGCCGGACCATGATTCTCGCGGCAATACGCGACCGCAGTGGACATGGCACGGTAGGACGAGATGAAGTCTGTGCCATCCACCTCGATGGTCAGCAGGCCCGGGAAGTTCGACACCAGCCGGGAGATGGACGCGCCGGGAGTTTGCTTCTCAACAGGGACCGAGATGGCATAGCCGTTGTCTTCAATTACAAAAATGACCGGCGCGGAAGACAGGCAGGCGTGGTTGATGGATTCCCAGAACTCCCCTTCGCTGGTAGCACCTTCGCCGGACGAGACCACCACCACCCGGTCCTCATGGGGATAGAGCATGCGCAGGCCTTCTGCGCAGCCGACTGCCTGGGTGTATTGCGTTCCGGTTGCGGACGAACTGGAAACGATGTTGCGGGCGGGGTCACTCCAGTGGCTGGGCATCTGGCGTCCACCGGAACTGGGATCGGAGGCCGCGCCCACTGCCTGCAGGAGCATGGAGTGGGGCGTCATGCCGAGCGCAAGGGTGAGTGCGCGGTCCCGGTAATAGGGGTAATACCAGTCGTAGCCGGCGCGGGTGGACATACCCGCAGCCACCTGAATCGCCTCATGGCCGGCGCCGCTGATCTGGAAATAGATCTTGTTTTGGCGCTTCAGCAGAATTTCACGGTCATCCACCAGACGTGACGTGAGCATGGTGCGATAGGCCAGAAGAAGGGCCTCCGGCTCAAGACCCGCTGCCCGTGCCGCCTCCATCCGTTCAGTGCCCGTAAGCGTTGGGAACGACGTTGTCATGAAAATGCCCTCACTAGATTAGCAAGGCTTCACTCTATTGTCTTGAGGCATGTTTACGAGAGGAGTCCCCAGGGTACTAAGGAACCTCCAGAGCAGGTAACCGGCAATGGAACAGGCGACGGCGAGGCGGAAGGCGGTCTGGTACTCGGCATGGTCGAAGAGGCGTCCGATCCAGGGGCTGCTGATGGCGACCATGGCGGACCAGGAGCCTGCGCCCACGCCCGAGATAAGGCCGATGTGTTCGGAGGGGAAGACCCGGGCGGCCCAGTTGACCGACAGGACCACGAAGCCCGCCACAGCGAACATCGCCACGAAGAAGGAGGCAAGCACCCAGTAGCCAGAGGGCAGGGAATCAGTGAAGGCCAGCGGCAGGGTAATGATCAGCGACGCCAGCATGAGGCCCTTGTGCCGGGGCCCGTAACGGTCGAGCAGGGTGCCCCAGACGAAGTAGCTGATCTCCCAGCCGAGTGGCGGGATCCAGAGGACCTTACCGAGCATGGCCTGGTCCCAGCCGAATTTGGTGTGCAGGTACAGGGACGAGCTGTAGAGGATCAGGCCCAGCGGCATGGCCCCGAGCGCGTATGCGGCGATATAGGCGGCCAGCGCGGGGTGGGTCCACGGCATGGAGCGAAGGTTGGCGCGCTTTGTGGGGGCGTGCTGGTCAACGCCGCGGCTGATGAACTGCCACAGGATGAGCCAGAGGAAGCCGAGGCAGCCGGTAACCAGGAAGGCACCATGCCAGCCGAAATGGAGCGCGATGGGCGTGACGATGAACGGGGTAATAATGGCGCCGAGCGAACCGCCGCTGTAGGCGAGCGCAAGGCCCCTGCCCCGCTTTTCGGGAGGCAGGGTCTGCGTTACGGTGCGAAGGCCGCCTGGAAAAGTTGCGCCTTCTCCGGCCCCCAGAACGCCCCGCGCCAGGCCGAAGCTGAAGACTCCGCTTGCCCACGTGTGGGCGATAGCGGCCAGGCTCCACACGCCAACCGCGATGTTCATGCCGAGCCGGACCCCGAGCCGGTCCAGCAAGATCCCCCACAGAGGATTCCCGATCATGTAAGTGATGGAAAAACAGGAGATGATGAGGCCGTATTGTTCGGCGCTCAGGTGGGTGTCGTGCAGGATTGTCGGGGCCAGAATGGCGAGCGTATTCCGATCGACGTAGCTGATGAAGGAAACGAGCATCATCGAGACGGCTGGAAACCACGAGATCTGGCGAGGGGCAGCTGGCGGAGGCGGGTTGGCCGAATGCTGGTTATGGGGGCGCAATAACTCTCGATGATACACTGACAGAAACGTCGTCAAGGGTGCTGGTTCGAGTCAGTCTGAGTGCCGCCAGCCCAGAAAATCGGTAATGCTGCTTCCTCGTGATTTTGTTGCGTACCTCTCCCGCCAGATTGTGCGGCGTCTTTCTGCTGCCACTATTGAATGTGTGAATCCAGAGCGGGTAATTGAGCTTGTCAGTACTCTGATCACCGATGAACTGAATGCGGAGGACGCGCTGAACGACGAAGTGCGCGATCTGCTGGAACAGTACAGCGATTACATGCGCAAGGAAGGTGTCAGCTATCAGGACATGTTCCGCAAGATCAAGAGCACCATGATCACGCAGCGCAAGATTGTGAAGGCGGCTGGCCGTGACACGGGCGATGCCATGAAGTTGTCGCGCGACAAGGTCACGGACATCTCGCACAAGCTGATTACGGCGATGCGGAAGTCGCGCGATTTGCGCCTGAAGAAGGACCAGAACGAGGTCCGGCTGGATATTGTGAAGGCATTCACGGACATCCTGGTGGTGGAAGAGAAGGCCGACCGGGCCTCTCGCGACAAGGTTCGCAGCCTGAAAAAAGACATCCCTGAGGGCAGCGAAGAGTGGGATATTTTGCAAAAACGTTACTACAGTGAAGAGCTGAAGAAGTTCGGCATCGACACATCCAAGTAAACCCAATAAGGCGAGAAACAAGATGAAACCGGCCGTAGTGGTTGTCGGCAGCCTGAATATGGACTTCGTGGTTCAAACGAAGACCTTGCCGGCCGCAAGCGAAACGGTGCTTGGCGACGGGTTTCGCATGATTCCCGGCGGCAAAGGCGCCAACCAGGCGGTGGCTGCCGGTAAGTTGGGCGCAGCTTCCGTGAATGTCCGTATGGTGGGCCGGGTGGGGCTGGATCTGTTTGCCGATCAGCTGAAGGCGAGCCTTTCGACCGCTGGGGTGGACGTCTCGGCGGTGACCGCTTCCCGGCAACAACCCACTGGCGTGGCCTTCATCGCGGTGGATGCGGCGGGACAGAACCAGATTGTGGTGGCTTCGGGCGCGAATAGTGAACTTGCCGCCAGCGATGTTCCCGCTATGAAACGCAGCTTTAGCGGTGCGAATATTGCGATGTTTCAGCTGGAAACGCCGCTGGATACGGTGGCTGCCGCGTTGAGCCTCGCTCGGACGGAGGGTTTGCGAACGATTCTGGATCCGGCGCCGGCAAGGGAATTATCGCGGGAGTTGTTGCTCCAGGTGGATATTCTGACGCCGAATGAGGCTGAGGCCTGCATGCTGTTGGGCAGAAAGCCGCAAGCGGTCACGCTGGAAGATGCCGCTTACCTCGCCGGGGAACTGGCGGCGCGGGGCGCTCGGATGGTGGTGGTGAAGCTGGGTTCCCAGGGCTGCTTCTTCCATGGCGCGGGTGAAGCCTATCATGTGCCTGGCTTTGCCGTGGATGCAGTGGATTCCACAGCGGCGGGCGATACGTTTAATGCCGGCCTGGCAGTTGCGCTGGCGGAAGGCTCGTCCATCCCGCATGCCCTGCGATTTGCCAACGCGGCGGCGGCAATTTCGGTGACACGGCTGGGCGCGCAGGCGTCGGCGCCCTCGCGGGTTGAAGTGGATGTATTTTTGGCAGCCCGCAAACTGGAAATCGGCTAACATGATGGTTCATGTCAGAAGCCGCTATCGTCGTTAAAGATCTTCGAAAAACCTACGATACAAAACTTGCCGTTGATGGCTTAACGCTGACGGTCCCGCGAGGGTCGTTTTTTGGCTTTTTGGGGCCGAACGGCGCCGGGAAATCGACCACGATCCGGATGCTGATGGGCCTGATTCCGGCAACATCCGGCTCCATTGAAATTCTGGGCCTGAATATGCCGCTGGACGAGACGGCAATTAAGCAGCGAATTGGGCTGGTGCCCGATGAGTCTTTACTGTTTGACCGGCTTACCGGGTTCGAATTTCTGGAGTTTGTGGGGCGGATGTACAGCCTGCCCCGGGAGCTTTCACGGGAACGCGCCGGCGAACTGATGGAGTTGTTCCAACTTTCGAATGAGAAGCGGACGCTGATCGCTGAGTACTCCAAGGGTATGCG
Organism: uncultured Acidobacteriia bacterium; assembly: GCA_903929755.1. GTDB lineage: Bacteria > Acidobacteriota > Terriglobia > Bryobacterales > Bryobacteraceae > BOG-234. Next base: position 15,686 of record CAIYVZ010000139.1, read on the forward strand.
GAAGCGAGTGGCCATGGCGGCATCGCTGATCCACAAACCGGAACTCTTCCTGCTGGATGAGCCGTTTGAGGGTGTGGACGCAGTGGGCGCGCGGCTGATGAAGGACATCCTGCTCGATCTGGTGCAGCACGGGGCCACGATCTTCCTCACCTCGCATGTGCTGGAAGTAGTGGAGCGGCTCTGCGACCATGCCGCGATCATCAACGCAGGCAAAATTGTTGCCGAGGGCAGCATGGATGAACTTCGGGCGGGCTCAGCCACGCTGGAGGACTCTTTCGTGCGGACTGTGGGCGCCGACCATGCTTACGAACGGCTGGACTGGCTGGGTTAAGCACCATGATCCTGGCCATTCTGAAAGCTCAATTTCTCAGCATGCGGCTTCGGCCGGGCACACGGAAGGGCTCTGCCATCTTCTCGGCGATTACGGGCCTGATGTTTTACGCGGCGTTCGTATTTCTGGGCTGGATGACGATGTTGTTCTTCTCGTCCGGTGACCAGACGCCGCTGTTCGTCAGGATACTTTCCCTCGGGCTGCCGTTTGTGATGCTCTACTGGCAGCTGTCGCCGCTGATTTCGGCGAGTTTCGGGGCGTCGCTCGACCTGCAAAAACTGCGGGCTTATCCGATTCCGAAGAGCAGTCTGTTCATTGTTGAGGTAATGCTGCGCGTTACTACGTGCGCGGAACTGCTGCTGCCGTTGTTGGGCCTCACCGTGGGGCTGCTGCGGAACCCGATGCTGGGCTGGCGTTACTCGCCTCTGATTATCGGCGGCACGGTAATTTTCGCGGCCACCAATGTTCTGCTCTCGGCGGGGACGAGGAGTCTGCTGGAGCGCCTGATTCTGCGAACGAAACTACGGGAACTGCTGATGATCCTGCTGGTGACGATTGCCGTATTGCCGCAGATTTTGCTCGCGACAAAGATAAGGAAAGGCACGGTTCTGGGCCTGGCTCCGTCGCAGATCGTGTGGCCCTGGGCGGCGATTGCGCACCTCGTCACGGGCGACTCGGCGTTGCTGGCCAGCGTTTCAGCACTTTTCTGGCTGGGGGCGGCCGCAGTCTTCAGCCGGTGGCAGTTCGAGAGAACTCTGAAATATGACGGAGCTTCGATTCGCAAGCCGGAGCGCGAAGCAAAGCCCGATGGCGTGATGGAGAAGTTCTACCGGCTGCCGGGGAGACTGCTGCCCGATCCTTTGGCGGCGATGGTGGAGAAGGAACTGCGGACCTACTTCCGGATCCCACGGTTTCGGCTCGTCTACGCCATGTCGTGCTTCTTTGGCGTCATCGTTTTTCTGCCGATGATGCGGCGGGGACAGCAGGGATTCTTCCGCGAAAACGCGTTGCCAGTCATGTGTCTCTACGGGCTGATGATGCTGGGGCAGATCAGCTACTGGAATGCGTTTGGGTTTGACCGCAGTGCCGTTCAGGGTTATTTTTCGTGGCCGGTGAAGTTCCGTGACGTCCTGATCGCGAAGAACCTGACGGTGTGGGCGATGCTGGCTCCGCAGGTTCTGGTGGTGTCGGTTGTCTGTTGGATTGCCAAGCTTGGCGCGGGACCGGGGAAGATTGTGGAGGCTCTGTTCGTTGTGGCGGTTTCTTCGCTGTACTGGTTTTCGTTGGGCAATATCTGCTCCGTGCGGATTCCAAGGGCCATGAATCCCGACAAAATGAACCAGATGACGAACAAGCTGCAGGCTCTGACTATTTTCGCGGCACCGTTTCTGTTGCTGCCGGTGGTTCTGGCATACTGGTCGCGCTGGTTCTTCGAAAGCGAGACTATTTTCGTGGCCGTGATGGCGGTGGCGGCCATTGTGGGCGCGATTTTCTATTGGGTCGGGCTGGATTCGGCGGTGGAGGCCGCAACGGGGGAAAAACGGGAGAAGATGCTGTTGGAACTTACGAAGTCTGACGGACCGATGTCGATCACCTAAACTGAATTTCGTGTCCGCCGATTCCCGTACCAGCATCGATAACCTTCTGGCAGCCCTCGGGGCCTGCCAGACCATTGACCTGGGGCAACCCTATTACACGGGGATGCCGCATCATCCGGCGCATCCGCCGTTTCTGTATGGCCTGAATAAAAAGCATGGCGACTACGTGAATCCCGGGGGGGCCAGTTCGGCATCAGAGGGTTTGGCGCTGGGAGCACATGTCGGGACACACATTGATGCGCTCTGCCATTTTTCGTGCAACGGCCTGATGTTTGGGGACGTGGACGCAGCCTCGGCGCAAAGCTACGCGGGCGGGCTGGAGCGGCATACCATCGACAATGTGGCGCCGCTGCTGCGCAGGGGTGTTTTGCTGGATATCGCGAAGGTTGCCGGAGTTTCGGCACTGCCCACGGACTTCGTGGTGGAGCCGGAGCACCTCGAAGCGACCGGCGTGGAGGTTCGCGCGGGAGACGTGGCGCTGATCCGCACCGGCTGGGGACAGTATTGGGACGATGCGGCGAAGTTCATCTCGCAGGTCCACAGCCCGGGGCCGAAGGTGGCGGGCGCGAAGTGGCTGAGCGAACGCGGGGTATTCGCAGCGGGCAGCGATACGGCTCCGTTTGAGTTCACGCCGAGCCCGAATATGGATGTCCATGTGCACCTGCTGGTGGAGCAGGGCATCCACATTATTGAATGTTTGAACCTGGAGGACCTGGCGGCGAACGGGGCCACCGAGTTTGTGTTTCTTGACGCACCTCTGAAAATTCGCGGCGGGACGGGCTCGCCGATTCGTCCTGTTGCACTGATCGCTCATACTTAAGTTCCGGGATCTCAATGTCACAACCTTACGACGCATTCTTGCTGATTTCTTTTGGTGGCCCCGAGGGGCCGGACGATGTGATGCCGTTTCTGGAGAACGTGCTGCGCGGCAAGAATGTCCCGCGCGAACGCATGCTGGAAGTGGCCGAACATTATCAACATTTCGGGGGCGTGAGCCCGATTAACGAGCAGTGCCGGGAGTTGCTGGCGGGGATTCGGGCGGAGTTTGCCGCGCGCAACTGCACGCTGCCCATCTACTGGGGTAATCGCAACTGGGCACCGATGCTGGCCGATACCGTTCGGGAGATGCGCGATGCCGGCGTGAAAAGGGTGCTGGCGCTGGCGACTTCCGCGTTTGGGTCTTACTCAGGATGCAGACAGTATCGCGAGGACATTGAACGTGCCCTGGCGGCGGTGGAGGGGGCTCCGGTGATTGAGAAGATGCCCCCCTTCTGCTTCCGGCCCAGCTTTCTGGAAGCCGTGACGGACCGGGTGCAGGAGGCGCTGGGTTCGCTGCCGGATGCGGATGTGATTTACACCGCGCACAGTATTCCGCTAGCGATGGCGGGCGTGAGTCCGTATGAGAAGCAGTTGCGCCAGGTTTGCGCGATTGTGAACGGGAAGCTGGGGCTGCCGGACCCGGTGCTGGTGTTCCAGAGCCGTAGCGGGCCGCCGACGCAGCCGTGGCTGGGACCGGATGTGAGCGAGTACATTCGGCAGACATCCTCGAAGAGGGTGGTAGTGGTGCCGGTTGGGTTCCTGTCCGATCACATGGAAGTCCTGTATGATCTGGATACCGAAGCGGCGGAAGCGGCCAGGGAACGCGGGATTGAGTTTGTTCGCGCGGCCACTGTGGGGACGCATCCGAAGTTCATCCACTGCATTTACGAAATGGTGGCGGAAGCGGTAGCGGCGAAGGGCTTTTCCACGTGTGCGATTGATTGCTGTAAGCCTCCGGCCCGGCCTGCGGGGCCACCTGCCGGAGCGGGCGGCGGGAGACCGGAATGAGCGGACAACTGCAGGGCAAGACAGCGATTGTAACGGGCGCCAGCCGGGGCATTGGGCGCGCGATTACGGAGACGTTTGTGCGCGAAGGCGCGCGCGTCTTTATCTGCGGCAGGAAGCAGGAGACGCTGGATTCCGTGGCTGCCGAACTGGGTTCAGCAGTGACTCCGGTAGCCTGCCATGTAGGCCGCGACGAGGATATTCGGACTTTACTGGCGGCGGCTGGCAACGTGGACATCCTGGTGAATAATGCGGGGACGAATGTGGCGCAGGGTCCGGCGCTGGAGATGAACGACGCGCAGTTCGACAAGATGATCGAGATCAACCTGAAGAGCGCGTTCCGGTTGATGAACGGCGTGGCGCCGGGAATGTGCGAGCGAGGGGCGGGATCGATCATCAATATCGCGTCGATTTCGGGGATTCGACCGCAGCTCCACGGGATGCTTTACAGCATGACGAAGGCCGCGCTGATTATGATGACGCAGTCGTATGCGGTGGAACTGGGGCCGCAGGGGGTTCGGGTGAACGCGATTGCGCCGGGGCTCATCCAGACCAAGCTGAGTGAGTATTACTGGAAGGATGATGACCGGCGGACGCACCAGATCGACCGGCAGCCGATCCGGCATTTGGGGCAACCGGGTGAGATTGCGGAAATTGCGCTGATGATGGCGAGCGGGGCCAGTTCGTACATGACGGGCCAGACAATTGTGGTGGATGGCGGATATTTACTGGGTTCAATATGAAGACATTTTTGACGGGATTCCTGGCCGCAGCCAGCCTTTTTGCCCAAACTACGGCAACGTCGCACTGGGTGGGAACCTGGGGCACCGCGCCGGCGACGCAGTCTGACGAAGCGGCGATGACGGCGCAGAAGCTGATGTTCGACAACCAGACGCTGCGCGAGATTGTGCATACGACGCTGGGCGGCGACACCGTGCGAGTCCGGCTTTCGAATGCCTTCGGGGCAGTGCCGGTGGAGATTGGGGCGGCGCATTTGGCGGTGCGGAAGACCGGGGCGGCGATTGATCCGGCCACCGATCGGGAGTTGAAATTCGGGGGGCGCAGCAGGGTGGAGATTCCGGCTGGCGCGGTGGTGCTGAGTGATCCCGTTTCGGTGAAGATTCCTGAGTTGGGCGATGTGGCGGTTAGTCTGTATTTGCCCGGTAAGGTGATGGGTGCGGGCGTCCATTATTCGTCACAGCAGACTTCGTATATTGCGGCGGGGAATGTGGCTGGTGCGGCGGACCTGGATAGCCCGACACCGCTGACTTCGTGGGTATTCCTGACTGGCCTGGAAGTGCAGGCTCCGGCGGCGGTGGGTTCTATTGTGACGTTTGGCGATTCCATCACCGACGGTGCGCGGTCGTCCGTCGATGGGAATCATCGCTGGCCGGACATGCTCGCCTCCCGGCTGGCGGCACGAAAGACCGGACCGAAGTTTGGGGTGGTCAACATGGGGATCGGCGGCAATCGCATCCTGCATGAGGGGCTGGCTTCGAAGCGGCCTCAGTTTGGGATTAACGCTCTGGCTCGGTTTGACGCGGATGTGCTGGCGCAGCCTGGCGTGAAGTACCTGGTGATTCTGGAAGGCATCAACGATATCGGCCATGCCGGGTCATCGGCGCCCGCCAGCGAGGCGGTGACGGCAGACGACATCATTGCGGGTATGAAGCAGATGATCGAACGGGCGCACGAAAAAGGCATCCGGGTGATCGGGTGCACAATCACACCGTTTGAAGGGCCGGCGAATATCCAGCGCGGGTATTGGACTCCCGAGAAGGCGAAGGTCCGGGACGCGGTGAACGAGTGGATCCGCAGAGGTAAAGGCTACGACGGCTTCATCGATTTCGACAAAGCCGTGCGCGACCCGGCAAATCCGACGAAGGTTCTGCCTGCCTTTGACAGCGGCGACCAGTTGCACCCGAGCGACGCGGGCTACGACGCCATGGGTAAAGCCATCGACCTGGCTATTTTCCGGTAGGGTGCCAGTGGAGGTCGGCGAAGGCCAGGTATTGGTCCCAGTCGAATTCCAGGACGTCGTGTTTGCCGGAGCGGACGTGATAACCGACGTCGTGCATGACGGCCTGATCGACGAGCGGCATTTGGGTGACGCCGAGGCCTTTGCGGCCAAACAGGGAATAGACGCGGCCCACGTTCACGGCGCTGAGGAATTCGCCCTTTGGATCTGAACCCAGGTCTTCAGCGGCGCTGGCCACGTAGAGGGGACGGGGCGCGATGAGGGCGAGGAGTTCGTTGCCGTCGATGGGTAACTTTTCCGGATGGCCCGTATATTCCTTGTAAGCGGGGTTGAACCAATGCGGGAAGGCTCCGTTCAGGTGGTCGAGGGTTTCGCCGAAGCCTCGCTTCAGGAGAGACGCGCCGCCTTTTCCGGATTCGTTGGAGATGACGAGGGAGAAGCGATGATCCTGGGCGGCGGCCCAGAGGGCGGCTTTGCCGAGGCGGGAATGGCCGATCAGGCCGATGCGTTTGGGGTCGAGTCGGGGATCCCCGAGAAGGTAATCGACGGCTCGGCTTAGTCCCCAGGCCCAGACTCCGAGGGCGGACCAGCGTTCGGGTTCCGGAAAGAGCATACGGGTACTTTCGGCCAGGCCACCGACGAAATCGGGCTCAATGTCGTAGTAGTAAACGGTGGCGAGGCCGTAGCCGCGGGCGAGGATCTTCTCTACCTGCCAGGCGGTGGCATTGGACCCGCGGGTGCGCTCGTCGGCCTGCTGATGGAGGCGCTTTTTCGGGTCGAGGGGATCAGTCACCCAGACATCGTTCATGATGATGCCGGGGTCGGCGTTGACGGTGTGATTGCCGCTAAAGTTGAGGCCGACGAAGACGGGGACCCGGGTGTTGCCGGGCGGCAGGTAGAGCAGAACCTGCATGTGGGGACCGTCATTGCGATCGCTGAAATAGATGGTGACCTGCTTGCGGACGGCCTTGCCTTTCAGGGCTTTCAGGTCAATGAGGGGAGGGGTGACGCGGATGTCGGTGTGTCCGGCAGGCGTCTTGCCGTAAACCTGGTCTTCGAAGAGAGCCATGAGTTCGGGGCGACGTTTGGCGGTCCAGGTGGCGACGTCTTTGACAGGCTGGCCGTTGGCGAGCGTCAGAGGGTCGGGGAGGGCGTAGTTCGCAACCTTCGCTTCGTCGAAATTGTACTTATAAGTGGGGGTTTGGGCCTGAGCCAGCACGGCAAGCAGGAGGACGGAAGCGCATCGGACCATTTGTAGCCATGTTAGCGCCTCGATGATCCAGTGAAAGTATTTCCTCGCAGGATGGCTTGAGTTGTATGAAAAAACACGGGATTTCGACAACCCGTCCCGAGGCTAGCGAGGCAGACCCCGATCTCTCGGATCGAACTACATGCGCAGGATGCCTTGTACCCCGTATTGGGACGTGGTATAAGTGATGCATAAAAATCAAATAAAGGAGGATCGCCGTGCGACTCTTACTTCCGATGATTGCGCTGCTGGGACTTTCTTCTCTCGCCGCTGCCGCTGTCGTGGCGCCCTGCACACTGGCTCCAGGCGTTGTGGACATCGTTCCCCTCAGCAACCCTACCAACACTTACTGTGTGTCGGACTATGGCTGGTCCGATACGTGGTTCGTGGGTAGCGCCCCCTCGATCTACGATCCCAGGCTCGATGTATTCTCCGGGGATGATTCACCGAATCTGCGCTTCGGTATTCTCGGCGGAGAGCCCGTAGTTTCCGGTTTCGGGTGGCTCTCGCCCATTATGGATGTCGGTACTCTGGAACCCACGGTTGCCACAGGATCCGTGTGGGAGGTGGTGACTCCGGTCCATGGCGTCGCGCTCAATACCGTCGCGTCGGAGCTACACCATCCGCTGGGGCTGAACATCATGATTACGACCAGCCTTGGCGTGACCGGTCAGATCACGCAAGGCTTCCTGATCGAAAACACTTCGCTGGTATCCACTTTCACCGGTCTCCGCTTTGCGGATTACTTCAACTTCCATCCAAATGGTTCCACGCGCGGGAACTCCATGAAGGGAACCATCTCCTACGATCCGCTGTCCGGTCTTACCGTCACGGGGCTGGACGATGGCACGTTAATCGCGAACGGTTCCATGCGGGGCGAGCGTAGCGCGGATGCGCACGGCTGCAGTTCGCCTGTGATCACGTGGGACATGGTGCAGACCAATACCTATGTGGCGCCATGCCCGGTATCCCCGCTGGCCATAGGGCCCGGCGATGTGGCCGGGGGGCTGGCGTGGGATCTTTCTGCCGCGCTGGCGCCAGGCGCGAGCGTTGAGTTCACGATCTTCAAACAGGCCGAGCCGTTGCCTTCTCCGGAGCCGTCAACGCTGATCCTGTTCCTGAGCGGTCTCGCGTTCCTCCGAACAACGCAGCGTGTGCTGTCAGGCCGCGCTGCCAAACAGCGGCGGCGCAAAAAAAAGACGGCTTCCGTAGAAGCCGTCCAGGAATTGAAGCTGTCGGAAATATAAGCTACGTAATGCGCAGGTCGCGGCCGGACATTTCCTTCGGCTGGCTTTCGCCGAGGACGCCGAGGATAGTCGGAGCGACGTCCTGCAGCGAGCCCACGGGGCGCAAGCTTCCCTTGTAATCGTCCACCAAAATGAACGGCACCGGGTTGGTGGTGTGGTAGGTATGGGGGCCGCCCGTGATGGGGTCAACCATGCATTCGGCGTTGCCGTGATCGGCGGTGATGATCCAGCGACCGTTCTTTTCTTTGAGGCGCTGCCAGATGCGGCCGAGGCACTCGTCGATCTTCTCGACCGCACGAATGGTCGGTTCGAGACGGCCGGAGTGACCGACCATGTCGGCGTTGGCGAGGTTCATGACAATGACGTCGAAATCGCGGCGTCCCATGGCGTCGATGACGATGTCGGTGACACCATCGGCGCTCATTTCGGGCTTCAGGTCATAGGTTGCAACCTTGGGGGAAGCCACCATTTCGCGCTCTTCCCCGGTGAAAGGCTTCTCGATGCCACCGTTGAAGAAGTACGTGACGTGCGCGTATTTTTCGGTTTCGGCGATGCGGAGATTCTTCCAGTTCAGTTCCTGGCAGACATAACCCATGATGTTGACGAGTGGCTCGCGGGAGAGCACGGTGGGCAGGTTCATGGTCCGGTCGTACTCGGTCATGGTGGCGAAGACGAGGTTTTTCGGCGCCAGGGTGCGAGCGGGAACTTCGAGCGTCTTGCTCATGAGAGCTTCGGTCATTTCCCGGCCGCGGTCGGACCGGTAATTGAAGAAGAAGCAGGCGTCGTTGTCGCGGATGAGGCCGATGGGTTCATTGCGACCATCCACGATGGTGACGGGTTCAATGAATTCATCGGTCTGGCCCAGGTCGTAGGCGCGGCGGACGACTTCGACGGGGTCGGTCGCCTTCTCACCTTTGCCCAGAACCATGGCGTTGAAGGCTTTTTCGATCCGTTCCCAGCGCTTATCGCGATCCATGGCGAAGTAGCGACCGGAAACCGTGGCGATTTTGCCGAGGCCGATCTCATCGAGCTTCTGTTGGAGGGCTTTGATGTGGCCCAGACCGCTGTCGGGAGCAGTGTCGCGGCCATCCATGAAGGCATGGATGAAGACGTTTTCGAGCTTCTCGCGCTTGGCCATGCGGACGATGGCATAGAGATGCTGGGCGAGAGAGTGGACGCCGCCATCGCTGACGAGCCCCATGATGTGGAGGCGACGGCCTTGACGGGCGTGGTCCATGAGGACTTTCAGGACGGGGTTCTCGTTGATTTCGCCCGACGCGATCATGCTGTCGATGCGGGTCATATCCATTTGGACGACGCGGCCGGCACCGATGTTGAGGTGGCCGACTTCGGAGTTGCCCATTTGGCCTTCCGGCAGCCCGACGTAGGGGCCGGCGGTGTGGACGAGCGAGTTCGGGAAGTCGCGGAGCAAGGCATCGTAGTTCGGCTTTTTGGCCTGGGCGATGGCGTTCCCGGCGACGGCCGGGGAAAAACCCCAGCCGTCGAGGATTGTGAGAATCAGCGGTTTGTTTCGGGACATTTGAGTGTCAAATAGTTACTGGCGGAAGGCTTTACGACCGAGGTACTTGGCGCCGGCGCCGAGTTCGGCTTCGATGCGGAGGAGCTGGTTGTACTTGGCGAGGCGATCGGTGCGGGAGGCGGAACCGGTCTTGATCTGGCCGCAGTTGGTGGCAACGGCGAGGTCGGCGATGAAGGAGTCTTCGGTTTCGCCGGAGCGGTGCGAGGAGATGGCGGTGTAGCCGTTGCGGAAGGCGGTCTGCATGGCATCGAGCGTTTCGGTCAGGGTGCCGATCTGGTTGACCTTGACGAGGATGGAGTTGGCGGTGCCGGTGTCAATACCGCGCTGCAGGCGGGCGGTGTTGGTGACGAAGAGATCGTCGCCGACGAGCTGGGTGTTGGCGCCGATGGTGTCGGTGAGGAGCTTCCAGCCGTCCCAATCGTCTTCCGCCATACCGTCTTCAATGGAGACGATGGGGTACTGGCGACGCCAGTTGGCCCAGAATTCGACCATCTGTTCGGAGGTACGGACGGACTTATCGGACTTCTTAAAGACGTACTGGCCGTTCTGGAAGAATTCGCTGGAGGCGGGGTCGAGGGCGATGCCGATTTCTTCACCGGGCTTGTAGCCGGCGAGGGTGATGGCTTCGAGGACGACTTCGATGGCTTCGTCGTTGGACTTCAGGTTGGGCGCGAAGCCGCCTTCATCGCCGACGGAAGTGGAGTAGCCGCGCTTTTTGAGGACGGTCTTGAGGTTGTGGAAGACTTCGACGCCCATGCGGAGGGCTTCGGAGAATTTGGTCGCGCCGTAGGGGGCGATCATGAATTCCTGCATATCGACGGAGCTGTCGGCGTGCGCGCCACCATTGATGATGTTCATCAGCGGGACGGGGAGGGTGTTGGCCTTGACGCCACCGAGGTAGCGGTAGAGGGGGGAGCCTTCGGAGTTGGCGGCGGCGCGGGCGACGGCCATGGAGACGGCGAGGATGGCGTTGGCGCCGAGGTTGGACTTGTTGGGGGTGCCGTCGGCATCGATCATGGCCTGATCGACGTCGGCCTGGTCGGTGGCGTCGTAGCCGCAGACGGTGTCGGCGAGGATGCCGTTGACGTTGGCGACGGCGGTGAGGACGCCCTTGCCGAGGTAACGGCGCTTATCGCCGTCGCGAAGTTCGGCGGCTTCGTGCTCGCCGGTGGAAGCGCCGCTGGGGACTGCCGCGCGGCCGAGGGTGCCGTCGGCGAGGACAACTTCGGCTTCGACGGTGGGGTTGCCGCGCGAATCCAGAATCTCAATACCCGTTACGCTGATGATCGTTGACAAATGCATTCTCCTGTTAAATCGGTAAATCGTGTTAAAAATGAACCCGCGCCCGGCTGAGGGGGAGTGGGGGCTTGCAGCTTGCTGAAAATTGCGTTAGCGCCGACGCCCGCGGCTGAAGTGCGCGCATAAGAAGGCGGACAGCATCCTTTATGGTACCAGGTTGATGTGGTGGCGGGCCTGGGATTGGGGCGGTTCAGGCGGCCAGGGGGAGAAGGTCGCCGTCGTGGGGGCATGGGAGGGTGGTGTTCCAGCCGTTTTTTTCGTAGAAGGCGGCTTGTTTGAGGGTGACGGCGCGGTTGATGTCCTGGGTGAGGAGGATGACGGAATAAACGAAGCCATTGACCTCAATTGACTCGTTACGGAAGCCTTCGGCGGGGATTTCGCCGGTCTTGTGGCGCATGCGGAGGAGGAGTTCGGCCTCGTGGCGGGCGGCGGCTTCGGCTGCGACGCGGCAGCGCTGGAGTTCGGCGAGATCCTTTCTATTGCGGGCGATGGTTCGGTTGATGCGGTGTTCCTAGAGGGCGAGGGTGGCGAAATATTGGGGGTCGCGGCGGAAGGTTTGGGCCTGGGCGATGGCGGCTTCGACTTCGGGGGAGTTGGTGTCGTGGTCTTCGGAGTGTTCGTGGTGGCCGAGGCCGAGGGAGTTGAATTCGATGGCGCGGGAGCGGTTGATGCGCCAGTGGTCCTGGGCGATGGAGATGGCGAGTTGGGATTCTTCGGTGCCCTGGGGTTTGAGGGAGGCGAGCATGCCGGCTTCGAAGGTTTGGTAGGCGAGGCGGTCGTCTTCGGTGAGGACGAAGAACTGGCCGGTGAGGCCATGGCGGGTGGCGTTGAGACGGGAGCGGGATTTGCCGGCGTCGGTGCGGGGTCCGGTGGAGTGCTGGGCGTTGGCTCGGTTGGCTTCGCGCTGGGATTCGGAGCTGTCGTGTGCGTGCGGATTGGTTTGCATTTTGGCTTCCTCGATTGAAGAGTTAGCAGGGGGTTGTAGCGGGATCTGGCCTGGGTGGGGTTATGTTGTTGATTTTGTTGAGACGATTTATGGAATTTTGATGTGACTCCCGAATCGCAGATTTTTCTCTCGCAAAGACGCTAAGGCGCAGAGATTCGCAAAGGGATCTTGAGTGAGGCGAGAAACGCACTATCCTGAATGGAGGATGGAGACACTGGACCGAATTACGCGAAACCCTGCGGTAATGGGGGGGAAGCCCTGTATTCGGGGGATGCGGGTTACGGCTGGAATGCTGGTGGGTCTGATCGCTTCCGGCCACAGCCATGAAGCGATCCTGGCTGCGTACCCCTACTTGGAAGAAGAGGATCTCCGGCAGGCGCTGGCATATGCGGTCGGGCCCTTTGGAGAGATCGAGATGCCCCTGCCGACCGGACTTGGCGGAGAGGGCGTTTTGTCATCCGAGTACTTTTTGAGCGCTTGCGGATTTCTGACCGATGAGATTGCGGAGCCGGTTGATCCTTTGCCCGAAGCGGTGGATGACCTTGATGGGCGTATATGACGGGGTACTTGCTGGAGACGAACATCTGGATCGGCCTTGCGCGGCCTGAGTCCGTCAAGCGGAAACCGAGCATACGGTTGATTGTTCGGGTCGTACCGTCGGGTCGTAACCTCAGGGCCGATAGCTGAAGCTCGAAACCGAACACCCACCGGTGCCTACGCGCATAAGAGCGTCTTGGGGGTATTAAGTCGCGCGACTGTTGACCGAGGAAGGCACGAGATATCAAGCGTAAATGCAGCCCGGCGCTGAATGGCTAAGAACGGGCAACGTTCAGCCATCGCGCTCAGCCTTGTGACTGTAGCCACACTGTTCCTGCTCAGTAGTGATGATATCGGTCTGGCTGGTTCGGCACCAGATGCGGTGCCAGGCAGTACTGTGGGGCACGGTACTCACAAAATCGACCAATAGCGTCTTTTTGCCACACAAATCTGGTTATATAGGGTATAAATTCTACAAGATTACTGCCGTTTGGTTCGGGCGGTTCTGGAGGCTGCGGGGGCGCCTATTGGGGTAATGATTTAATGATCGCGGCGGTGGCTCTGGCTCGGGATTGGGTGGTGGCGAGCCGGAATGCGCGGGAGTTTGTGCGGGTGCCGGGGTTGCGGGTTGAGGTTTGGTGAGCGAGGGGTTACCGAAACAATGCCTAAGCTTCCGTCTCCGCTACGTTAAGCAATCACCCATCGTGGAATTGGGTACGGTATGTGTTGATCGAATATGAGTAACAATCGCACTATTCTTGGGCGTTCTGTGTTTTGCCTCTCGATTTCCGTATGGCTGACTTTGGGGGCGGGGCTGCTATCAGGGCAGGTGCCGGAACACGGAGTTAGACCGTTGGTCTTGGGCGAAACCCGCTATTCTCTTAGGGCCGGGGAACCTGTTCGCCTTGATGCTCCAGTGGAGACTGTTTCTTTCCTTCGGGCCGCCAAGATCCGGCGGTTGACTACGCGGGGGGCTGGCCGGTCGGGGTTCGTGGTTGGGCCGAATGTCGCGAGCGACGGAATCCTACTCGCGGCCTCGCTAACCATGCCACCGGGTGAGTACACAGTGGATGTGTCGGCGATTAGTGAAGCTGGTGAAGAGCGCCTCACATCACTGGCCGTGACACTGAACCCACCAATATCGGTGCCATCGACAGCCACGCAACCACCCGTGATTCTACTAAATGGGTATCAGGGCCCGACTCCCAAGAATCCCCTCAGCTCCTGCCCACCCTCGGCCTCTTCCGCAGACACGTTCGAGAGGCTTCAGGCCGATCTGACTGGGAGTGGCGTCCCTGTGGTTTATTTCTTTGACAACTGTGTGGAAGATCCGAACAGCGGGTCAATTGAAGGCTTGGGACAAACGCTCCGACAGGTCTTGAACCTGATCAAGTACGACAATGGGGCACTTGTGCCTCAAGTAGATTTGGTGTCTCACAGCATGGGGGGCTTGATTGTTCGGGCATACTTGGCGGGTTTACAAGCAAACGGTGCACTATCACCGCCACCAAATCCGCGTGTCCGTAAATTCGTGGAGATCGCAGCTCCGAACTTCGGCTCATTTCTAGCCGCCAACGGTTCGTTCTTCACCGGACAACAAGGTGGCGAAATGATTCCAGGCAGTCAGTTCCTATGGAATCTGTCCACCTGGAATCAGTGGAGCGACGATCTTCGCGGCGTTGATGCGCTGGCGATTGTCGGCGATTTGGGGACATGGACAAGCAGCATTATTCTGCCAACCAACCTTCCCGGCTCCAGCGACGGGGTAGTTTCCGTGACAAGCGCATCCCTGGGCTTTGCCCGCGATTCATCGAGAACAAGAATTCTTCACTACTGCCACACGGATTCTCCCTTGTTGGGCATGAATTGCACCGGGCCCGGAATTGCGAAAGCTTCCGAAACCGCAGCCATCACCGTGTCTTTCCTTGGGCTTGGGGGGGCGAGTTGGCAATCGATACCTGGTACAAATGCGAATAGTTTTCTGTCTAACTTCGGTGGCGCATACTTCGCGTATTTCAATACAGTAGGTACGTTTCTGAATGATTTGACCGCAGTGTCTTTCGGAAATATAGCCCTTCGGACCGTCGGAGAATCAGCCGCATACTACAACGAATTCATACCGGCGGGTACAGGATCATTTCAATTCAAGAGCGCGAGTTCAGGGTCTTTTACCTACGGACCAGTTGCAGCTCCAACTGGCCACTTCAGCGTGGTTCGAGCCAAATCAGGTCCGGTGATCTCTTCGGTAACACCGTTATTGGCAGGAGCGTCGGGTCGCGTAGTGCAATCGGGCACGATCACGATCAACGGTGTGGGTTTTGGCGCAGCACCGCAATGTTCACAATGCAGCGTCTTGGCCTACCCTTCAACGCCGTTGCCAGTTATTTCTTGGTCCGACCGAGCCGTTACCGCACTGCTTCCAACGAGCTCCTATGGTGTCAACAGAATTACCGTGAATACCGCCACCGGATCCGACTACATCAACATAATGGCGTCGCCCCAGGCCCCTTCGACAACCTCCTTCACCATCCAAACAAACCCACCCGGCCTTCAAATCAGCATTGACGGCGGGGCATCGCTGCAGGCTCCGCAAACACTCACCGTGGCGGCCAACAGCATCCACACCATTGCGGTTACCCAAACACAGCCCGGCGGGGTGGGTACACAGTATGTGTTCACTGGCTGGAACGATGGCGGGGCGGCATCTCACTCCATTACCGTGGGCACGTCGGGCTTGACCTACGCGGCCACCTTCAAGACGCAATACCAGCTGACCGTTGCCGCATCTCCGCCCGGTGGTGGAACGGCATTGCCCGGCAGTGCTACTTTCTTTGACGCGGGTTCGGTGGTTCCGGTTACCGCGGTGCCTTCCACCGGGTATGCATTTTCGGGATGGACCGGCGGCGTGGCGAGCGCGAATGCGCTGTCAACGACCGTGACTATGGGCAGTCCGCAAACGGTGACCGCGAACTTCACTCCGATTGGCCCGACGATCAACGCGGGGGGGATTGTGCCTCTGTACAGTTCGACGCCTGTAATCCAGCCCGGATCGTGGATATCCGTCTATGGCAGCAAATTTGTTAGTGGTGTGACAACCTGGAACGGCGATTTTCCCGTCTCCCTCGGAGGTGTGAGCGTCACGATCAACAACAAACCGGGATTCCTGTGGCTGGTGAGTCCGGGCCAGATCAACATGCAAGCGCCCGATGATACGGCCACGGGGCCGGTCAGTGTGGTGGTGCGGACCCCGACCGGGACGGCAACATCAACCGTAACGCTGGCGCCATTGGGCCCTTCCTTCTGCCTTCTCAGCAGCAAGTACCCTTCGGCAGTGATCCTGACGCCCGATGGTACAGGGGCTTACGGAGGCGGCACCTACGATCTGCTCGGGCCATTGAAGCAATTCCCATTTGCGACGCGCGCGGTGAAGCCCGGGGAGAGCCTGATTCTTTATGGTGTCGGGTTTGGGCCCACAACACCAGCGGTGCCAGCGGGGCGAGCTTTCAGCGGGGCGGCGGGGACGGTGGAAAGTGTGACCGTTACAATCGGCGGCGTGAGGGCAGACGTGCAGTTTTCGGGAATTACGACGACTGGTCTCTATCAGTTCAATGTGATCGTTCCCAGCGTTGGAAGCGGAGAGCAACTGCTTAAGGCAACTGTAGCGGGAGTCCAGACCCCGAGCAATGTCTTTATCGCGGTGCAGTGACCGATAACTTCGGGGCGTACCGGCAGGTGCCGCTAAGAACGGGCCCGGAGATGGGACTTGATCAGTCCCTCGTGGTCTCCTCAGCGTCCAGATCTTGTGAGCAAACCGGCTGCTTGCGTTCGCCGGGGTAGCATGGGGCATCGCGACGGCATCAGCGAAGGGCAACTGGAGGGAGTTACTCTTTATTGCCTGGTTCGAGATTGCCTGGTTCGAGATGTCGGGGCGAAGGACTTGTCAGCGAGACCGTGACGAGTTGCATGAGGTGGGAGCGGCATTTTCCGGTTTCGGCACAGGGGTCGGTGGTTGTGGCCGCCATGGCGGTCCGGGTCGGTCGTTGCTATCTGGCCCTTTAAGCGTGCAGGTCTTTTCAACTGGTTTAAACTAGTTGGAAAGGAGTCAATATGGAATCTGTTGGCGCGTTTGAGGCGAAAACTCACCTGTCGGCTTTGCTTGACCGGGTCGCGAAGGGTGAGCGAATCACGATCACCCGGCACGGCGTTCCGGCGGCATTGTTAGTCCCGGTTGTCGAGGCACCTGTCAGGCTCGCGCATCACGAAATCGTTGAAAAGATGGGGGCACTTCGGGCGCAAGTCAAACCGGACGAGATGAGCGTCAAGGAGATGATCGAGACGGGGCGGCGGTTTTGAGTCCAATCGTGGTGGACGCCTCCATCGCGCTGGCGTGGTGTTTTCCGGATGAGACCAGCGCTTACGCGGAAACAGTGCTGGTGGGACTGGCGGGTGAGATCATGCTCGTCCCTGGCATCTGGGAACTGGAGGTGGCGAATGCCATATTGGTGGGACTGCGCCGAAAGCGACTGGAAATGTCCGGGGTGGAGCAATTTCTTTCGCTGATCCAGCAACTGGCACCGATGCAGGATGCGCGTCCCGTTGTGGAACACATGCGGGATGTGCTGCCATTGGCTGCTGCGCATGGTCTGACGTCGTACGATGCGGCGTACCTGGAGTTAGCGGTGCGCCGACATGCGCGCCTGGCGACGCTGGATGGCAAATTATCGGCGGCTGCGCGGTCCACTGGTGTTGAGCTTTACCGGGGTGCGGATGCGCCACAGGTGGTTTCATAAAGCCGGAGGAACGGCGCGGTGTGCGCGACACAAAAAGTGGAACTGGCCAGGCGTGTGGGGCGGAATACCAGTCTGCGCGGCGGGTGGTTACCGCCACTTTCTGTTGCAAACACCGCAGGCAAGCCGATTGACAATCGGCCGGAGCCTTGCCAAGCTGCGCCACAAGGCTGCGGGAGGAACGGTGCGGATGCGGAATAAGAACCGGGCTGGATTGTGCTAAGCTGAAGATTCTGCGGATTTTTTCGGTTTTTGCTGTGGTCTGGCGGGCCGGGAAGATGCTGTGGGAGGTCTTCGGGAGAGGTTTGGGACGGGCCAAACTTGCCGAACGACATTTTATTTGCTGTGTGGGCTTGACTTTCCCGTGTAAGTCCATATGATATCAGTACCTTGTCTCGTTGATGTCCGATGGGGGCGTCCGGGGCCGGGGTAGAATCTTTGATCAGTTTGGGGGTGTTGTTCGTTGGCAGAAGTAAGACTGCAGGAGGGCGAAACTCTTGAAAATGCCCTTCGTCGCTTTAAGCGGAAGGTACAGCAGGAAGACATCATTAAAGAGGTCAAGCGCCATTCCTTCTATTTGAAGCCAGGTGAGAAGAAGCGGGTTAAAGCCGCCCTCGCCCGTAAACGGAACCGGAAGAAGAGCCGCCGGGAACCTGAGTAAACAGTAGTCCTGCAGGGCGAAGCGTGTGGCAACGCTTCGCCCTGTTTTTATACCAGGCATTTTCATACTAGGGATTGCGCCATGGCCGAATTTCAGGATCGGGTACTTAAGTGCATCGACTGCGGGACAGATTTCATTTTCTCCGCAGGTGAACAGCAGTTTTACCGGGAGAAAGACTTCCGGAACGAACCCAAGCGTTGCCGCACCTGCAAGAACAAGCGCCAAAGCGCTTCGTCAGACAGGGGAGGACATGGGGGCCGGGTGGAAACCACGGCCACTTGTTTTCAGTGCGGGCGGGAGACCACGGTTCCGTTCCGACCCACGCAGGGTCGCCCGGTATTGTGCCGCGATTGCTTCCAGACGCTCAAAGGCGTACGTGCCGCTCCGGGACCGGGTTAACGTGGTCAGGAAACGCTTCGCGTTTCTTACCGAAGCCAATTAGCAGCTCAGTTGACGGAATCCGCAGCCATTGGTGTGCCTGCAGAGTGCGTGTGCCTGCTATGGCCACTTGTTTGCGGTGCGGGAATGTTGCACGCCAGCTTGCCGCGTCATTTAATGAAGCAGCTTCTTCCCCGCGCTCTGTCCAGCCTAAAATATCAGATTTGTCTTCCTGTTTTATTTTGATCGTCAAGTAACATGCTTAGTTTTAACGCCAAACGAGCTTCAAGCGATTGTAACTCGTAGCAGCGATCCGTAGCCGGGAGGTAAGTGACCCCCACTTTGGCCATCGTGCTGATTTCCCTTATGTAATTTGCTGCACGGTTGAGTCCGGCCAGGTCACGCTGTTGGATCTCCTGAAGTGCGGTGCAGCCGTAACAAATCGGAATAGTGGGGTCCATTTTGCGCCTGTGCCGGTCTATTTCGATCAGTATCGCTCCTCGATAGAAGGGCAAACTAAGAAGTGCATCAATTTTGACTACAGCAAGTACGATCGCGTTCAACTCACTGTTCGCCAACGGGGACGGGGGGCGATTTTGGGTGTGGTTCACCAGGTTGGCTGCAGTCTCCCGCAAGGCGTATGCAGGAGACACAAGATCTATTGCATACACTAACTTATTCGCACGTTCCAGGAGTGCTTGCGCCACGGCGACCTTGGTTTCTACTGTCGTGCGGAGTGCTTTTGCCAGAGCGACCGCCATGGTGGAGGCCAAGGTACCTTGAGAGGCAGGGAGTGGAGGTAAAGCTGCCAACGCTGCCTTGGCCTGGTTACATTCTGAAATTGCTGCCGTCCGGTTTTTGTAGGCCTCAGTTATTTCCGTCTGCGTTGGCGGTTCAAGGTAGGGTCTAAAGGCCGGCTGGGCAAAGGCAAGTGTGCTAAACACGCCAAGGGCGCAAAGCGGGAGTAACGTATGCAGGGTTCGTTTGGTCATTCTTGCTTCGCCTGAATTGTGGTGTTGTGTTGCCTGGAATCGGGCACTTGTCACTTGACAGGGGGGCGGCCCGTTGTGGATGTGGGGCTGTTGTGCTGGTGTGCCTGAGGTTGTGCCGACGGGTTGAAAGCGTGCTTTGGAGGGGTTATGCGACACAGCCTGTCCATGCCGGAATGTTGGCATGGACAGGCTGGTCTGCGGTGCGATATCTTGCGACGGACGACGGACTAAAAAGCCACGCCGGCTGCCCGGGCTGCTGCTGCCGCTGCATCTGCTGTTGCCTTGGCTGTTGCGGCTGCAGTTGCTGCGGCGTTGGCTACTGCTGCGGCTGCATCCGATTTTAGTTTGGCTGCTGCCGCTGCTGCATCCGCTGCTACTTTGGGGGCTGCTGCTGTTGCTGCTGCTACCCGGGCTGCCAGTGCATCTGCATTTGCTATTGGCCCGGTTCTATTCGCGAGCATCTCGGCCCCTGCCCTGGCTCCTGCTGTTGCCTTGGGATCCGCTGATACTTTGGCATATGCGGCGGCTGCTGCAACGGCTGCGGCGTAGGATGTGGCTGCCTTGGTTGCTGTTGCGACTGCATCCGCTGCTGCCTTGGGATCCGGTTGTACTTTGCTTGCTGCTGCGGCTGCTGCATCCCATGCTGCCTTGGCGGTTGCTGCGGTGGCAGTTGCTGTCGCGGCATCCGATGCTGCCTTGGCTGCGGCCGCGGCTGTTGCTGTTGCATCTGCTGCTAACTTGGCATTTTTTGCTGCTTTGGCTGTGACTGGGTTACGCAAGAAGTACGGTTGCACGGCCGTTATGGTGGCTACTGCCATCGCGCGATTCGTCTGTGCGTCCTGCATGACTTGCCGCAGAGCAGCTGTCGCATTGCCGCCGCCGTTCCTGGCCATTTGTTGGAATATGTTGTCCTCTATGTTCACCGCCATGGTTGCCTGGTCTATCGCAATCAGGGCCTGCGCCATTTGGTCCTGGGTGGGTGACTGGGCCGCTGAAATGTTGCTCCATGTGGCGTTTGCCTTAATTGCCCAGTTTTTTCCGTTTGTGACCGCTTGCATTTCGGCGAGGGTTGGGTAGTAGCCGTAGTTTTGGGCAAAGGCTATGGTGCTAAACACGCCAAAGGCGCAAATCGGGAGTAAAGTATGTAGGGTTCGTTTGATCATTTTTGCTTCGCTTGAATTTTGGTGTTTTGTGGGGCTGAGTAGGGAAGAAGGCGAACAATCCGAGTAGAGGTGGAGTTGTGAAAAACCCTCCGGACCGGATGTTTCATTGGAAGCCCCGGGTAGAGGCCCCCAAACTCTTCAAGTGTTGGGGGCCTCTACCAGCCTTTGCTGCCCGAAAGACCCCTGTTGCGGCTGGAACTGTTTACTGCGAAATAGTGATAGTGGCGGGAGCACTGGCTTGTCCCGCGGCGCTGACCACCACCGGAACACTGTCGCCCGGGGTAACGCCCGGTGGAATAACGGTAGTCACCTGATACACCCCAATTGCCGAGGGAGTCAAACCGGCGAAAGCTACGGGGATGCCGAAAGGGTGGTCATTGGAGCCAGGCCATGCGGTTACGGCCGAAGCCAGGCCAGAGAAATCGACGGGAGTGGTAACTCCGCCGATGGTGACCGAGACCGGAACTACTGTGGTGGCAGGTGTGGTGGGTGAGGGGGCCTGACCGGCGACAAAGGGCGGGTCCACCTCCCCGAGGCCGGTACAGTAGATGACAATCTTATCTCCAACTTTTGCGCCATTGCCCGGGCGGAGAAGCTGGTTATTCTGATCCACGGCGATGGCCTGCACGCCATCCGTTGTGAAGATACCGGGAGCCGCAGCGGCAATGACAATCGACTGTGGAGCCGAAAGACTGGACCCGCGCGAAGCGAGGACCTGCGCTGTGGTGTTGGCTGGAATGCCGTAGGGGATGACGGCGTTTAACTGCCCATCGCTGGCATAGAGCAAAGGCGTGGATTTTCCGCCGATCAGCAGATTCGCGCCGGCCAACGTATAAGGCAAGGGTGTGGCGTTGGTTTGCGCCGGAGCGTCTGCGAGTCTGCTGCCGAGCAGGGTAATCATGCTGCCTGGTGCGAGCACCTGAGCGTTCGAGCTGGCAGCATTTACAACACCGCCACCGTCGATCGCGGGACTACTGACAGAGCCTTGCAGGCCAAGCGAGACAGAGGTACGGCCGGAGAGATTCTGTTCCGGAACTGTGCCCACGATGGAAACATCCACCTTGGCTTGCACGCGCCTTGCCATCCAGGTACCGGCCCACGAACCATCCTTCAGGGAGATGAGGCGCAAAGGCGGATCACCATTGGTAAAGGTGGCGGTTACAGCGCCGGTGGTCATGGCAAGGCCGCAATCGTCAACTGCTTTCACGAATACCTGGGCGGGCCAGCCAGCAGGGATCACCTGGCCAGTGGAGAGTAAAGTTGAGACGAGAACCAGTTTTGAAGGGCGGCAGGAAACGTCCCCCGCCCTCGGATGGAGAATTGACGAGATTTGCCTGGTGAGGGGCGGCGATGTTTTGGGGGAAGCAGACGACGTTAGAACGAGGACGACAGCAACGCTTCTGGTGGAGCCATCGGAGAAAGAGAGCAGAACGTTCTCGGTGTACACGCCGGCGGGCAGACCTTTCGTACCGGGTTGGAGCAGGAGGCGGAAAGGCTGCGCGGGACTGACGACGCCCCGGTTCGGCACGGAATTAAATAACACGTTTTTATTTCGCAGGACGTCGAGGGCTGTAAAATTCAGCGGAGCGCCGGTAGTGTTCTGAATTTGAACTGTCTGGGCGGCTGGCGCCTCGCCGCCGACAACGCCGGTGAAGATCAGCCCGGAGGGTTGCACCACTGGGCCGATGTTGCTTCCGGGAGGAAGAACGCTCAATTGCACGGAAACGACCTGGGGCGAATTCGCGGCACCGGGAGCATCGATCTGAATCGTGCCATAGTACGTGCCTGCAGCCAGGGCGGTGGGATCCATATCGACTCGAACCTGGGGTACGAGAGGCTGGGATGCATCTGTAACACCAGTTGCAGGAAACACATTCATCCAGTAACCGCCGGACACGGTAGTGGCTGCTACACGCCACGGCATCTGGCCCTGGCCGCCGTTCAAAATACTGAAAAACTGTGGAAGTACAGAGTTGGACGCGGCACCTTCCACCGAGTAAAACGCAAGCGAAGTTTGGGGGATGACGATGGTCTGCAGGACCGAAGTTACCGTCATGGTGACCGGCACCGTCAAGCGCTGGTTTAATTCGGAACTGACCAGGTTGACAGTACCGGAGTAAATACCAGGGCCGAGCTTTCCGGGGTTGGCGGTGATTTGGACGATGGCGGCGCGGAAGGCGCCCAATGTTACGGCTGGTTCTGCGCCGGTTGGACCTGTACCGGCACTGAGCCAATTTCCACCGGAGTCGGTTGCGACCGTAATGGTGAGGGGCAGGGACCCACCGCCGGCATTTGACACAGAAATCGGGCGGGGGACGGCTGTTGCACCGACCAACCAGGAAAACTGCAGCGACGACGGACTCAGGGTCATGGTCGGCTGATCAGGAGAAGCTACGGTCAACGACACCGGAATAATGCTCTCGAATGGCTCGGCGAGCGCGTATAGCTTAATCGTTCCCTGGTAGGCTCCGGGGGTGAGAGCCGAAGCATCGGCGCTGACAGTTAACTTTGTGGGCATGGAGCCGTCGGTGGGAGAGACGGTCAGCCATGGCTGATCAGCAGTCAGCGCAAATAAAACGCTGGGAATGCTGCCGGTGAGCGCGATGGACTGGTCGCTGGAAATGCTGCCAGCCTGGGCGAGCAGCTTGAGGGATTGGGGGGAAGCCGTGAACGTGGGGAATTTCTGGAGTACAACCCGGACACGATAGAAGCTCGCATCGCCGAACATAATATCCCCGTCATTATTCTGGAGGACACTGAAGGGTCCGATTAAGGCATCTTCCGGGCTGACGCCATCGTCGGGATAGTACCCGCCGCCAGCAAAAGTGCTGATTCTACCGTCCAGGCCAACGATCCGGATGCGCGTATTGTAGGCATCGGCGATGTAGAGATTGCCCTCTCGGTCAAAAGTCAGATCGAGAGGTGTATTTAGAGAGGCGTCTATGGCGCGGCCATCATCACCTGAAAAGTTTGCGTCCCCATTGCCGACGACGGTTGTTATGGTCCGCTGACCGGTCAACTGTACCTGACGGATGACGTTATTAATGGTGTCGCAAAAATACAAAGCCCCGTTCCAGAACCGTATTCCGGCAGGGGAAGCCAGCTGGGCCTTGAGCGGATCCTCGCCATCGCCCGAATAGCCTAAGGTGCCATTACCAGCCACGGTCTGAATATTGCCGTTGCTGATGAGACGTATTCGATTGCCCCAGCTCTCCGTGATTGCCACATCCCCGTTTTTGTCAACGGCAAGACCGTCGGGGCCATTGAGCGAAGCCTTCAGGGGCGGCCCATTATCACCAGCGTAGCCACAAGTTCCGTTTCCGGCAAGGGTAGTAATGACGCCGGCTTTATCGATGCGGCGGACAACGCAATTATAGGTATCGGCGACAAGCAGAGAGCCGTCCTGCGCGATGGCGAGGCCCCGGGGATTGTTGAGCAGAGCCTTCGTTGCGGGGCCACCATCCCCGTCATATCCGGAGCTGGCCCCGCCCGCGAACATAGTGATGGTTTTATCGGGTGCGATACGTCGAATCCGGTGATAGGAGGGTTCGGAGAAGTAGATATTTCCGGCCTGGTCCTGTGCCAGGCGGGAGGGAGTAAAGAGGCTCGCACTAATGGCAGGCCCGCCGTTGCCGGCATTGCGAAACAAGCCGTTTCCGGCGACGGTTGTGATGAAGCCAGCTGGATCAAGCTTGCGTACGCGGGCATTTCCGTCATCCGACACGTAGAGGTTACCCTGTTTATCCAGGGCCAACGCGGGAACGGACCCGAAGCCAAACCTGGCTTTGAGCGCGGGGCCACCGTCACCACTAAAGCCCGCGATGCCCGAACCCGCAACAGTGGAGACGATGCCGGCGGCATTCACTTTGCGCACCGAATATGTCTGCACATCCGCGATGAATACGTTGCCGGACGAATCGACAGCAACGGCGAGAGCCCGCAGCGATGATTTCGTGGCTGCTATTCCGTCCCCTGCGCTTGTGCCACCACCGGCAATAGTCTGAATGACACCGTTCGTATCGATCTTGCGAACCAACCCCACCTCGCCCTGCTCGGTAATGGCGGTGTCCACAAAATAGATATTGCCCTTGGGATCGACTGTCAGGCGCCCAGGTCCCAATAATTGCGCTGCTGTAGCCGGGCCCCCATCGCCGCCCCGCCCCCATTCGCCTTTTCCCGCAACCACATGAATTACGCCGTCCGGCGTAATTGTTCGAATTTGCAGATTGGTGGCGTCCGAAAAATAAATGGTTCCAGTGGCGTCTACTGCGAGCCCCGAAATGATACCGATCCCCGCCTCAGCAGCGAGCCCACCGTTGCCCAGGGGGCCGTCGGTGACGTCTCCAGCGATGGTCTGGATGATTCCGTCAGGCGTAACTTTTCGAATGTATCCGGTGGATCCCCTGTCCGCAATGAAAAAGTTCCCCTGGCTATCAACGGCCACGGCAGTCGGCCACGCGAAAGACGCGTTCACCGCAGGTCCACCATCTCCGCCCCAGGAAGGGAGCCCGTTACCGGCTACAACGGTGATAATTCCATCGGAACCAACGCGCATCACCATCAGATTGCCAGGATCACAAATATACAGATTGCCCTGCGGATCGAGAGCAATATCAGGTCCATACCCACCACCCAGGGGTGCATTGATGGCCTTCCCGCCGTCACCCGGAAAGAGCCAGTCCGTGCCGGCAATTGTGGTCACGACAGCCTGGCCCTGAAGGCTGGAGACAAGACCGAAGAGTACGAGGACGAAGTAACCCAGGCGCAGCTTTTGAAGCGGGGCGGGGGAAAAGGAAAAGCTAACAGGGATTGGCGAACCTGAAGCGGTTCGTGGACGGGACATCATCCCCTTGAGCCTAGCACGCCAGCTTTTACCACTGTGGGTTATCCGTGTCAAGGCACACAGTACTACGAAAATTGAATTTTCCACAGAAAAGATTATATTGTTACCGCCACAGCGCAGGGAAACTGACCACGGGCAGCATTTTTCGCCAGGAACCGGAACGGCTGCGGGACAGCCTGGGGAGCGGCAGCTGTTCGAGGGTCGGCACCTGAACTGCACGGACGCTGCGGGATGCTCTAAACTGGTATTTCCACGATGCGTAGTCTTCGCTGGTTGCTGCTGGCGGCCATTCTCTTTCTCTCGGCTGGTCTGTTCGGCATCTACCGTAACCAAAGGACTGCGTCCCGCGGCAGACAACGCGCCATTCCTCCGTCCCTGCCGCTTGGCACGCTTGGGAACGCCATCGATTACGAGTGGGCTCAGAGTTCGGACGGCAAACCCGCTGTCAAAATCACCGCCAGGAACTCGACGTTAAGAGAAAACGGGCGCACGGAACTGGAAGAGATCGAGCTTCGCATCTACATGAAGGACGCGAAGCATTACGACCGGATCCGGAGTCCGAAGGCCGAGTTTTCCACCAACGATAACAAGCTTTTCGCCCCCGGTGAGGCGGAAATTACGCTCGGGGTACCGTCAGAAGGTGAGCCGGTGAAGACCCTGACCACGATCAAGGCGGCGAGCGTCAATTTCGACAGCCAAACGGGCGAGGCGGGCACCCCACAGCCGGTTTCTTTCACGTTTGAGGGTGGGACCGGGACCTGCGTCGGCGCCTCGTACAACCCGGAAAGCCACCAGCTCCATTTGCAGGGCGGTGTAGTGCTGAACCTCCACGGTAAGTCGGCTAAGAGTCCACCCATGAAGGTGGAGGCTGGTGAACTGACGTATAGTGAGGCAAATTCGGTGGTCCAGCTGGGGCCCTGGTCGAAACTGACGCGGGGCGAAACGGTGATGAGCGGCGGCGCGGCCACCATCCACCTGAAAATCGACGCCGAGAATAAGAAACACCTCGATTGGGTGGAAGCGGTTCAAGTTACGGGACGAGACAAACGGCCCGGACGGGATCTCGATTTCGCTGCCCCGGTGGCGCAGGTTCACTACACAGAAGATGGCGATCTGGAAAAGCTGAACGGTACCGGCGGGGCGAAACTCGTCACCCGGGGCAACGGAGCCGCTACGACGATGTCGGGGCAAGAGGTGGATCTGTTCTTCAATACGCAGACCGGCGACAGCGAGCTCTCCAGTGCCGTGGCGAGGGGGAAGGCACGCATCGAATCGAAGCCTGTACCTGACCCGAAGGGACATACTGGCGACACCAGAATTCTGGTGTCTGAAACGCTGAACCTCCACATGAAAGCTGGCGGCAAGGATCTGGACCGTGTGAACACGAATACGGCAGCCACGGTGGAGTTCGTGCCGGCCGCGAACGATCGTCACCGGCGCATTCTGAAGTCGAGCGATATGGAGATCCGCTATGGCGCGAAGAACGCGGTGCAGGCCTTCCACGCCTCGGGTGCAGTGACGGAAACGTATCCTTCAATCGACGAAAAGAAGCGACATCCGACCCTGGCGGTTTCCCGCACCAGCAGTCGGGTGCTTGACGCGGTGTTCGACGAAGATTCCGAAGTAAAAGCCATGAAGCAGACCGGTGACTTCCGTTACGAACAGGGAACGCGCAAGGCGCAGGCGATGAACGGCTCGCTGGACAACGAGAAGGACCTGATGACGCTGGATGGGGGCGCCCGGGTGCATGATGAAACCGGGTCGACAGCGGCTGACTACATTGAGATCCGGCAGGAATCGGGCGACTTCGAAGCACGGGGGCATGTGGCCACGACGCGCCTCCCGGAGAAGAAGAAGGCGGGCGATGCCACGGCAGGTTCCGACATGCTGGACAAGGATGAGCCGACCCAGGGTCTGGCAAGCCGTGTCACGTCCACCAACCGCAACAAGAACATGCACTACATCGGCGATGCGGTGCTGTGGCAGGCCTCGAACCGCATTCAGGCCGACCGGATTGATATTGACCGTGACGCCAAGTCCATAACGGCTATTGACCACGTGGTTTCTCAATTTCAAGACAAGCCCAAAGACGACAAGAAAAAGACTCCGGCAGCGCAGCCTTTGATGACGCTCGTTCGGGCGCAGAAGATGGTCTATACGGACAAAGACCGGCAGGCCGTGTATTCGGGTGGGGTGGCGTTCCGTCGCGCGAACATGTCGGTGGACAGCGCGGTACTGACGGCCTTCCTGAACGACGATAAGTCGGATGCCGACTCAAAGATTCACCACGCCATAGCGGACGGCAAGGTCAGCATCCTGAAGATTGCTCCCTCCCGCCGCCGAATGGGCCGAAGCGAACACGCGGAATACTATACAGAAGAGGGCCAAATTATCCTTACGGGCGGTGATCCGACGCTGGAAGATACGGTTCGGGGAAACAGTAAGGGCCAAAAGATCACGTACTATACAGACGACGATCGGCTGATTATCGAGGGCGCGCCGGATAAGCCGGTTCGGACTTTGCTGCACAAAAAGAAAAAGTAAATCCCAATCAATGGCCACACTGGAAACAGTCGAGATTTCGAAGTCGTACGGAGGGCGCCGCGTCGTGAATGACGTGTCGCTCAAGGTGGAGCAAGGTGAGATTGTGGGGCTGCTGGGGCCGAACGGGGCAGGGAAGACCACGTCATTCTACATGGTGGTGGGGCTGATCAGCCCGGATTCGGGAAAGGTGACGCTGGACGGCGCTGACCTGACGAACATGCCTATGTTCCAGCGCGCTCGACGCGGCATCAGCTACCTGCCGCAGGAAGCTTCGGTATTTCGCAAGCTGACGGTGGAAGAGAACCTGATGGCGATCCTGCAGACTCGCCGGATGAACGGGCGGGAACGGCGGGAGAAGATGAACCGCCTGATTGAGCAAATGGGCCTGGAAACCGTACGGAACAGCAAGGGCTACGTACTTTCGGGCGGCGAACGGCGGCGCGTGGAAATCGCCCGCTCGCTGGCCATCGACCCCATTTTCCTGCTGCTGGACGAGCCGTTTTCCGGCATCGACCCGATCCAGGTTCTGGAACTCCAGAAGATTATTCTGGACCTGAAGCGTGAAGGCATCGGCATCCTGGTGACGGACCACAACGTCCGTGAGACGCTGAGCGTGACCGACCGAGCTTACATTATCAACGCCGGCAAGATCTTCCGCTCGGGCAGTCCGGACGCTCTGGCGCAGGACAGCGAAGTGAAGCGGGTTTACCTGGGCGAATCGTTCTCTTTCAACCTGTAGTGCGGGGTGTCATGCTGGTGAGGTGACGCCCCAACTCTTCGACGACCTGGATCGCCTGGTCGCCTCGCCCGAACCTGCCGCAGCACTCGATCATTTGATCGCAACTCTCCTTGAGGCGGGCGACTACGGGCTCGCCTTTGAGGCCCGGCTGATGCGGAAGCGACAGGAACTCGGGTTACCGTTAATCCAGAGCGACCAGATCAGCGGTGATGACTACCAGCAGGCAGTGATGGCGATTGCCCGCGACACGGGGCGCCTGTTCCTGGAGGCGGGGAACATTGGGCGCGCATGGCCGTATTTCCGCGCGGTTGGCGAAACGAAACCAATTGAAGATGCTATCGCCGGGCTGCCCAATGAGGGCGACAGGGAGCAGGTGATCGGCATCGCTTTTCAGGAAGGCGTTCACCCGCTGAAGGGTCTGGAAATGATTCTCGCCAACCAGGGCATGTGCCGGGCGATTACGGCGTTCGGCATGACGGCGGTCCAGAAAGACCGCGAGCCATGTATCTCGATGCTGGCCCGGCATCTGTACGGCGAAATTGTGGCCCGTATGGCCGAGGTGATTCAGGCCCAGGAAGGCGCCGCGCCCGCGACAAGAAACCTGTTGGAACTGATGCAGGGGCGCGACTGGCTGTTCGGCGAGTGGGATTACTACGTGGATTCATCCCATCTGCTGTCGGTAATCCCGTACGGGATCGAATTAAAGGACCCGGAAGCGCTGACTTGTTTCCACGAACTCTGCGCATACGGCCAGCGGCTGGCACCGCAGTTCCAGGCCGCGGGTGTGCCTCCCTTTGAGAACCAGTGCGAGGCTTACGGGCACTACATTCAGGCTCTGCGAGGCATGGAGACGGAGACCCATATCGACTACTTCCGCGAACAAGTGGCCACGGCGGATCCGGACGTGGCGGGTGATGCTCCCGGACGTACGCTGGTTCGCCTTCTTGTCGCGCTGGGGCGGCCGGAAGAGGCTCTCCGGGCAGTTCTGGATCACGTGTTCGAAGACGCGCCCTGGGGCCAGCCTGTGCCCACTGCGCTGCAACTCTGTTACCAGACCGGGGATTTCGGCACCATGCGGGATTTGGCACGGGAACGCGGTGATGCGCTTAGCTACGCGGCTGCCAGCATTCTGACTCGCGGTTAGCTTAAGCGAAGAACGTGGTCGGCGAATTCTTCAAACTGATGGCACAGGAGATCGGGGACCGGGTCTGACAACGTTTCGGGCTGGAAGCCGTAGGTGACACCACAGGCTGAGACGCCGGCGGCGCGTGCGGTCAGAATATCCACCGAACTATCGCCTACCATCCAGGTGGCCTCCTGCGTAACGCCGGCTTCGGCACGCAGCGTATCGATACCCACGGGATGGGGCTTTTTCTGCGCGAAACTGTTGCCGCCGTAGACCTTCATCATCAGGTGCGACAGCTCAAAATGCCGCATAATCTCGTGGCTGATACGAACTGGTTTGTTGGTCAGCACAGCCAGCTTGTGCCCGGCTTCATGGAGGCTGACGAGCGACTCAAAGACTCCGGGATACAGCACGGTGTGAACCACCGCGTGGGCGCGGTACCAGCCGAGAAAGAACTGCAGCGCGGCATCGACTTCTTCCTGCGGGGCCGCCTCTCCCAGCGCCTTGCGGATCAGCACCGGAGCTCCGTTCCCGACGTAGGAAAAGATGAGGGTGTGTTCCAGCGGTTCGCGGCCGGTGTGGGCGCGGGTGGCGTTCACGGCGTTAGCCAGATCCAGCCGGGAATCGATCAGCGTTCCATCGAGATCAAAGATGAGCAGAGACACAGATTATGACGCGTGCCGACGGCTGCGAACCGTGGTTTCACTGCCGGCCTTGCCGGCCGGTTTGGAGCGGGGACGTTTGCCGTCGATACCAAACTCGACCATCTTGCGGAGCAGGGTGTTGCGGTGAATTCCCAGACCTTTGGCGGCCTCTGACTGGTTACCCTGGGCGCGACGGAGCACCCGTTCGATCATGCCTTTTTCGAGGATCTCCACGGCTTCTTCCAGAAAGAAACCAGCCTCAACCATTTGATCGATTAATGTCTCAAAACCTGCGTTCATGAATCCTTGTCAGCCTTCCTGGCTGCCTTCTGGCGCCAGAGTTCTTTTACTTGCCCGTAGTACTTGCGGAAGCTTTGCTTCAGGTCCATCGGCGCGATGGCTACTCCATAGCGCGACGCCTCGAGTAACCAGGGCGCAATTTGCGAGTGTACCACTGCTTCCGGCGCAGATCCGGAATCGGCGTGAGGCCCAAAAGCGGTAACCGCGGTGAGCAGGGCGATGGACAAAAGCAGGCCTCGAACGAGGCCGAAACAGGCGCCGAAAAAACGGTCCACAAATGACAGGCCGATCGTCTTCAGGAGGCGGGAAACAATAAAACCGAGCAGGCTGCCGAGCAGCATGACCCCCACGACGACGAGGAAAAAGCCAATGAAATTTGCGCCGCGCCTGGACCCGACGTAGGGTTCTACGAAGGAGCCCGCGAGGCCGTAAAACCACATGCCGAGCACGAGGGCGAAGATGGACGAAACGAGGCCGACGATCTCACGGGTGAAGCCGCGGCGGAAGCTCATGGAAACAGAGATGAGCAGGATCAGCGCGAAGACAATATCGAGCCAGTTCACAATTCGAGTCCCGTAATGCGGCGGTATGCTTCATGGTACTTTTCCGCCGTACGGGAGATGACTTCGGCCGGCAGATCGGGGGCTGGCGGTTGTTTGTTCCAGGTGAGGGTTTCGAGGTAATCCCTGACGAATTGCTTATCGAAGGACGGCTGGGGCCCGCCGGGGTGGTAGGTGTCGCGGGGCCAGTAGCGGGAAGAATCGGGGGTAAGGATTTCGTCGCCCAACAACAACTCGCCCTTATGCCAGCCGAACTCGAATTTGGTGTCGGCCAGGATGATGCCGCGGGACTCGGCATGTTCGGCGGCTCTCGAATAGATCTTCAGCGTGAGGTCGCGCAGCGTGTTCGCGGTCTGGAGGCCGATGGTGGCGGCAGCCTCTTCGAAGGAGATGTTCTCATCATGGCCGCTTTGCGCCTTGCTGGCGGGGGTGAAGATGGGTTCGGGCAGCCGATCACTCTCGACGAGACCGGGGGGCAGCGGGATGCCGCAGATGGCCCCGGTGCGCTGGTAGTCCTTCCAGCCGGAGCCGGAGACGTAGCCACGAGCAACGCACTCCACGGGCTCCATGCGGCAGCGTTTGACGAACATGGAGCGGCCTTCCAGTTGGGTCCGAAACTGGTGCAGGTGTTCCGGGTATTCGTCGACATTGGCCGAGATGAGGTGGTTCGGGACGACGTCTTTCAACAGGTCGAACCAGAACAGCGACATGGCTGTGAGAACGCGGCCTTTGCCGGGGATACCCTGGGGAAGAATACAGTCGAAGGCGGAGATGCGATCTGTGGCCACGATGAGCAGTTCACTGTTGCTTAGTGACGCTCCCGCGTCACTTCTGCCCACCGCGTAGACGTCGCGCACCTTGCCTCTTGCCATGAGTTCGATGCCAGGCAGGTTGGTGGTTGTAATTACGTTCACGGTTTTTCCGGGTGAGTGACGAGACGGCTATGGGTGCGGCTGTAGCCGAAATAAATGACGAAGCCGATGAGGAGCCAGACGAGGAGACGGAGCCAGTTGGTCCAGCCGAGGCCGTAGACCATGGAGCCGCAGACGAAGATGCCGAGAACGGCGACGACGGGCAGGGCGGGGACGGTGAAGCCGCGCGCGATGTCCGGGCGGCGGACGCGCATGATCCAGACGCCGGCGCAGACGAGCATGAAGGCGAACAGGGTACCGATGCTGGTCATTTCGCCGACGATGTCACCGGGGATGAAACCGGCGAAGGCGGCGGTCAGGAAAAAGAACAACATGTTCGATTTGTAGGGGGTCTTGTACTTTGGGTGAACGTCGGAGAAGATGGCGGGCACGAGGCCATCTTTGCTCATGGAGAAGAAGACGCGGGACTGGCCCATGAGCATGACGAGGATGACGGAGGAGAAGCCACCCAGGATGGCGACGGTGACGAACTTGGCGAGCCAGGCGTAACCGGTCATATACTTCGTGATCGCGAAGGCGACGGAGGCTTCCTTGCCGGCGGTGCGGAAATCTTCCACGGTAGCGACGCCGCTGAGGACGTGGGAGAAAACCACATAGAGCAGCGTGCAGACGACGAGAGAGCCGAGGATGCCGATGGGCATGTCGCGCTTGGGGTTGATGGTTTCCTGGGCGGCGGTGGAGACGGCGTCAAAGCCGATGAAGGCGAAGAAGACCACGCCGGCAGCGCCGAGGATGCCCATAATGCCTCCGAACGGGTGCGTGATGCCTTCCGAGGTGGTGAAGGTGGTGGGCTCAGGGATGTAAGGCGTGTGGTTGGCCGGGTTCATGAAGCCCCAGCCGATGAAGATGACCATAAGGACGATGGTCACTTTGGTGATAACGATGAGGCTGTTGACGAAGGCTGATTCCTGCGTGCCGCGGGCCAGAAGAATGGAGAGGATGAGGAGGATGACGATGGCCGGCACATTCATAATGCCGTGGATGGCTCCGGCACCCTGCAATGATTCCCAGGGGGAGTGGCACCACTGATATGGAACATTGAGGCCAACAAATTCTAAAACCTTATTGAAATACTCGCTCCAGGCGATGGCCACGGTAGCGGCTCCGACCGCGTATTCCAGAACCAGATCCCAGCCGATGATCCAGGCGACGAGTTCGCCCATGGTGGCGTAGGAGTAGGTATAAGCACTGCCCGCGATGGGGATCATGGAGGCGAACTCGGCGTAGCAAAGGCCCGCGAAGGCGCAGCCGATACCGGCGACGATGAAGGCGAGGGTGACCGACGCGCCGGCGCGTTCCGCGATGGCGGCGGCGGTGCGGACGAACAGTCCTGCGCCGATGATGGCGCCGATGCCGAGGGCGATGAGGTGCCAAGCGCCCAGCGTACGTTTCAGCTGGTGCTCGCCCTCCTCACTTTCCCGTATGATGCGCGCCAGCGACTTGGTTGCAAAAAGACTCATGCCTGAACACCTTTCCTTTGCCACAGGAAGTACACGGGAACGCCAAGAAGGACCAGAACCAGGCCTCGTACCGTGAACTCGGGCTTGTTAATCAATAAGAGAACTTCAATCAATGTTGCCAACAGGATGTACAGGGCGGGTACCACGGGGTAGCCGACCGCTTTGTACGGTCTCGCCAGCGTCGGGCGGGTCCGACGGAGCCGGAACAAGCCTGCGATGGTCAGGATATAGAAGAGCAGAACAGCAAAGATAACATAATCGAGCAGATCGTTGTACTGGCCGCTGAGCGTGAGCAGCACGGCCCAGCCGCATTGCATGGCGAGGGCGGGGACGGGGGCGTGGGTCTTCTGGTCGAGTTCACCGGCTTTGGCGAAAAAGAGCTTGTCCTTTGCCATGGTGAAGTAGACGCGTGCGCCGGACAGAATAATGCCGTTGAGGCAGCCGAAGGTGGAGACCATGATGGCGGCGGCCATGATGCGCGTGGCGGCAGGGCCGAACATGACGGAGACGACGGCGGTGGCGACCCGGTCTTCGGGGGCGGTGGTGATCTGCGGGAAGGTGAGCACCGACATGTAGCCCAGGTTACAGGCCAGGTAGAGCAGGGAAACGATGCCGACACCGAGGCCGAGCGCGAGGGGCAGATTGCGCTGCGGGTTGCGGACTTCGGCGGCGGCGAAGGTGACGTTGTTCCAGGAGTCGGACGAGAAGAGCGGACCCACCATGGCGGTGCCGACGATGGCGATGGCGGCCCATTCAAAGTTGACGGGGGCGCCGGAAGTGTATTCCCAGAGATGGCCGAAATTGGCGGCGATGACGGCGGGGTTGCGTCCGAGGAGGTAGCCTAAGCCGGCGAGGCCGAGGAGCGAGGCGACTTTGGCGAAGGTGAAGACGTTCTGGACGAGCGCGCCGGTGCGGATGCCGCGGGTGTTGATGGCGGTGAGGATGACGATGACCGCGATGGCGAGGAGCTGCTGGGTGGTCAGCCCAAGCTTGCCGGAACCGATGAGGTAGTTGGCGGCGGAGATGGAGGGGAAGAAGACTCCGGTGTATTTGGCGAAAGCGACGGCGACGGCGGCGATGGTGCCGGTCTGGATGACGACGAAGAGGGTCCAGCCGTAGAGGAAACCCCAGAGGCGGCCGAAGGCTTCGCGGAGGTAAACGTACTGGCCACCGGCGTGGGGAATAGCGGCGGCGAGTTCGCCGTAGCTGAGGGCGGCGACGATGGTGAGCAGGGCTCCGAGGATCCAGCAGACGAGGAGGAGGCCGGGGGATTTCACCTGACGTCCGACGTCGGCACTGACGATGAAAATGCCGGAGCCGATCATGGAGCCGATGACGAGGGTGGTGGCGTCAGTGAGGCCGAGACCGCGGACAAAGCCGTGATGCTTTTCCTGCTGCGTTGCCGTTAGAGCTGGATCAGCTGTTGCCATTCGGTCATCCGATCTCGAAGAGTCTGCATTGTGCAGGATAGCGGAAGCATGTCGGCGATGACGGCGACGGAGTCAGCGCCTGCATTCCAGCAAGAGATTGCATTGTCTCGCGTGATGCCCCCTATGGCAACAAGAGGGCGTGTGGTGAGGGTGCGGATGGTGCGGAGGCGGTGGAGCCCGGTGGTGGGATCGGGGTTTTCTTTGGAGATGGTGGGGAAGACGGGACCGAAGGCGACGTAGTTGACGGCTTCGTTTTCGGCGGCAATCATTTGGGCTTCGTTATGGGTGGAGAAGCCGATGAGGGCGGTGCGGCCGACGATGCGGCGGGCGTCGGCGGGGGGGAGGTCGTCCTGGCCGAGGTGGAGGGCCGAGTTGAGGAGGGCGGCGTAGTCGGCGCGGTCGTTGATGACGAAGGGGACTTTGGCCTGGGCGCAGAGTTGAGCGAGGGTTTGGGCGGTGGAGTAAGTTTCGCGGGTCCAGGGGGCTTTGTGTCGGAACTGGAGGATTTGGGCTCCGGCTTCGAGGAAGGCTTCGGCGGCCAGTTCGGGGGAGATGCCGCGAAGGGCGAGAGTGGTGGCGTCGAGAATGGGGTAGACGGGGGGGAGCATCACTGGAGGGTCTCCGTTGCTTCCGGCTTAGGCGCTTCTGGCCTGGGGAGGCCACGGGCCACGATCTGGGCGATGTCGAGGAGTTGGGGCGGGTTGTCGGAGACGGTCTTGAGGGCGTCCTTAAACATGGAGGCGCAGAAGGGGCAGCCGGCGGCTACGGTGGTGGCTCCGGTGGCGACTAGTTCTTTGGCTCGGGTTGTGTTGACGCGGGTGCCTTTTTCTTCGCCGAGGAACATTTGACCTCCGCCGGCTCCGCAGCAGAAGGATTTTTCACGGTTGCGGGGGGCTTCGAGGAGATCGACGGCGCGGGAGAGGACTTCGCGGGGTTCGTCGTAGACTCCGCGATAACGGCCGAGGTAGCAGGGGTCGTGATAGACGACGGTTTCGCGCTGGTCGGCGGGCATGACGGGGAGTTGTTGTTTGTAGCGGGCGAGAAGTTCGGAATGGTGCTCGATTTCGACGGTCTGCCCGGCTTCGGCCCAGTCATTACTCATGGTGCGGACGCAGTGGGGGCAGATGGAGAGGACCTTGATTACCTTGTTGGAGGTGAGGTTCTGGATGCCTTCTTCGGCGAGCTGGGTGAAGAGGAGGTCGTTGCCGAGGCGGCGGGCGGGGTCCCCGTTGCACTTTTCCTTTTTCAGGACGCCGAAGGTGATGTTGAGGTAATTGAGGATGCTGACGAGGGCGAGGATGGTTTCGCGTCCGCCGGCGTCGAGGGCGCCCATGCAGCCGAGCCAGAGGCAGTATTCCTGGGAACCGTCAAAGTAAGGCAGGGCGGCTTTGGTGATGAATTTCTGGCGTTCGCTCCCGGGCATACCGAGGGCGTTGCCGTTGCGTTCGAGGGCGAGGAAGAGCTTGGTGCCGAACTTGTCTTCCCAGGCACCGGTGTTGACGGCTCCGCGGCGCATTCCGATGATGAGCGGAAGGTGCTGGATGCCGACGGGGCACTGGAATTCGCAACTGCCGCAGGTGGTGCACTGGAAAACGGCTTCGTCCGAGATGTAAGGGCCGAGCAGGGGGGCTTCGGACTGCGGGCCTTCGGTGTTGAGGTAGCTGCGCAGGCCGAGGATGATTTCTTTCGGGTTGAGTTCCTTGCCGGTGTTGTAAGCGGGGCAGTGCTGGGTGCAGCGTCCGCATTCGACGCAGGACAAGGCTTGCAGGGCGTCGATTTTGGTGAGGTCTTTGCCGGTGACGAGGCCGAAGTCTTCGTCACCCTGGAGCTTGGGGATGGCGGAGAAGCCTTCGCGCTTGAGGAAGACAGTGGCGGGGCTGAGGACGAGGTGGAGGTGTTTGGTGTGGGGGACGAGGGGGAGGAAGACGAGAAGGGCGAGGGTGTGGAGCCACCAGGTGAGGCGTCCGGCGAGCGAGTTTTCAGGGATTGCGAGGGCCACCAGGTAGGTGAGCATCAGGGTGAGGATTAAGAGGGCGATGAAGCCGGATTCGGGCTTGACGGGGCCGAGGAAGGCTGGGCGGAAGACGAAGCGGCGGATGCCGAGGTGGGAGATGGAGATGGCGACCATGACGGCGAAGAGGCCGACGAAGGCGAAATAGGCCTGGACGACTGGATTTTCGCGCGGAAGGAGGGGGAAGCCGAAGCCGGTGGCGAGGTGGTTGAGGGTGACGAGGCCGAAGGCGAGAAAGCCCCAGAAGACGAAGGCGTGGGCGAGGCCGGCGACGGGCCTTTGCTGGATGACTTTG
Organism: uncultured Acidobacteriia bacterium; assembly: GCA_903929755.1. Classification (GTDB taxonomy): domain Bacteria; phylum Acidobacteriota; class Terriglobia; order Bryobacterales; family Bryobacteraceae; genus BOG-234. The sequence goes on from CAIYVZ010000139.1 coordinate 53,100, forward strand.
CCCTGGAAGAGGACTTCCCAGAGGAAGGTTTTGAGGCGCGGGGCGAGCGAGCCGAGGGAGAAGGCGGGGTCGGACTTGGCGGCCTGGATAATGCGGGCGACTTTGCCGAAACGGCTGAGGAAACCGGTGAGAGAGGCCGCGATGATCAGGAGAAGGAGGATTTTCTCCGGGATGGAGGGAAAGGGCATGCTTACCTTCAAGTTTAGCGTTTGGGGGGTGGTTCGGGGCACACTGGTGGCGTAACCGTGATGCGGTGAGGTGGGGACCGGGCGGGTTAAGCGATCTTTGGGGCGGTTTCTGACGCAAGGGACGCGCCTGCGGGATTTGTTGAGACGAATGCGCAGGAGCTTGATCGGTATCGGGCGCTTAATGCGTTCTTCGGGTGACTGACGGCGTTTCACTGGCTGATTTACGGTCCGCTGGATACGGAGAGGCATACCCTGCAGCTTCGGGAAGTGCCGGGGACAGAACGGGGGAACTGGGTGAACAGGCTTTGGGTGCCGCCGTCCGCTTAGGTGGTGGTGGGTGGGGCCAGCTTCCGGCGGCGGAACCAGATGATGCCGCTCAGGAGGACGAGGAGGAAGGCGGCCCGCAGGGCGAGGGCGGTCAGTTCGGGTGTCCAGTTCAGGTCGTATTTGCGGAGGACGGTGTAGCGGTCGAGCATCCAGTGCCAGGCGGTGTGGACTACGAGGGCGGAGATGACGATGACTCCGATTCTTTCGGCGACTACATAGCGCAAGAGCAGGGCGAGGAGGGGGAGCAGGGCGGCGAGGACGGCGAGTTGGCCCAGTTCGACTCCCAGGTTGAAGGCCAGCAGGGAGGTTAACAGGTGGTCTCCGGCGAACTGCATGGTTTCTTTGAGGGCGAAGGAGAAGCCGAAGCCGTGGATGAGGCCGAAGGCGAAGGCGAGGAACCAGCGGTGCGGGCGGGGGGCAGGACTGGCGATGTTTTCGAGGCCCATGTAGACGATGGAGACGGCGATGAGGGTCTCGACGAGGGGCGGGAACCAGAGGTCAGAGGGGGCGGCGTCGAAGGCTGCGGCGATGAGGGTGAGGGAATGGGCGGCGGTGAAGGCAGTGACGACGGCGACGAGCGGTTTGATGCGGCGCTTTATCTGGCTCAGGGGGAGGACGAGGCAGAGGAGGAAGAGGAGGTGGTCGGTGCCATCGAGGATGTGGCGGAAGCCGAGGCGGATGAAGCGGGCGGAGGCCTGGGTCCAGCTGGGTTCGAGGGTGATGAGGCCGGGGTTGCCGTCGAATTCGAAGGCACGTTCGGGGGAGTGGGGGGGGAGATAGCGGAGGGTGGTAAGGACGCGGGCGGCGAGGGTGCGGAGCCTGGGGTTGATGGCGAATTTCGCGGTGGAGGAGTGGATGGGGTATTCGAGGAGGAAGTCGGCGTAGAGCTGGGGCCAGGGGGCGTTGGTGTCGTCGGGGAGGGGAGGGCCGGTGAGGTGGGCGAGGGCGGCTTCGTATGACGTGAAGCTGCGGTCGCCGGGGAGGGCGAGTTGGGTGGCGGTGAGGCGCGGGGTGGGGAGCGGCTTGCCGTCTTCGAGGAGTTCGATGAAGCCGGTGAGCCAGAGGGTGGCGGCGTCGGGGAGTTGGTGGGTCAGGAAGGGGAGGTCGGCGATGCCGGGTTGGCGTTCGCGGATGTCGAGGTCGCGGAGGGCAGGGAGGGGGACGCGGACGAGGAGTTTCAGGGTATGGTCACGCGGAGCTAAGAAGAGATGGACGGCGACGTCAGCGGGGATGTCGTGGGGTTGGGCGGCCGGGGCGGCCCATAAGAGTAAGAAGATGAAGAGATTTCTGCGCAAGGTGGTTGGGATCAAGTATGATACACGTTGCACGAAAGGATCGGAATTGATATGAAGCAGCACCTCTTTGGAAGCAAATCGGGGCTAGTGGCGTTTGTGGGAGTTCTGGCGGCATTGGGTGTGGCGTCATCGCTGGTGGGCCGGTATGGCCAGGCGGGGGCGGCGGCCGTGATGGCTCCGAAACTGGAGGTGGATCCGATGTGGCCGAAGCCGTTGCCGAATCACTGGGTGATTGGGGCGGTGATCGGGCTGACGGCGGATGCGAACGACCATATCTGGATTGTGCATCGGCAGGGGGCGCTGGAGGCGAAGGAACAGTACGCGACGATGTCGCCGAAGAATGCGGAGTGTTGCGCGGCGGCGCCTCCGGTGCTGGAGTTTAACGAAGCCGGCGATCTGATTGGGAGCTGGGGCGGGCCGGGCCAAGGGTATGACTGGCCGACGTCGAACCATGGCATTGATGTGGATTACAAGGGCAATGTGTGGATCGGCGGGAATGGGCGCGAGGGTACGTACCGGCCGATGGAGCATGATGAGAGCTTTAATCCGCAGGGTTCGGTGCATGACAGTTTCCTGCTGAAGTTCACGCAGCAGGGGAAGTTTCTGGCGCAATTGGGTAAGGCCGGGATGAGCAAGGGCAGCAACGATGTGGCGAACTTGCGGCTACCGGCGAAGACGATTGTGGATCCAAAGACGAATGAGCTGTATGTGGCGGATGGGTACGGGAACCGGCGGGTGATCGTCTATGACGCCGATACGCTGAAGTACAAGCGGCATTGGGGGGCATACGGGCATAAGCCGGACGATACGCAGCTGCCTCCGTATAAGCCTGGTGAGGCGCCGGCTCAGCAGTTCCGGACTCCGGTGCATTGCGTGGTTTTGGCGAATGACGGGCTGCTTTATGTGTGCGACCGGACGAATGACCGGATTCAGGTATTCAAAACGGACGGCACTTTCGTGAAGGAGATGTTTGTTGCGAAGGACACGATGGGGGACGGGGCGGTGTTTGATATCGCGCTGTCACACGATGCCGGGCAGAAGTATATTTATGTGGCGGACGGGTCGAATATGAAGGTCCATGTGCTGCAGCGGGACACGCTGGAGGAGTTGACAGCGTTTGGGGATGGCGGGCGTCAGCCGGGGCAGTTCTATGCGGTGCACAGCATTGCTACGGACTCGAAGGGGAATGTGTTTACCACCGAGACGTACCGGGGGCAGAGGGTGCAGAAGTTCCTGTATCGTGGGCTGGCGGCGGTGACGAAGAAGGATCAGGGCGTGGTTTGGCCGAAGAAGTAGGGTTATGGGCCGTTAGACGCGGTGAATTCGTGTGAGGCCGGGCCAACGGTCAAAGTCTCCGTCGAAAGTGAAGATCGACTTGATTTCGTGCCGCTCCATCACGGCCAGGTGGAGCGAGTCCCTTGCGGAGAATTGGGCCGGTCTGATGGCGATTTGAGCGGCACGAATCACGTCCGATTTTTCGACCGGGAGAACGTCGTCGATCAAGCCGAGCGTTATCTGAAATGCTTCGTCGATGACGTCTCGTCTGCCGATTGCGGTGTAGCGGTGCAGGATTTCCTGAAAGACCTCTGCGTCGGTAACCAGCCGCTCACCATTGGCGATGAGGCGTTCGAGAATGATTTGGGAGTCCGTCTTGTGGGGATGCGGGGCGCCGACCAGATACATGGGGACGTTGGAATCGATAAAGATCACTGACGGCCTTGTTCGATTTCACCCAGCATCTGACCGATGTTACCCGTTGGGTAGGCGAGCCGGGCAGCGTGGCGGACCAGCGCCAGCTTGGTGGCAGCGTCGCCATTGGGTTTGTTTTGTCGTGCGGCGCGGAGACTGCGCCGCACCCACTCGCCGACGGTCAGGTTTTCTGAATTGGCGGCCTGCCGAATGCCGTCCAATTCCTCTTCGGGGAGTAATACCTGCAGGCGCGTACTCATGTAGTGAGTATAACGTACTCGCGGCAGAGGTGCCGCTACTGGCGAAGCTGCCAAAAGCTGCGGGCGAAGACGAACAGGAACAGGGCGGCCACTGCGCTGTTGACGAGCCAATCGGTGGGTTGCGGCCCCTGGTAGTCGCGGATGGCGACTATGATCCAAAGAAGGCCGGAAACGAGGTTGATCCAGGCCGCAAATTTCTTTGTGCGCAACTGCTTCGCGGTGATCATCAGGTCCATGTTACCTGATATTTCGTCACCAGGGATTCGGGAACCGGGTGGCTTTTGATGCGTCGGCGGGGAAATTGCGGTGGTACCAGCAGTTCACGCAGCGGGTGAGCTGCGGGCCTTCGAGCAACATACTGGATGACAAGGAGTGAATGATTGCTCGCACGGGGGATAGTTTGTATGCATTTACTTTGGCGGCGAAGAAGCAGCGCAGACCGGGTTCACCGAGGGGGATGACGATGACCGAGAGGTATGCGGCGCAATTCGAGTTTTTTTCGGCCGCTAAGGGCGAGGAGTATTCGTGCTTTACAGGTTCCGTCGTGGTCCGAGAGGCCGAGACGGTACTTGATAGTGTGCATTCAGATGACTTTCACTACACCATAGTGGGAAGGGACCGAGGCGGCACCTTTGAAGGAACGCATCAGGGCAGTCCTGATCACATATCGGTTAGTGCCAAGTGGGTCTTGCTGGATGATGTTGTTGTCGGGACGTGGATCGAGAATCGTACAGACTTCGTGCTGAAGGTCACTCGGACTCACGAGTAGTCATCTTCTTGCGACAAAAGCGGTAAACTGGCCATCAGATATGCGAATCTCACGTGTGCTTTTGGTTCTGTTTGCTTTGTTTTCGGTTACCGCTTTTGCCAGGCGGGGAGTGACGCCGGAGGACTACTTTCTCTACGAGAATGCCTCGGATCCGCATATTTCTCCCGATGGCCGACAGGTGGCTTACGTGCTGGGAACGGTGGACCAGAAGCAGAACCGGCGGGTGATGTCGATTTGGCTGGTTCCGGCTGCGGGGGGCGGGGCTCCACGGCGGCTGACGGCGGAGGGGTTCAATGCGAATGCTCCGCGGTGGTCTCCGGACGGGACGAGGCTGGCTTTCCTTTCAAATCGCGGGGAGGCAGGGGGGCGGCCGCAGATCCATGTTCTTCGGATGGATGGTGGAGAGGCTGTGCAGGTGTCGCGGCTGAAGAACGGTGTGATGACTTACCAATGGTCACCACTGGGGTCTCCGGAGGGGGATCGGTTTGTGGCGGTGAGCCAGTCGGGGCCGAGCGATTTGGTGGCGGCGGCGGACAAGAAGAGCGATGTCCGGCATTACAAGACGATCTCGTACAAGTTCAATGACACGGGTTGGTTTGACGACAAGCGGAGCCATTTGTGGGTGTTGGGGGCTGAAGGCGGCGCGGCGAAGCAGCTTACTTCGGGCGAGGACTGGAACGATACGGATCCGCAGTGGGCACCGGACGGGACGCGGATTGCGTTTGTTTCGGATCGGTCAGGCAAAGAGTATGAGGACGGGCACAACAAAGATATTTGGGTGATTCCGGCGGTGGGCGGGGACCTGGTGAAGATTTCGGATCATCCGTTTGATGATGTGCAGCCGCGGTGGTCGCCGGACGGGACGCAGATCGCGTTTACGGGGGAGACGAAAAGGCGCGAGTTTCCAAAGCTTTACACGGCGCCAGCTTCTGGAGGTGGGGCGTCAAAACTCGCGGTTGATGGTCTGGATCTGATTCCTGGGGAATTGAGTTGGGCGGGGCCGAAGGAGTTGCGGTTTCAGACCGGGGCGCAGGGCCAGACGCATGTGTACAGGGCGGATCTGGGGAGCCGTAAAGTGTCGGCGGTGACAACGGGCGAGCGGGCCGTTCGGGCTTACGACGTGAACGCGAAGACGGGGACGATGGTGTACCTTTCGAATAACTTTCAGAAGCTGGACGATGTGTACGCGTCGGCGATGGATGGGAAAGACGAACGGCAGTTGACGCATCTGAACACGAAGTTGTGGGCGGATCTGGACGTGGCTCCGGTGGAGCGGTTGCCTTACAAGAGCACGGACGGGTGGGCTGTGGATGGCTTTCTGGTGAAGCCGGTCGGGTTTGAGGCGGGGAAGAAGTACCCGCTGATTGTGAGCGTGCATGGTGGTCCGGCGGGGCAGTATGGCACGGACTGGTATCAGGAGTTTCAGGTGTATGCGGCGAAGGGCTGGGCGGTGTTTTTCTGTAATCCGCGAGGCTCGACGGGGTATGGCGAGACGTTTGAACGCGGCATTGTGAACAACTGGGGAGTGATGGATTACCAGGATGTGATGGCTGGGGTGGATGCTGCGATCCGGCAAAATTCCTGGATCGATACGGACCGGTTGGGCGTGACGGGCGGCAGCTACGGCGGATTCATGACGAACTGGATTGTGGGGCATACGGACAGGTTTAAGGCCGCAGTGACGCTGCGGAGCGTGGTGAATTTTATCAGCGACGACGGGACTCGGGATGGGGCGTACGGCCATGCGGAGGACTTCAAGGGCTTCCTGTTTGATAATTTCGAGCAGTACTGGGAGGCGTCCCCGCTGAAGTATGCGAAGAACGTGAAGACTCCTACGTTGATTCTGCATTCGGACAATGATTTTCGAGTACCGCTGGAGCAGGGGGAGCAGTGGTTTCGGGCGCTGAAGCATTATGGCGTGACGACGGAACTGGTGATTTTTCCGCGGGAGAACCATAACCTGACGCGGTCGGGTGAACCGAAGCATTTGGTGGAGAGCATGAACTGGCAGTTGTACTGGTTTGAGAAGTATCTGATGGGGAAGGCGGGGGCTCGGCCACCGGATGCTCCATAGATCGCTGGCGCTGCTGGACGGCGGGAAGGATTCGAACGCCCGCCTGAATGCGCTGCGGGAAGTGGCGAAGCTGGCGCATAGTGTGAATGACGACGAGGCTGCATGGGCTGCGATCCGGCGGATGTCGGATACGGCGCTGGCGAAGTACAAGCTGGATACTGATGCGGAAAATCCGAAGACCGGACTGGTGGATGATTGGCCTGCGACGAACGCGTGGCGGTGGACGGTGATTACTGCGGCGGAGCTGTTTGGGGTTGCGGCGGAGAGTGTGGTTTTGAAGATTCCGGACGCGAATATTGCCCTGTTGGCGAGGATTGAACTGGCGCAGAAACTACTTGGGCGTTCGCATGAGGCCTCAATGACCTCACTGCGAACGCCCAAAAAGTAAAGCAGGTTGTTATTCGGTTAGCGGACGGTTACGGCCGGAGCCGATGACGTGATGGCCGAGATGCCCGGGTCACCGACGGTGACAGTCTGCGGACCCTTGGTGGCAAAGGTGAACTGGAAGGTTCCGATGCCGGCCGAGAGGCTGAAGTCGCCGGGGGCCGTTGCGTCGGTGTCGGTGCTGGTTACGTGGAGCGGGCCAGTGTAGCCGGTGGCGATGTTGCCTTTGTAGTCGAGGGCGGTGACCGTGTAGTTGAGCGGGATACCGGCATCGACGGCGTAGGTATCAGGCGTGACCACGATACGGGACACGAGGCCAGGAACCGCGACCGGGAAGGTAATGACGTTGCTGACGAAGGCCTGCTGGGCGATGGTCATTTGGGCCGCGCGGTTGGAGGCGAGGCCGGCGTTGAGCTGGAACTGGACGTAGTAGACGCCCGCGGTACCCGGGAGGAGGCCGACACTGACGACGTTGGCAGTGGTACCCGCAGTGAGAATAGAGTCAACGAAGACCCTGGGGGGATTGGCGGAACCACCGGGGAAGATGAGGCCGGTATCGACGTTGCTGGGGTCTGGCACACCGAGGCCGGTGGCGAAGGTGTAGAGCATCTCGCCGGGGACCGCGGGATTGTCATCGCTCACCAGCGCACCCTGCACGTTGGAGCAGCACAGGGTGGGGTTGTACGCGGTAAGCAACAGCGCGGCTCCGGCGGTGTTGGTGGTGGCCGTGGTGACGGTAACGGTGACGGTGATGCCTTCACCGGCGGGGCCGGGGACGTTGGCATTCAGCGCGATACGGAAGTACTCATTGGCTACCGAGGCGTGCACCAGGGGGTCCGGAGCGGCGTTAATGGCCGCGATGAGGGCATCACGGATGGTGGCCAGGGTGTCGGTGGCGACGACCGTGTAGCTGTAGGTGTTGGCTCCGATGACGATGGTGGCGACGTCGCCAGCCTGAATGGAGCCATCCACGCCGACGAGGTCGAAGGCGGTGCTGGTGCCGTGATAAACGATGCCGCGGCGGGGATCGGTGCCGGGTTCGGCGAAGAGGCCGGGGTTCTGCGGAACGATGGTGGTGGCGACGGGAGTGGTAACGGTTACGGTGCCGTCCCTGGCCACTTTGCGAACGTAGGTGCTGATGCTGGTACGATCTTCCGCCTCAAACATGACCTGGGCGGTAATGACGGTGGGCGAAACCTGGAAGAGCGGGGCGGCGACACCGTCGATGTAAACCGTGCAACCGCCGAGGCTGCGGGGCAGGCTGGGCTTGCTGAAGTCGGCGGCGGCGGTGTTGTCACAGAGATTGGTGCCCTTGAGACGGATAACCGTGCCGGGCGCGATCTGCGACGGATTTTCGAGATAGATATTGAGGGCTGCGCCGCTGATGGTGCCGACGATGGTGGCACCGACGGAATTCTTTACGGCGAGCGTGATATTGCCGCCGTCAGGGCCGGGCTTTTTGGCGGTGAGAACGACGGCGAGCGCCGAGAGGTTGGCGGTGGCGATGACGTTCGGATCCGGAGCCTTATCAATGGCGAGGACGAGGCCCTGAATGGCGTTTTCGAGCGTGTCCTTGTCCTTCACCGTGTAGGTGTAGTCGGTGCCGTTAATGGTGACGGTGATGGTGTCTTTGGCGGTGGGATTGCCGGCCAGGGTTACGGAACCGAGCGCGTAGATTTCGAGGCTGGCGCCGTTGCGAATGCCATCAAGGGGCAGATTCTGGACAGCGGGCGAATAGATGACGACGCGGCGGTTGTAGCCGTCACTGACGTAGAGGTTGGTACCGTCCCACGCGAGCGAGGTGGGAGTCTGGAAGGCATTGGTGCCGTCCGGATTGAAGCCTGTGTCGTCAGAGAATTCGTCAGGCTGGCCGAGGATGATATCGGGGGAGACGCCGTTCTTCGTCGGGATGGTCTTGTAGATGAGGATACGGTCATTACCGCCATCGGCTACGTAAAGACGCTTGCCGTCAGAGAGTACGTAGCGGGGGAACGACATGGTGGCACCGCAACGGATGGGGAACGTGGGAACGTTCGGTGTGACAGTCGTGTCGGTACCGTTGGTGGCGCAGAGAATGGGAGTATGATCCACAGCCTTGTAGCTGTTGTTCTCAGAAGCGGAAACGAGGTCGGGCTGGCCTATGGCGACATCGGCGGGTGCCCCGTTGGTGGTGGGAATGGTGTTCCAGATCAGGATGCGATTCTGCCCGAGGTCCGCGACATACATGTGGGTGGCATCGGTAGAAACCGAGACCGGAGACTGCATGTTGGAGGCGGAGGTGTTGGGCTGGGAAGCGGTGAGATCGGGATTTACGAAGTCAGTAAAGTTCTTCTGGCCGATGACGAGGTCGGCGGTGGCGTTATTCGCGGTCGGGACCTTGTTATAGACGAGAACCCGGTTGTCCTGCGTGTCGGCGATATAGAGCTTACCGTTGGCGAGCCAGACGCCCTGGGGGCCGCGGAGAGAAGTTCCGGTAGGCGGGACCGAAGTTCCGTTGTGAAGGAAGTCGGCCTGGCCGACAACGACGTCGGCTGGCTGGCCGTTGCCGCGGGGCAGGGAGTTCCAGATGAGGACACGGTTGTTATCGGTATCGGCGATGACCAGGATTTTGCCATCAGTGGCGACGGCGGTGGGATTTCGCAAGCCGGAAGCACTGAGGTTACGGCTGGTGGTGAAGAAATCGGGTTGCCCGAGGACCAGGCTCGCGGTGCCGCGGCAAGCGCCGCAGGTACTACCGGGAACGTCTGGTGTTTCGGTGGGTTTTGGATAAGTGGAGGTGTCGCTAAAGCGAAGAACCCGGTTATTGTTAGGGGTGGAGCCGAGGCGATTGGAATCGACAACCCAAAGCACACCGTTTGCCAGGGCGATGCCGCCTGGCGAACCGATGAGCTGGTTGGTGGCACCATAGTCGCCGATGGTGAAATTCTTTTGACCGATTACGAGACGGGCGGCCTGACCTGTGTTGAAATCTGTTGTCTGGGCAATTGCGGACACCGCCATTGCTCCGGCCAACAGAAACTTTGCGCCGAATGACTTCATCTTGAGTGGAGAGAACCCTCTGGAGTTTGACGGAATATCACTTAGTATAGCAAGGGCACGTAAAGGGCCGAAGATTAAAGGGTTGCACGTTGAAAACGGATGGAGCGAAAGGGAACAGAATGGCTGAGACAGCAGTGGAGATAAATCCGGGTGAGGTAAAGGCGCGACTGGACGCCGGGGAAGTGTTGCGGCTGATTGATGTGCGGGAACCACGGGAGTTCGACATTTGTCAGATAGAAGGGGCGCGGCTGATTCCGATGAACTCTATCCCGATGCATTTGCAGGAGTTGGACGATGACGGCGCGCCGATTGTGGTGATTTGTCATCACGGGGTGCGGAGCCTGGCAGTGGTGGACTGGCTGCGGCGGCAGGGAGTGGAGAATTGCCAGAGCATGGCGGGCGGCACGGATTTGTGGAGCGTGCTGGTGGATCCGTTGGTGCCTCGCTACTGAGGGGGGCGGACGGGTTTGGTTTGGGGCCACCTGTGCTGCCTGTTCCGCGGTGGCACAGGTGGGAGGCCGGGCGTCAGTAGCGGGAGTCTAACTTCGTCAGACGGTTTCCGTTAGTGCGGCCGCGATGGCTTCGACCGCTTGTCGGACATTATCGGCGGCGATAGGGCTACTTAGCGCATTTTCGCAACTACTGCAGACGGGGCCGTTTGTGGGGGCCCTGTCGGCGACAGGCCCGCAGGATGCCAAGCTGCCCCACATTACGAACTCTTGAAGAAAGGCAATTGGATAACTTTCGTAGTCGTTAGAGACTACCTGGTGCCGTCGATCTTGTCGCCACTGAAGGCTCCGAAGACGACGGAGAATTTGAAGGTGAGGAGGGCGATGAGACCGGTTTTTAGGCGGTAGAGGAAGCCGGCCATGGCGCCGTGGTGCTTGCCGAGGAAAGCTGCGGTGCCGTGGGCGCGGTCGCCCTCCAGATCGGACGGCCTTTCGGGAGAGAGAGGCGCTTCATGGATGGCGGTGACATTTTTCAGGATGACCAGTTTGCGGTTGGCGCGTTTGACCTGCTGGCAGAGTTCGGCGTCGCTGCCGTAATTGCCGTAGCGCTCATCGACATCGCGAAGGGCCTTGAGGAAGAAAGCGCGGAGCATGATGGCGGCTCCGGAGACGCACTGGGCGATGATTTCGTCACCGGTGCCGGCAGCAGCGATAGTGGCGGGGGCATAGGCCGGGTCGGGACTTGCGGGGGTGGGCAGGGGGCGGACCTGACGGGTCGGATTCCCTGCGTGATCGACTAAGAGGGGGCAGACGGCGGCGGCATCGGGGCGGGCTTCGAGGAAATCGGCGAGTTTGGTGACGGCATCGCCAGAGAGTTCTGCGTCGTCGTGGAGGAAGAGGATGTGCGCGCCGTCGGCGGAGCGGGCCCCGACGTTCATGGCTTTGACGTAGCCGAAGTTTTTCGGCAGGCGGATGAAGCGGACGGTGGGGAATTCGAGGTCGAGGGAAAAGGTTTCGTCGCGGGAGGCGTTATCGACGACGATGACCTGGTGGGTGTCTCCGAGAGCGGTAAGGCTGCGGCGGAGGTTGGCTGCGCGGTTGCGGGCGACGATGACGATGGAGACGCGGGTCGGCTGGGGCGCTTCTGTTAACTGATCTTCTGGGGTCAAGGTGTCATTTTACCCTTTCCTGGCGACAAAGTCTCACAAGCTAATAAGTGATGCTGCCGAGGAGGACTTCGTGGCGGGCTCCGGTGGCGGAGGGGAGGTTGCCGGGCTTACGGTTCCAGGTGCGCCAGGCGAGGACAGCGAAGGCGATGGCTTCTCTGGCGTCGGGGTCAATTCCGAATTCCGCCGTGGTGGTGAGGCGGGTGGTGGGTAAGGCCGCCTGGAGATGGGCCATCAGGGTACGGTTGTGAACGCCGCCTCCGGCAGCGATTAGTTCCTGTGCCGTGGGGGCGTGGTTTCGGAGGGCGAGGGCAATGGATTCGGAGGTGAGGGCGGTTGCGGTGGCGATGAGGTCGGGGAGGGGGAGACTGGTTGCCGTCAGCATGGCGATGAGTTCGGTGCCGTACTGTTCGCGGCCAGCAGTTTTGGGCGGCGCTGTGCGGAAGTACGGGGCGGCGAGAAGTTTTTGCAGAAGCGGGTGGTTGATGTTGCCTTGGGCCGCGATGGCACCACCTTTGTCGTAGTTCTTCTGGTTGTAGAGGGCGACCAGCTGGTCGATGATCATGTTGCCTGGGCCGGTGTCGAAGGCGATGACGTTGTCGGGCGCAACTCCGGCCGGGAGTACCGTGATGTTCGCGATGCCTCCTATGTTGAGGGCGACCCGGTTGATGGTTTTGCTGCGGAGGAGGAGGTAATCGACGAAGGGGACGAGCGGCGCTCCCTGGCCTCCAGCGGCGACGTCGCGGGTTCGGAAATTGGCGGCGACGGGGATGCCGAGGCGTTCAGCGATGACTGCCGGTTCCCCGATCTGGAGAGTGTTGGCGTGCTTGCCCCGACCTTCGTGATAAATGGTCTGGCCGTGGCAGCCAACGAGTTGCAGGGTTGCCTGGTCGATGCCGGTCTTGCGGCAGGTGGTCTGGACCGCTTTGGCATAGAGTTCGGCGAGTTCGAAGTTCAGACGGGAAATCTGGCTGGTGGTGCAGGTGGTGTTGGAGACGTTGAGAATGCGCTGCCGGACGGCGGCGGGCCAGGGGACCATGTGGTGGCCGACGGTTTTGACGCTGCGGGCGGCGATGTCCGCGATGGCGACGTCAATGCCATCGAGGGAGGTTCCGCTCATGATGCCGGCGATGCGCATGGGGCTTGGCTTAGAGGAGTTCCTTTTGGAGTTCTTCGAGGAGGCGGAGGGCGTCGATGGGGCGCATTTCGTCGAGCTTCAGGGAGCGGAGTTTCTGCTTGATTTCGTCAGGGCCGGGTTCGAAGAGGCGAATTTGGAGCGGGGCTTGCTCCAGGTGATGGGTGGGGGCGAGTTGCTGGACGGCCTTTTGCTCGGTCCGCTCATGGAGTTTCAGGACTTCGCGGGCCCGTTCGATGACGGGCGCGGGCAGGCCGGCGAGCCGGGCGACTTCGATACCGTAGCTGCGGTCGGCCTTGCCTGGTTCGACTTTGTGGAGGAAGATAATGCGGTCCCCGGCTTCTTTGACGGCGACTTGCAGGTTGCGGATGCCGGGCATCTGGCCGGCGAGTTCCGTAAGTTCGTGGTAGTGGGTGGCGAAGAGGGTTTTCGCGCCGGTGCGTGTGGCGACATGTTCAACCACGGCCCAGGCGAGGGCCAGGCCATCATACGTCGCGGTTCCGCGACCGATTTCGTCCAGGATGAGGAAGCTGTTGGGGGTGGCGGTATTGAGGATGACGGCGGTTTCGGTCATCTCCACCATGAAAGTGGAACGCCCCCGAGCGAGGTTGTCGGAGGCTCCGATGCGAGTAAAAACGCGGTCGAGAAGGGGCAGCAGGGCTGATTCCGCGGGGACCCAGGCTCCCATTTGGGCGAGGATTCCGATGAGGGCGGCCTGGCGGAGATAGGTGCTCTTGCCGCCCATGTTGGGGCCGGTGATGAGGGCGATGCGGTCGTCGCCGCTGTTCAGATAGAGGTCGTTGGGGGTGAAGCGGCTGGCTTCTTCGTTCTGGATGCGCTCGATGACGGGGTGGCGTCCGGCGATGATGCGCATCTCGCCCGAGGCGGAGAATTGGGGGCGGGTGTAGCGGTTTTCCGCGGCCACCTGCGCGAGGGCGGCGGAAACATCGAGATTGGCAACGGCGGCGGCGGTGGCGCGGATACGCTGGCCTTCGGCGGCGGTCTTTTGGCGGACTTCGGTGAAGACGCGCTTCTCAATTTCGAGGATCTTCTCTTCGGCGGTGAGGACTTTTTGCTCGTATTCGCGCAGTTCCGGGGTGGTGTATCGCTCGGCGTTGACCAGGGTCTGGCGGCGGTCGTAATCGGGCGGGACGAGGTGGAGGTTGGCCTTCGAGATCTCGATGTAGTAGCCGAAAACGTTGTTGAAACGGACTTTAAGCGACGCGATACCGGTGCGGGTGCGTTCGCGGGCTTCGATCTGGGCGATGATCTGCTTACTGTGCTGGCTGAGGTCGCGGAGTTCGTCGAGTTCGGGGTCAAAGCCGGGGCGGACGGTGTGGCCACCGTCGCCGATGATGGCAGGTGGGGCGTCAGACAGTGCGGCGAGGATGGCGTTGGAGGCTTCGGGGACGGGGTCGAGCGCGGCGAACATGGCTTGCAGGCGGGGGGAGAGGGGCTTGCCCGCGAGGGTGGCGGCGTGGGCGAGGCGCGGCATTTGGTCGAGCGATTTGCCGAGCGCGAGAAGGTCGCGGGGGCTGGCGTTGCCGATGGTGACGCGGGCGAGGAGGCGCTCGATATCGAGGACGGGTGCGAGGTGTTTACGGAGTTCGGCGCGGAGGATGGTGTCTTTGGCCAGATCGCCGACGGCGTCGAGGCGGGCTTCGATTTCGTTCAGGTCGAGCGCGGGGCGGAGGAGGCGCTGGCGGAGGAGGCGGCCACCCATGCCGGTGGAGGTTTGGTCGAGGACGGAGATGAGGGTGGCTCCGCCGTCCGAGAAAATCGGTTCGAGGAGTTCGAGATTGCGGACGGTGACGGCGTCGAGAACCATGGTTTCGGCGCGTTCGAAGTGGCGGGGCGGGTCGAGGTGGTCGAGCGCGGCGCGCTGGGTGTCTTTGAGGTAGTGGAGGACGGCTCCGGCGGCTCCGATGGCGGCGAGTTTTCCGGCGAGACCACAGCCATCGAGGGAGAGGAGGCGGAAGTGCTCCCGGAGGATGCGGTCGGCGTAGTCGGGGGAGAAGACCCACTCGTCGAGCTCCGTGGTGAGCCAGCGTTTGCCTTCGGGTTTGGAAAAGAGCGGGGCCCCGGTGGCGATGAGGATTTCGCGGGCTCCGAGGTTGTCGAGCAGGCCGGGGAGGTCTTCGATTTCTGCTTCGGCGGCGCGGAATTCGCCGGTGGAGACATCGACCCAGGCGAGGCCGGCGCGGGAACCGCTGCGGGAGATGGCGGCGAGGAAATTGTTTTCGTGGGAGCGGAGGAGGTGGGCGTCGGTGGCGGTGCCGGGAGTGACGATGCGGGTTACTTCGCGGCGGACGATTTTCTTGCCCGCGCTGACATTGACAGAGGCGGCGTCTTCCATCTGTTCGCAGATGGCGACGCGGTAGCCTTTGCCGATGAGGCGGGCGATGTAGTTTTCCGACGAATGCCAGGGGACGCCGCACATGGGGATGGGCGTACCTTTTTCTTTATTGCGGGAGGTGAGGGTGATTTCGAGTTCGCGGGCTGCGGTGACGGCGTCGTCGAAGAAGAGTTCGTAGAAATCGCCGAGGCGGAACATGAGGAGCGCGCCGGGGACCTGGGATCGGATGGCGTGGTACTGGCGCATCAGGGGCGTGGATGCGGCTTCGGGCGTCTCACTCATAGTGTTTGGGGGGGGGATGGTGACCAGGTGGGAAGGATCAAGCGACTTCCAGCATGTCGGCAACATGAGACGGCTCGGGAATATGGTCGCCGTCTTCGCGCATGCTTTCAATATGAATTTCGAGAGCTTCGTGCATGCGGGTGCGTGTTTCTTCCAGGGTGGATCCTGTCGCGATGCAACCGGGCAGGTCTGGAGCGTAAGCGCTGTAACCTGTGCGTGTCGGTTCGTAAACTACGGCGTATCTAGTCATTTCAGGCCTGCCTGTTTCATTATGCTCTTAAGTGTTCCGGGCGCAACTTCTTCGGATGGCTGTCCGTGTAGCGTGACCTTTCCGGGTTTCACGGGATGGATGAAGTGACGGTGACTTCCCTCCTGGTTTTTGAATCTCCAGCCGTCGCCGTAAAGGCGATTCAGCAAGTCCCGAACCTTCATGAAACTCTATGGTGCCACAGTGGTAGCTCGGGCTTGGCCGTACCAGCCGGTGGTGACGGGCGGTAACGGACTGATATCGTCGGCACTTTTATCATTGTGGCTATTGTGAAGCTTGCCGTCGATAGCAAGGTAGTGGTGTCCGCTATAAGTAGTCCTGATTTTGAAGTGTTTGACCGCATCATGAGCCGGGCCCGTGGTGGGGCGCCCCGACAGGGGATGAACTGCCAGACAAAGCACAGGCACAGAGCGGGTCCTGTCCACGTTAAGAACGCCCCGCCGCGTCAAATCTACAGTAGTGGCAAATCGGCTCCGTTTTCCCCCCGGCCAAATCGCCGGTCTACGTTTGTCCGGTGATCTCCAGCAGTGTTCTAAATCGGTCGTACGCATAAGCCCGCTTGTCCGCAAGGCAACGGGCTACCCACTCAAACAACGATTTAAAATCAGGGCTGAGCGTACGCAAGTCCCGAAGGTGCTCCCAGTCCAGCGAGGCTCGCTGCTTTGCGGTATTTATATGGTTGATGGCGATCTTGGGTGCTATCTTGCTGTCAAAGTCTGCATCAGACATACTCCGTATGTCCGACGCCTTAGGGAAGGACTCGAGCGTTTCAGGTGCCAGTCCGTAGCTGGCTATGGAAACGTCGAACGATGCGCCGAGCCTCCTGAGTTCCTCGATCAGAGTGTCGTCAGTAATCCTCCATGCAATAGCCAGGATGGCGGCGTGTGCCCATTTGGAATTGCTTACACATTGGAAGAAATTCTCCCTGAAAGTTGAAGCGGATAGCTCAACCTTCAATTCAACGCTGCTCAACGAAAATGGCTGTTCACCTAAGCTGGTCTTAACGGCTAACAGGTTGGGGTCCAGTTTGAAACCTTGATCCGTAAGTTCGCCGACTTCCCGTAACAGTTCAGCCCCCTACTTGAAGGTTTCCGGCACGTCGAAAGGGTACTCGAAGAAATCTTTAAGAATCTTCACTTTAGACCTGGCGCTTTGGAACAAGACCTGGCAAGCTGGATAGTTGGGTGCTTCGAACGGCCA
>CAIYVZ010000140.1 GCA_903929755.1 uncultured Acidobacteriia bacterium
GCCGTTCGAAGCACCCAACTATCCAGCTTGCCAGGTCTTGTTCCAAAGCGCCAGGTCTAAAGTGAAGATTCTTAAAGATTTCTTCGAGTACCCTTTCGACGTGCCGGAAACCTTCAAGTAGGGGGCTGAACTGTTACGAATCTTTGTCCGTACCCTCGAAGGGTCACGCAGTCGCGACGAAGGCAGCCAATGTAGTCAGCCGTTACCTTACAATTCCGTCCGGGACTTCCAGATCCGGCAGATTGCGGGCCGTAGCCGCGTAAACCTGGCACAGGAACCAAACCGCATGAACAACTTCACCGCCATGATCGAGATTGAAGATCGTCAGGGTGGCGGCGATGACTACGCTGTTGAGGTCACATGGCGCTCGGAAGGCCAGGTTGAGAGTGCTGCGGCGCCATTCTTCGATGAGGTTCGGGCATGTCAGGATATGGTTCGCAAGCGTTTTCTGCGTCAGAATGGCCGGGGAGCCTACATCGACTTCGAGAACTTCGCTGACCGACAGGGCAAGAGTGACAACGGTACTCGTGGCCGTAGCCGCAGCCCGAAACCGAATAATGAGGTCATTCAGGGCAAGGGCAGTGCCAGGAGCCAGAACGAAGCTGTTGGCCTGACGTACTCATGCGTGATCGATCCGCGGCGCGGACAAGTCGTCTCGGGCACCTATCAATATTCCGGCAATAGCGTACGCACCAATGAAAGAACGAGGTTAAGGTAATCCAATTATGTCATCGAATACAGCAGTCTATGGTCTCTACAAAGACCGCCGCAGTGTTGAAGACGCCGTAGAGTCGCTAAGAAACAGCGGCTTCCGCAATTCTGATGTCTCTGTGCTGTTTCCTGAGAATCAGGGCTCGAAAGACTTCGCACATGAGAAGCATACCAAGGCGCCGGAAGGTGGAATGGTCGGGGGCAGTTCCGGAGCGGTTATAGGTGGTGCTCTGGGTTGGCTGGCTGGCATCGGCATGCTGGCAATACCCGGAGTGGGGCCGTTCATCGCGGCTGGCCCAGTTGTCGCGATGCTCGCAGGGTTGGGGGCGGGCGGGGCTGCCGGCGCCATCGTTGGCGCCCTGGTTGGTATGGGGATGCCTGAATATGAAGCTATACGCTACGAAGGGCGCATTCGGGACGGGGGTATTCTTTTCTCTGTTCATTGCGACAGCCCCGAGTGGGTCGCACGAGCCGAAGACCTGCTAAAGCAGACCGGTGCTGAAGACATTGCGTCGGCTTCCGAGGCCGGGGCGGACTTTCTCGTACCCGACAAACCGACGTACCACTCCTCCGTGCACGCAGGCTAAACAAGTTCGACACAGTCGAAACACATATTTGTCGTTACAGGAAAGAAGAAGGAGGATACGTATGAATAAGAGTACAACCGATCAGGTAAAAGGCGCGTTTCATGAAGCGAAGGGCACGATCAAAGAGACCGTAGGCAGGGTCACGAATAGTCCGGACATTGCAGCCAAGGGTACAGACGAGAAGCTCGCCGGTAAAGTTCAGAAGAAACTCGGGCAGATTGAGAAGGTTCTGGAGCAGTAAAGGCCAGTTGGCCGCTGCGCAGCTAGCCGGGCAGGCTAAGGAACCCTGCCCCCCCGGCTGGTTGTTTGGCGGCCAGACACAAGGAGCTGCTATATGAATACAATCCTGGGAATTGTTCTGGTTGTCGTTGGCCTGTTCGGCCTCGCGTGGGGCGGGTTTACATACACCACTAAAGAGAAAGTTGTCGATATTGGCTCCATACACGCCACCCGCGATCAGGAACACACAGTACCGTTGCCTCCAGTCGCAGGGGGACTGGCTCTAATTGGCGGAGTAGTACTTCTGGCTGTCAACAGAAAATAGTCCACAAAAACTAAAGAAAGAACGTGAAAAACTATGATCTTGATCATCTTATTATTGTTGCTCCTCGGTGGCGGTGGTGGGTACTACGGCCATAGCCGCTGGGGTTATCGAGGGAGTGCAGGAATTGGGCTGAGTACACTTCTGTTCATCTGTCTTATCGTTTATCTCGTTGGCGGAGTTCGCTACTAACTAAGAGTTCCGTTGACGTGCTCATGCAGACAGGGCGGCCACGACATCGATACTGCGCCGATGTAACCGTGGCGATGGCCGCACCTGTCTGCGACGCTTTCCTGCTACCGGACACATCCCGGTGGCGCAAGCCAGCTCGATGTACTCCTGTCATTTGAAATCCCTTAGTGCGGTGCGCCCCAGCGGTCAGGAAGCATGAGTTCCAACGCGAGGCCCGTCCACCTGCATGCGTTCATTGCGGGCCCGACATGACCGACATGATTCCGGTGAACTCAGCGGTGCCATCTCTTCGGGAAGAATTCCCGGATCAGGTTGACTCCAGCAGCAATGCCGAGGGAGATTCCAGTGGTGCCAGCCGCGCTCGATAAAGTGTGATATCTGGCTGGCATCCACATGCGCGAACCCGAGCCACCCACAAGTACTCCTGAGAGCCGACCGGTGGCCAGCATAGGGTCGCCAGTTATGGTGTTCCGCGCCAAGACGACGCTGAGCAGGGCATGCTCCATCCGGCCCTTCAGGTCCTTCCGTTCGGCCGAAAAATAGCAAAGGTCTTCATGGCGCAGACTGGCGACGCTGTACTGGACTGTCGTCCCGATGAGTTGTCTGCCGTATGAGGAGACGAAGCGTTTGCCGAGCCCGTCCGCACCGCGCCCCCACTCCGACGGAGTGTTTAGTACTTCGTCCGCGACAGCTACCGCGCCGGAACGGGCGAAAGCTGCGGGCCCGAATGCCTGGTTGAGTAATGACTTCGGGGAACGTGGTTTCGGTGGGTCCCAATCCGCTCCAGCCACGGGCAGCACGAACAGTGTCGCAATCAACATATTTCTCATTACTCTCAACTCAGCAACTCAGCAACTCGAGTGCCACAACTGCTGGAGAAGTGCCTGATGCTGACCCGTATGGCTGCGATACCCGCGAAGCTGGTGGAGTACTCCACACTGTTCCGTGAGCAGGTTGACGATTCGACGGCGACGTTGACTACCGATGGTCACAGCCGGGCCTCAGTGTGTTGCCGACAGTGACAAACCAGTCTCGGGAAGGGAAAGATGAGGTGCGGAAAGCCGCAGAACCACCTGGTGTTCAGCGCCGTCATCCGACAGTTCGATTACCTCGCCGTCAATCTGACGTCCATCCACATGCAAGCAGGCGGAGGCCGTTAAAGTGGCCCGCTCCACTGTGATGAGATAGGTGGCCGATCGGAAGCGATAGCGAATTTCAAAGCCTGGCCAGGCGTTCGGAATTACCGGGTTCAAGCTGAGAACCTCGCCGCGGAGCTTGAACCCAAGCACCTCTTCAAGCCAGATCCGATACATCCAGGCGGAGGCCCCCGTGTACCACGTCCAACCAGCTCGGCCCATGCGCATCGGCGCAGCAGACACGTCGGCGGCGACCGCATACGGCTCTCCGCAGTAGCGCGCCACTCCTTCGGGGGTCCGCGTGTGTTCTACGGGGTTCATCATGGTGAGCAGACCTGTCGCCTTGTTGCCGTCACCAAGACGTGCCCACGCCATCGCCATCCAAAGGGAGCCGTGAGTGTACTGTCCGCCATTCTCGCGAAGGCCCGGAGGGTAACCCATGATGTACCCGGGGTGGGGTTCCGAATGATCGAAAGGCGGCGTAAAGAGCCGAACCAGCTGGTTCACAGGGTCAACCAGGAGGGCTTGGGCGGATTCGAGCGCAGTTCGTGCCCGGGCTTCCTCGGCCAGACCGGATATGACGGCCCACGACTGCGGGAGAGAGTCGAGCTTCGCCTCCGGATTCACTTCCGCGCCCAGTGGCAGGCCATTGTCGAAGAAGGCACGGAGGTACCAACTCCCATCCCAGGCTGCACCTTCGGTGGCAACCGTCAGCCTCCGGGCGTCCATGCGCCAACGTGCCGCCAGGTCGGAATGGCCGATTCTTTCCATAAGTGTCCCGAACGAGTTGAGCACCGAGGCGAGGAACCAGGCGAGCCAGACGCTTTCGCCCTGCCCCGCTTCGCCAACACGACTTAAGCCGTCATTCCAGTCACCACTTCCTATGAGGGGCAAGCGATGGGTTCCCACTAGTAATGACTTATCCAACGCCCTTCGGCAGTGTTCCCACAGTGAAGCCTCTTCGCCGGAAGCTGGAACCGGTGTGGCGGGCGTCGACAGATACTCGGCCTGGTTATCAGCGAGGAGGGGTGCTTCAAGGAACGGGACAGGTTCCGCGAGGATGGCAAGGTCTCCGGTCACGCTGACATATTGAGCGACAACGAAGGGTAGCCAGACAAGATCGTCAGAGCAGCGGGTGCGAACGCCCATACCGGTTTCCACATGCCACCAGTGCTGAACGTCACCTTCCACGAACTGGCGTGAGGCTGCAAGCAGAATATGCGCTCGGGTGAGCCGGGGCGCGGCGTAGACGAATGCCAGAGAATCCTGCAACTGATCACGAAACCCAACGGCACCGCCGGATTGATAAAGTGCCGAGCGCCCCCAGAAGCGACAACTAAGCGACTGATAGAGAAGCCATCGATTCAGCATTAGATCTACGGATAACAGGGGCGTCTTCACCTGTACTGTGCCCAGCACGCTATCCCACCAGTTTTTGGTGCTGCGAAGGCGACTCTCTATTTGCTCGGATGTCCGGTTTTGGCTGATCAGATTGCGGACCGCTTCCGCGGTCTCGCACTCGCCGAGCAGGAAAGACACTTCCACGGAGTCACCTTGCTCAAGGAATAACTCCGTCTGCAAGGCAAAGGCGGGGTCGAGCGCCACACCTGTCTTGTTGTCGAGACGAACGCGCTGGAGTGCGGCAGGCCAGCCTGCTGCCCGGTTGCGACCGAGGAATTGAGTCCGGTCGCCGGAAAATGAAGCAGGGGGGGTGGTGCAGGCGGCAAATGCCACGCGCCCGGCAAAGGGACCATTCCGGTACTGGGTTGCGAACAACGCACCCGAGGGCGCGTCAAGGGAAGTCTGGATGTGTAGCTGCGTCTCCTCCCGGACAGTTCCAAGTACCAAAGTGGCGAAGTACGTGACCGACAACTTTCGTGAGCGCAGGGAATCGTTGCGCAGCCGGAGGCGGTAAATCTTGACGGGATCGCCGACGCCCGTGGCATTGACCGGGACAAATACGGTCAGTTCCTGGCCTATTCCGTGGCTGTTGTGTTCAAAAACTGTATAGCCTTGTCCATGCCTCGTGCGGTAAGCATCTCGTTCCCGAATCGGTTGAGGTGTTGGACTCCAGCAGACACCGGAGCCTTCATCCCGGAGGTAAATCGCTTCCGATGCCTCATCACACACGGGATCGTTGTTCCAGGGCGTCAGGCGATTCATTTGACTGTTGCCGGACCACGTAAAGCCAAGCCCGCTTTCGCTGACAACGGCCCCGAACGCAGGATTAGCCATGACATTCACCCATGGTGCAGGAGTAGTGTCGCCTGATTTGAGGAAGATGGCATATTCGCGCCCGTCTTTACTGAAGCCTCCCAGCCCGTTAAAGTAGGGGAGTTCGAGGAACGGCAACGGCAGGGATGAGTCGGCGCGACTGGTTTCTCCCTTCTGGTGCTTCAGACCCGGATTCGCAGCCTCGGATATTCCGGCCAACTGCTGCTGCAGGGAGCCGCGGTTGCCACCCAGCACGACACTTGACGAAGCGAGCAGAAGATAGCGCTGACCTTCCGGCAGAGCCTCCCAGTCGCGCAGAAAGACGCCACCTGACTTATCGGTTCCCGTTTCGTTGGAGTGTGCCGCAATGAGTCGCTGCAACTGCTGCCCCAGAGGAGCGTCGTAGCTGATGGCGGCCTGATTCAGGATTACAAGGTCGGCCCGAAATCCGCGCAGACGCCAGTAGCTGTGAGCCTGGAGAAGCTCACGGACGAGGCTGAGAAAGCGCTCATCGGCAATAGTCACGGTGAGAATGGGGAGATCGCCCGAAATACCGGTGGCCCAGAGACTGTTCTGGCCCAATCGGTTGCGGACAATGGACTCCGCATGACGTAACCGGAAAGTGGGATAGAGCAGGTGGCTGGCCAGTTCCTGGAAACGATGGGCCCGTTCCGAACCGATCCCGAGATAGCGGAACTGGAGTTGTGCCCGGGTCCACATCATTTCAAACGCCTGAGAGATCGCCCCCGAGTTTCTGTATCGGGCCACCAGTGCAAGGAGATCTTCCCGGGAGCCTGCGGCCAGCGTGATGAAGTTCAGTTCCACACGGTCCCGGGGCGCGAGCACCACACTACAGCGCAAGGCGAAGATTGGATCTACCACCGCGCCTGCGGAGCCATTCAAGTCACGGCGCAAAGCGTCGGGAGATGCGGGGGAATTGCTGCGTCCGATGAAGGAGGAGCGGTCCGTCTCGTATTGGATTACGCCGGTTGCGCCCAGGAGCAACTGGGCCACCCATATAGGCGTTTCCTCCGGTGCCCGAAGGCGCCGATGGGCAATCAACAAGCCATCGCCCAGGTATTCGGTTACGATGAACAGTTTGGCAAATGCCGGATGCGCTGTATCCGCACGATGAACGGCAAGCGCGAGCTCAGTGTAACTGGTCAGTTCCAGTTCCCGCCTGTGCGGCGACCAGTTCGTGATAACAATGTGGCGCAACTCGGCGTCATCTTCAGCCGCCACGGTAACCGACTGCACTGTTTCAATATCCAGCGTCCGCCGATGAAATTCGGCGTGATCGGCAAGAAAGCGGACAGAACTGGTACCCAGGTTACCGCCCAGAGGCTGCCAGGCAGTGGACCATTCGGCGTGCGCGTTGAGGTCGCGCACATAGATGAAACTACCCCAGCAATCGCGCGTGGGGTCGGAGCGCCAACGCGTAATGTCGAAGTCCTGCCAGCGGCTGTAGCCTCCGCCCGAATTCGTCACCATCATGGAATAGCGACCGTGACCATACAACTGGATACGAGGTACGGCCGTAGTGTCTTTCCACACGCGCTCAGGCGAAGCGGACGGGATAGCCGGAACCGGAAAACTAAGGCTGGTGCGAATGTCTTCAACCGGCAAACGGAGGGAGGGCGTGCGTTCAAACAGCAGGGGTTCTACGGCACGGATACGTCTGTCGGCATGGAAACGACGCTGCATAGCTCCTCGATTAAGGACGTTATCGAGGGCAAGAACAGACATGCTTTGGTGGTGCGACATGTATGTGTAGACAACCACACCGCACTCGCCCTGGCTGTTATTTGCACGAGAAAAATCAATCGATTCGTAGAACCCCATAGGGCCCAGCAGCCCCAGTTCCCGCAATCGAAAGAGATTATGGATAGCGGCCTCTGGATCTACCTGAAGACTGAGCATCGTAGCGTAAGGCGCAACGACACTCTCCTCGTCGAGAGCGGTTTTCAGTGAGAGCGTCGGAATACCAAAGGCGTGGTATTGATAGATCTGATTGGAATCAATGGCGCTCCAGGCGCATTCGGAGACGCCCCACGGCACATTCTTCTGCCTGCCCCATGCCTTTTGCTCGCTGACTGCACTGCGGCATGCGCCATCAAGCAGCGAATTGGGAAAAGATCGCGTAAACAGGAGAGGCATCAGGTATTCGAACATGGTGCCCGACCAGGACAAGAGAACCTGCCCGGTGCCGCGGGACGCAAGAGGTCGCCCCAGCGTGCGCCAGTGTTCGAGAGGTACCTCACCTTTGGCAATCGCGACCAGACTCGCGAGGCGACACTCACTGGCGAGCAGGTCATAGTGACTATTGAAAGCGACGGCGCCGCCCACAAGGTAGCCGATACCGAACAAGCCCCTGATTGGGTCGTAAAGGAAGGCCATGTTGATGGCATCAGAAAACTCAAGCGCATTTTGAGCCAGGACTCGCCAGGCAGTAACCGCGCGTTCCGCATTTTCCTGCGACTGCCGGAAGCTGCGTTCCAGGTCTTCCAGCCAGACCTGGGTTCGGGCCGCAATGCCCGGTGTCTGTCTCAGCGCCAGAAACTCGTATAAGGATGCGGGTCCTCCAGCGGCAATCGTTTCGAGTGACCACTCCCCACTTAGTAAGCTGCGTCGCGTCTCCACGGCAGTGGGCGCGAGTTCCCGCAGCGAAGAATCGGGCATTTGCGCCAGAATCTCAAACCATTTGAGATAAAGGTCAGCGACACTATTCCAGGCAAGTACTTCCGCCCCCAGTCTGCCGGCCCAATAGACACCCTGGTCATCATCGCCGGGTAATTTACTGCAAGCTTCAGACAGGAGCGCCGTTGCACTTGTGGCTGCCCGAAGACGCCCAATCAGACTAATGGTTTCGTCGCTTCCGCGAAGCACATTCCTGAGTGTGTGCAGAGGAACGGCCACGGAGGGCCGGTCGCCGCGAAAGCTTTCCAGCTGGGTGAGAGTGTCGGAAAGACCTTTCATGCAGAGGTTGCTCAGAATCGGAGCCCGCACCACATCGTTCACGCCCTGCACAAACACCCAGAGGCTGGCCAGCAAATTCCCGCTGTCCACCGTGGACACGTAGCGCGGAGCAAGCGGCTCCAGGGTGCTGGTGTCATACCAGTTCAGCAGATGGCCTTCGTATCTCATGAGGCGGCTCATGGTCTCGAATGTCCGGGTACAGCGAGCCAGCAGCTCGTCCGCGGTCAGGTACCCGAAGTCACGAGCGGCAAGCGCCGTGCAGAACCACAATCCAATATTCGTGGGAGATGTGCGGTTGGCTACTTCGACCCGAAGAGCAACCTGTGAGTTATCGGGAGGCAACCAGTTGGTGGCCGGACCGACAAGATCGTCAAAGAAGCGCCAGGCCTGGCGCGCGATGCCTCGCAGGAAAAGACTGTTCGCTGCTATCCCCGGATCATTTCGACGGTTGAGCGAAGGCTTGTTCAACCAATACAACAAGGCCGGAGACGCGACCCACAAGGCGACGAAGGCGGAGACGGCCGCAAAAGAACTCTCAGCGACGAGGAAACACATCAGCAGTCCCGAACAGGAGCTGATAATGATCATCTGCCACATAGTGGAACCGATTGTGGCTCTCGATTCCGAAGCTGCGCTGTCGGCGGTCTGCCATTCCAGCATGTATTTGTGGCTGACGTAACGCCGGTGCAGCACCCTGCCTATGGCATCGACGGCCAACAGCGCCTGATGGGGTAGAAAAGCGATCATAACTACTGCCCGCAACAACTCATCGCCCGCCCCGCGCCACCCGGTTACGGAACCCTGTATACGTCGAGCCAGGCGCTCCAGGAGAGGCGCGGCAGCCGGAAGCGCGATTGCAAGGCCTACTACAAGACTCCAGGCGCCGGGAGAGGCTGAGATGAACCAACCGGTGAGCAACAGGAGCATGGATGCCACGGGTACAAGGCTCCGGCGCAAGTTGTCCAGAATCCGCCAGCGGCTGATGGCGGACAGCGTGTTGCCTGTCTTTACGCCATTCGCCGCTGGTACCTGCCGCAGAATCCAGCTGGCGATTTGCCAGTCGCCGCGGACCCACCGATGGGTACGTTTGCAGAAACTGGCGTAGTCGAGGGGCATGTTTTCAAACAACTCGATATCGCTTGCCAGGCCAACGCCGACGTAGGAGCCTTCAATCAGGTCGTGACTGAGCAGAGTTTCAGCCGGAAAACGGTCGCCAACACACTCGTCAAACGCTTCCACGTCATAGATTGCCTTGCCGTGGAAGATTGCCTCTCCAAACAGATCCTGTTGCGCGTCGGAGACCGCCCGGCAATAGGGATCCGTGCCGGAGGTGTCAGCAAACATACGCGTGAAGCGGCTGGCCGTGGCCCCTGGAAGGCCGATACTGACACGCGGCTGGATGATTCCGAAGCCCCTGCGCCGCACCTTCGTCACGGGATCAAGAACCGGACGGTTGAGAGGGTGAGCTATCGTCGCGGCCATACGGCGCGCAGTGCCTGGGGGAAGTTGGGTGTCTGCGTCCAGAGTGATGACATAGCGGATGGGCAGCGCCAGTTCTCCAACCAGATGAATGGAGGAGTCCGCATCCGCGAGCACAGATTTGCCCCGCAGAAAATGGTTCAGATCCTCAATCTTGCCGCGCTTTCGTTCTCTGCCGATCCAGTGGCCCTGGCCCGGGGACCATACGCGGTCACGGTGGAAGAGCACAAACCCGCCGCTCGGGAACCGATGATTGAGGGCGTCGATTCCGCTTCGGATTGCCGCAACCAGTTCCGCATCTCCCGACGCTACCGCCACCGGCGAATCTGTGAAATCGGAAAAGAGACCGAAATACAGATTGCGGTCTCTGTTGGCGAGGAAACGCACCTCCAGTTTCTCAAGTTCTCTCCGGATAACGTCGTGGCTGGACAGCATCATCGGCACAATTACCAGGGTGGCGCATTCGGAAGGTATTCCTTTTTCGAAATCCAGTTTTGGCAAAGATTCCGCTTCAAACGACGAGATAATCAGGGCGTTGACAATCTGAATGGCCAGTTCACTGAGCGGAAAGAGAGCAAGAGTGCCCAGAACGGAAAGGACTGCCCAATTCCTTACCCCCATTGCATGGGCCAGACTGACGGCAACCGCCAGGAAGCTAAGTGTCAGGCAGGTAACACCAGCCAGAAAAAATAAGGTGGCTTTGGAACGCAGTTTTCGGGTTGCCCAAACAAGAAATGGAACACGTATCCCCAGCGTCCGCTCCAGCTCAGCCCGGCCGTCCGAGAGAAGGTGCCAGCATACTTCTCTTCCTTCCGGGCACTCGCTCTTCTCCGCAGCTTCGATCGCCAGACGAGCAACGTCCAATTCGGAATGGCGGCTCAACCGCGCCATGGCCTCTACGGCGAGCCGGCATTGATCTCGGGTGCGGAAATCATTCCGGGGATATGTCCCCGCGGGATCACGACGCAGTTCACGTTCAACAACATTTAGTGACTCAAAAAGAGTCGAAAAATCAATTCGCGAAAGCCCGCGAAGGCTGCCAAACGCATTGGCGACAGACTGGCATGAGGCTGCTTCTATCCCGTGTTCCAGCCGGACAAGCTCCGCCAGCGGGGTTCCCAATTTGGCTTCAATCCACCTCTGGGTTGGCACAAGCGCAGCTTCTTCATCCTGAAGTTGCTCCACAACACAGATCAGGAAGCAGGGCTGTAGCGCAATGGGTTGGTTCCCCAGATTGCGTAGCGTAGTGGTCAGGCTGTCACCCCCCGCCCGCACGCTTGCCGTGAGCCGATTTGCCCACAGGCAGGCAAACTCACGGGCTTTTTGCTCCCAGCTAACGCGTAAGGCGAGACTTGCCAGGGACTCTATCAGGGCGAAGCGCAACATCACCGGATAGACCCACAGCTCAGCGATGGAAAGGGGCACGGTGGTCTGATACTCCGTGACCGCGTCCGCAAGATTCTGGCCAGTAATGGAATTATTCGTATCCCGGGCCGTACGGCGGGCAAGTTCCAGCACAGACAGATTCGCTCGATCAGGGTGCCGCTTCGAAACCAGGCGATGTGGTGCGCGGGGTAGCGCCTGCCGAATATCCGTGACACTGGCCCGGAGCAGATGTGCGTTGTCGAGGATCCAGCGACCAGCTTCGGTGATCCCATGGTCCAGACGGGAGGCTTCGATAAGGTCGCCCCGCGCCGCCTTGAGATCTGCCTCATATTGCGTGAGGCGCTCAAGAAGGAGAAATCCTTCGGGGGGGACGCTGCCTTCGCTGTTATCGGGACGGCTCCCCGTCAAGCCCGGGCAGGTTAAGAAGACGCCTGGTTCACCGGCTGTCCGCAGCGTCTTGACGGTGTGGGGAACACTGGCCGACTCTACTTCCACCACCAGAAGTTCCTCGTCTTGGAGTCGCAGGGAAGAATATTCGTTCGGGCTGGTATAGGTTGGATCGGCGGCATTACCGTCCACACGAAAGTGCTGCACCCTGGCGCCATGCTGGCAGAGCGCCGCGGAAGCGTGTTTTGCTGAGTCATCTTCCCCCCGGAAGAAAGCAAGGACCACCCTGCGCTTCTGCTGGCTCATGTCAGCGGCCCGCACCCGCCTAGACCCCCCGCCTGAGGAGGCGTGTCAGAGCCAGGACCAGCAACAGGCCCCCGAAAACGAGGCCGGCAAGAATCGTAGCCGGTGTGTATGCCACACCGTAGGCTTTCCCCGCGACCAGCGAGGTTACCGACATCATCATGAAAACCAGCATCCATCCGAGCATTGAAAGTGAATCTCCTTGGGTATTTGGGGAACAGAACCAACGCAGGCCCATCCGGTGCAACCCCTTACTGAGTGCAACTTGGCCACCGTCTTGAATGGAGAGCGAAATATCGACGAAAAAAGGCACAGCAGGGGACCTGCCGACGGACCGAGCCAGCCGCAGCACGGTCGTCTCAACGTCATATGACCGCCAGTGGTCACCAGAGAGCAGGCAGTATCGAGCCTCGGACCCGCCTGCTATCTAATGGCGTGGTTACTTCCAGGTCCAAAACATGGCCACGCTGGCTGCCGTCATGACAACAACGGTCACCCAGCCAAGCAGGCTCAACCAAAGAGGATTCGACCTCTTGCCCATTACCACCGGATTACTCGTCAGCAGAACCACAATGACAATGAGCGGCGGAGCCAGTACGCCATTCAGGACCGCGGCCCAAAACAGCATGGAGACAGCGTTGAAACCAGCGAAATCGAGCGCAAGCCCCAGCACCAGCCCAACTACGATCACCACATAAAACCCGCGTGACAGGCCAAAGCGATCATCAAGCGTCCCTCGCCACTTAGCCGCTTC
Organism: uncultured Acidobacteriia bacterium; assembly: GCA_903929755.1. GTDB lineage: Bacteria > Acidobacteriota > Terriglobia > Bryobacterales > Bryobacteraceae > BOG-234. Next base: position 12,667 of record CAIYVZ010000140.1, read on the forward strand.
AGAGATGGCGTACGCACTGGATCCAGCCAGCACCGGAACGCCCAGCATGCCTGCCCCGATAAGTCCGAGACTAAACAACCAGTAAGCGCCGTTCCCCGCCAGCGGCCGCAATGCATCCGCCGCATCCTGAGCCGTCGAGATAGTGGTCTTGCCATGCGCATGGAGCGTAGCCGCTGTGGTGAGGATGATGAAGTACATGATCACATTTGAAAAGAACATGCCGGTAATGACATCTTTTCTTGATTTGCTCAACTCTTTGTCCGTGGCTCCCTCACGGGCCTGTCGGGTAAGCCGCCCCTGACCGTGCTCCTCCTCTACCTGTTGCGACGCCTGCCAAAAGAACAGGTACGGAGAGATGGTGGTTCCGAAGATTCCGACCAGCGTGGCCCAGTATCTTGATGACCACTCAACATGCGGAATCAGCGTGGAATAAAGGACCATTGTCCAATCAGGCTTCGCAAAGAACGCGGCGGCAACATAGGCGAAGAGAACCAGCGTGAGCCACTTGAAAATGCGAACCAGCGTGTAGTAGGACGACCAGATAAGGAAGACGGCAATCAGCAGCGCCCATGCCGGTGTCAGATACACGCTCCGAATCCCCGTTGCCAGTTCCGTGGCTTTCGCCATTCCCGCGAGATCCGCGCCGATATTCACCGTATTCGCCAACACCAGGATGGCGCACGCACTCCACAAAATCCATCGGGGGTAATGGCGCCGTATCACCCCGGCCAGACCCTCTCCGGTAACCATGCCCAGCCGCGCGCACATCATTTGGACGGCGGCCATGAGCGGAAATGAAAACAGGGCCGTCCACAGCGGTGCATAGCCGAACGCTGCGCCGGTAACCGAGTATGTAGAGATACCCGAGGGATCGTCATCCGCCGCGCCCGTAATCAGCCCCGGACCCAGCTCACCAAAGAATCGCCGGACTTTCCTCGTATCCGCTGGCCGTTCAGGGGGGTGCGCCACGGAGGTGGAGCGATCGGCTGCTGGCCGCCTCACGCGGCTGTGAGGAAATGAGGTTCCATCTCTCGGTCAGGGTTCTTCTGCAAGCGTTCCAGTTCCGCCTGGCAAGCAATACAAGAGGAAGCCCATGGAACCGCAGCCAGGCGTTTCGGTCTGATGTCTTCTTCGCAGCCGACACAGATGCCGTAAAGCCCTGCGTCCATTCGCCGCAGGGCGTCCCGGACGTCCTGCAGGATAGTGGAGTTACGCTCCAGGTTGCGGATCGCGTCGTCACGGTCATTGGCTTGCTGTAATCTGTCCAACTCCTCCGAACTCGCCTCCACCGTCAGGTACTCCCGATCCCGGCTGCCATAGTGCAGCAGGTCACTCAGAGTATTTTCTAATCTGGTACGTAATGTGTTTCGCTCGATGTGTGTCATGTGTGTTCTAATCCCTTGACGTAGCTTTTTGTTTCCGGACCTGCAACTCGTTCACTACCTGCTCTACATTGAGCACGCCGGCCGCAATCTTCTCAGCCCGGTCGCGCGTTACCGAAGTGTTAACGTCGCCCGTCAAGGTAACAACGTGATTCATGACGGAGTACTTCACACTGTCGTTAAGCTTTTCGCCCACCAGGGCGGCCTCCAGGTTACTCTCAATACCCCGGTCAAGCGCGGCATTCACTTTCTTTGCCTCGCTCTCGGCGCCCGGCGGGATCACAGCAATTTCGTTCGAAACAACCTGAGTCCCTGCAAAGCTCCTGGCAATCGATTCCGCACGCTCCTTGTCGTTGTCTGCCGGGACATGGCCACCCAGCGTAAGGACTCCTTTTTCCTGATTGTGCTTCGCCGTGACATCCTTAAGTCCTGCCTGCGCGAGGCCCGAGCGCACGCTACCAGCCATATCTGCAGACTTTGAGGCGGTTGAGCATCCCGTTAGGGCGCCAGTGGCGATCACCAGCACCAGAGACAGTAACTGTTTGCAAAGTTTCATGATCTCCGTATGAAGCAGGAGACGGACCAGGTTGCCTCAGCTATCGGTTTGCCACGTATTTCAGCTGTTTCACTGATAAAAGCACTTCGGCGTCTCGGGGGAGATGGCTGGCGTCGGCAGCATCAGTTCGGTCAGATGACCGCCCACCGTCACTATCCGCGCCGTCAGGTGGCCCAGGATCGTGTCCCGGCGAAAGACTGAGGCATGGGCCACCAATATGGATCTCAAATTGCCCTGGTGGGTGGCGGAGAAACAACAAGATGAAACAGTTAATATTTGCCGCAAGCCTCTGCCTTCTTCCTCTGACGCAAGAAGTTGTTGCACAGCCGAACAGCAGAGTTCCTGAGCGGGTCACATGTTCCTCATACGATGGACACCGTACTTTTTGTACCGCCGATACCCGGGGCGGCGTTCGTCTGCTCCATCAGGTGGCCGGTACCTGCAGCCAGGATTCCACCTGGGGCTATGATAATCGGGGAATCTGGGTGGATCGCGGCTGCAAGGCCGAATTTGAGCTCTCCGGCGGCGGCCCCGCAGGACCGGCGATCCCCGCAGGCACGACGATCCACGTGCGGACCAACGAGCGAATTGATGCGAAAAAGAGCGATGGCCGCATCTTTTCAGGTGTCGTTAACGAGGATGTCATAAATCCGGAAGGGGTAGTTGCCATCCCCCGCGGGTCCGAAGCCGAATTGCTGGTCAGGAGTTCCGGAAATCGTGTTCTGGTGCTGGATCTTGAATCCGTAACGGTCAATGGCAGGCACTACGACGTGTCGGCGGGAGGAGGCGCCGGAGTGCAACTCCTGACCCAAGGCACTTCGGTGCGAGTACCCTCGGAGTCCCTGCTGACATTCCGCCTCGATCAGGCGCTTCAGATTGGGACCGCCGACCCCGGCTCGACACGCCGCGGACACCACTTTCACTAAGGCGGGTTAATCGGCAACATGTACGGACTCGCCCGCAGCCGAGCCCCGGTCCAGGGAGTGTCTGGGGACGAACAAGCGCATAACGGCATGCCGAGTCGGCGTCTTGGCAGGTGTTTCTCTCCTGTTTGGTGCCGCCCCGGCGGCCGCTGCGCTTCTGAGCATCGCAGCTCCTAAGCATTTTTGAGGATAAGCACATGAGGTTAACCACAATGGTGCGCTTCTTTCCGCACAATGCCTAAACTTTCGGACGTTGGGGCATATGCCGCAGCCAGGATGGAAGCCTGTCAACGGGAGTTCGGTTAAATGCGCTGCAAGTAAGCAATTCCAAGAGTGGGCGTCAAAGTGCACGGTCAGGCGTATTCCACGTTTATCGATAAGCACCCGGAGGCTGACCGTTGTTACTTCTCCGACAAGGGTCATGTATTCGGAAAAAAATCTCGCGACGAAATACGGTCGCCGTCCTGTGTGCCTTCACTGTTGGAGTGCCAGGATCAGCGATAGCTCTTGTTTTGCGCATGTTCTTTCCGGTATCGCCGAGACCCCCAGCAGGAAGGTAGAAACCCGATGAGCTCTGCTTTCTCGACGTTAGAGACCAACCTCTGGCTTGAAGAACACGGTGCCAAAGAACTTGAGCAACTCCTTCGTACGATCCTCTATCACCCTTCCGTACCAGTCTTGAGCACCGAGAACGCAGGGAACACTATCGACGCCAGCGCTGCTGTTGGCAACCTGGTTGGGGTGCCCCGGCAGAAGATCATCGGGCGTAATCCATCCGATCCCCCCCCCCAGAGCTTCAGGCCCGGACGGGCCAGTCTTTGGCGGGCCTTTCTTGAGGAGGGCGAGCAAAGTGGCTCGCTCCGATTACCTGGCCCCGACGGTGCCTTGAGGGAAGCCGAATATAAAGCGAAGCGTAATGCTCTTACCGCCCGGAACTTCCTCGTGTTTCCTGACAAGAGCGAGAGTAAAAAGGCGGCGGAAGAGAACGCCGCTCCCGCTGTCACTGCTGCGATTCCCTCGTGGGTCAAGGACTATGCCCTCTATCTGCTTGACACGGACGGCCATGTCGCAGCCTGGTATTTGGGCGCCGCGCGCATACATGGCTATTCTGCGGACGAGGCACTGGGACAACACGTCTCGTTTTTGTATGTCGCCGATGACAGTCTGCATGTGGGGCTGCAGCGAGAACTAAGGCGGGCCTGCACCCAGGGTCACGCCGCCACCGAAGGCTGGCAGACCCGGAAGGATGGGTCCAGGTTCTGGGCCAATTGCATTACTAAGGCGCTCAAGGACGCTCGCGGTGTCTTGCGTGGGTATGCCCGTGTGGCGCGCGACTTTACTGATCGGCACGAGAGGGACGAGAAGCTAAAGGACGACCAGAGACGGACCGGCGCAATCCCCAGACACACAGCTGTCGTGGGTGTCATTTCGGGTGAGTTCGGGCAGATTCCGGAAGTGAACGACGCTTTCCTGGAACTGGTCGGCTATTGCCGCGAAGACCTGGAGAACAACCACTTCCTGTTGTCCGCGCTCACCCCTCCTGCATATGACGCGCTGGATGAACTGGCGCATGAGGAGAGCCTGAAGTTCGGAGCCTGCACACCCTACGAAAAAGAACTCATTCGGAAGGACGGTGGCACAGTCAGAATCCTTATTTCTACCGCAGTGCTCCAACTCTCGCCGTTCCGTTGGATTTCCTTCGTGCAGAACCTTCATGAAGATGTTCCTGCGGCGGGTCTTGAGGACGAGGACGACAGTCCGGAACAGCTCTTTGAAGAGATTATCGGCAAGAGTGTCCTTCTTCGACGAGTACAGCGTCAGGTGGAAGTGGTAGCTCCGACCAGCGCCACGGTCCTGATTCTTGGTGAAACCGGCACGGGCAAGGAATTAGTAGCCCGTGCCGTCCACCGCCTGAGTCCGCGAAGAAACCTGCCCTTCGTCACCTTGAACTGTGCCGCCATTCCTACCGGTCTCCTCGAAAGTGAATTGTTTGGTTATGAACGAGGCGCCTTCACCGGGGCGCTGCAGCAAAAGATCGGTCGGTTTGAGATGGCGCACCGAGGGACTTTGTTTCTGGATGAGGTGGGTGACATTCCCATCGATCTGCAACCGAAGCTGTTGCGTGCGCTGCAGGAAAAGGCCTTCGAAAGACTGGGCGGCACCAAGACCATCCCCATTGATGTGCGCCTGGTGGCTGCAACCAATCGTAATTTGGCAGAAATGATGGGAGATAAGACCTTCCGCAGCGACCTGTATTACCGGCTCAAAGTCTTCCCCATCACCACACCCCCGCTTCGCGACCGGCCGGAGGACATACCTCTGCTGGCTCGCTTCTTTATGAAGAAGTACGCGGCCAAAATGGGACGGGAAATTGACACAATTCCGCCAAACACAATGGCCGCGCTCGTCAGTTCACCGTGGCCGGGAAACGTGCGGGAGCTGGAGAATTTCATGGAGAGGTCCGTTATTCTCTCCACTGGCTCCACTCTGCGCGTCCCGCTGAACGAGATCAGCCACGACAGCGTTGGCCCGCAGGCCAGTGGCAGCATGAAACTCGAAGATGTGGAGCGGGCGCACATCGTCACAGTCTTTCGGGAGTGTCACGGAGTCGTTACAGCAACCGCAACGCGGCTGGGTCTCCACCGGACCACTCTAAACGCCATGATGAAAAAACTCTCCATCACCCGCAAGGAGCTCTGAGGCACAGTGAGGAAATATCCGTACCCTTGTGCTCATCCCGGAAACCGCTTACTTGCCACATCGGGCTCGGAGTATTACTTCTCCGAGCCCGATGTGGACAGGTTTCATTCCGCCTGAAGGCTACAGGGTAATCGTGATGGCAAGCCTTACTCCGGGATGGCGGCGGTTGAACAGGTAGTAACCATCGTCGTAGTCGACGTAGACGTCATCGGAGTTATACCAGTCTTCGGCCCAGAATTCTGGCCACGGATCGAGCATCAAAAACGAGAAGCCGCCGTACTCGAAACGGGGATACCCCAGGTACATGACCGGGCGCATCCGCAAGCGGAAGAAATGCTGGCTGCCGAAGTATAGATTGAAGCTGGCCTGCGGAACATAGTAACCGCCATAGCCGCCGCGCTGTGCCCACGTGCGATGCTCCCTGCTAAAGCTCTGAGCGCGGGTTTGTTGCCACGTGGCATGGCCCGGTGAACTGCCCTGCTGTACCCAGCCGCGCCTGTCCTGCCACGCCTGGGCCTCCTGACGGCTGCGTTGACGGTTGGCCTGCGGCTGCGCCTGCTGCACGCGCTGCTGTTGTAGCTGCTGTTGTAGCTGCGGTTGCGGCTGCGCCTGCTGCGGACGCTGCTGCGGATGCGCCTGCTGCGGTCGGGGCTGTTGCTGCTGCTGCAGTTGTCCTTGCGGGTGTTGCTGCTGCGGCTGCGGCTGTCCTTGCGGCTGCGCCTGCTGGGGGCGCTGTTGCGGCCGCTCTTGCTGCTGCCCCTGCTGCGGTCTCTGCTGTTGTTGCGGTCGCTCTCGCGGCTGCCCCTGCTGGGGTCCCTGCTGCTGTTGCGGCCTCTCCTGCGGCTGTCCGCGGCCCGCACCCTTCTCATTTCCGCCTTCTGGCTTGCCCTGTCCGTACGCGGATATCATCGCGCCGAAGAAGACCGTCGCGGCTGCTGCCCTGGTCACTCTGGAGAACTTCATTTCTACTTACTCCTCGCTATGCTTATATCCGGCACGCGCAGGGCCGTTCAGCCCGCTGAACTACCGGGGACAACTTATGTTGTAAGAACTGACAGGCAGGGGGCCTCGCCTGCCCCTTGTCATCACACGTATTTCTCGATGATCACGAAGGTGATGTCGTCCATTTGCAGCGCGCCGGCAGTATGGCGCATCCAAACGGCTAGTTGCCCGGAACCGCCCGATGGTGCGCAGATTCCAGAGCCAGGTCGAGCATCTCCAGGAACTGGTCGAAATGGAAAGGCTTGGTCAGGTAGCGGAAGAAACCCGCCCGCAGCCCGAGGGCAATGTCGTGAGGGCCCGCATTTGCGCTGAGGGCAACCACCACGATGTGTGCGGTGGCCGGATCCGCGCGCAGGATTCGAAGGGCCTCGGTGCCGCTCAGGCCAGGAAGATTGATGTCCATGATGATCAAATCGGGCTGGTTGGCACGTGCCATCTGAATCCCGAGACGGGCCTCCGTGGCGCTGATTAGCCGGATCTGGGGGCGGCGTGACATGAGCCGTTCCACCAGCTTCAGGTTCGCCGGGTCGTCCTCAATATGAAGCACGGTCAGCAGTGCCCCGCCCTCCTGCACCACCCCCTGCGCAACCGCCGGATGTTGCTCAGAGGTTAGCGTAACTGCCGGGTCGATAGTTGCGTTCAGTTCGAACCACGCCATGCTACCCTTACCGACCTTACTCTCTATGCCCATAGAACCACCCATGAGCTCCACCAATCGTTTGCTCATCCCGAGACCAATTTCGGTGCCCTTGTGTGAACTCCGAGATCCAGGCAAACGGTTAAAGGGCTGAAACAACTTCGCGATTCTGGCCGCGGGCAAGCCCGGCCCCGTGTCCTGAACGGTTACGCGAATCTGCTCCGGGATGGAGCGTTCTGCCGCCACGAATGAGCAACCGACCACAACGGTCCCGTTCTTCCGGTTGAACTTGATTGCGTTCGTCAGCAGACCCAGCAGAATTTGCTTCAGTCGGGCCCGGTCCGCATCCACAAAATAAGGCAACGTGGCTTCAGGAAACGTCATGGTAATGCCGCGTTTCCTCCCCTGCGGAGCCACGGCGGACTCACACTCGCGCAGGACTTCAGTCAGCGAGGTGGGTGCAATGGACAGCACCATCTTCCCGGAATCGATCTGCGCCATATCCAGGATTTCGGTAATCAGATCCAGCAGATACCATCCGGCGCGCAGGATCTGTTCCACGCTGGCCGTTTGGGCAAGGGTGGGCGGGGGGGTATCGGAATCAATGAGCTGGGCGAAGCCGAGAATCGTGTTCAGGGGCGAGCGAAGCTTGTGGCTCAGACTGGACAACAAGTCCGCTCTTGCCAGGCCATCCGTCTCTGCCGTGACGCGGACACGTGCCAGTTCAGCGCTGTTTTCCCGTAACTCATGCTCGAACCGAATTCGTTCCGTAGTATCACGTGCGCTCGCGAAGACGCCTTGCAGGTTGTGGTTGGCGTCGTTGAAAATGGAGGCGGTGCACGTGACCACCTTCTCTCTTCCTTCCCGCACGCGCGCCACCAGTTCGCAGTCCGTTACCTTACCGTCGATGAGTGCCCGCTGGATTCCGGCATCCGGCCTGCCTGGATCGGCGAAGTATTTGTTGAAGGGCGCGCCAATCATTTCGTCACGAGAGTAGCCAGTGAGCACCTCCATCTGGCGGTTCACGTCGGTAATGATGCCGCGCGGGTCCGTGGTCAACAGCGGCCCGTTCGCGGAACTTTTCAAAAACCGACTATAGAAAGTCTGGTCTAACAGGCTCTGATTTTTCAACGCCAGTTCCGCCTGCGCTTTCCTGCGTTCGGTATTGTCGGTCGCGATCAGCAGGTAGCCGATGATCCTGCGTTCGCCATCGCGAAGGGCCGTGACCGAGACGACCGCCGGAAAATGGCTCCCGTCCTTCCGGACATAACTCAGCTCGTAAATGTCTTCCACACCGCGAGCGGCTTTAAACGTAAGAGCCTCGAAGCCGGGCGCGATCGTAGTGCCCAGTTCCTGGCTCAGGGCCGCGGCGCGCGCGATGTTTTCCTGCGAATCGGAAAGTTCCGCGGGAGTCATCTTGCCTACTACTTCCAACGCGGTGTAGCCAAGCATGCGCTCGGCTCCCACGTTGAATATCCGGATGATGCCCTTTTCGTCCGTGGCAACACTGGAGAAGATGACACTGTCCCGAATGGCGTCCTGTAAGGCACCGGTTTTGTGCAGCAGAGCCTCGCGGCCAGCCTCGCCAACTTCAGGCGCTGCCGGGTCGCCAGGAAGAAGATTTGCGGGATTGGGTTGCTGGATGGGCATGTTGTTAGTCCTTCGAGCACGCCTAAGGCCAATGTCGAAGCTGAGCCGGGTGACACGGCAAGCCCTGCTTCGCGTGTTTATCCGTGATTGTGACCGCATGTTGTCATTTCGGCCGTATTTGGTCACCTAATGGAGTTTTCTAACGTCGATGGGCCTGCTCCGCGGACGCCAGCGCCTCGTCCAGCGTCTCCATGAACTCAGCAACCTTAATTGGCTTCGTCAGATACCGAAAGAAGCCGGCTTGCAACCCCTTCTCAATGTCACGGGGCATAGCGTTTGCGCTAAGCGCCACCACCGGAATATGCGCGGTTGTCGGGTCGTGGCGAATGACGCTGAGGGCCTCGAAGCCGCTGATGCCAGGCAGATTGATGTCCATGATGATGACATCCGGCCGGTGGCTTCGTGCCAGCTGGATCCCCAATTGTCCGTTGATGGCGCTGTATAGATAAATATCGGGTCGGCGAGACACTAATTGCTCGATCAGCTTCAGGTTCGCGGGATTATCCTCTACATAGAGCAGAGTACGCGGGCGTGGTTCCGGACGGAACGGCGTCTCTGCAATGTCTGCAGCCCGAATGGCGCCGATGGCAAGCTGTGGCTCGTGACTTGAGTCGAGTTCGAACCAGAATACGCTTCCCACACCGACGGTGCTGTCCACCCCGATGAGGCCTCCCATCAATTCCACCAGCCTCTTGCTCATCACAAGACCGATGCCTGTACCTTGTTCCTCGCCTCGTTCCCGTCCCAGACGATTGAACGGCTGAAACAGTTGCAGCAACTGGTGCGGGGCCAAACCCTCCCCGGAGTCCCTGACGCTGACGCGAACACGTCCCGGAAGGCGAATCTCGCAGTCCACAGCGACGGTACCGCCCTCCCGGTTGTATTTGATCGCATTGGACAGAAGGTTGATAAGAACCTGCTTCAACCGGGTCCTGTCCGCATGAACGAAAAAGGGCTGCCCCATGTCGGGGAATGTGAGCCCGATGCCGCGCTTTGTCGCCTGTGGCTCAATCATTGCCTGACACTCCAGCATCACTTCGGCGAGCTGCGTTGGTTCGCTGGACAGCGCTATCTTACCGGACTCGATCTGGGCCAGATCGAGGATTTCGTTAATAAGCTCGAGCAGATACCAGCCTGCGTGAAGAATCTGATCAATACTGGCCGTCTGAGAGGCCGAGGGCGGGGGTGCGTCGGAGCTGAGGAGTTGGGCGAACCCGAGGATTGCATTGAGTGGGGAGCGTAGCTCATGGCTCATGCTGGACAGGAAGTCGGACTTCGCCAGGTTTGCCTTTTCCGCCGCTGCCCGGGCCCTTTCCAGCTCCACGTTGTTTTCCTGCAGCGTGTCTTCGAAGCGCTTGCGCTCGGTAATGTCACGGGCGGAAGCGAATACACCCTGAAGCTTGCGGTCGCGGTCGTGGAAAGTGGTTGCGTTGCAGGAGACCAGCGTTTCCTTGCCGTCCCGCGCACGGACCGTGAGTTCATAGTTCGTAACTTTGCTCTCGCGCAACACCCGTTTGATGGCCGCATCGGCCCGCTCCGAATCCGTGAAAGAGTTTTTGAAAGGCGCTCCAATCAGCTCATCGCGGGTACACCCGGTGAGCGCTTCCATTTGCTCATTGACGTCGGTGATAATCCCCCGGAGATCGGTGGCCATGAGCCCATCGATATTGGATTCGATGAGGGAGCGTGTGTAGAACTGCTGGTCTCGCAGGCGCTGGCCCAGCAATTGCTGCTCCGCCTCCACTTGCTTACGAGCGGTATTGTCTGTTCCTGTCAACAGGTAACCGAGGATGCCGCCCTGGGCGTCGAGCAACGCCGTCACCGAGACAACGGCCTGAAAGCGGCTCCCGTCCTTGCGGATATAGGTTAGTTCGTAGCTGTCTTCGATGCCACGCGAGGCCTTGAAGGCCAGAGCGTCGAAACCCGGTGTTACGGTGGCCGAGAACTCGGAGCTGAGGGCTTTGGCTCGAGCGATTACTTCCTGAGGATCGGAAATATCGGCGGGAGTGATTTTGTCCACTACGTCGGCGGAAGTATAGCCAAGCATGCGCTCCGCACCCACGTTGAAGATCTGAATCACCCCCTTGGCGTCGGTAGCAATGCAGGAGAAGTTCGCGCTGTTAAACATCGCGTTCTGGAGCGCTCCCGCCTTCAGGAGTTCCGCTTCGGCCTGCTTGCGGGCGGTGTTGTCCGTGCCGATCAGGAGGTAGCCGATGATGGTGTCCTGCGCGTCGCGCAGGGCTGTAACCGACACCACGGCCGGGAAGCGGCTCCCATCCTTGCGGATTTTTGTCAGCTCATAAATGTCTTCGATACCGTGGGACGCCTTGAACACCAGGGCCTCAAAACCCGGCGTGATCGGGGTTCCCAACTCCAGGCTCATGGCCTCAGCACGCGCGATGACCTCCAGAGGGTCGGAAATGGCGGCCGGCGTGATCTTATTTACAACATCAACTGCCGCATAGCCAAGCATTCGCTCAGCCCCGACGTTGAACACCTGGATGACACCTTTTGCATCGGTAGCAATGCAGGAGAAGTTCGCGCTCTTAAAAATCGCGTCCTGCAGCGCGCCTGCTTTGAGTAGGACCGCCTCGCGGTCGTCTTCGGCTGTCGCGACCGCCGCGCCAGCGGCGAATTCAGAAGGGGTGGAGCTGTGGGATTGCCCGGACAAACATGAACCTCCATCAAATATGGCCTGGGGGGACCTTCGGCCTGCTTAACTAAGAGCACGTACATAGCCACCGCCACGCTGCCTCCGGTCTGCCTCCCCAAATGGGGCTAAGTCGTTATGCAGGGCCGGTTAACCCAGGCAAGAAACCGCCCCCCCAACGTCGTGGCCAGTTGCGCCGTCTGAGCGATCTACACCGCGCCCTGGCCCGACCCGATTTGATTCAGCGAGAAGATACCAGGCGCGAACGGTGCAACCGTCGCCGGTTCCACCGGGGAAACAAGCCCCCCCTGTGGCAACGGCGCTTGCCCTCTCTGGCCTGCAAGCTCCCACGGAATCCGTACATTCGCCTCACTGCACGAGACCATGAAGAGCGGCGCTGCCAGGGCTCCCACCAGGAACGTCGTGCCACCCAACGCCGGCAGGAGATATTTCACCGCGGGAACAAGCGCGGACGCCAGGCTATTCCGAAACACAGCCGCGGTACTGCCTGCCGCCGCATCCGGGGTGCTCAATGTCCATCTCCTGACGATTTCCGGTCATTCGACGCCCGGTCGCCAGCGTTCGGCGATCCCCTGATGCCCCTTCCCGGGTCCTAACCAACTGATTAGCCGGGCGTTCTCCGGCGCGGCGCAAAGGGGAGCGCAGCGTGCACCTGCCTTCCTGCTTACTAAAAGGAGCCCTGCAATGAGACGTTATTCCAAAGAGCTTTCTGCGCTTGTGTTTATCTTGAGCCTGACCCCGTTCCTGACGGCTTCACCCCGTCTTAGCCTGAGCACTCATACAGTGGGTACGGTAAACCTGCCCTCCGGCGCGAACGGAGGTGAGTTTGTACAGGCTACGAACCTCGGCGATGGCGTGCTGGCTTTGACGCCGACGTCATCCGCGCCCTGGCTGTCCGCTACCGTAGGTCCACGGGGGAGCTGCACATCATCCGGTGGCAACTGCTACCTCATCAGTATTGCCCTGAATACAGCGGCTCTCTCGCCTGGAATGTATGTGGGCTCAATCCTTCTCACCGATCCAAATGCTGTCGATTCACCACAAGACATCATTATTACAGTAAATAACGCAACTGTGCCCGGCGGGCCCGTCGCGTTTTACGTAGCGCCTTCCGGATCTTCTCTGTCCAGCGACATTCTGCCCATCTTCACTGTCGGGACCGGTGTCACGGGTACCATCAGCACTCAGAGCGGCGGAAACTGGCTTCAGTTTATGAAGGGCGGACTCTCGCCCTATCTTATTCAGGTGTCGGCGTGCGCCGGACAAGCTCCCGGCGTCTATCTCGGACAGGTTGTTATCAGCGGCTCCTCGGTACCCACCGATAACAAGACAATCGGCATACGCCTCACTGTCACGGCTGCCCCGATTATCGAACTAACCAACATAAGACCTGTCCGGCTCACCAGTTATGAAGCCGGACCAGCGCAGTTCGCCGACAGTATGTTTAGCAATGCAGGCCAAAACACCCTGACGATCACAGGCGCCAGCGGATCCACTCCTTTTCTTTCAGCTTCGATAACAGGACCAAACGGGCTTCAGATCACAGCAGATCCTGCCGGGCTTATTCCGGGGATTTACACCGGCTCCATTACCATCTCTTCGAACGCCGCCAATAACTCACTGGTCTCGGTACCCGTGCAATTGGTGGTAGCACCGGTTGGCCAGCCGGTAATCAATTCTTTGGGCATTGTGAACGGAGCCAACGGAGCGCCAGGGGCGCTATCCCCCGGTGGTATTGGTTCAATCTATGGAAATCAGCTTGCGCCAACCGGAACAAGGTCCATCACCACAACCACGCCACTCCCCAGAACTCTGGGCTCTACCCAAGTGCTGGTGAATAGCGTGCCTGCACCACTATTATATGTGGCACCGGGGCAAATCAATTTTCAGGTTCCCTATTCTCTGCAACCGGGACAACTCGCCACAGTGCAGGTAGTATCTAACGGGAAAGCGGGTAATGTTCGCTCTCTTGATATCCATGCCGTGGTGCCGAGTCTGCTGTCACTCTCCCCATTCATTCCGGGAACGTATGGTGTCGTTGTAAATTCTCTGGACCGAAGCCTCACGCTCCCGGGCGGCACCACCGTCCCCGGTTTCACCTCGCATCCGGCCCGGCCTGGAGACACTATCACCATCTATGCCATCGGCCTGGGGCAAATGTCTCCGTCAGCCACTGAAGGCGAGGCGGCACTTCCTTCGACTGCTTCCACCGTTGCAGGTGTCACTGCAGTCTTCGGCGGCGGCTTCTTCGGGGCGTCTACGTCGGCTGTGCCTTCATTCACCGGCCTGACGCCAACGGCTGTTGGGCTGTATGAGGTTAACGTGAGAATCCCGGACGGCACGATGCTTGGGGACGCTGTCCCCGTCCATGTGAACGTTAATGGCATTCTGAGTAATACCGTGTATCTGGCAATCTCCAGCAGTGGACAGTGACGAACAGTAGCGACTTTGCGACTTAGTCAGCTCCGTACTACGAGAGGGTGCTGGCCGGATCTTCCGGCCAGCGCCCTCTCGCTATTGGAGTCAGCCACACACTGGCGGCAGTGCCGCTACTGAGTCGCGCATTTGCTTGAGGCCGCATGCGCTGTCGCACAATGCTTGCAAACAGGTTCCGGGTGCATATGTTCCGCTGTTGCGGCGTAGCGTTCCTCAAAGTCCTCGATCTGTTTTTCAGCCACGTCCTTACCGATACCGTAATGCTCCTGGAGCTTCCCGGAGAACTGATCCCGGCGCCCAGCTGCAATATCCAGCTCGTCGCCCGTAAGTTTGCCCCACTGCTCCAGAATATTCTCCTTGAACTGTTTCCAATTTCCTTCGAGTATGTCGTTATTCATTTTGAGTTTGTCCTTGTCTGTCAACACTACGCCGCCGAGCCGCGCTGGGTGCTCCTGCTTCCTTTGCAGGTTGGCTGCCAGGCGCTAAACTGTACCCCGACAATGCTTCGAAGTGTATGGTGCTCGCCATTCTGCGACCACGTGCCGTCAAGTGGCTGCCCGTGGTCACCTAACTGAGCCCGTGTCCTTCTCGCTACGTCCGGACAGGCCAGTGTATCGCCAACAGCTTCAACACGCGAGGGAGAGTGGCGCTGTGCGTGCAGAAGAGTGGTTGTCCGCCGACGAGCCTCCAGGTTCGCAGGCCAGACAGAAAAGGTACAACATGCGAATTTTATTGATTGCAACTTTGGCAATGACCCCGCTCCTGAGTCCTCTCGAAGCGAAAGACAATGAAGTGGCAAAGCGCCTCCAGGAAGCCTCTGCCGTATTTTCTGAAGTTATGGCGACGCCTGACAAAGGCATCCCGGAGGAACTCCTCGCGAACGCTCATTGTATTGTAATCGTTCCGAACATGAAGACTGCGGCCTTTGTGGTCGGCGGCAAATACGGCAAAGGATACCTCTCTTGCCGCAACAAAACAGGTTCTGGCTGGTCCGCCCCAGGGACGGTTCGGATTGAGGGCGGCAGCGTCGGTTTCCAAATCGGTGGTTCAGAGACTGATCTGATCATGCTGGTGATGAATGAACGTGGCGCAGGGAAACTGCTCGAAAGCAAGTTCACTCTGGGTGCTGAAGGTTCTGTGGCTGCGGGCCCCGTGGGACGCACGGCTACGGCCCAGACCGATGCTCAGCTGCATGCGGAGATTCTGTCATGGTCGCGTTCGCAGGGTCTGTTCGCCGGCATCGCCCTCGAAGGCGCTACGCTCCGTGCCGACCTTGACGATAACGCGACACTCTATGGCCGCAAGGTAGAGAACAGGGAAATCGTAACCACCCACATGCGTATTCCCAGGGCTGCCATGAAACTCATCGCGCAGCTCAATCGGTACTCCTTCCGCGAGCGGACTACATCGAGCCTGTAAACGTACAGGATGAAGCCAACAACCATGAAAACATTCAACCTGATAGCGGGTCTACTCTCTCTGGGCAGTCTTCTGGCGGCTCAGGATGGCAATGCCGTACGCATAGGAGCAGGTGGCCTGCCTGTCTACCGTGTCTCTGTTACCGCCCGTACCACTAAGGCTGTGAACTATCAACATCGGAGTGGTGCCACGAAGATCGATTTTCGTGGCACCGATCTCCTCCCGGAAGCTCGTGGAGAAGCCAAGGTTGAGAGTAAACAGGGATACATCGAAGTGGAGGTCGAGTTCGATCACCTGCAGGCGGCCACCAGGAACGGTGCTGAGTATCTGACGTACGTCTTGTGGGCCGTCACTCCAGAGGGCCGGACGTCCAACCTCGGCGAGGTTCTTCTGAACGGCACGAAAAGCAAGCTGAATGTCACGACAGAGCTGCAGGTCTTCGCCTTGGTTGTTACGGCCGAACCGTACTACGCGGTTTCTCAGCCGAGCGACCTGATTGTGATGGAAAACGTGGTGCGGGCCGACACAAAGGGGAAGATCGAAGAAGTCGATGCCAAGTACGAACTTCTACAGCGTGGTCAGTACGCGCGGCTTGCGAACCCTCTGGCACTGAGACTCGACCGTAAACTGCCGGTCGAGCTCTACGAAGCCCGCAATGCGGTTCAGATTGCACGCGCGGTAGGTGCTGAGCAATACGCTGCTGAGACCTTCCGGAAAGCGGAAGCCAGCCTGGCACAGGCAGAGGCCTACCAGTCCCGGAATGCGGGTTCGAAGCCGGTAACCATGACTGCGCGTGAGGCCGTTCAGACAGCCGAAGATTCACGCGCACTCGCCGTAAAGCGTCAGGAAGAAGAGGCGCAGACAAAGGTACGTGAATTGTCAGTCGAGCGTGAAGCGAGCGCGGAGAGGGCCCGCGTTGCAGCTCAGTCGGAGACCAATCGCGTTACCCGCGAGGCCGATATGGCTCGGATCAGGGCGCTGGCCGAGGCCGCTCAGCTCGGGCGAGAAAAGGATGCGCAGTTAAGTGCCGCACGCGCAGATACCACTCGCGCGAATTCGGAAGGATTAGCGAAGGCTGCCGCCGCCTCGGTCGAGGCTGATCGTCTGAAACGCGAGAACGATGCACAGCGGGCGACCACCCAGGCCCAGCTCGATGCTGCATCGAAACAGACAGCCAGTCTGGAGGCGGACAAAGCTGAGTTGCGCAGTCAGCTGCTGACGCAGTTCAGCCTTGTCCTTCAGACCCGTGACACCGCTCGTGGCCTAATCGTGAACATGTCGGATGTACTCTTCGACACCGGCAAGCATTCACTGCGGCCCCCTGCCCGCGAGAAACTGGCGAAGGTTGCTGGTATTGTCTCGGGCCATCCGGGGTTGATGCTGGACGTGGAGGGTCACACCGATTCGGTCGGCGGAGATGAGTACAACCAGAAGCTTTCGGAAGATCGGGGTACTTCCGTTCGCGACTTTCTAATGGCGCAAGGAATGGCTGGGAGTTCTGTCACCACGAAGGGGTTCGGCAAGAACCAGCCTGTTGCGAGTAACGATTCAGCCGACGGCCGACAACAGAATCGCAGGGTAGAGCTGGTGATCTCAGGCGAAATGATCGGTACCACCATCGGCCAGCCGATCCCCATAAAGTAGACCAGGAAAACTATATGAATGATCAGAATGACAACTACGCCGTAGTTGCGGTCTACGATAGCCATGTTCAAGCTGAAGACGCATTGAAGAATCTCCAGAAGTCCGGCTTCGAGATGAAGAAGTTATCGATTGTTGGAAAGGATTACCACACAGAAGAGCATGTCGTTGGATATTATAATTCCGGCGATCGGCTGAACAGCTGGGGTAAGGCCGGGAGCTTCTGGGGTACCGTGTGGGGCCTCCTCTTCGGATCGGCCTTCTTTTCCATTCCAGGGATGGGCGCAGTCCTGATAGGGGGGCCCCTGGTTGCAGCCATGGTGGCTGCGCTGGAAGGCGCTGTCCTCGTCGGCGGGCTGAGCGTGATCGGGGCGGCTTTGTACAGTGTCGGCGTGCCGGAGGATAGTATCGTGGAATACGAGACGGCTCTCAAGTCAAATAAATTCCTCCTTATTGCCAATGGCAATGCAGACGAGGTTGTACTCGCCCGAGGCATCATGAGAGCAGAGCACGCGACGTCTGGCCTGCACTTACTGGCACAGCACGCCGCCCTCAGCAGCATGATTTAGGTGCTTCCGGGGGGCCGGTCGCGGGCCCTTGTTGCCCGGTGCTGCTGATCATGTCAGACGGGCCACCAGAACAGTCGAATGGCGGTTGGCACTTCAAATGGGCGGAACACTCCTGTAGCCTCGGCGCCGGGGTGTTCCGCCCATAGTGTTTATTT
The DNA here is from genome assembly GCA_903929755.1 of uncultured Acidobacteriia bacterium. Classification (GTDB taxonomy): domain Bacteria; phylum Acidobacteriota; class Terriglobia; order Bryobacterales; family Bryobacteraceae; genus BOG-234. The sequence continues at coordinate 30,408 of CAIYVZ010000140.1, forward strand.
CGGACGTGCCCTTTTCGTGAACGAGTTCAGCCACTCAGGCTTTCCGAGGGGCACGTTGCGCCGGTATGGCTTTACCCAAGGCTCGTGGCGTTGAAGTCTTGTCCGGGTGCAAATGCTCCCACCTGCACCCGGTATTCGGCGGTACCCTTCTCCGCACTTCCTTGCTCGCTGCCGAAATGCCCGGCACCAGCACGGCGGCATTATCGCCGCCATCGGAAATTACGATTCGGGACAGTCTTCTCATTGCCCGTAACCGGCAGCGTTCCAGCGCCAGCGCAATCGCATGGTACAGAGCCGTCTGGCCCACCAGCGGGGCGCTCCAACTCGCCTTCTCCAGTCCAAAGGCCCGGTTGCTGTAGGGTCAGGGACAGACAACAGACTATCGTTACTACCGTGATTCGCTTCATTCCTTTCCTTCCTTTTGCACAACCTTGCCAGCCGCCGTCGCCACGTCTCCCTTCTTCGGGCGTGAATTCGGAGCCAGGGCCGACATCGCGCGCACATCACACTCAACACTGCCCCGCTGACGTCACTGTGACTAAATGCCAACATGCACTTTTCCCCTTACCCGATCAAACACGGCTGCCACCCCGTGGAGGGGAGTAAGTGTGATGCGGCGCATGAGTTTTGCCGTAACAGTTCAGCCCCCTACTTGAAGGTTTCCGGCACGTCGAAAGGGTACTCGAAGAAATCTTTAAGAATCTTCACTTTAGACCTGGCGCTTTGGAACAAGACCTGGCAAGCTGGATAGTTGGGTGCTTCGAACGGCCA
>CAIYVZ010000141.1 GCA_903929755.1 uncultured Acidobacteriia bacterium
CGATCACCATTCCGATACTACATTCGTAAAGTGATCGGCATCAGATCGGAATGCTGATCGGCTTCATCTCGGAATCGTGATCGACATCACTTCGGAATGCTGATCGACATGCCTCGGAATCCCCAATACGGGCGATTCACTGAACGCTCGAAGCGGCTCCTCGAATTTGGCGCAGACCGTGAATACGGGTGTGCAGGATCGGCTCAACGGCGGTACGCGGCTTGCCAGTGGAGGTACAGGGCCCTGGGGCGTGGCCACCGGCGATTTCAATCTTGATGGCAAAACCGACGTTGTTGTGGTGAATAACACCGGCAACAACGTCAGCGTATTCCTGGGAACGGGGACCGGATATCCGGGAGCCTCCCCAACGAATTTTGCCGTGGGCAGCAACCCCCAGTATGTTGCGGTGGGAGATTTCAACGGGGACGGCAAGCCCGACATGGCGGTGTCAAACCGTGGCAGCAATAATGTCAGCATTCTGCTCGGGGACGGCGCGGGAGGGTTCGCGACGGCTGTGAACTACATAGTCGGGGCCCTCCCCATGGGCATCATTGCGTCCGATTTCAACGGGGACGGCATTATCGACCTTGCGGTGGTAAACAACGGCGGCAATAATGTTGGAATTCTGCCTGGCAACGGTAACGGGACCTTTGCAGCGGGTATAACCTACGCGACAGGCACCGGGCCGGCGGGCTTGATTGCCGGTGACTTCAACGGTGATGGATACGCTGACCTGGCGGTGGCAAACCAGGGTTCCAACAACGTGAGCGTCCTGCTGGGGGCGAGTAACGGGACCTTCGGTTCCGCGGTGAACTATGCCGCCGGCGGCACTGGAACCGGGGCTGTGGTTGCGGCGGATTTCAATTCTGATGGCAAGCTGGATCTGGCAGTAACGAACACGACCAGCAATAACCTGGGTATCTTGCTGGGCGCTGGCGACGGGACTTTTGGAACGGTTGCGCTCACGGCGACGCAGGCCGGCCCGTCGATCCTCTCGGTGGGCGATTTCAATGGCGATGGCAAGGTTGATCTGGCAGTACCGCAGACCGGCTATGCGGTTTGGCTTTTCGGGGGCGACGGCGCCGGTAACTTCACGATCCTGGACACGGTTGGCAGCGCCTCGCTGGGAACAGCGGTAGCGGACTTCAACGGAGACGGCCGCACCGATCTTGTGTTTACCGACAATGCAGCTTCAGCGGTGGGAATCCATCTGGGACTCGCTCCGACCGCAATCAGCCTGACAACGTCAGCCAATCCTGGGGTGGCCGGGCAGAATGTCACGCTCACCGCGACGGTGACGCCTTCGAGCGCGACTGGAAGCATTCAGTTCTTAGAGGGTTCGCCGCTGAGCGAATCCATCTCGCTGGTGAATGGCGTGGCTACGCTGGCCCTGCCGTTTACAGCCGGTACCCACTTTGTATATGGCGTTTACAGCGGAGACAGCATTTACCAGGGCGGGCTTTCGAACACACTGAGCCAGCAAATCTTCCCGCCGGTCACCATCACGACTTCCACGCTGCTGCCAGGGGTGCAGGGTGCGGCTTTCAATCAAACGCTGACCGCTTCGGGCGGTTCCGGGAGCTTCACGTGGTCGATCGCGGTCGGCACGCTGCCGGCGGGCCTGGCTCTGAATTCCTCAACCGGGGCGATTACCGGAATACCGACCGGTTTCGGCACCGCTTCGATAACATTCCGGGCTACGGACACCAACACGTTGTCGGGAACGGCGGCAATCACGCTGACGATTAACCAGGCAGTGACGGTAAACACCTCCACGCTGCCGCCTGGCGCGGTGGGTTTCGCCTACAGCCAAACGCTGGCGGCCACGGGGGGCCTGCCCGCACTGGGCGCGTACACATGGACGATCACGTCCGGGACGCTGCAGACGGGGCTCAACCTGAACGCTGCCACGGGCCTGATCGACGGGACGCCCACGGCAGGAGGCACCGTAAGCGTCACGTTCCGGGCCACGGATTCCGCCAGCAACTTTGGGTCGGCCACGCTGACGCTGGCCGTCGCCGGCGTGACAACGACATCACTTTCAACATCGCTCCCCAGTCCCTCCGCATTTAGCGCGAATCTCACGCTGACAGCGAGCGTGTCGCCGAACACCTCCACGGGGAAAGTCACGTTCTACGACGGCGCTTCTGTTATCGGCACAGGGACGCTTAGCAGTGGTAGTGCGACCGTGAGCACGAAGCAGCTGGGTACCGGCGTTCACAACCTTCGCGCCTACTATCAGGGTGCCGCGCTGGGCCTGCCGAGTTCCTCATCAGGCGTACTGCAGACCGTGGCTTCCAGGCCGCAGGCAGGCTTTAGCCCCGCCGTCTCTGCCGCGACAGGCGCTGGACCCTGGATGGGCGCTACGGCTGACTTTAACGGCGACGGCAAGACGGATTTTGTGGTGGCACATTACGGCGCCAACACGGTCAGCGTATTCCTGGGCGATGGTGTGGGCGGCCTCGGAACCGCTACCACGGTGGCTGTCGGGACAAATCCGATTTCGATGGTGACCGGCGACTTCAACGGCGACGGCAAGGCAGATATTGCAGTGGCCAATCTGTTGTCTGACGACATCAGCATCCTGTTGGGTGACGGGGCCGGCGGCTTTGCCACCCAGGTGAAGTATTCCGCCGGCGGCAAACACCCGGCGCAAATCCTTGCCGCGGACTTTGATCATGATGGTCTGATTGACCTGGCAACGGTCAACTACGACAGCAACAATGTGGGCGTCCTGCGGGGTAACGGGGACGGCACGTTCAATGCTGCCCTCACGTATCTGGTTGGCAGCAGTCCGGCCGGCATTGTTGCGGGCGATTTCAACCATGACGGCGTCACCGACCTCGCCACGGCCAATCAGGTTTCGAACGATGTGAGCGTCCTGCTCGGCCAGACAGCAGGTCGCTTCGCAGAGGCCGTGAACTACGCCGCGGGCGGAACACCGTTGCAGGGCATCACGGCTGCAGATTTTAATGCGGACGGCAATCCTGACCTTGTGGTAGCGAACCACGGCAACAACAACGTGATGCTGCTGGCAGGCGCGCCCAATGGCACCTTTGGCACCGCCACGGTAATTGGCCTTTCCAGCGGGCCCTATTTTGTGGCTCCCGGAGATTTCAATGGCGATGGCATTCCCGACGTTGCAGTAACAGATGATGCCACCAACACAGTCAGCATTCTTCTGGGTACCGGCGCGCTGAGCTTTGCACCTTCGGTCCACTATAATTCCGCCTCCGGCGCCAACGGTGCCAGGGCCGTCACGGTGACAGATTTGAACGGCGACGGTGTTTCCGACCTGATCGTTTCCAACTACGGCAATAACGCGCTGAGCGTTTTGCTCGGCCTGGGCACCACCACCACGAGCCTGACTTCGGTTACAAACCCGTCTATTGTGGGACAAGGGGTATCGATTACGGCGTCCGTTTCTCCTGTCACCGCACAAGGCACTGTGACCCTGAAGGACGGCGTGCAGACCCTTGGTTCGGGAACGCTTAGCTCCGGCGTGGTGAGTTTCCTCCCGACGTTTACAACGGCCGGAACCCATAATCTGGTCGCGTATTACGCAGGGAATACGAGTAATGCCGCCAGCAATTCCACCACGCTCCAGCAGGTAGTGAATCAGGCGCCGGTCTCCGTCTCGGTCACCACCCAGGCGACGCCGATTACCTTTGGCAACTCCGCCACGTTCACCGCCACGGTCAGCCAAACCGCTGCCACTGGAACCGTGACTTTCCTTGACAATGCAGTGGCGCTCGGAACGGGGCTGCTGAGTCTGGGAACGGCGACGTTTAATGCGGCGGGCCTGAACGTCGGGACGCACTCCATTACAGCCCGCTATGATGGCGACGCCAACTATTTAACCAACGTCTCTTCCGCCATCACGCAGACGGTAAATAAACGGACGACGACCATTTCACTCACATCGTCGCCCAATCCCGTCGCCGCAGGCTCGTCCGTGACGATGACCGGGACCGTGACGCCGAACACCGCGTCGGGTTCCATAACTTTCTTTGATGGGGCCACCAATATTGGCTCCGGGACCATGACAAACGGTGTTGCGACCTTCAGTACATCCAGTCTGACTGCGGGAAGCCACTCGCTGACTGGTGTGTACAACGGAGACGCCAATAACTCAGGAACCACATCTTCAGCGGTAGTACAGACGGTCTATGCGCCCCTCAGCATCACCACATCAGCTGGTGCCCCCGTTTCGCCGGGCGTGGTTGGGCGCAGCTACAGTTTCCCTCTTGCCGCATCGGGTGGCCAGGGAGCGTATAACTGGACGATTTCCGCTGGCAGCATACCAGGGTTAACACTCTCCACTGGTGGCATCCTGTCCGGCACCCCGCAATCGGCGGGCACCTTCACTTTCACGGCGCGGGTCACCGACAGCCTGGATGATGTGGCAACGCAAAACCTGAGCGTCACCATCAACCCCGTACTGACCATCTCCACGGCCACAGTGTCTGGCGGTTCGGTGGGAATTCCCTACTCACAGCAACTGGTTGCAGCCGGGGGCACGGGCCTGGGCAATGTATTTTCCATCACTGCCGGGGCCCCGCCCACAGGCGTCACGCTAAACTCCACCACAGGCCTGCTGAGCGGAAACCCCACGTCGGCCGCAACCTTCTCGTTCACCGCCCAGGTTACCGATTCCAGCAACGTCAGCACCACGAAGAGCTACACGACCACCATCAACGCGTTTGGTCTGCTCAGCGTGCAATTTCAGGCATCGCAGCAATTCGCGTATGCAGGCCCGGGCGTAATCGGGTCTCAAAACGACAACTGGAATCTGTTCTCGAACCAGCCGGGTTCAGGGACGCTCAACGAAACCCACGGGCAGCCGACCGGGGTCAACATCAGCTTTGCGGGCGACGGGGTCTACAACTCTGGTTTGCGGAATGGCTTCTGCACGGCAAGCGGGCCCTACTGCATCCTGATGAACGGATACCTGTACAAAGCGGGAGGGGGACAGGGGAACATTTTGTTCACTGGTCTGACGCCGGGAACATCGTGGGACGCCTATGTCTATACCCAGGCCGACTCTATCTCGGGCCGCGGCATCAGCGTGTCGCTCAACGGCGGCACCCCGATAACCACGATTCCGGGCAATTCTTCGGATTCAACTTTTATCGCAGGCAAGAACTATCTCACAGGAACTGCGACAGCCGATGGAACGGGACAGCTGCTGGTGCGGTTTGCCGGTATCGCGGGCGATCAGGAAGCGGATATTAACGGGATCCAGCTCCGTCCCCACCAAGCGCCGCTGACGATCACGCAGAGCACCGCCCCTATCGGCGTGCAGGGCGCGGCCTATCCCGGGCTGTCCCTTGCCACAACGGGCGGCACGGGTACCGGGCAGACATGGAGTATCTCCTCGGGAGCTCTGCCAGCGGGTGTCCAGATGAGCGCCTTCAATGGCGCGATCGGGGGAACCCCCACCACAGCCGGAACCTACAACTTCACTGTGCAGGTTGTTGATTCGCAAAACAACACAGGGACGCTGGCATTTACGGCAGTTATTCATACGCCGCTCGCTATCACCCTGAGTTCGCTGCCGAACGGGGCGGCCGGCGCAACCTACAACCAAGCGCTGGGCGTGACTGGCGGCTACGGTGGCTATGTTTGGTCTGTTCAGAGCGGCACCTTGCCGAACGGCCTAACGCTCAGCCCTGGCACTGGAGCCATTTCGGGCACCCCGGCAGTCCCGGGCAGCAGCACGTTCACGTTGCAGGTTCTGGACAGCGGAAACCTGTTGCAGAGCAGAACGATTACCCTGACGGTCGGCAATGCGATCACGATCACAACCTCCACGCTGCCAGCCGCAGTGGCGGGTGTTGCGTATAACCAAACGCTTGCCGCAGTCGGCGGAAACGGAGCTCTGAGCTGGTCGTTCGGCGTGACTACGACGGCGGCCGCTGCGGGCTTTGCCATTGATCCGGCATCGGGAGTACTTTCCGGCACGCCCAATACCTTCGGCACGCTGGCCCTCAGCGTCACCGTTCAGGACCAGGCTTCGAATTCGGTCAGCCAGACTATCCCGCTGACCATCGCCCGGCAGGGGGGCTCGGCGTATGACTTTGCCGTGGCCGACAGTTCATCCGGAAAGATTTTCCGGATGTCATCTGACGGCACAACCCTGGTTACCATCTGCGGCCCGCCGACGCAGTGCCACGCGAGCAATATTTCAGCGGATCCCCAGGGCAACATGTACACCCACGACACCTCCGGCGTATACAAGATAACGCCGGGTGGGACGGTGACGACAATCCTGACCAGAAACAGCGGGATTGGCGGCACAGCCGTGGATGCGAACGGCAATGTGATTTTTGTGGACAACACCACCGACACCGTGTACCGGGTAACGCCGGCGGGCGTGCTGACGGCAGTGGCCGCGCTGCCCATACAGTCTGTGAGCGAGCTGCAGGACACGGCGGTGACGCTCGACAGCAACGGAAACTACATTGTCGGCTCTGACGACAATGGCACGGTGAAGATCTACCGGATCACTCCGGCGGGCGCGGCGACAACCCTCGCCACCATTCCAGGGGGAATCACCGGCATCGCGGTAACGAGTGCCAGAATTATCGAGTTCACCGACTATAGAAACCAACGCCTGGTGGCGTTCGATCCAGACGGGGCCCCGAATAACGCGACCTCGATCACGATTCCCCTCGCGGACAGCGTGCTGGACGGACTTGCGATGGATCCGGGCAACGGGCACTTCCTGGTGCCGGGACACACCACGGGAGTTGTCAACCGGGTGACCCCGGGGGGCGCCGTTACCGTGGTGAAGAGCGGTTCACCTCTGGCAGGACCGAACAGCATTGCCGCCGTACCCTCGCTGTCCGTACTGAGCATAACCACCACCTCGCTCCCCAACGGCCAGCCGGGGCAAAACTTATGGCACACAACTGCTGAGTGCTTCGGGGGGTTCCGGAAGCTATACATGGTCTGCCACAGGGCTGGCCCCCGGACTGACACTCTCCACCGGAGGCGTCCTCACCGGCGGCCCCACGTCCGCGGGAAGCTTCCCCGGTGTCTTCACGGTTACCGACACCCTGACTAGTCTAACGGCGGTGAAGACGCTAACCATCGCAGTGATTTCCCCCATCGCGCCCCTTCTGATTAGTGGTTCCTCGTCGCAGGCAAACGTGGCTGTGGGGGGGGCTGTCTCCGGTACATTCACGGCGTCTGGCGGCGTCCCGCCTTACACATTCTCCGCAAGTGGCCTCCCCCCGGGCGTGAGCCTCTCGCCTGGCGGCACCCTTAGCGGCGCCCCGGCCAATGCTGGCAACTCGTCGGCCTCCATCAGCGTTTTCGATACCAGCGGACGCGCCGCCTCAACCGCGTTCAGCATCACGGTCCTGGGTATCCAGCTCCCGTCGCTCCCCAACGGAACACTGGGAACCGCTTATTCAGCCACTGTGCTCGCCATTGGGGGTCAGGGCACCGTCAGCTTCTCCGCCGCCGGCCTCCCGCCAGGCCTGGGCATTAGCTTGTCCGGCACAATCGCAGGTACGCCAACCGCGGGCGGCTTGTTCGCTCTCAGCGTGACGGTTACCGACAGTAGCGGTGCCAAAATCTCGGCCGGGGGCACCATCACCATCATCGTGCCAGGGGCTCCCGTCAGTATCCCCAGCGGAAATCTCCCCGATGCCATAGTGAACACGCCCTACTCGGCTTCGCTCAGCGCGGTGGGGGGCAAGTCGCCCTATGCGTGGTCCGTGCTTTCCGGCTCCCTGCCCGACGGATTATCCTTCTCCGGCGGCAGCGTTACCGGAACGCCAACAACACCCGGCGGCGGGAGTTTCGCCGTTGTCGTAACGGATTCCACAGGCGGCACCGCCAGCACGAGCGTCAGCCTCAACGTGCGTCCGGCTCCCCTGCTGATCACCTCCAAATCGCCGCTCGCTTCAGGCATGCTCGGCATTGAATACCCGGGAACCCAACTGGCGGCCACCGGAGGCATCCCTCCGTATAAGTGGACCCTCTCCGGCAGCAGCATCTCCGGCGGTAGCCTGCCCAACGGAGTTACCCTCGATCCCAGCGGCTCCATTTCGGGGACGCCCACGGTTGCAGGTGATTTCAGCGCCACTGTTGCCGTTACCGATGCAGCCGGAACTACAGCCACCGGTAATCTCGGGCTCACCATACGCCAGGTCTCGGCCGATTTAATCCTGTCAGCCGGAAGTGCGGCCTTCGACCTCACTACCGGGGCAGAGTCGGTACCCTCCCGCCAAATCGCAGGAGTACAGTCGACCGCCATCACCCAGCAGATCTCGTTCTCTGCCGCGGCCAGCCCCAGTGTTCCGTGGTTGACCGTAACCAGCGGAAGCAAGACGCCGGACAACATCGCTATCGCCGTCTCGGGAGGAGCGCTCTCGCTGCCGGCTGGTGACTATTCAACCAACGTGAAGGTCACCTGCACCACTGGCAGTTGCGCTGGTTCTTCGCAGTCAGTGGCCGTCAGTCTCAGGGTGACTTCCCCGCCCCCACGGCTCAAAACACTTACCGAAATCTTGTCGTTTGCCACCACTACGCAGAATCTGGCTCCGATCAGCCAGACCGTTACGCTGCAAAACGCAGGCGGCGGCACTCTGGGAATTGCCACTGTTTCCTGCGGAGCGCCCTGGTGCTCGGTAGGGGCGCCGCCTTCCACCATCCCCGGTGGCAGCAGCATAAACGTTCCTGTTACCGTGAACCCGGGAGCCGTAGCTCCCGGATACTTCCGCACAACGGTGGAGATTTCCACCTCGGCCGGCAAGAGCTCGGTCCCTGTTACGCTCTTCGTCGCACAAAACGCCAGCATGACGCTGTCGCCCTCGGGCGGCCAGTTCAGCATGCCTCTGGGCGGCGCCCCCGGAAATACGTCGGGGTCGTTCCTGGTGAGCGTGAACAGCAGCACGCCCCTTACGCTTTCCGCCTCGGTTCTGCCGGGCGCCGACTGGCTCAAAATATCGACCGCTAACCTGAGTGCGTCCTCTGTGCAGCCCGGAACGTTTAGCTACTCAATTGATTCCGGGGTCGCTTCAAAACTCTCGACCGGCGCTTATTACGGGCAAATCATCGTAAGCGGGGCCGGCATCTCGAATGCGCCGCAGTCGCATCAAGTGGTGCTGGTTGTCACCCCGGCCACCAACGTTGCCCGCCCGGACCCGCAACCAGCGGGCCTCCTGTTCCTGACCACGGTGGGGGGCGAAAATCCGCCAACCCAGCTCGTCACGGTGTTCACCAGTTCCGGCAAGGCGGTTCAGTTCCAGGCGTCAGGCACTTCCGATGGTGGCTGGCTCTCGGTTTCGCCTGGTTTAGGCTCCACCTCTCAACCGGCCCCGGCCACGACCAGTGTCAGCGTCAACATTGGTGGCCTGAAGCAAGGTATTTACACCGGGCTCGTCAGCTACGCCTTCGCCGGCTCGGCAGTCCGCTCGGTGAACGTTACCCTGGTGGTCGCGCCGGTGGGAGGCACAGCGGCAACGTTCACCACATCGTCCGTTGCACCCTCCATCGCTGCCCCCTTCCAGCCGAGGGACGCCTGCACCGCTACCTCCCTCGCTGCCGTCCAGACAGGTATTGTCACCAACTTCTCCGCCCCGGCGGCATGGCCCACGCCTCTTTCGCTGAAACTGGTGGATGATTGCGGCGCTACCGTAACCGGCGCGCAAATCGTCTCCACCTTCAGCAACGGCGATCCACCCCTGCCGCTGGCCCTGGTCGATTCGAAAAATGGCCTCTATGCAGGCACGTGGACGCCTCGCAAGCAGGCACCTACCCTGACGATCAGTGCCCGGATCACAGCCAAGGGCTACAAGGATCTCAACATGCAGCTGGTGGGCTCTGTAACCCCCAAATTCGGCCCCCCTGCTTACACCGCATGGGACCGTGCACGCGTTCTCACCGCTGGTGGGGGCACCTCTCGCGCCTGGCAATATTGTCGCCGTGTACGGCGCAAATCTGGCGCTGCTTACGGGGGTGCCCAATGCGATTCCCCTGCCCACCACCGTGAACGGAACTCAGGTTCTTATCGGCGGAATCAAAGCGCCGCTGTACTTTACCAGCCCAGGCCAGGTAAACGCCCAGATTCCCTATGAGCTTGAACCCAATAAGCAGTATCAGGTGATCGTCTCAGCCAACGGAGCGCTCTCTACTCCAGATGCGATTCAGCTGGCCGCGGTGATGCCCGGGCTGGCCGCCTATGCGGACGGTACCGTCATCGGACAACACGCCGATGGAACCCTGATCTCCGCAAAGTCACCGGCCAAAGCGGGCGAGATTGCTATCGTGTATCTCTCCGGCCTCGGCGTCACGGACAACGATGTTGCCAGTGGCGGGGCCGCACCTGGAGATACCCTCGCCCACCCCAGCTCGATGCCCACCCTTACGATTGGAGGAAAAGACGCGAAGATCGCATTCGTTGGTTTGACTCCCGGCCTGGTGGGGCTGTACCAGATGAACTTCGAAGTTCCAGCTGGTATCGACGCGGGCAATCCACAAATGAAGGTGACGCAGGAGGGGGCATCCAGTGCTCCCGTACTAATTCCCTACATCCCCAAATAGCTATGGCAGGTGGTGGCAAATCTCTTGGAATTTATTTCCAGACAGGTCTGCCACCACCTGAGCCTGGGAACCGAACCAAACACAATACGAGCTCTTGCTGGTGGGGGACCAGGCCAGGACTAGGCCCGAATACGCGCGATAAACCAAACGACACCCGCCATCGCGATCAACGCAGAGGCAAACCGGGTTACCATTTGGCCCGCGCGTTCGCTCTTCCGGTGAATCGCCAGGAGGATGGGCAGCGCAAGAAGGACGATGCAAGCCTGGCCGATTTCGACGCCAATATTGAAGCTGGCCAGGGACCAGCCGATAGCCTGGCGCGGAAGCCCGACTTCCGTCAGGGCGCCGGCAAAGCCAAAGCCATGAAAAAAGCCAAAGCCAAATGCCAGCCAGGCCCTGACCTCGAAATTGGCCTTTTTACGCAGCAGGTTTTCGAGGCCCACCACCACAATGGATAACGCGATCATGGGCTCCACCAGGCGCGGGGAAAGACTCGTCATACCAAGAGCTGTGAGCGAGACGGTAAGACTGTGCGCCAGGGTGAAGGCGGTAATCACGCCCAGCAAACGCCGTGCCGCGCCGCCAACCAGAATCAGGCCGAGCACAAAAAGGATGTGGTCCGGTCCAGACAGGATGTGAAAAACGCCCATCTGAATGAACCGGCGCATAACTGCGAGAACCGTCTCGCCAATCACGGCCGAAGGGTGCGCCGGATTCAAGGCGGATCGGTCAACTAATTCACCCTTCCGATAGACGAGCACCACCGTGGTGTCATCCGGCCGGTCCGGAAATAACGGAGCCGAGACGACCACGGCCCCCGCCGCCCGACCTTCGCGGGCAGTCCAGGAGATAGTATCGCTGAGGGGATCGGCCTTGAGCGTGGGGGGGCTCGCCGGGCGGAAGGGCAGGCCGTCCAGCTGCAGCTGAAGACGCTGGGGAATATTGATGGCGGGATCCTTGCCCAAGAGCAGGGGGACATGGGCCACGACATTCACTTCCGTGCCGTTGGCGTCGATTCGGACGGTAATGCCGGTCAGCTGAAGAGTATGGGCGGAGGCGAGGCCGGCGAGTGCCAGCAGAACGAGAAATCGCATGAGGTAACGTTAAAAGGGTCGCACATGGGCGGGGCCGGGCAGCAGACTGGGGCGGAAATGGGGCAAGCCGCCCAGGTTACGCCGCGAGAGGGCTAAAAGGGCTTCGCCAGACCTTCGCGGCTCAGAACCCGCTCGCCGGACAAAGTAACCCCAAAGTAGCCATCTTCACTACCGCCGGTGAACTCAGCTTCCGTGTCCCGCACGATAGTGAAACCTTTCAGTTTTGCACGTAACACTTTCTTGTAGGCCGCGAAGTAGCGCCCGGCGGCAGCCTCACTCTGCCATTCGGAAACATAGGTAAGCGTCAAACGGTGGTCAGACTTTGCCTCGTCAATGCGGTAGGCCCCGCCCCGAAGCAGGGGAGCCAGCGCTTCCGACGTCTCCTGGTCCAGAAACTGCCGCAGGATGATCCGGTGGTCCAGTTCCCCTACCGAGCCAGACACCAGAGCCGAAGTTCCCCTGGCCGCTTTGGGCAACTCGGGCACCGAGGTAATAAAGTGATCCAGATAACGGTCCGGGTGGAAAATATGCGTCGTCGCGGCGGGAGGTTGGCGGAACAGGTGGGAGAACGAGGCCTGGCCTTCCTTCAGAAACAGCGCCTGCTGCAAATTCTGCCCCTCTTCGTAGGGAAACATCAGCGTCCGCCGGATATAGAGGGGCGCCTTGCTGAAGACCGGATATTGTGCCTCACCGGGGTCATCCGGCCCCGGATCGGGCTGACGTTTGAGGGATTCAGCTGCGGTAGCGGGCTCCTTCAGGCTGCGACCGGTCTGGCGCGCGGCATATTCCAGCATCAGCCACGAAGCCTGGCCTTCCACAACGGACTGTCGGGCTATGGAGGCTTCTGAATCATCTCCTGCAGCCGCCAGATACCGGCGCAGGGAAAAATTCTGATCTGCCAGCGCATGCGCCAGTTCATGAACCAGTGCCACTTCACGCATATTGCGCGTGGCCCAGTCGGAAATGAACAACTTCCGGCGCTGGAAGTCGTAATAGGCCGCCGCCTGCTCCGTGAGAAGGTCGATGGTCGTCTGCTTCAGATCAAAGTCCTTCGGCACGAACCCGAACATTCGAAGGGTGGCTTCTTCAGCGCGCAGTTCCTTTGGCTTCACAGACTTCCGGATCTGGTCTTTTAGAAACTGATTCACCTGCTGCCGGGTCACGATCTGGAACGGCAACCTGCGGTGAATCTTGAAACCTGTGATTTCCGAGAGCCCGCGCATGATGGTTTCAATCTCGGCCGCAGTGGGCAGCCCGGAGGCCTCCGGTGTGATTGCCCCGGAACCTTCTGGGTGCGGAACGCTTTGGGCACACAACGCCCCGGCGATAAGAAGGAGTGCTACGAAGGGGCGGAAAACGCGAGGGAACCAGGACACCTGTATCCAGTGTCCGATATGAGCTTCACGGTTGCCAAGCCTGGTGATCAGGGTACGTAGTTCTGATGGGCATGGATGAAAACCGGGCCGCGGAGCGTTACAACAGGTATGCGTAAATTTTCGTTCACACTGGCCGCCGGCATTGTCCTTGCGGCCACTTCATTCCTCGCCTCCGCCGCGGACCTTCCCACGGAAGGCAGCAAAGCTCCCGAGTTCACCCTGCAGTCCCAGGAAGGCAAGAGCGTCAGCCTGAAAGATTTCAAAGGGCAGTGGGTGGTCCTGTACTTTTACCCGAAGGACATGACGCAGGGCTGCACCATTGAAGCGCACAACTTCCAGCGCGATCAGGATCAGTACACGGCGAAGAAGGCCGCCATCGTTGGCGTCAGCGCGGATACGATCGACTCCCACCAGCAGTTCTGTACCAAAGAAAACCTTACTTTCAAACTCCTGGCAGACCCCTCAAAGGCCATGATTACGGCATATGGTTCGCTCGCGGCAAATGGTGCCGTCGCCGCCCGCAACACCTTCCTGATCGATCCGCAGGGCAAGATACGCAAGGTTTACACGCAGGTGAAGCCCAACCCGCACAGCGAGGAAGTGCTGGCGGCGCTGAACGAATTCCAGAAGTAGCTTCGGGAGATTCGCAGCGTGGATAATGGCAGCGTGGGGAATAAACAGAGCCAATTCGAAGCCCTGATCATTCCTCACGCCGCCGGTTTGCTGCGGTTTGCCCGGCGTTTGTGCGGCAGTAAGGAAGTGGCCGAGGATCTGGTGCAGGAGGCGCTACTGCGCGCCTGGCGGGGTATAGACAAGTTGCGGGACACCTCGAATCCGCGGGCCTGGGTCTTCCGGATTCTGATCAACACGTGGTACAGCGAAGGCCGACGGCGGAATACCCGGCCGGTGGAGTCGCCCCTGAGCGAGGCGATTGAGGCACGGCAAACAGCCCCGGGGGGCGACGATGAGTTGCTTCAGGCTCTTACGCGCCTTCCCGACGACCAGCGAACGGTGCTGTTGCTCTCGGTGGTGGAGGGTTTTACGGGGCAGGAGATTGGAACCATGCTGGAAATTCCGCTGGGGACCGTAATGTCCCGCCTGAGCCGTGCACGGGGGGGGATGCGTGCCCTGCTGTCCGGCAAAATGGAAAACAGAAAAGCAGGAGTAGGATTGCAATGAGCATTCATGAGCATATGCAGCAGGATGAGCAACTGCGGCAGGCCCTGTTCGCGGAGACTCCGGATGCCTCCGGAGTTGTGGCTGCTGTCCGTGCCCGGATTCGGCAGGAAGAATACCGGAAGGGCCTGCAACGGCGCTGGATAGCGATAGCAGCCGTTGCGGTCCTCACACTGGGCTCCGCCATCACCTGGGCGGTTTCCGGGCGTCCTGAGACAAAGGTAGTGACGGCGGCGGTCCGCGACCACCGTGCGGAGGTGCTTCAGAATAGTCCCCGCCGCTGGAAAGCCACCATTCCGGCGATGCAACCGCTACTGGAACAGTATCGGGTGGGCTGGTCCGATGTCCAAACGCTGCTTCCGGCTGGCTACGTTCTGGCCAAAGCGAAGGAATGCAGGCTGGGCGGGGAGCGGACACTCCATATGGTCTTCAGCGATGGTACCCGCGATCTCTCCGTCTTTGTACGCGCAGAAGGTCTGACCACCGTGCCCCGCCCGGCAATACTGGACGGAGCCGAGGTGGCGGGCTTCCGGCGTGGGAGCATTTCCGGTATTGTGGTGGCCGCCGGAGCGCCTGGACTCTGCGCCGAAGCGGTACGCCGCCTCACCGCGCTGTAGGGCCAGGGCGTTGCGCTACAATAGAATTTTCGAGATCAGGAGTTGAACAACTTGGCAGACGATAAGCTTTATTCAGCACAGTACATTGGCAGCGGCACCTTCATCATCAGCAAGCCGAAGCGCAAGAAGACGAAAGCGCGCCAGACAAATCTGAAGAACCCCAAGCCCGGCTCACGCAAATAGACCCGGGCCGGACGGCCAGCAACAGACAGAAGATTTTGAAATAACAAAAAGGTCCTGCTCACGCAGGATTTTTTTTTGGTGTGCGCTCCAGGCGGTAGCCACGCAGATCTTGCAGAGTATGGAAATGTGGTTGAAGGGGCGAAGCAAGGCGGAAGCGAACAAGAAGTCAGGGGAACTGCGGGAAATCTACGGAAGAAACCGTAAAAGAGGATTTGGTGGACGGAAAGGGATTCGAACCCTCGACCCCCGCGATGCGAACGCGGTGCTCTCCCAACTGAGCTATCCGCCCACTAGCGGCTAACAATTACAATATAACAGATGCCTTCCGATGGGCCAGCAATGGCCTCGAAAATACTCCCCCCAGACGCGCAAGCGGTAAAAGCGCACACTCCGGACACGCAAGCGATTTTAGACAAGATGCGTCAGGATTGGGACGCGCGCGCGAAAGAGAACGCCCGACACTACGTAGCGACGGCACAAACAGAATGGAGCGACGAGGAGTACTTTGAATCCGGTCGCCAGAATGTCTACAACGAGATTCTCACCGACATGGGAAATGTCTGCCAGGGGCAGGATCCGAAAGCGATGACGATTCTTGAAATCGGCTGCGGCTCGGGCAGGATGACGCGCGCCCTGTCAGAGAACTTCGGCCAGGTCTATGCCGTGGATGTCAGTGGGGAGATGATCGTACGGGCGAAGGAAGCGGTGAAGGATCGCGCGAATGCCCATCTATTTCAGAACAATGGTCAGGATCTGGCTGTGTTAGGCGATGTCCAGCTGGATTTCGCCTTTACCTACATCGTGTTTCAGCATATTCCCAGCCGGGACGTGATCCGAAACTACGTACGTGAGGTTGCGCGCCTGCTGAAGCCGGGAGGGCTTTTCAAGTTTCAGGTGCAGGGCGATCCTTCCATGAAGAGAAATCAGGATGACACATGGCTCGGTGTGCCGTTTTCTGATGCGGACGCAGTGGAACTGGCTGAGGCGTGTGGCTTTGAACCGCGTTACCGACTTGGCGCGGGGACGCAGTACTTCTGGCTGTGGTTCTTTAAGCGGTAATCGCCCTCAAACGAATCGAATCACTCGCCGCCGGGTTCTGGTGCGCCGGACTCCGGCGGCGGCGCTGTCGTGCCCTTGCGCGCCGCTCAGTAGCGCCGCATGCGCTCAGCCACATCCTCACGCTCCGATTGAGCCATGAACTTGCGCCCCCGACGAGAACTATGGGGCTTTGAAGCCGGGGCATCCAGCCCCTGCTCCAGGGCCCTAATCAATAGGTTCAAGCGGTTTCGCTCTTTTACAAGTTCCTGAATTACCTGCTTAAGATCCATACGCACTCCATGCGACGCTGATCGACGGAGACACTCCGCCGATCAGCTCATCTGTGAATGCGTATTATTTTACAAAAAGCGGCCATCTTTGTACAAAGTGATAGCCGTAATATTTTGCAAAGAAGAATGCAGCCCCAACCAGCACCGCCAGGGCAATCAGGATGAAGGGCATAAACCGCTTCCACGGGAAGTTCCGTTTCTCGCGTTTCAGCACGAGCATGTAGCTGGCCAGGATACCCACGTAGAACAATACAATCATTGGAGTTGCAAAGATTGCAAGGTTAAAAACGTCACCCGTTGGCGTGATAACGGCAGCCAAAATGACGATCACCAGGATCACATAGCGACTGTGGCGTACGAGAAACGCGGGTTTCACAATACGCACAAGCGTCAACAAGAAAAGAAGGACGGGGATTTCAAACACGATCCCGACTCCCAGCATGATGTCGACAAACAGGTCGTAGTACTCGTTAATGCTGACCGCCGGGTCAACGCCCTTGCCAATTCCCATGCCCAGGAGAAACTCCAGGCCGAACCGAAAGGCGATGAAATAAGCGAAGAGGCCACCGAGCACGAACAGCCCCGCGCTCGAGACGACAAACGGTATCGCATACCGCCGTTCGTGCTTGTAGAGGCCCGGAGAGATAAAGGCCCAGACCTGGTAAAGAATCCAGGGTGACGCGAGGAAGCAGGCGAAGAGAATCGGGACCTTCATCCACATGATCTGGAACGCGTCAGTGGGTGAAATCAGCCGAAGAGTGGGGGGGACAACATTCAGGGCGCGGAGGGCGGCGCCGGCGGGCTCAAACACAATGGCCCACAACTGGTCGCTAAAGATGAGACAGACAAAGAAGGCCACGCCCATGCCGGCAAGAGCCCACAGCAGACGGCTCCGCAATTCTTCCAGGTGTTCCAGGAAGCTCATGCGGGCCATTCCGGTCTCTTCTTCGTCCTCTTCGTCCTTTGGAGGGTCGGGAGGAGGGGGAGGAGGGGGAGGAGGGCCGGAACGGGCGGGGGAGACGGCAGGGGTCAACGACATGGAATCACCGGCATGACCGGAGTTCCAATCGGTTACGACCTCGCCCGTAACTTCCTGGGCAGGTTCGGAATGAGTTTGGTCCGGAACCTCATGCGCCGCATGCGTCTCGGGAATATCGGGGTGATATTCCGGATTCACTTCGGGCGAAAGTTCCACGGGAAGGTGATCGAAAGGTTTTTGGTTCTCACCGGGAGAACCGGCACTCGGGGGAGCGCCGGCTCCCTGTGGATCTTCAGGATTGGCCATCGGCTGTAAGTTAGAGTTAGCTGTTTACCGGCTTCACGGCGCTCTCCGGGGACGAGACATGCGCCTCAGCCGCGTGAGCTGTTTCGGAATGTTCGGATGCTGCGGTTTCTGCGTGAGCCGGGGCACTGTAATCATGAGCGACATGATCGTGCGCGGCATCCAGATGCCCGTTTGCAATCGAACCGGCGGCCGCTTCGATCTGAAGCGGAGCCGTGGCGCCGGCACCCTCTGTTGCGGATGCGCCAGCTGTTGTTGTGGTGGTAGCGGAGTGGTCGTAAGACCCGTCATAGTACGACGAATCGTAATTAGAATAATCATGGCTATAGCTATCGTTCTGATAGCTGGTTGCAGCCAGTTCCTTGACACCCGTTTCCCGCTCAATGTTTGACATCTCGCGGTCAAAGGTAGCTTTCAGCTCGCTTTGAGCGCGGCGAAACTCGGTCATAGCTTTCCCGATCGTCTTACCCAGTTCCGGCAACTTCTTCGGCCCGAACAGAAGCAAGGCGAGGATAAAGATGAACGCTAATTCTCCGACACCAAGCGTACCCATTGTTGTTTGCCCTAAAGAATCTTAGGATAACCCTCCAGATCACATTGTAAGCCACAGGCTTCAGGCGCTGGGCCCCACCCCGCCATGCCCCACTTCGGCATAAAGATCAGCGCCCGGCAGGAAGAGGTTTGAACCCCTCGCCCTGCAGCACAGCCCCGGAGGCCTGAATTGCGCGATCGCCGGACGTCAGCTTCAGAACGACCTCGCCGTTCTCCCGTGTTTCGGCCGTACCCTGCCACGCTGCACCATCCGCCGTAGCGGTAAGGGGCGAGAGCTTCAGGCTGGGACCGTTCTTGCCCCAACTCAACTCGAACTGGCCCTGCGCGGTGGGGAAACGGCGGAGGGGGGCCAGATCCAAATTTCTGGCATTAAAGGAGCCTTTCATCGCCAGGTGGGAAAGCAGATCGCCGCCCACTCCCGAGGTGCCCGCCGTTCCCTGCGCGTCAATTAACCCGCCGCGCCAGGCCACGCCGGTGGCTTTACCCTCGAACGCATAAGCCGGTTGGGCGCCGGTGACTTCGAGCTTCCCGTCGCCGCTCAGGGCCGACGTGCCCAACTGGGCCGTCATGCCGGAGAACGTGCCCGTTTCCGCGTTCCACTCCACGCGGGTTTTGAGGCGGCTGAGAACCAGGGTTCCCAGCGTCAGGTTGCCGACTTGCAGGGTGCCACCGGCGTGGAGATTGTGGAGCCACTCGGGAACAGGAACTTTACCGAAATTCAGGGTCTTGTTCAGAATCCCGGCTCTGTTGAGGACGGGTTCAAAAAGTTTTTCGAGAGTCAGGCCATCGGCAGTCGCAGCTGTCAGATGGAACTGGTGCGGCACGGCGACGCCATATTCATAGCGGTATTCGCCCTGCACGTCCATTCCGCCCGCCCGGAAGCTGAGGCGACGAATATTCATGGAATCACGTTCGAGTTGGGCTTCCGCGGCCGTCAATTGGACGGGTTCGGCAAAAGCATCGAACCGCAACGCGGCATCCCTGACGCGAAGCTCCCCGGTCCAGACGCCGGGATTCCCTGCCAGACGGACAGCCCCGCTCCAGGTCCCGCCCGTCACGTGGCTGAGCAGGGGAATCTGACTTCCTGCCAGCAGGGGCCGGAGGGTCTCCACCGCCATCCCGTCGGTCTTCAGGCCAAGTTCAAAGGACGACGTAACGGAGTCAATAGCGGCATCAAGAGTGGCCGTCTCACCATTTGACGCGGTGAGCACGGCAGGGGCCAACACAGCCTTGGCGCCCGTTACGGTGAGGGCTGTGTCAGCAAGCAAGAGCGTGGCACCACTGCTGGAAACTGCCTTCACACCCGTAAAACTCAACCCGCCGTTAAACCGGCCCGAATTCTCATCCGCCGGTGAGTTGAGGCCAATTGAGTAGCCGAGAACCCCGCGGGCGGTGCCCTCCACCTTCATATCTTCCGGGATGGCCCAGCCCAGATGGCGAGCCGTATCGGCCAGAGGTGCCAGCGGCATCCCGGCCAGCAAGGCCGTCAGACCCCAGCGAGGATGCCCCAGGAAATCCTGTACTCTGTAGCGCAAATCCAGGGGGATTTCCTGAACACCGCTGTTGGCTCGCATGTCCAGCGTTTGATTGCGAACGTCGAGCGCCCCGCTCAGAACCAGGGCGAGGGGCCTGCTTGCGCGATTGGGAGGCTGGTTCCAGCCGTGAATATCGTCAATACTCATCCGGCCCGCAATACCAACACGCTCTGCTGGACCAGCAAGGTGGGCGTCGCCCCAAATTAACCCGTGCAGCCCGGACTCCGAGCCCTGAAACAGGGTGGCAATATCGCTGAGTTCGCTCTTTTCCAGCTTTAGATCAATGGTGATGGCACCATCCCTGGGTCTCCATTCGCCGCGTGCAACGAAGCGGCCGAAACCGTGGGAGGGGCGATCTGTGCGAGCCGGTTCCGCCTGAACCTTCATGGTCCAGGGTCCGCCTTCGTCCGAAGGTGGCCACAAATCAGCGTCGGTGTTCAGGAGATAGAAAACTGTCTTGGTGTCGCCAAACTTAAAATTGACCCGTCCGCCGATCATGTGGATGACAGGAAAGGAAGCTTTCAGGTGGCTCCGCGTCAGGCTCGAAAAATTCCAGCGAACCGCGCTCACATCGCCCTCGGCCCGCGTTAGATTCAGACTGGTTTCTTCCAGATCGACCGACGCGAACTCCAGCGGCCCGCCCAGCAGCGCGGCCAGGCGGGGACGGCCGCGCAACGTGGTGATATAAGCAGCCGGCTCCGGGCCGATGGCGGGATCTTCCCCGATAATCAGATCTTTAATGGTGAAGCCGGGAACCGGCAAGAGCTGGAACTGCAGGGAACCAAAGCTGACTTTTCGCCCCAGCGCGCTCTCCAGCCCGGCGTGAATCTTCTCCCTGTAGCGCTCGGCGTTCAGGCGGGGAACATACCAGGCCGCCCAGCCAAGCACGACCACAAAATAGACAACCAGCCAGCCAGGCCGCAACCAGCGCTTCATTACGAAGTCCCCCCGTCGCGGGCCAGCAGGGCCCGATACAGAGCCGGATCGTCGATATCATCGTGGATAGAAGTGTCCTCAACATCAAGGTAATGGATTACGGATGCATTGCGGTCAATGGTGTCCCGAACCTTCGCCGAAAGTGGCGCAGCCAGGAACTGGCGGGCAATCTCAGCA
Source organism: uncultured Acidobacteriia bacterium (assembly GCA_903929755.1). Lineage (GTDB taxonomy): Bacteria > Acidobacteriota > Terriglobia > Bryobacterales > Bryobacteraceae > BOG-234. The sequence goes on from CAIYVZ010000141.1 coordinate 20,814, forward strand.
TCAATCAGGACCGGGTGTCCCCGCTTGCCGTTGCTGCGGGGGATCACGATGGGCGCGTCCGAGGTTAAAAGCTTCCCGAGCGTGGCGGCAGTAACTGCGGGGTGATCGACGAGGGTAAAAAAGAGGCGATCGAAGTCACCCAGGGAAGCGAGCGTGCGCAACCCGGCCTGCAGGGAAGTGAGCATGCCGAGCTCGTAGTCGGGATTGATTGCAGGCAACACGCCGGCAGGTGCCTGCAGCGCCAGCCGGTCACCCTCATAACCGAAGACCGCGATTACAGGATGGCAAAAAGCCGAGAAAGTGCCAGCCAGGACCGAGAGGAAGGTCCCGCCGCGGAACGGCAGACTGGCCTTGGGCGTGCCCATTCTGCGGGATTCACCGGCGGCGAGAATGATCGCAGCCGTTTTGGTGCGATTCGTATGGGGACTCTGACTCACGAAAGGACAGCACGCAGCTTTTCATCGGCGAAGACGGTCTTCGAAAGTGACCGCCAGTTTCCGTCCGGGTTGCGGCGCATCGCAATCATTTCAGCCGCCACCGAGATGGCAATCTCTTCGGGCGAGATGGCGCCGATCTCGAAACCCATGGGCGCGTAAATTCGCTCGAACACAGCGGTGGGGAGACCTTCTTTTTCCAGCTCCCGAATCACCGAAATGGTCTTGCGCTTGCTGCCGATCATGGCGATATAGCGTGCGCCCGTGGCTACGGCCCACCGGAGAACCCGCATATCGTCGCGGTGGCCGCGGGTCACGATAACGATGTAGGTGGAATCGTTGACGAACAGCTTGGGGAACACGTCTTCGTATTCTTCGGCATGGATTTCCGCAGCCTCGGGAAAACGCTCCCGATTGGCGTAGGTTACCCGGTTATCGACGACCGTGGTCCGGAAGCCGGCCAGATCCAGAACCTTGCACAGGCTCTTCGAAATATGGCCGCCGCCGAAGATAATAGCGGCAGGCTCGGGGGTAATACAGTCAACAAACACCTGTAGTTGCCCTCCGCAGATCAGCCCGTTGTCGTACGCTGCATCCTGGCCCAGACTGAACGACATATTACGGGGTTTGCCCGTGGCGATTACCTCGCGAGCCGCGTTCCAGACTTCCGCTTCCACACAGCCGCCGCCGATGGTGCCGATCATGGAACCGTCTTCGCGCACCAGTAGTTTCGCGGCCTGAAAACTGGGGATCGAGCCGTTCACTTCCACGATAGTGGCCAGCGCCGACTTCTGCCCGAGGGCGCGGAGCCGGACCAGTTCATCAAAAACGTCCATTCGAACTGATTATATCCGCACCAGGAAATTCAGTTGCACTCTAACGTTGAGCGAGCAGAAGTGCAAGCGAACAGGTTGAGTTCTGCCGATAACGGAGTGATGGGGAGGTGACAGGACGACAGTGAGCGCTAAACTGACTGCGGGCAGTGTCTGCCTGCCCTATTGTGCCGGAAATCATCAAAATCGCCAAGCTGAGCAAGGTCTACCGGTCCGGGGCGGACGAGGTGGTGGTGTTCCGGGATCTGGATCTGGCGGTAAGTGAGGGGGAGCAGGTTGCCATCATGGGGGCCAGCGGTGCCGGCAAGAGCACGCTGTTGCATCTGATGGCGGGTTTGGACCGTCCAACCGGCGGGGCCATTTTTTATCGGAACCGTGACATTACTCACCTTTCCGAGACGGATGTCTCCGAGTTCCGGAACCGCGAAATCGGCTATGTGTGGCAGCAGCACTATTTGATGCGGGATTTTTCGGCTCTGGAAAACGTGATGATGCCGCTCATGATTCGGGGCGGGGCGGGAGAAACGGCCCGGCAAAAGGCGCAGGCGTGCCTCAAAGAAGTGGGCCTGGCTGAGCGGATTCACCATCGCGCGGGGGAGCTTTCCGGCGGCGAGCAGCAACGGGTTGCCATCGCCAGAGCGCTTGCAGGAGAGCCGTCCGTGCTGCTGGCCGACGAACCCACCGGCAATCTGGACGAGGGTACAGGCGAAGCGGTATTCGCGCTGCTGGGCGAATTGCGCCAAAAACGGGGTCTCACGACCATTCTGGTGACCCATAACAGCAAGTTTGCGCAAAGTTGTGGAAGAGTTTTGAAACTGGAACGAGGCGCGCTGCACCCTATAGAGTGAGACTTTGGCTGGACCTGAGGCTCGGTTGGAATTTGCTTTCCCCCGTTTTTGCATCGAAAGGCCGTCGGAGAGTATCTTTAGAGGAGAGGGTCTGTAGCAGAGATCGGCGTCTTTAGAATGAACCTCGGCGTCAAGGGAGTCACGAACAATGTTTGAGAGATACACGGAAAAAGCACGGCGCGTTATCTTCTTTGCAAGGTACGAGGCCAGTCAGTTCGGCAGCCCTTACATTGAGACCGAGCATCTGTTGCTCGGCCTTCTGCGCGAAGACAAACAACTCGCGAATCGCTTCCTGCGGTCGCATGCGGCAGTCGATTCTATTCGCAAGCAGATTGAGGGTCACACCACGGTCCGCGAGAAAGTTTCCACCTCGGTGGATCTCCCGCTCAGCCATGAATGCAAGCGCCTGCTGGCCTATGGTGCGGAAGAAGCGGAACGCCTGAACCACAAACACATTGGCACCGAGCATCTTCTGCTGGGTCTGCTGCGGGAAGAGAAATGTTTCGCGGCTGAGATCCTGCATGAACGGGGCTTGCGGCTTTCCACTATTCGTGAAGAGCTGCAGCGATCCCAGGCGGAGAAGGTGACGGCGAATCGCCCCAAGGAAAGTTCGCTGCTGAACGAATTCTCCCGCGACCTCACCCAGGCCGCCGTGGATAATTCGCTGGACCCGCTGGTGGGCCGCGACAGTGAAGTGGAACGCGTGATCCAGATTCTTTGCCGCCGGACGAAGAACAATCCAGTCTTGATTGGCGAGCCTGGGGTGGGAAAAACGGCGATTGTGGAAGGTCTGGCGCAGAAGATTGCCGAGGGCGACGTGCCTTCTTTCCTGGCCGACAAGCGAATTCTGGCCCTCGATCTTTCCCTGATTGTGGCTGGAACCAAGTACCGCGGCCAGTTTGAAGAGCGCCTGAAGACCATCATGAAGGAACTGATGGAGAATCAGAACGCCATCATCTTCATTGACGAGTTACACACGCTGGTGGGCGCGGGGTCGGCCGAGGGCTCTCTCGACGCCGCCAACATTCTGAAACCGGCGCTCTCCCGGGGAGAAATTCAGTGCATCGGGGCCACCACACCGGCTGAATTCCGCAAATCGATTGAGAAAGACCGGTCGCTGGAACGCCGCTTTCAGGCCGTGAAGGTTCCGCCACCGAGCGAAGCCGACGCCATCAAGATCATGTTCGGCATTAAGGACCGCTACGAGAAGTTCCACGCGGTTGGCTACACGGATGAGGCGATTGAGACCTCAGTCCATGCCTCGAACCGCTACATTCCGGACCGTTTCCTTCCCGACAAAGCCATTGATCTGATCGATGAGGCCGGCGCACGCGTGAAACTTCGCCAAACCACGCTGCCTTCCGAACTATCCGACATTCAGAAGCGCATTAAGTTCATCGTTCACCGAATGGAGAACGCGATTGCGAACCACGAGTTCGAAAAGGCTCGTTTCTATTCGGATGAAGAGCGCAAGGAACGCGAAAACCAGCGGATCCTGCGTGAAAAGTACAATCTGGACGATTCTTCCACCGGCATCGTGACGAAGGAAGACATTGAGGATGTGGTGGCGCGCTGGACCGGCGTTCCCATGACGGCGATTAAGGAAGAAGAAATCTCCCGCCTGATTCGGGTGGAAGAAGAACTCCACAAACGGATCGTCAGCCAGGACCGTGCCATTTCGGCACTGGCGCGCGCCATCCGCCGCTCCCGGGCCGGTCTGAAGTCGTCCGCGCGGCCAGCGGGTTCGTTCCTGTTCCTCGGGCCCACGGGCGTCGGCAAGACCGAAGTCGCACGCGCCCTCGCCTCCTTTCTGTTCTCCAGTGACAAAGCGCTTATTCGCTTCGACATGTCGGAATTCATGGAGAAGCACTCCGTCTCGAAGCTGATCGGTTCGCCTCCCGGTTATGTGGGTTATGAGGAAGGCGGGCAGCTCACCGAACGCGTGAAGCGTGCGCCGTATTCCATCATCCTGCTGGACGAAATAGAGAAGGCGCATCCGGATATCTTTAACATTCTGCTGCAGGTCTTTGAAGATGGCCACCTGACGGACGGCCTGGGCAACCAGATCGACTTCAAGAACACCATCATCATCATGACCTCGAACCTGGGTGCGCGCTTCCTGGAGAAAAAGGGCAACCTTGGCTTCCAGGCGCCTGCCGGTGAAGGCCAGATGGCGAAAGTGGAAGAACAGGTCCGTACGGAAGTTCGTCGGGCGTTCAATCCCGAGTTCCTGAACCGGCTCGACGACGTGATCCTGTTCCAGTCTTTGACAGATGACGACTTACTGCGTATTTTGGGCCTCCTGGTGGAAGGGATCAACAAGAACCTCGTCACCAGACAGATCACCATTCGCCTCGATCATGACGCGGCGAAGTACATTGTGGATAAGACGTGTGCGGACCGCAGCTACGGCGCCAGACCTCTGCGTCGTGCCCTGCAGAAGTACATTGAGGATCCGCTGTCGGAAGCGCTGATCCAGGGTACGCTGCCTAAACCGGCAGACCTGGACATTTATTTGGGCCCGAGCGGCTTGTTCTATCGCCTGATTAACGCGAATGTGGAAGTCCCGGTGGCTGTTGGCGCAGGTGCGGCCGAAGAGTTTGAGCCTCCGGTTCAGGCCCCAGGTATTGCGCTTTATGCCTTTGACGCCTAAGCTTTTGGGCGAACTGGCCTTAAAGTAAAGTCCGATACGAACTATCAAAATAAACCAGCGGCTCGCTTTGACCAGACTCCAGGTCGGCGAGCCGTAGGTTTTTTACAGCGGCGATCAGGATGGTGTGATCCCCCGCTTCGACGGATTTTTCGAGGACACACTCAAAATAACCGAGAGTATTCGACAATACGGGAGCCCCCGTGAGGCCCCCCGTCCACTCGACGCCCCCAAAGCGATCTTCCACACTGGCGGAAAAGCGCCGGGACAGGGCTTCGCCGGATACCGACAGGATATTGACAGCGAAGGGACTTCCTTCCAGAAGCCACGCCAAACTGGAGTTTTTGGAATCAAGGCTCACCAAAACCAGCGGAGGCTGGAGCGAAACAGAGCAAAAAGAATTCACGGTCAGCCCGTGAGGATGCCCGTCCGGATCGCTGGTAGTCACCACCGTGACTCCGGTTGCGAAGCGTCCGCACACACGTCGAAACAGGCCCCCGTCGACCGACTCCGAGGCTGGAGTGTCATTCTGGCTTGACATTGAGATAAACCTAATTCTATCATCGGTTTGTCGGAGTTTCGAGACTTCGCGGGGAGATGGTTTGATCAAGCTCGACATCATCAATGAGGTAGTGGCCAAAACCGGCATCACGAAAACGAAGGCCGAGATGGCCGTGGAAACGGTGTTCGAGAAGATGAAGCGCGCGCTCGAACAAGGCGACCGCATTGAACTTCGGGGCTTTGGGGTCTTCACGGTGAAGCCTCGCAAGACGGGGATCGGACGGAATCCCCGGACCGGCGCGGAAGTTTCCATCCCGCCCGGTAAAGCCGTTCGCTTCAAACCCGGCAAGGAACTGCAGACTCTGCAGTAGTGGGCGTGGAGTCTATCGGGAACCGGGAAAGTTTAGCGCCCGAAATCCGCCGAAACCTGCCCGTATTTATTGGCGTGCGCAGACTGTGGCTTCATTCGCTGCTCCTGCTGGCAACGCTGTTCTCTACCACCCTGGTGGGAGCGGGCATGCAGTACAATTTTTCACACAACCTGCCCTTCTTCGACGCCGACCACTGGAGCCGCGTGTATTTCACCGGGCTTGCCAGCCCCGGCGCCTTTCTTTCGGGTTTCCCTTTCTCCGTTACACTGCTGACGATTCTGATGGCACACGAGATGGGGCACTACCTGGCCTGCATGTACTACGGGGTGGACGCGACGCTGCCGTTCTTTCTCCCCTCCCCCATGCCGGTCACTGGCACCTTTGGTGCCTTCATCAAGATCCGCTCCGCCATTACCAGCAAAAGAATCCTCTTCGACATTGGCGCGGCAGGCCCGCTGGCGGGCTTCATTTTCCTGGTCCCGGCACTGGGGGTGGGAATGGCCTTCTCGAAGGTTCTGCCCGGCATCCAGCAGCAAGGCAGCCTCCATCTGGGAGCGCCGGCCCTGCAGTGGCTGGCGCAGCAGCTGATCTTCCCCGGCGTTCCGGTGGCCGATGTTTACCTGCACCCCATCGCCCGGGCCGCGTGGGTGGGCATGTTCGCCACAGCGTTGAACCTTTTACCCATTGGCCAGCTGGATGGTGGCCACATCGTTTACGCTCTTACCGGCCGCTTCCACCGGGTGGCTACGTGGGGTTTCCTGGGCGTTCTGGCGATACTGGGCTATTTCTGGCAAGGCTGGTGGGTCTGGGCCGTCATGCTGTTCTTCTTTGCCAGAACGCACCCGCCCATCTATGACGAAACGCCGCCCAGCCGGGGCCGAATCCGCGTGGGGCTCATCGCGCTCTTGCTCTTTGTTCTTTGTTTCACCGTAATCCCGATCGCCGACTGAGCTGGAGACCCCATGAAGATCTCTGCCACCATCGTCACGCTGAATGAAGAGCACAACGTCGCCCGGGCGCTGGAAAGCCTAAGGTGCGTGGATGAGGTGGTGGTGGTGGATAGCGGCTCCACGGACCGCACCCGCGAGGTAGCCGCCCGTCTGGGCGCGCGTGTCGTGCAGGAGCCCTGGCGAGGCTACGCCGGGCAAAAGAACTTCGCCGCCACCCTTGCCACTCATGACTGGATCCTTTCCCTCGACGCCGACGAAGCCGTAGCCGAGGAACTGGAGGCGGAAATTCTGCTGCTGAAGAGCACCGGACCCCGGTTCGACGGCTACAGCATGCCCAGAATGGCCCAGTACCTTGGCCGCTGGATTCGCCACGGCGGCTGGTACCCTGACCGCAAGATCCGCCTCTACCACCGCGCCAAAGCCGAGTGGGTGGGCTCCTACGTGCACGAGAGTGTCCGCCTGAATGGCACGGCAGGTGAACTGCAGGGGAAGCTGCTGCACTTCACGTGCGAGTCCCTGTCAGCCCACCTGCGCACCCTGGACGGCTACACGGCGCTCGCGGCTGAGGAGTTGGCAACCAGAGGAATTCGCCCCGGCCTCTGCCGCATTATTTTCGATCCGCCCTGGACCTTCTTCCGCACGTGGGTGCTGCGCCGCGGCTTTCTGGACGGTCTGCAGGGTTTCGTCATCGCCTGGATGGCGGCACTATACACCTTTTTGAAGTACACCAAAGCGCGCCTGAAATACACCAAAGCGGGCTCGGAGCCGACCAAAAAGGCCTAATGCGAATTCTTCACCTGGATAGTGGCCGGGAAATGCGCGGCGGGCAATGGCAGGTCCTGCGGCTGCACAAAGGCCTGGTGGAGGCGGGCGTCGAGTCCCTGCTACTGGCGCGTGCCGAGTCCCCCCTGGCCGCGGCCACCCGCGCGGCTTCCCTGCCCTGCGCCGACCTCACACCCCTTCGTCTGGCCCGCCTCTCGCCGAGCTATCACCTCGTCCACGCGCACGATGCGCGCGCCCACGCCCTCGCGTCGATTTGTTCCGTGTCTCCCTTCGTCGTCTCGCGCCGCGTCGCCTTCGCTATCCGCCAGGGCGCACTCTCCCGCTGGAAATACAGGCGTGCCACGCGCTATCTGGCGGTCTCGCGTTTTGTCGCGGCCGAACTGGAACGCGGCGGAATTCCGGCCGGGAAGATTGACATCGTCTACGATGGGGTCCCGGTTCCGGACCAACCCGCCACAGGGAATCGCCTGCTTACGCCCTACTCCACAGACCCCGGCAAGTGTATGCACCTCGCCCAGCAAGCCGCCGCCCACGCAGGTGTTCCCCTGGAGCTCAGTCGGGATCTGGAGCAGGATCTCCCCTCCGCCTCTGGGCTGATCTACCTCTCCCTGGCAGAAGGCCTGGGCTCCGGCATCCTCCTCGCCATGGCGCACGGCGTCACCGTAATCGCCAGTAACACGGGCGGAATCCCGGAACTGCTGGAGGATGGCGTTACGGGCTTCCTGACGGCCAATACCGCCACTGCGGTTGCGGAAGCCATCCATAAAGCCTCAACCCGGAATTCGGATCGGCGTTTCGGTGCCGCCGCGCGTCTTAGAGTCATGGAAAGATTTACCGTACCCCACATGGTGGCGGCAACACGGCAGAGTTACCGGCGAGCTCTGGAACATGCCTGAGTTCGTGTTGGCCGAACAGGGCATCGTCGTCACCCTGGGCCTGTTGCTCGGCAGTTTCCTGAACGTCTGTATCCACCGCTGGCCGAATGACCTGTCGGTGGTGAAGCCACGCTCTTTTTGCCCCCACTGCGAGCGCCCCATCGCGGCTTATGACAATATCCCGGTTCTCAGCTACCTCCTGCTGGGCGGGAAATGCCGCCACTGCAAAGCCTCAATTTCGTTCCGTTACCCCCTGGTGGAACTTCTCACCGCGCTCTGTTTCGCCTGGTTCACCGCCCTGCACGGCCTTACCCTCACCACAGCCGCCAACTGCGTCTTCGCCTTCCTGCTCATCGGGCTCAGCTTTAGTGACCTTGAAACCCTGCTCCTCCCCGACGAACTGACGCTGGGTGGCACGCTCGCCGGGTTGGCCTTCTCCCTGTTCGTGCCCGTCCGCGATTCGTCGTTCGCCCTGACAGCCAGCCTTGCAGGGTTTCATCCCGCAGCAAGGTGGGCCTCGTTTGGAGAAGCCGTGCTGGGAGCCACCGTCCCGGCCGGGATCATGTGGCTGATCGGCTATCTCTTTGAAAAGATACGACACAAAGAGGGCCTTGGCTTGGGGGACGTAAAGATGATTGCCATGATCGGGGCATTTCTGGGCCTGCTCGGGATGCTCCAGACGCTGATCCTTGCCTCGATTGCCGGCTCCGTGATCGGTATCATCTGGCTCAAACTCGCCGGCAAAGAAACCGATACCTACCAACCCTTCGGTACTTTTCTGGGGGCCGCCGCCCTCCTCACCGCCCTGCTGGGGCCAAACTGGTTCTGGCTTCTGCTGGGGGGCTCGTAAGTAAAGAATTATGATTACCCTGTAGCCAGGTGGGGATTCGTGGCATTCTGGTGCATTGCCGCAACTCGCCATGCGCCGTCCGTCCGAATATGCTGATTGAATTCGAACTCATCGAAAAGGCACGTCAGGGAGACGGCAGCGCGTTCAATCAGGTAGTTGGCGCCTATCGTCGGCGAATTCTGGGCACCATCTCACGCCTGATCGGCAGACCAGAGGACGTGGAAGATGTCGCTCAGGAGGTTTTCCTCCGCCTGTACTTCTCGCTTGACCGGCTGCGCGTTCCCGAAGCGTTCGAACCCTGGCTCTATCGCCTCACCGTGAACGCCTGCTATGACTACCTGCGCCGCAGCCGTCGTCATCCGGAAACCCGCATGTCCGATCTCTCTGAGCAGCAGGTGGTAATGGCTGACGCCGCCGCCGGCACGCAGGCCCAGCACGAAAAACACCAGCAGGAACGAGTAAGGGACATGGTAAATGACGTGTTTTCAGCTGTTTCCGAGGAAGACCGAATCCTGCTAACGCTGAAGGAAGTGGAAGGGCTCTCCCTGCGCGACCTGGAGGCCGTCTACGGCGTAAATGAAAACGCTCTAAAAGTCCGGCTCTTCCGCGCCAGACAGCGAGTATTAAAAAACATGAACAAGGTAACCGATGGCCCCCTTCCGTTCGCCAAAACAAGTAAGACAGCCTGACGAGGTAATATGAACTGGCAGAGTTACATGTTTAATAATCCACGCCCCGGGAACACTACCTTTTCATCTCCTGATGCGGATGCCCGCCTGGAGGCGCTGCTCACCGCTTACCGCGAGGCCTGTCCCACGCCGGATTCCAGTGCAAACTTTATGCCCAATCTCTGGGCCCGGATCGAGACCGCCAATGTGGACCGTCGCCGGTCGGCTAATATTTTTGGCCAAACCGCACGCTTCCTGGTTACAGCGGCCCTGGCGGTAACTGTGGTGTTCGGCATCATGCTAAGCATTGAAAAACAGGGTGGCAATGTGACTCCCGGGGTTTACATGGAAGCCCTCGTCACCGATGGAGAAGCGGCCCTGGACCTGCTGAACCCCGAAAACATGGCCGAGATGGAGCAACAGTAGCCAGATGCCCAAAAGCCGGTTGACCACGCTCGCCTATCTGGTTCTGGTATTCGGCAGCGGCACCATGGTGGGTGCGGTGGCGCATCGCCTCTACACAACGAGTTCGGTTACTGCAAGTACAGTGGTTCCCAAGACTCCGGCACAGGCCCGAGAAGACTTTCTGCGTACGCTGCACTCTCGCGTCGGGGCGTCCTCCGAACAGGTTGGGAAGATCAATGCGGTTTTGAATCAGGCCAAGGAGAAGTACAACCAGCTCGATCTTCAGACCAAGCCGCTGCGCGATAAGATCGACCAGGACCGCGTGGCAGCGATTCTGGCGACCCTGAGCCCCGAACAGCAGAAGGTTTTCCTGGTGTGGCGCGCGGAGGCTAAAGCCAAACGCGAGCAAAAAGCTGCGGCGGAGAAAGCCCTGATCCAACCCGCTCCGGCTCCCCGGACCCCCTAAGTCCCCCCTGCTGAAAATGCGCGTCACCGTCTAATACTGCGAAACGCCTGGCGTCCGTCTACAATAACGCCAGCGGCCCCCAACGGTCGCCAGCCACCCAAATGAGCCTGTCCGAATACATCCAAAGCTTTCCAAACCCTGGCTTTACGGGTTTGGTGGATATCGTTGTGGTGGCCGCTTTACTCTATCGGCTGCTCCTGATTGTCCGAGGCACACGCGCCGCGCATATTTCGGTTGGCATTATTGCCGTTGCCACGAGTTACTGGGCCGCCGGCGTCCTTCACCTGGAGGCGCTGCGTTCATTGCTGGCGGTGCTGACGCCCTACTCGGTCATTGCCATCGTGGTCTTGTTTCAGTCTGAGATTCGCCGGGCCCTGGCCCGGTTGGGACGAAAGCGCTTCCTCGGCCCCAACCAGCGGCCGGCCGCCATCGATGAAATCCTGCTCGCGCTGAGCACCCTCGCGCGCGACCGCGTGGGCGCGCTCATCGTCATGGAACGCGACATTGGCCTGCGGACCTTCGTCGAAAGCGGCGTCCGCATGGACTCCGAAGTTTCCCGAGACCTCTTACTTACCATTTTCCAGCCCGGAACGGCACTTCACGACGGTGCCGTCATCATCCAGAAGTACCGCATCGCCGCAGCGGCCTGCTTCCTGCCGCTCAGCGTGAACCCCCAGCTCTCCAGCAAAATGGGCACCCGCCATCGAGCCGGAGCCGGCATTACGGAAGAGACCGACTGCCTCAGCCTGATCGTTAGTGAGGAGACCGGAGCCATATCCATCGGGTCCAGCGGCACCCTCGAACGCAACGTGACCGTTGAGCGCGTGGATGAACGGCTCTCGCAGCACTTTGGGGGCTGGTTGCGTGGTTTCGGAGCTGCCAATACCGCGAGGCCGGTTACCCCGGCAGCCACCATTGACAGGGGAGCGAATTGAAACACTTCTTCCGCCAGAACCTGCCAGAAAAAGTACTTGCCGTCTGTGCGGCCATCGCGCTCTGGCTGAATTTCGCGGCGCAAACTGACCTGGCCGGCCTGCTGGCGGCCCCCGTTCAATTTCGGCATTATCCGGGTGATCTGGAGATCAGTTCCGTAGTGACCGAATCCATTCAGGCGGAAGTTCAGGGTTCTGCGGGCCAATTGCGCGATCTGGCCGGTAAGATGAGCGCCGTGATCGACCTCTCTACGGTTACCTCTCCTGGCGAGCGGACGTTTACGATCAACGCGCGGGACCTGCATTTGCCGTCCGGAGTCAGGCTGGTACGAACTATTCCCGCTCAAGTCCGACTGACCTTTGAGAAACGTGCGAAAAGGTTCCTGAAAGTGGAAATCCCATTCTCCGGCCAGCTCAGATCAGGGATCACTGTCGAGCGGATTGAGGTGGAGCCCCCGCTGCTTGAAATTGTCGGCCCGGAAAGCAAGGTAAATGCCGCCCGCAACCCCATGTCCGATCCTCTGGATCTCCGCGCCGTCGAAGACGGTTCGGAACACAGGCTCGCCGTTTACATTGCCGAGCCGGAGGTTCGGTTTGTAACCGTGCCGTCGGTTAAAGTGAAAGTGCACGCTTCTCGAAACCGATAAGGGGAGGGCCGGATTGCACAGGCCCCGGGGCGAAACAGAACTGATGGCAAAACAACTATTTGGAACTGATGGTATCCGGGGTGTCGCGGGGACGCCGCCGCTGGATCCAAACACTGTCACCGCGCTCGGAGTGGCGCTTGGTGACGATCTGCAGCGGAGGGATCTGGCTCACAAGCCTGTCCTGGTGGGCATGGACACCAGGGAATCCGGGCCCGCCATTGCAGCGCAACTGGCGGCTGGCCTGGCGCGAAGCGGAGTTCGCGTGGAATTTGCGGGCGTGATCACCACGCCCGGCGTCGCCTATATCACTCGCACAGAAGGCTATGCCGCCGGCGTGATGATCTCTGCCTCGCATAACCCCTTCGCAGACAACGGCATCAAAGTCTTTGGGCAATCCGGCTATAAACTGCCCGACGCCGAAGAACACGAGATTGAAGAAGAGATCTTCCGCATCCTGCCGGACCTGCGCGCCGGCGCGCAACCTGCGCTGCTGGAGCCAACGGTTACCCCCGACGGTTATCTGTTCTCCCTTCTGCGTGCCCTCCCCGCAAAACTAAAAGGCATGAAAGTCGTCCTCGATTGCGGCAACGGCGCGGCTTCCAGCCTGGCCCCCGCCCTCTTCGAGGCGGCCGGCGCGGAAGTCATCGCCATCTCAAACAAGCCGGATGGCCGGAACATCAATCTCAACTGTGGCGCCTTGCATCTGGAAGGGCTGCGTGCGAAAGTCCTGGAATCTGGCGCCGATGCCGGTGTGGCTTTTGATGGCGATGCCGACCGCTGCATGATGACCTCCGGTTCTGGCAAGCTGATCGACGGCGACACAATTCTGCTCATCGCGGCGCGGCTGCTGCAAAAGAATGGCCACTTGCCTGGCAATGTGGTGGTCTCCACGGTCATGTCGAACCTGGGCCTTGAAAAAGCTTTGGCCAGGCTCGGCATTGCCATGCTCCGGACTGCGGTGGGCGACAAATACGTTCTGGAAGAGATGATCCGCCGCAACGCGCCCCTCGGTGGCGAACAATCGGGCCACATCATTTTCAGTAAACACGCCACCACCGGCGACGGCATGCTGACCGGCCTGTCCGTCCTGGCGGCCTGCGTGAGCGAAGGCAAGTCTTTAGACGAACTGGCCGCGGGCCTGACCGTCTACCCGCAACTGCTCCGCAACATTCGTGTTCGCGAGCGTGTCCCGCTGGCCGAACTCCCCGGCACAACCGAGGCCATCGCCGAGGGCGAGCGCCAAATGGCAGGTTCCGGCCGGGTGCTGGTCCGCTACTCCGGCACCGAACCATTACTGCGCGTGATGGTGGAGGGTGCCGAACAGCAGCAAATTGAAGCTGTCGCGGAAAACATTATCGCAGCCATTCGGGCTGAGTTAGGATAGAACACAACATGCGCAAGACCTTTGTATTCGTAACAGCGGCTTCAGCGGCCGCGCTTCTGGTGATGGTCGCCGCCGCCCAGACTCCTAAAAACCGCGCCCCCCTGCCCAACGAGCAGTGGGTGCAACTATTCAACGGCAAGGACCTCTCCGGCTGGAACGAAGTCGGCAAGGAAAAATGGAGTGTCGAGAACGGCCAAATCCACGGCCGCGCCGTTACCAAAGAATACGGCTACCTCCAGACGAACAAGGACTACAAGGACTTCCACCTTTCCCTTCGCTTCAAGTGCGTCGGCGACGGCAACAGTGGCGTCTTCTTCCACACCCGCTTCAAGCCCGGCACTGCGGATGTCTCGCAGGGTATGCAGTTCGAAATCGACCCCACGCCAAACCACCATACTGGCGGCCTCTATGGCGACGGAAGGCAGTGGATCGTCTGGCCCTCCCCGGAATTTGAATACGTTCTAAAACAACAGGACTGGAACGAATACCTGCTGAAGGTGGAAGGCAACCACTACGTGGCCAGGCTCAACGGCGTAGTGATTGTGGACTTCACTGACCCCACGCCCAAGTCCTTCGACGGCACCATCTCACTGCAACTCCACGCCGGCGGCGATGGCGACATGATCTTCAAAGACATCTTCCTTCGCGATCTTTCCGTCCGCTAAAATCAGGCCCGCAGCAAAATAAAACCCCGGTACCAAAAATAAAACCCCGGTCTCCATTGCGGAGATCGGGGTTTTGTATTTCGGACTACGGCAAGGACTACTTAGCCGGAGGCGCGCCGGGACCAGCCGGAGCCGCCGCGCCGAAGAAACCGTCGTCAATCGTGACCGTCGCCTTCTCGCGAAGAGCTTCCACTTCCTTGCGTGCCAGTTCCGGGCGCATGGTCTTCTCAATCTCGCCACGGGTTTCTTCGAGGCTCTTCGACTTGTGCTCGTCCACCAGGATCACGTGGTACCCGAACGGCGACTTCACCGGCTCGCCCACTTCGCCAACCTTCTGCTTGAACGCGGCTTCTTCAAACGGAGGCACCATCATGCCGTGCTTAAATTCACCCAGATCGCCGCCCTGCGCACCAGAACCGCTATCGTCGGACTCAGCCTTCGCCAGATCTTCGAACTTAGCGCCGGCGACCAGTTTCTTGCGGATATCCTGCGCTTTGGCGAGCGCCTGCTCGTCGGTCAGTTCCGGCTTACCCTCGGGTCCCGGCATAGGGGCGCCCTTCACACGAATCAGAATGTGGCGGGCCTTCACGCTCTCATATTCATTCAGGTGCGCCGCATAGTACGACTTCACGGCGGCATCGTCTACCTTGAGGGTTTCCTGCACTGATTCAAACATCGCCTGCGCCAGCAGGTTTTCGCGCTGGAACTGAATCTGCGCCAGAACCCTGGCCTGCTTGTCCAGACCACGCTTCTCCGCTTCGGTGGACAACAACTTCAGCTGAACCAGACTTTCCACGAACTGCCGCTTCTGCGGTCCGCGAGCGAATGACTGATACTGCGCCGGAAGGGAGTCAACCAGAGACTCAAACTGGGCCTCCGTCATT
This sequence comes from uncultured Acidobacteriia bacterium, assembly GCA_903929755.1. GTDB lineage: Bacteria > Acidobacteriota > Terriglobia > Bryobacterales > Bryobacteraceae > BOG-234. Next base: position 35,960 of record CAIYVZ010000141.1, read on the forward strand.
TTGAACGTGCCGATGGTCAAGACCACCTTATTCGGTTCGGTAAGCACGGGTTTCGGAGCGGCCGCGGGCGCACCAGGCATAACAGGCATGGAGGTTGCCTGGCCAAAGGCGGCGGGAATGGCCGCAATAGTCAGCAGAATGGGAAGAAATCTCACCCTACCATCGTACCGTATGCCGGAATAACACGTGCTTACCCGGCTGGCTCGACGATCGCTGACATGGAGCCCTGCGAACGATCCATCCGCCAGTCCCGACCATAAGCGTGAATCTGATCCCGACCGAACTCGGCCTCGGACAGTTCGCAGGTGATCAGGATGGTACGCCCCATCGCATCCACTTCCTGGGCATGCCGCAGCGCCTCCGCGGACGAGAAAATGAAGATCTTCTGCAGCATCTCGATCACATAGTCGTATGTATGATCATCGTCGTCGAGGAGCACGACTCGATAGAGAGGAGAATGGTCGCTGTGCTGTGAAACTCCGGTCCCCGGGACCGTGATCGTCTGTGACATTACTAGTTCTCATGATAATGGGTCCATAATGGTCGGTTGCCAGAACAAAGAACGCCGCCAGTCCGCCGCAATCGCGAATACGACCCTTTCGCCGACCTCTACAACCGTTTTTGGGGCGAGGAATACCGCAGCTGTGCCCTGCCTGTAGTGGAAAGGCTCTTGTTATCCCGCCTGAAACCCGGCCAGACCGTGCTGGATGTTTGCTGCGGGACCGGCCAGTTCTCCAGAGATCTGCTCGACCAGGGCTTTACGGTGACCGGTATTGACGCCTCGGCCCAGATGATCCGCCACGCCAGACGCAACGCGCCGGGGGCAAAGTTTTTCACGGCCGACGTTCGTAATTTCGCCCTGAACCAGCGTTTCCACGGAGCTTTTTCCGTATTTGAAAGCCTGAATCACGTCCCGGATATCGAGGGCCTCACGCTGGCCTTCCGCGCCGTCCGCCGCCACCTGAAACCGAACGCGCCCTTCCTGTTTGATTTGGCAGGGCCAGCCACATACCGGAAGAACTGGAACACCACCCACGCCATAGTGGCGGACGACCTGGTTTGCGGCATTCGCATGAACTTCGAGGAATCTTCCGGGACCGCCACCTGCGACATTACTGTGATGGAACACCCGCCCGCCTGGCAGCGGCGCGACTTTACCGTCCGCCAGCAGTGTCATGACCGCGCGGACGTTATTGCCGCGCTCGAAGAGGCGAAGTTCAAGGACCTTACCCTCTATGCGGCACGGGATATGGGAATGCCCACATCATACGGCAGCGACCGAACTTTCTTCCTGGTCACCGCCTGATTCCGCCGGACACATGCCCTTGTAGAAACTGCACGCCCGGCAGTGATCGCCGACATTCAAATCGAACTGCAGGGAATTCTGTGCCGTACCCAGGTCGCGGACCAGGCGACGAACCGCAGCCTGTGCGCCCTCGCCAACCGCCACCTCCACCACTACATTCGGCCGCAGAAAATGCAGGTAGGCGCGCGACTGCCCCAGCGCGATGGCGTACAGCGCCAGCTGGGGAGCGTATTCAGCAGCCTTCGTCCTGGCCCCGTCCGCCGAAATGTCGTCGGTCTTGTAATCGACAATCACCTGCCCGGCATCGTCTTGAAACCAGAGATCCACTGTGCCACGGACGAGAGTGCCCGCCACGTCGATAATGAAATCCCATTCGCGTTCCGCCTTGGCAGCGCGGGAGGCGCGCAGCCCCAGTTCGCTTGCCTGGAATACGGAGGCCAACTCCACAGCGCGCGGCGGCCAGGCACCCGGCTCCCCTGCCAGAATGGAGTGCACCATCGTGCCCAATTCCGCCGCCGAAGTATCCGCAACTTCGTCTTCGGCCTCAGGCAATTCTTCCGGATCAAAACGCCGCGCTCTCCCGCTGGTCCAGCCGAGATAACGCTGCAGATAATACCGGCGGGGACAGAGCCCAAAAGCCACCAGCGAGGTCACGTTCACCGTGGAATCATGCTGCCCGGAAACCTCCGGCCGTTCCATCACCACCACCGACGCTGCAGAAACCGACCGCTCCAGCTTGAGCAGCGGAGGGTCCGTATCCACAATTCGCGCCGTAACCGCGAACTCTCCGGTCCGGGCAATTACCGGCTCCAAAGCCGGCGGCTGGCCCTTCAACTGGAAGTATTCATCCACCTTCTTCGCCCAGCCACCAACAGACTTCCCCGTCATCGAGTACGACAGGATCAGGTGCTCCTCCGCCCGGGTCATCGCCACATAGAGCAGGCGATTGCCTTCTTCCTCCTCGCGGTCCTTCAGCCGGTCGCCATTCGCCTTCGCCCAGGTGTCTTTCAGGCCGTCCTTCTCTTTCGCTCTGGCATCCGTCCAGCGAAGCCCCATGCCGAACTCCGGCGTATAGGACACAGAGGGCGCACCCTTGCGGCCCTCCCTCTCCATGGCGGCGATCATGGTGACGGGGAACTCCAGACCCTTCGCCGCGTGGGTGGTCATTACCTGCACCCGGTTGCCCTGGTCTTCATCGGACAGCTCAGCCTCTTTACTGGCCGCATCCTCCACGCTCTCCAGTTCTACCAGGAAATCCGACAGTGACCTGCCCGCGTTACGCCCCCGCGCCAACCGCAGGAACTCTTCCACGTTGTCGCCCTTCACCGTGCCAGGCTGCCACCGGAACCCAGACTCCGTCAGAACCCGGGAAATCAACACGTCGAGCGAAACCACAGCCTGCGCAACACGCCAACGCTTCAGATTCCGCAAAAACGAACCCAACTTCTCCGCGTCTTCCGGGGCAAAACCGGACAGGCGGGACCGATCGAAGCCGACCACGTTCAGGCCTGAAATCAGGGAATGGCCCTGCATCTTGAGCCGCAACAGCGCCTCGTCACTCAGGCCGACCAGTTGGGAACGCAGCACGGTAGCCAGGGCCACTTCATCCCGAGGATTCGCCAGCGTATGCAGCGCCGCCCGAATATCCAGACCCTCGCGCTGCGTCAGAAACGACTGGCGCCGCCCACAAACGTACGGAATCCCCGCATCGTCCAGAGCATCCAGGATCGGCTGCATGGCGTCGCCCACGCGGCACAAAATCGCCATATCCCGGAATTCCGCCAGCCGGGTACCGTCCTTGCCCGAAAGCACCAGACTGCCGCGCATGGCCAGAATTCGATACGCGAGCCAGCGAGCTTCGCGCTCCGGAGCTTCGTCCTTGTCAGTGGCCAAAACCCGCAGAATCTCCACCGGCGGCTCCACTTTGTCGTGGAAAAGCCGCTTCGGCAGCAATTGCCGCGCATCAATCCCGGTGGCCGAATTCAGCAGAGCTTCCACGGTAGCCAGAATTGCTGCCCGACTCCGGAAATTGTGCAAAATCTCCGCCGAATGCTTCCCCTCACCAACCACCTCATCCCGATACTTCCGGAAAATCTCGGGGCGCGCATGCCGGAACCCGTAGATCGACTGATTCGGATCTCCCACGGCGAAAAACTGGTCCGCACCGCGAATCAGAGCCACCAGATCAGCCTGCTGTTCGTTGATGTCCTGGTATTCGTCCAGCATGACCTGCCGGAATTGTTCCCGGACGCGCTTCCGCACATCCGGATGCTCGCGCAGCATCTGAATCGCCCGGCGCTCCAGATCGTTGAAGTCGAGCGCGCCGATTTCGGTTTTGCGCCGCCGATAAAGCTCGTCAAACAGCTCCAGGACATCGAAGACCAGCGTGCGATGGCGCGATGTTTCCGCATCCACCAACGACGATTCCAGCGCCTCCAGCGCGTCATCCCGGAACGCCTTCACAACCGGCCGGACATCGGGATGAATGCGAGTCAGATTGATGGGACAATCGGCCAGAACCTGCTTGAGGACCAAAAACGGCGCGCCGTTCGCCTCCCGCAGCCGCAGAGCCCACTCCTGCAAATCGCGCTTCTGGTCGCGCCGCACCGGCGTACCCAACATGGCGTCGCCCCACTGGCTCACAATCGCCAGCAGAATATCGGCAAGCCCCGCGGCATCCGGGCCGCCGGCCTGCGGCGAAGGCACCGTGCGGACTTCCTGAATGGTGCGTCCCGCGGCCAGAATTGCGTCATAAACGCTCTTCAACTGGCCCGCCAGGAACATGGGAGCCTGAATCATGTCGATCAGCCCCAGCGCTTCTTCGCGGCGTTCCGCCACCATCGTGTCGAGGGCCGAGTTCATACAGCCGGAACGCAGATCCTCCGCCTGCCGCTCATCCAGCATGGTGAAGCGCGGATCGAGCCCCGCCGCAATCGCATTCTCCCGAAGCAAGCGGTTGCAAAAGCCGTGAATTGTGGAAACCCAGCCCCGCTCCAGTTCGCGCAGCCGCGTCGAATCCCCGCGAAACTCCGCGGCCAGACGCGACTTCATGTTGGCCGCCGCCTTCTCAGTAAATGTAATGGCCAGAATCTGGTTCGGATTCAGCCCCTCGCGTTCCACCAGGCGCTTATAGCGCTCCACCAGAACCGTGGTCTTGCCCGACCCTGGCCCCGCCACCACGCAGGCGTCTAAACGCCGGTATTCAATGGCGGACAGTTGCTCGCCCGTAAACTCACGCATGGGCCCCCCCCACAACCTGCACCAGTTCCTGCACCGTGTCTTGTTTCACATGGCAGGCGTCGCGGAAATCGCAGAACCGGCAATCCGCCTCTTCCGTCGGTCGCGCCTCAATCAGGCCCGCCAGCAGATCCTCCACGCGGCTCACCGCCAGCGCCTGCGCGGCTTCAATCCAGTCTTCCGGCATGGGCAGCAATTCCAACTCCGCGCCCGGCACCGCACCCCACCCAAAGCGCTTGTCTTCGCGAACCGCCACATACATCATGGCGATGGTCCGCAGGCCGAGCGTCTCCCGCGCCGCCAGCGCATACAACGGCCCCTGCAGCTTTGCCTTGTTCTGCGTAAAGCTCTCCACGCGCTTGGTCCGACCGCTCTTGTAATCCACAATTACGCAGTCGGTGTCGTTCATCCGGTCGATGCGGTCCATCCGGCCTTTAATCAAAATCCCCGGCATAAGCGGCAGTTCGAACGGGACTTCGGCCCGCGTCTCCTCTGGCTGCCACTGCTCCGTGGTGCTCACCTTCGCTGCAATCCCCCGCAGGAAAGTTCGCTCCACCTCCAACCTGAACCCCGGCGGCAGGTGCTTCTCCCGGCACGCCTTCGCGAACGCTTCTTCGAACAGCGCCACAAAGTCGGCACGCCGATTCGATTTCAGCCATTCTTCCAAAGCCTCGTGCATAATCAGCCCGGTCACTTTGGGCTGCAACCGCTCCTCCGGGCGATCCGGCGGCGTCCGCAGCGCGAGCGTCCGGCCCGCAAAGAACTTGAAGCGGCACTGCGCCAGATCCTCCACCGCCGTCACGCTCATCTGCTGATGAGCCCCGGCTACCGCAGCCAGCAGTTCCTCAGACACGAGCCGCCCCCGAGCCCCCCGGCGATTGGGCTCCCCGCCCGCAGGAACGCAGGCCTGCGCCACTTCCACCGCGTCCCTGCCCGCAAGATACCGCGAGGCCTCCACGCTTCGGCCCCCGGCATCGTGGCGGGGCCAGGTGACAATCAACTCCCGACGAGCCCGGTACCGAAGTTCCCCCCAGAGCTTGTCTTCATCCTCTTCCAGCTCCGAAGTCCGACGCAGCGGGATACCCACGCGGCGGAGCGCGTCGATTTCTGTATCGGGGAACAGCAGATTCTGCGAACTGCGCTTCGGGTAGTCGCGATTCGTCATCCCACACACGAACAGAGCGCTCACATCCCACTGCCGGGCTTCGTAGGAACTCAGCACGTGGACCACGTCGCGCCTGTCATCGGGAACCCGGTACGCCGCCTCCCGCACGGCCTGCACGGCCACCGCCCAATATTCCGCCAGCGTGACAAGGCCGCGCTCCGCAGGCCACAGCCCGGCCACATCACTGACGGCTTCCGTGAAAGCCCGGAGCCCCGCTGTAAGGCTGCGCGCAGAATCCAGGTCCGCAAAAGAAGCTACGGGTTCCAGCCGCCCGGGCAGAAACAGTTTCGCCGCCAGTTGCTCCATCCGGCGAGCCCAATCGGCAGGTCGCAGACTCTCCTCCGGCCATTGCCGAATCGCCAGGCAATCCGCCAGGCGCCGCTTGTAATCGCCCATTCCTTCAAGCGATGCCACCTTCAGCAACTCGTTCACACCACGGTCCGGCAGCCGCTCCCGTACCTCAAATTCGAAGCGATCAAAGGCGGCGCTCAGCCCCATCCGCGGATCGGCACGCAAAGCGCCGAGGGCGTCCCGATGGTCCCACCCCTTCAGCGCGCAGTCGATCAGCCCGCCGAGGAAGGTCGCTGCCGGATGCCCTGCCAGGGCCCTCGAAAAGTAGAACCGGGCGGGAATCCCGAAGCGCTCAAAAACACCGCGCAGAAGATGTTCGTAAACCGCCGTATCCCGAACTGCGACGCCAATTTCCCGGAACGGAGTCCCGGCAGCATTGAGCTCCAGAATCCGCCGGGCGATATCATCCGCCTCGCGCTCCACCGAATCCGCCGCAACCTCGGTCATCTGCGGACGCCGCGCCACGCCGCTGGTGACCTCGTCAAACAGCGTCTGGTCTGGATCTTCCCCCGCCGTGATCACCACGCGACCGGCATCGCCCAGGGCTTCCAGCAGCTCCACTTCCAGCTGACTGAAGTGAATGAAGCCATCGAACCACAGGTCCATTGGTATCCCATTCACAGCCAGGGTATTGGAAATAGCCGCGCGAAACTGCGCCAGACGACTCCGATACCCGGCCGCCTGCAGATCCTTATCCACCGCACCCCACACCCGCGCAAACGCCTTTGCCCGGGGAGCCAAAGCCCGCGAGGCCAGCTTTTCCGGACTGCACCCGGCGTTCTCAAACAGGGTGATGGTCTCTTCCAGCACCGACGCCATACCGTCCGTCTTCGCAGCCTCGGCAAACGCGGGAAGCTCCAGCAGTTTCAGCGAAGCACGAATCAGAGACCGAGTGAGAGCAGGCGGCGCCAACGGACACGCCTCACCCGCCAGTTCCGCCACAAAACGAGCCAGAGAAATTACCGACCGAGGGCGGCAGATTACGCCATCGCGAGCCAGTTCGTGCTGGAAATGCCGGACCAGGGTAGCCGTGGGTACCACGATTCGAGGCTCACGCCCCCCGGCCAGAGCTTGCTTGAATTCACGAAAGACGAGAGCAGTTTTTCCTGTACCCGGTGCGCCACGGACTATCCGCATGTGCCCCTACGGTAACAAGCCCTATTTCATGAAGCCGGACGCGCCGCTGCCGGTGGCGGAAAGCTCGTCGTTACGCGGATCGTCCAGAGCCAGCAGACGCCGTCCCAGCGGACTCATGCGAGCCTGCACTTCCGGCCGCACCAGGCGTTTCTGGTACTGCTGCTGGGGCTTATCCCCGCGTGTGTAATAGACGTGCATCGCCCGGCGCTGCTGCCCGGTAAAGTTCTCGCTGCCCCCGTGCCAGAGATGGGCGTTCATCACCACCACGGTGCCCGCTTTCCCCGTCACCAGCATCTCGCCTTCCGGCTTCGCGCCCGGTTCGGGAATCCGAAACCACTTGTGAGACCCCGGCACAACCCGCAAGGCCCCGTTGCGTTCCGTGAAATCGTCCAGCATCCACACCGAATTGCAGACGGAATTGCCCAGTGCGTCCGGCAAAGCGCCGGAATCCACATGCAGAGGCTGCGCGCAGCCGTTGTGAGGGTTTGCCGACCGAATATTCAGGCTGCTGAGCTTGAAATCCGGCCCAAGCACCACGGCAATCGCTTCCAGAATCTGCGGCGTCTGAATCACGTGCTCGAAGATTTCGCCTTTATCCACCGCGTTGGCGATGCGGCGAGCTCCGGACTCGGTCTTAAACTCGCTCCCCGCGCCGTCGCCCTCAAGCGCGAACAACTCTTCAACGCGCGCGTTAAACGCCGCTACCTGTTCGGGTGAAAAGAAATCGGGAAAGGCCAGAAAGCCTTGGTCTTCAAGCTGCTGTTTCTCGGAAGAGGTGAGCATAACGGTTCTCTGTTTCGAGCAGGATGCGCTTGCGTTCCAAACCGCCTCCATAGCCGCCCATCCCGCCATCCACCGCAATCACGCGATGGCACGGCACGATAATCGGCAGCGGATTCCGTGTATTCGCCTGGCCAATTGCCTGAAAGCCTTTCGGACGATTCACCGCGCGCGCAATGTCGCGATAACTCCGCGTCTCGCCATAGGGAATGTGGCGCAACGACTGCCAGACCTCAATCTGGAATTCGCTGCCCTCCATATCAAGCGGCAATTCGAACTCTGCCCGCTCTCCGGCGAGGTACTGGCGAATCTGGCGCTCGGCGTCCCGCACAATCGGGCCCGGCCTGTCGGTCAGGACCCTGGCACCGAAACGGATCACGCGCAGGCCGCGAGAACTCGCTTCCAGTCCGAGTCCGAGTACTAAATCCGGTAGGTAAAGCGACTCGTTCACTCTACCAGCTTAGCGTCCCGCTCTTGCTCAGGCTGCAGCGACGATGGAGGCGGCAATGCCGTGCTGCGTTAAAGCCCGTGGACGCAAGGTAACCAGGCGGTTCGGCGTATACGGCAAATCCAGCTGCGCCTGAACAAAATTCTCGGTGAGCGCGATGCCCAGAGGCTCCATGGTGACGGCGGAAACTTCCACACCCAGCATAGATTCGCGAAACGCCGCATTCTTCGCCGCGGCCAGTTCCCGGAGCACGCGGTTCCGGTCTTTCCGCACCACCATCGGCACCGAGCCTGCCATCTCCGCCGCCGGAGTCCCCGGCCTCTCCGAGTAGGTAAACACGTGGAGATACGTGTACGGCATCGCTTCAATGAACTGCCGCGATTCCTCGAACAACTCGTCCGTCTCGCCTGGAAAACCGGTCATTACGTCTGCGCCAATGCCCGCCGTCGGCATTAAAGCCCGCGCTTTCGCCAAACGATCCGCATAATGCCGCGGACGGTATTTCCGGTGCATCAGCCGCAAAATCTTGTCCGACCCCGATTGCAGCGGCGCGTGGACATGGTTCGCAATCCGGGAAGATTCCGCCATCAGCCCCAACAGATCATCGGAAAAATCCATCGGCTCCACCGAACTCAGCCGCAGCCGCGGAATCTCTGTCTCATTCAAAATTCGCCGCAGCAGATCCGGCAGACGCATCTCACTGCCGGCTTCCCTGCCCCATCGGCCCAGATTGATGCCGGAGAGCACCACTTCCTTGTAGCGTTCCGACAATTGCCGAACCTGTTCCACCACCTGGTCCGCGCCCACGTACCGGCTCTTGCCCCGAACGTATGGAATCACACAGAAAGAGCAGCGATTGTGGCAGCCATCCTGAATCTTCAGGTTCGGACGCGTCCGGTCGCCGGTCGATTCCAGAATCGGAGCCGTCAGAATGTCTTTGGTTTCAAAAATATCGCCGATCAGTGTGGTGGCAGTGAGATTGGAGTGATACTCCAGCTCATCCGCAATCACGTCCGCAATGCTGGTTTTATGGGAATTGCCGACCACCCACGCCACCCCGGGCATCTCCGCCAGCTCCGCCGGAGCGCGCTGCGCATAGCAACCCGTCACCAGAATCCGGGCATTGGGATTTTCCCGGTGCGTCCGCCGAATCGCCGACCGGGCGTCTTTGTCAGCTTCCGCCGTCACCGTGCAGGTATTCAGGACCACCACATCGGCAGAATCCCGTGACCCGGCCTGCGCCAGACCCTTCGCGCCCAGCTGAGCCGCCAGCGCTGCGCCATCGGCCTGGGTGGCCCGGCATCCGAAATTTTGAACAAAGAAGCGCATAAGGCTGTAACCCTATTCTGACACTTATACTTAGAGAGAACGTTCTTACTGACGAAATCATGGGCGAATCCATTCATGGGTGATTCAAGTGTTCTTTGGCTCCGGGTAGCGGCCGGACTTTACTCCTTCGGGCTGCTCGATGCCGTCATCACCGTTATGCGCCGCCGCGAGGCGCTCTTCCGCGTCGCCCTTACCGCGTTCGGGCTGGGCGCTGTATTCCACCTGGTCTCGCTGGTGGAATACAGTCTGGTGCTGGGCCAACTGCCCCTGAACGACATTTTCGAAACCATGTCGTTCTGCGGCTTCATCATTACCGTTAGCTTCTTCGCCATTTTCTTCCGCTATAAAGCGGCCAGCCTCTCGGTGTTCATCTTCCCGCTGGTTTTTGTGATGACGCTGGTCGGTGCCCTCCGCAGCCCCGTCTCCACCTGGTCGAATCCCGTCGCCCGCAGCACCATTCTGGTGGTTCATGTGGTGGTCACCCTGCTGGGCTACGCCGCGCTGCTCTTCACCGCCGCCGCCTCCATCGTCTACCTCTGGCAGGAAAAACAACTAAAGCAGCGCAAGGTAATCGCCTACGCCCGCATCCTGCCTCCTTTGGGGACTCTCGACGAACTGATTTCGAATTCTCTGGGCGCAGGCTTCGGGTTCATCACGCTCGGCCTCGTCCTTGGCGTCATCTGGGCCTTTGTGGAAATGGGCACACGCTGGATTGGCGATGGGAGCGTCGCCATATCCTTCGTTACCTGGGCCGTCTACCTCGCCCTGGTCTTCTTCCGCGTTTCCGCCGGGTGGCGTGGCCGTAAGACCGCCATCCTCTCTATCGCGGCTCTTGTGTGCTGCGCCGTGACCTGGGTCCTCCACGCGCAGTTGCAGAAGAGGCTGATGCCATGAAGCTTCTGTTAGGCGGCCTGAGCCATAAAACTGCTCCGGTCGGGATGCGCGAGAAGTTTGCCATTCCCGAGGCGGAGCTCCCCCGCGCGCTCCGCGAACTACAGCGCTGCGGCGCGACGGAAGCGGTGGTCCTTTCCACCTGTAACCGCGTGGAATTCGCGATGTCGGTGCCGGAAACCTCCGAAGCCGGCGAGATTATCGATCGCTTCCTGGCCGAATGGGGCTTCACTGGCGTCACTGCGGCCGACCTCACCCAGCACGTCTATAGGCACGAAGCCACGGAGGCCATCACCCACCTCTACCGCGTCGCCGCCAGCCTCGATTCCATGGTGGTCGGCGAACCTCAGATCCTCGGGCAGCTTAAGGCCGCCTACGCCATAGCTCGCACCGAAGGCACTGTCGGTGGCCTCCTCGAAATGGTGGTCACGAGGTCATTCAACGTGGCCAAGCGGGTCCGCACCGAAACAGGGATCGGCCAGATGGCGGTTTCCGTCAGTTATGCCGCCGTGGAACTGGCGCGCAAAATCTTTGGTTCCCTGAAGGGCCAGACCGTGATGATTATCGGGTCCGGCAAGATGGGCGAACTGGCCGCGAAACACCTGCGACGCTCCGGAGCCAGCCGCATTCTGGTCACCAACCGGACCTGGGAACGCGCCGAAGACCTGGCCAAACTCTTCGACGGCAAAGCAGTCGAATACCACAAATTCATCTCCGCTCTGCCTGAGGTGGATATCGTCATCGCCTCCAGCGGTGCCCCGCATTACATCCTGAATCGCGACGACATGCAGCGCGTGATCCAGCTGCGCCGCAATCGTCCCATGTTCCTGATCGATATCGCCGTCCCCCGCAATATCGACCCCAAAGTGAACGAAATCGACGGCGTTTTCCTCTACGACGTGGACGATCTCTCGGGCGTCGTGAACGCCAACATCCAGGAGCGCGCCCGTAAGGCCGAGCAGGCCGAAGCCATCGTTCGCGAGGAAGTGGACCGCACGCTGGCCCGCATTCGCCTGGAATCGGTCACGCCGACCATCGTTAGTCTGCAGGAACAGCTGGAAGAAATCCGCACCGGCGAGGTCGCCAGAACCCTGCGGCGCATGCCCGGCCTCACCCCGGAACAACAGCAGCAAATCGAGACCATGACCAAGGCGATTGTGAATAAAATCGCCCACGGCCCCATCTCCGAACTCCGCAAGAATGCCGGAGACCCGGACGGTGGCCAGGCCGTCGAATGGATTCGCAAGGTCTTCCACCTGCAGGAATAGGCGCTTAAATGTTGGCCAGCAGATGTTCCTGAATTAACCGGACCTCGGCGTACGGATCCGGATGGTCGTGGGCTTCAATCGAGTAAACACCCGCATACCCGGCATCTTTCGCGATGCCGATGCACTTCACGAAATCGAAGGTCTCCGGCGCGTACTTGGCATGGCACAGGTGCTTCGCCAGCGGGAACATCAGCTTCATACCCCGCATGCGGATCTCGTCATTCGGGAAGTTACCAATGTCCGGCAGAGCCCCTGCACCGACGGCAGGCAGAACTTTCGCCAGAGCTTCCGGATGCGCCGACGCCACGCCGTGGTTCTCCACAATCAGGTGAATCCCGTGCGACGCAGCCTTCGCCACCAGCTTGCTGTACGAATCGATGGTGAGCGAAAGGTCTTCCAGGTTCATCACGCCAGGGTCGCAACGCACCGTTTGCGGCTTCAGGGGAGCGAGCTTGTCGATCCAGTCCATATACAGCCCCAGCGAGTAATTCCGCACCGTGTCGTCGGGCGACGAGATGCTGGGCGCATCCCACAGTTCCGCAATATCAATGGGGATATTGGTGAGCGTGCCATGCACCCGGGCGATGCGGGCACTCAACTCCGCCAGGTACCCCGGCTCGGTGGAGGCCAGATGCTTCGACACGATCTCCAGATTATGCACGCCGTACTGATCGGCGCAAATCTCGGGAAAGTCGAGAACATCCATGTCCTTTGCGGGCACCGCCGCGTTGGGGTAGCGCGTCACGGTAAACAGGTTGTGGAAGCTCCAGGTGGAGATTCCGATGCGATTGTTTTTAGCCTGGCTCATGCAAAACTACTCTATCGCGGCTTGCTCCGCTTGGAGTTCTCTGTCCTTCAGCCACCACGCCGCAATGCCCACCAGCAGCGTCAGAATCCCGAACGCAATGAACTTCCCGCCCGATGTGGCAAAGATATAGAGCCATCCAAGAAACGCAATGATTGAGGGCATCGGGTACCACCACATCCGGAACGGCATCTCAAAACCAGGCTGGCTACGCAAACGGTGCAGCGCCCAGATTTGCCCCATGAACTGGACCAGAATGCGCGTGGTCAGCAGCGCCGGAATCACGTCATCCAGCGTGAAAAAGCTGCCCGCAATCGCAATCGTTCCCAACACCAGCACCGCCACATGAGGGAAGTTCCCCGTCGGGTGCAGCCTGGCAAATACGGCGAAGAAATCGCCCGCCTTCGCCGCCGCCCAGATGATGCGGCTATACCCCAGCAACAGGGCGAACACCGAAGCCAGCGCCGTCCACAAGACCAGCAGCGTGACTGGCGCGGCCGCTTTCGCCCCATACAGCCGTTCCATGAAATCCGCCGCAATGAATTTCGACTGCATCGCCTCCCGCCAGGGCACCACCGAGATGATGCTCAGGTTCGTCAGCGCATACATCACCGCCACCGCCGCCACCGACCACAGAATCGACCGCGGAATCACTCGCCCCGGATCCCGCACCTCGCCCGCCACGTAGCAGATATCGAAGTACCCCATGAAGTCGTACATGGCGATCAGCATCGCCGCCCCCAGCCCACCAAAGAAGCTCCGTGACAGATGAAACGCGCCCGGCGGAAAATCAAATGCCACCTTCGCGTTGAAATTCGCCAGCCCGCTGACGATGATCACCAGCACCGTGGCCAGCATCCCCACCCAAAGCACCACCGTCAGCCGGCCGATAGCTTCAATCCGCCGATACAGCATCAGCATCACCACCAAACCGACGCCAATGGCCAGACCGCGCATGCCCCAAGGCCCCATGCCCTTCAACAAATACCCGGAATACTGCGCGAATCCGATCAGGCCCGACGAGATCTCCAGCGGCCCGCTCAGCACGAATTGCCAGATAAACAGAAACGGCAGCAGCCCGCCCAACCGCGTCCCGCGAAACGCCTCCCGCAGGTAGACGTAGCTCCCGCCCGTCCCCGGCAGCGCTGCCGACAACTCACTCCACACCAGACCATCGGCAACCGAAAGAATCGCCCCCAGCAGCCAGCCCAGCATGCACTGCGGCCCGCCCATGGACGCAATTATCAGGGGGATTGTAATGAACGGCCCCACCCCCACCATGTTGCTCATGTTGAGCGCAATCGCTTCGGTCAGGCCCAAACGGCGCTTCAGCTGATCGCTCAAAGGTACTTCCGGCAGGTCTCAACCAGCTTCGTGGTTTCCTCCCAGATCTCGCCCTGCCCCTCCCACTCGACGGAGAAAAACCCCTTGTACCCGGCCTGCTTCGCAATCGCGAACGTCCGCGCCAGATCCACCCGAACCACCTTGCCGTTATCCACCTCGGAATCCTTCGCATGACAGATGTTGTACGCCTTCGCGAACAGCGCCGCCACCGCGTCGTAGTTGAACTTCTCCTCGCCCTTCAGCATTGAGTTGCAGAAATCCGGCAGCGCCCACAGCCAGGGACTGTTCACCGCCTCCAGCACCTTCACAATGAAGAACGCGTCCTCGCTCCCCAGATCGTCATTCTCCAGATTCACCACCACGCCCTTGCCCGCCCCGTAGGCCGCAACCTCGCGCAACGCCGCCGCCGTGAGCGCAACATCCGGCGCAACGCCTTTCACCTGCTGAATATGCAGCCGGACGCTGGGGCAATCAATCGCCAGCGACGTATCCATCCATTTCTTCGAATTGGCAACCGCCAGCGCACGCTTCGCCGCATCCGGATCATAAAACGAAGCCCCCACCGACGTGGGCAGATTCACCACCACCGCGCCCGCCCTGGTGACCGCGTCCTTCAGCGTCTTCAGATAATCCGGCTCTGTGGAAGGGAAATGCTGGCCCAATAATTCCAGATTCCAGATGCCGAATCGCTCCCGCGCCACCTTCGGAAAATCCACCAGCGCAATCAGGTCCGCTTTCGGATCCTTCGCCCGATTCCGGGGCAGTTCCAGCACGGTCCGCAGCGAATACGACGCCATCGCCAAACGGTCATCGGCAAACGACGGCAGATGCAAAGCTGGCCCGTCGGCAGCCAACAAATCGGGTACGGCAACAAGAGCGGGAAGGGCAAGAAAATCGCGTCGGGAGAGCGGCATCGTGTTTGAAACATGATACGCGAAGAATTACGATACAAAGCGGCGTGAGAAACGCCCCCGCCGCCTCGCCGATGGTTGATATAATCACCCACGAGCAGACAACGCCTACAAATATGTCATCCACAACCAGAAGATTCTTCATCGGCGCCGCTACCGCAGCGGCCGCCTCTCGCGTCTGGGGCGCGAACGACAAGATCAACGTCGGCATCGTCGGCCTCGGCGGACGCGGCAGTAACCACCTCAGCACCTACCCGAAAATCGACGGCGCTCGTGTGGCCGGCCTCTGTGACGTGAACCAGACCGCCCGCGAAGTCGCCAACGGCACCCTGGTGAAGGGCGGCTACGACAAGGCCAAAGAATTCGAAGACATGCGCGCCATGTTCGCCGACCCGACCATCGACGCCGTCTCCATCGCCACCCCCAACCACTGGCACGTCCTCGCCACCATCTGGGCCATGAAGGCAGGCAAGGACGTTTATTGCGAAAAGCCCGCCTGCTACAACATCCACGAAGGCGAACGCGTCCTGCAGGTTGCCCGCGAGACGAAAAAGATCGTCCAGGTCGGATCCCAGCACCGAAGCACCCCGTTCAAAATGCGCGCTATGGAAGCGATTCAGGGCGGCGTCATCGGCAAGGTTTACTCGGCCAAGGGTCTCTGCTACAAGCGCCGCGTCTCCATCGGTCACAAGGCCGATACGCCCACGCCCGCCGGCATCAACTGGGATCTCTTCCTCGGCCCGGCCCCCCGCCGCCCGTTCAACGAACTCCGCTTCAAGTACAACTGGCACTGGTTCTGGGACACCGGCAACGGCGATATCGGCAACCAGGGCGTTCATGAAATGGGCATCGCCCGCTGGGCTCTGGGCGACCCCTCCTGGCCGAAAACCGCTGTCTCCACCGGCGGCAAGTATGGTCCGGACGACGACCAGGAAACCCCCAACACCCAGCTCGCCCGCTTTGATTACGGCGACAGGGAGCTGGTGTTCGAAGTCCGCGGCCTGCTGACCGGCGCCGAAGGCGTGCCAGCGGCCCCCCGTCGCGGCGCAGCGGCACCCACAACCACGCCCCTCAACGTGATGGTCGGCGACATCATTTACGGGTCGGAAGGCTGGGCCTCGCAGAGCGATCAGGGCGTTCAGTTCTACCGCGGCGAAGGCAGCGAAATGTTCCGCGAAGAGAAGCCGACGGCGGGTGAAAACACCACGAAGCTCCACATGGAGAACTTCCTCACCGGCGTGCGCTCCCGCAACATGAAGGACCTGCACGACCCGATTGATAACGCCGTCCTCAGCGCCGGCCTCGTCCACCTGGCGAATATCAGCTACCGGACCGGCCGCAAGCTCACCGTGGAACCCGGCCTGAAGTTCACCGGCGACCCGGCTGCGACCAAGATGATCAGCCGTCCCGCGTATAGCAAGGGTTTTGAAGTTTAGGCTGGCGGAGAGTTAATTCCGTAAGTGAACGAGAGCGGCAGCCGAAAGGTTGCCGCTTTCGTGTTTTGCGGTGGCAGCGGACGCAGCGATTTCCAGGCCCCGCAATTCGGCTACGCAGCCAGCGAGGCAGCCACAAATGCAGCCTGCAAGGTCCTCGCATCGACGTGAAGTTCCCAAAAGCTGCCGGGGTCGTCCGATATCAGGGAAAGATGCTCCGCGACCGCACGAACTCCTGGCAACAATTCCGAGTTCATAGAAGCGGTGATGAGCCTCCCCAATCTGTCCGTGGCAGGCCCAATCCGATCATCCCCTGTTTCCCACTTCGATATTTTCGTCTTATCCGTGTGGAGGTAGCTTGCCATCTGATCTCCACTCCAGCCGAGGAATTTTCGAAGGAACCGCAATTGTTCTCCCGTCAGCCGCGCCGGGCTGTTTACGATGGCCTGCGCGATCGCCCGGTGAATTTTCGCCATCCGGGGGATGATGACGTCGGATGTCCCGCACACCGGGCAATCAGCTATCTCCACACCTTGTAACACGACATTGGGGAGACCGCTCTCCAAATATCGATAGTTTCGGCGTTCGGGCTCAACCGCCGTTCCGCAATTGTTGCATTCGTGATGCATGCATTCGGAGCCTGATGGGTTTGTCATTGGGTCCTTTCGAATACGGTTATCAGTACCGCCTGTCGCGGTCTGAACGTGAACACGACTGCAATCCGGCGCTGATCGCAGGTGCGACCCTCGATCCTGTACTTCCATCCGCCGGTCCGGATGTCTTTCTCGGGCGCCATGATGATTGCTCCCGACCGGCAAACCGCTATCACGTCGTCCATCGTGAGGCCGTCGTTCCCCAGTTCGTCCCTGAAATGCCTCGTGTAGATCACGGTTCCGTCTTCGATGCATACGTTGAGCTGCGCTTTCGACGAAGGGACAAGTTACGTGTTCATGTTTCCATCAGGACAAGACCAGCCGCCAGCGCCGCTTTTCGTAAATCGCCATCGAGGCTGGCAAGGGGAAGTGCTGTACGTTTGGCCAGTTCCAGATAAGCGGCATCATAAATTGTGAGCTTATATTCCGTGGCTATCCGGATCACGGCTTCCCAGTTTCCAGGAGAGTAAGGGGGCTCGATGCGGATCGGAAGGGCAGCAAGATCGCGTGCAAACCGGGCGACCGTTTCTGGGCCGATCCTTCCTCGCCGCACAGCCATGATGAGCCCATTCATAACCTCGGTAGGCCAGTGAGCGGGCACAATCGCCGTCTCTCCCGAACGAAGACGCTCCAGCAGCGCTTCGGTCGCCGGCGTACCTTCCTCTTCGAAGCACCACGGGAGAGTTGCCGACGCGTCGGCAACAAAACCCGGCATCAGTACTTACGACCCTCTTCGATCAGGTCCTTGATCCCGAGGCCACCGAGCGTGATGCCCCGACGCAATTCACGAATATCAGCCACAGCCTCTGCGGGCGTCATCATTCGGACAGGTTCCGTGGGTGCTTCCTGCTCGGCCAGTGTTTCCAGCGCATGGATCACCACCTCCTGAGGTGAGCGATATCGACCACTGCGGAGGTGCGCCGCAACGAGCTGTTCGCCGTGGGGGTCGAGCGTCAACGTCAGGGACATGATTTTAGTCTATTACGCTTCTCACTATTAGTGGGACATATCATCCCGTATCCGAACACCCCGGGATGCCGAATTTGTTGGAACTTGAGGCGCAACTTGGGGCCTCACAATCACGACCGGCTCGTTCTTGCCACTGATACCCGTGCGAACCCCGCGGACTAACGGTGGATGATGCTACTTCCCCGCAGGGCAAGGGCTGGTTAAATTTCCTTGGCTGCGATTTCTTTTTCCGGCCAGCGCAGGGGAAGTTTGCGAACCACAGCGCGAAACGGCGCAGTATGGTGCTCTTGAGCCGCCAATAGAAACAGCACATGCGGCGTGCTGAACGAAAAGATCGCCGACGCATCCGTTTCTTTTCGCAAGCGTTCGGACAACCGCTCAATGTAACCGGCCCGAACCTCGCGAGGAAAGTGCTGATACACGAGCACTGACGCCCCCGTGAAGAACGTTTCGCGAACTTCCGCCCAATACAAAAATTTGTGCGAGTGACGCCGTCCGAAAGCGACTGAACGCTCCAACCCGTTATCGGGATCATAGAAGACCAGATCGCAACCCGCGAGTTGTTGACAGCAGTTGGCAAACCACGCCTTTCGCAGGTCATGATCGTCAACAAGAAGTTCCGAGAAGTACAGCGCTGAGCCCAGCAAGCCGCTGGTTTGAATCCGAACTGTTCGCCGGTCCGGATACTCATCTATCGCATGCCGCAGCCAGTCGAATAATTCGGGGTCGAACACCCGTGACTTCGAGGGCTTCCCGAGATAGGCGAGATGGCGGCCATCCGTGCGGTTATCCGGCGCTGTCAGCATCCAACAGACGCCAAGGCGAAGAGCAGCGCCCGCAAGGATCGCACGCATCAACCCATACTTGCGGTAATCATTGACATCGCCGAAGTACTGGTCTTTCACGCTTCTATTACCGATTCACCGGGTCCAATCAGGCGACGACGGCCTTCGGGAAAGATGGCCTCCCAGTCCGCTCGACTGTAAGGTAGCGAACCCTTAGGGTTGAGCCATGCCTTAACGGAGCGGTCATAGGGATCGCGGGATGCCCAAATAAACGAATCCATGCCGCTTTGGATAGTGCGTCCGCTGGCCGCCACAATGATCCGGCCCCCGTTGGCGTCCGTGATTGACCATGCCAATCGAATAACGGCACCGCTGTCCCCGGGAAGGTAGTTGCGCCCTGCGACTTCCTGGAAGCTACCTTTCCCGTGCAGGTGCGCGATAAAATCACCGTACGAGATTCCGGTGGGCTTCCCGCGATTAGCCTGTTCTGCGAGGTACCGGAACAGTCGCACGCCGCGTGCCACCCCGGATTCATCTGGCATCAAGCGCAACAGATGCGCCGATGCTTCACCCTTCTTCCTCAGGACTTTGAGTCCAGCGTCGTCTCGTGTAACTTCCTGGTATTGCTTCGTTAGATTCTCCAAGGCGGCGAGGGTTTTCTCCAGGAGTCGCTCCTGCTCGTCGAGTTTGTCCTGCACGTCGGGTGGCAGGGCGGGTTGAGACGGAGGTACCCTGAAATGCCCTAAGGACTCAAGGTCACAGTGAAGCGCATGGAACGCCCACCATTTTGCAAGGTCATGAGCGTCTCTTAGACGCGAAATCGCCTCCACCTGCGTCACCTGCGGTTTGTCCGAGTGGATTTTATTACCCGTTATACGGATTGCATGAAACTTGTCCAGAATGCCCTTTGGAACAATCGACTCGAAGTTGGAGGTCTTCAGAAGTTCGAAGTGCGTTCCAGAAGATCGCGGCAGCCTGTAGTGTGCGCAGATCGCGTGTGTCAGGGCTTCGCCATATGTGCGCAGTTTGGCTGCGGTACCGTCTGGATCGGAGTGGACGTACTGCTCGGCCAACGCCCCCAAGTCTGCAAGTTGGGGGTAATGTTTCCGTAGGACCTCAAAATTAAGAGTCTGCATGCGATTTTCGAAGGCGAGACTTCGATTATATGGCTCGCCGCACACATGGCGATGGCACATCGCGTGGAAGTGCATTTGCCGAAGCTCCCAGGAAGTCCCGTTGTAGACGCTCATGCCCACCCAGACACCAAGGACGCCGCCTTCTGCCGGAATCTGAGGTGCATGACCTGACGCTTCACAATGACGACCGCTTCGTCTTGCCGCACATAAATGTTCGAAATTCCGAAAACCGGATTACTTCACCTCCACATACTCAATCCAGCTCGTCATCATCTCTTCCTCAGTCTTATCCCCCCACCGAATGGCCTTCGCCGCATCCGGATTGGCCGGATTATTCGCGCTGTTATCGAAATGCACCGTCACCACCAGCCGACTGCCCTTCTCCACCCGCACCGGCGCTTTCAGCCGATACACCAATTGCCAGTTGAAGTCATACTTCGGCACGAATAACAGCGTCTCCGTCTTCCCATCCGGGCGGATCAAATCGTACCGCGCATCCTTGCCCCGGTAATGCATGTGCGGCGTTATCGACAGCAGCGTCTGATCCTGCTCAAACGCATAACACCGGGTCACCTTGTGTGCCGCCTCGCCCGGGGGAATCCGGAAGAAGAAATTCCGCAGATCCATCCGCCGCAAAACCTCTTCCGGCGGCCCCGGAGCCCGATACAACCCGACACTCGTCCGGTCCGTCGCCTCAGCCGCCGCCGCGCCCGTCAGCGGAGCATAGTGAATCACAAACTCCAGCTTCGCCCCCGCGGGAATCCACTTCGCCCGGTACGCCCCGGAAACGTTCTCCCCAAAAACATCCGGCGAACGCCCCGGCAGATACGACGCCAGCGCCCCTTCCTGCGCCCCCTGCAGATACGGCAACCGCGGCGCATCGGCCCGGCAGCCGTCATCCAGCACCGGAGCGGCGTCACTAATGCGCGTCAGATTCCCGTCCTTCAGCAGATAATCGTTCAGCGAAGTCATCCCCCTGAATCGTCGTCGCGCCCGCCTGCGCCTCGCTTTGCACAATGTTCACGTGCGCATGGTGGACAATTTTTCGGTTACCCGGATGCAGATCCGCCGCCCGAAGCCACATGCCTTCCTTGAAATTCGTCTGCACAATGAAATGTTCGTAGCTGTCCCGGCCAGGCTTTAGCCGGTACGTCTGGCCGATGTCGATCGTCACATCCGGCGTGCCCAGTTCCCACCCGCTCGCGAACGCCGGAGGTTGCGGCAACTCGCGCGGATCGCCCTCCGGGGCCCCGCCTGCCACCCAGGCCCGAATCGTCGCCATCTCGCTGTCCCGCAGACGTGGATCATTCGAGAAAGTCCCAAAATGTGGATCCGCCATCCACGGCGGCATCCTGCGTACTGCCACCGCCTCACCAATCGACCGCGCCCATGGCCGCGCGCTCTTGTAATCGAGCAGAGACATCGGCGCCACCTCGCCAGGCCTGTGGCACCGGACACAATGCTCGAAGAAAATCGGCGCCACGTCGCGCGAAAACGTCACCGTATTAGCAGCAAGAAAAAAGAGCGCGGGCAGGATCATCACTTACGGTATAGCATGTATTCCATTTGTCCGAGTCCAGGCGCAGCAAACCGTCTCTCCAGTCCCCACCACGCGCGACTGGACCGGGCCGGTAGTCCGCCCACATGTTTGACAAGATCATGTTTGACAAGATGATGGAAGCGAATCGACAGCGCCCGTCGCAGCCCTGAACTCTTGAATCTGGCGGTGGACCCTGCGTTTCGGCGGCGTGGCGGAGGGGATTCGGAGAAGGCTAAGACCCGGCTCAACGCTCTCCCGAACGGCCAACAGGGGTAACGGATCGGCGAGCTACGCCGACCGTTCCGCCAGCATTCGCTCCCTCAGGATATCGTTGATCCGGGTGAGATGCCCTTCGCCCTTTGATCTGAGCCAGTCGAGAATATCGGCGTCGATTCGCACCGTCGTTTGTTTTTTGATGGGACGGAAGAACTCATCCCGCCGCATCGCATTGGCCCAGCGGTCTGGCGGAAGGGGTCTGGACTCCTCATCCTGATCCGTCCGGTGGACGCTCGTCTGATACAAATCGCGGGTTTCGCTGGTGATGTTAATTCCCTTTCTCAAACTGATCGGCGTATGTTCTCTGCTCATATTGATCCGCCTCCCGTGCGGAAATTATCCGGATGATCTCTCTGTCGTCGTCGGACCGGTCCGCGAATACGGCTAACAGCAGGATAGGTCCGCTACCCGCATGTCCAAGGGCGTGGTAGCGAAACTCACCATCAATTTCGCGGTCTTCAACCACCAGCAAGAATGGATCCAGGAACAAGTCTCGGGTGTGCGACATGAAAGTGGAGATCAGGCCGCCCGCCGACCCTCCCAATAGTTTTCAAACCGGGCGTTGAAGTGACAGCAGCGCAGTGCGAGGATGGCGTTTGCGCCGCGAACGGTCCAGAACATGCCGGACTGCTTGC
>CAIYVZ010000142.1 GCA_903929755.1 uncultured Acidobacteriia bacterium
CGCCAAGCCATCCGGCCCGATCACTTTCCCGCCACTCGTGGCGATCAACTCGTCAATTATCTCTTTTCTGATTGTCATGCCGTTCTCCTATGGTCTTACTCACCGGAGAACCGCGTTTACACAATCCTTTGTACACCCTCTGAACTTGCCCTGCTAACGAACTCTTCGGAAGTTCTGGTTGAAGGCTACACTGCCACTCGTTTTGCCGGAAACGCCTCAGATCAAGGCTATTTGGACCATGAAGCACCACAACGAGTCAATAACGTTCGGCTCGTGTTCCCCGATTTAGCACTTGCGAATCGTGTACGTGAAGCCTTTCTGCACGCTGCGGATCTGTGCAGAACGAAAGAACCTTTCTAACGGCTTCCAGATCAGATCCCAATTCATCCCCGTGTCGCAGAGAACACGAACGACTGGGCATCAAAGACGACCAAATAACGTGTCCTCGCACCGGGTCCGACAATCCACAAGTACTTATTCCCTTCGGCATGGAGGGCGTGTTCGTCTAACAGGTCGCAACCCAAGATGCGCCCGTTGAACCTTTCCGGCATATGATCTCGATCAATCTGTTCCAAGTCCAAGGCCGCTGTGAAGTTCCGAACTTTCCCGTCGTTGTTGACGATGATTTGTACTGCTATCTGAATTTCCATACACACATTCTGGCTCCCTCAATTGACAACTTCCAGTCCCTACTCACGGCAACTCGTATTCAGAAACCATGCGGTCGCTCAAAAGCGAATCTTCACGCCGCCGAACACGAACGTTGCCGTGGCGGTGGCCTTTCATTTCATACGCGACAACCTGAACGAGCCACGCGGGAGCGAGTGGAGAGATCCAAACCTCATTGAGTAGGGTACTGAGCACAACCGGAACGGCCATCCCCGCCAAATCTTTTTCGGCGACCTTACCTTCGACGAGCACACGTAGTTCTTGCTCTCGTTTAAAATGTCGTCGCTTTTGGAATGCGTAAGACTCTGGTGGACCGGAGGCCCAATCGGTTCCATACTGAACCCGCTTGATTTTGGCAGGTCTCGATTCTTCGGGCAACGCCAATCGAAGGTCTCCCACTGTGGACTTTATCGCAACCCCGAAGTTGGGTGCATAGGCAAACCACATCAATTCGGATTCTTCATCGTCAATCGTCCAACAATTTACGAATCCTTGCCGGCGTGTGGCCTGTTCTGCCAGTTGCATGAATTGACTCTTGTACGGATGCTCCGAACGGCCTTCAAATGGATCTCTCAGTTGATCCAGCCGCGAGAACCAGAGAGATTCCGTCTGCAAGATCGAAAGAAACGACGCCAAATCTCTGTAGTGCCAAATGACCGTTTCGTTTGGAAGGGTTGAATCTGAGGCGTCTGTGCTCATACTCTTCTTTTGTAACGCAATCAGGGGCAGGCGTCAATAGATAAACCACTTATTATCAGCATTATACGTCTACATTTGGATTACGCGTCAGCCTAGCAGAGTTGCTCTGTTCGAGTTGTGTAGCGGACAGAGAGAGGCCGTCACGATACGTTAGTTTGACCTTTGACTGAATATTCACTACCATGACTGAGTAGTCATTTCCATGACGGCTCAGCCATCTATTCAGCGCAAGACGCGCAAAGAACTACTTTCGGAGTGGCGCCATGCGGAAGTGCTGGACGCTGCGGGGCGTATTTTTGCGGCGCTTGGGTACTCTGGCACGAATGTGGAGGAGATTGCCAAAGAGGCCGGAATGGCCAAGGGCACGATCTATCTCTACTTCAAGTCGAAGGAAGAGATCTTTGCCGAGGTGCTGGGGCGCGATCTGCAGGCCCTGACGGACAGAACCATTGAAGCCATGTCGGCGGTGGAGGTATTTTCCGAGCAGGTGACGATTTTTCTGAACCTGCGCCTGGAGTATCTGCGGAGCAAACAGAATTTTCTGCGGATTTATCTGGACGAATTCGCGAGCCGGAGCGCTCGTCCCAAGCCGGTGGCGGACGCGATGGACCACTCAAGTCGCCCGTCCGGGGCGCGCTATGCTTCAAAACCTCGTATGTCGCGCAGCCGGGAAGCCCTTGGGGGCCTTAGTCTCCGTAATGGTAGCGGGCGACGAGAAATTCGATTCGGTCGGGATAGACCTTGTAAACAAGGCGGTGCTCGGCAGATAGCCGTCGCGACCATGCACCACTCAGTTCGTACTTTAAGGGTTCGGGTTTCCCGAGACCCTCAAAGGGACTGCGCAGGGCGTCTTCGACAAGCGCGAGGAGCCGGATAGCGAGCTTTCGGTCGGTTGCGATCCAGTGCTTCAGATCCTCCCGAAACTCAGGTCCGAAAACGGCGGCTCGATCAAGGCTCCGACTCAAGACCCACATCCTGCCGCAGTTCGCTGAGCGTGGACGGGCGAGTTTCCCTCGCATCGGCTCGCTTCAGTGCCGAATGAAGCCGACGCGCGTTGGCGGGAGAACTCAGCAGGTGTGCAGTCTCCAGAATACTGGACAACTCATCGGCCGGAATCAGAGCGATATCGCGGCCCTTGCGTCGGCGAACGACGAAAATTTCGTTGTCCGCGTCGGAGCGGGCCAAAATAACGGAGAGATTCTCACGCAGTTTGCTGTAAGTTGTTTCGACCGGCACAGCTTCATTGTACAGGGTTTCTGTACGAACAAACCCTGCCACTTTCCCAGGCACACGTCGAACCAAGCGACAAAGGGGGCCACCATCCGGACGCCGGCATTCCTGAAATCGGGGCGGTTTCGCGTGGCGACGGCAAGGCCATGAACCATGGCCGTCGCCCGCATGGAACCAGTGCCCGGGAGCTGTCCGCTTCCGTCCGGCAGGCAGGATAAGAATCCCGAACCGGAGTTCGCCGAGAATAACGGGATCCACGGCGATATCCCGCTCGTGCACTCGGACCGAGGCCACAACCAGAGGGTCGGGGGCGGGTTTCGTTGGCTCGCCCGGAACGTTGGCATCAACCAGATACTTCATTTACCGCCCACTTCAAAGCGCATCGGTGGACGCAGACTCGACCGGGATGAAAAAATCCTTCTCCGGACAGGCGAGTAGCCAGGATACCGTATCGTCGTTGAGAGGAGCGGCACGCCGGACCAGGCGATATTCCCCCAGGTCGACACGCTCGAGGTCGAACTCCTGCCCGGGCTCGACACGGTCCATGCGCCGGAACTCGGCGGGAAGGGGTGATCGGGAAAAAGAGCGATAGTCGAAAACGGGATGTACGCCTGCTGCAACGTCATAAAATCGAAAGCCGGATTCAGAGTGATCTCGTATGAGGGGCTTTCGGTCCGGCCTTAAGGTCTGCCTGAAAGTTGCGACTCCGGCAAAGACGCCTGCCGGTGCCCGGAAAACTGGTTGCGGTGTCGCCCGGACCGATGGCGAATGAGGAGCCGGTTTCACTAACGGACAACAGCGGACAGTTGGAGTGCAGTCACCGAGGGTTCCAGAATATTTTGTGCTTCGTAACTGGTTCTGTTTTCTTTGGTTTGCGGGAAGCCGGACCGACGTGGAGGGGCGGATCTTCTTGCCCAAGCGTGGTATCCGGTAGGCAGATATGGTGGACGAGATCAAGCAGATTCGGTGGTCGCAGATGGGAGAGCGGCCGGAGGTTCTTGAGGGGGTGGGAGAGCCCCCGGATGACGCGGTTGCGGACCCGGTGGAGCTGGCCACGCGGATGGGGTTTGTGCCGGATGAGAAGCAGGCGGCGGTGCTTCGGTCCGAGGCGAAGCAGGGGATTTTGAACTGCACGCGGCAGTGGGGGAAATCGACGACGGCGGCGGCGAAGGCGGTGCACCATGCGCTGTCGCGGGAGGGGGCGATGGTGGTGGTGGCGAGCCCTTCGGAGAAGCAGTCGGCGGAACTGGTTCGCAAGGCGGCGGAGATGGTGGCGAAGCTGGGGATTCGCGAGAAGAAAGACGGGATTCACCCGATTTCTTTGGTGCTGCCGCGGGGCTCGCGGATTGTGGGCGTGCCGGGGAATGAAGCCACGGTGCGGGGTTTATCGAAAGTGACGCTGTTGCTGGTGGATGAGGCGGCGCGGGTGCCGGATGCGCTTTACAACGCAGTCCGACCGATGCTGGCGGTGGCGCACGGGACGGTGTGGCTGATGAGCACGCCGTGGGGGACGCGGGGCTTCTTCTACGACGCGTGGATGCATGGCGGGCCGGAGTGGGAACGGGTGCAGGTGAAGGGGACGGAGTGCGCGCGGATTTCCGAAGAGTGGCTGGAGAAGGAGCGCCGGCAACTGGGCGGGCGTGCGTTCCGGCGAGAGTATATGGGCGAGTTTCTGCAGGACGATGCGTCGGCATTCGATGAAGACGTGGTGCGGGCGGCGCTGGAACAGGATCTGGTTCCGATTGAGGTGGAGCTGAAAGAGTTTGCAAGGAGGAAGCTACGGTGAGCGGGATGTTTACGATCGGGCTGGATTTGGGACAGAGGAATGACCCCTCGGCGGTGGTGATGGTGGAGCAGAGGAGGCATCCGTACCGGCAGGGCAATGACCCGGTGTTGCGGGTGCGGATGGCGGAGAGAATTCCGCTGGGGACGGGGTTTGGGGAAGTGGCGCAGATGATGCGGCACGTGGTGCAGGTGGCGAACCGGGAGGCATGGCAGGTGGGGGTACGGTCGGCGTGCAAGCTGGTGATTGATGCGACCGGACTGGGGCGGCCGGTGGTGGAGATGGTGAAGGATGCGGTGACGGGGCTGACGCCGGGGTGTTCGATTATTGCGGTGACGATTACGAGCGGGGATAAGCAGCATTACCGGTCGGGGGAGGGATCGTCAATGAACGTGCCGAAGCAGGATTTGATTGCGGAACTGCAATTGGCGCTGGACAGCCAGGAGTTGAAGATTGCGGCGCGGATGCGGGAGGCGGGGACGCTGACGCGGGAGTTGCTGGATATGCGGATGCACCAGAGGCAGACGGGGTATGTGCGGTATGGGGCGGACGGGACCGGGCAGCACGATGATTTGGTGATCGCGCTGGCGCTGGCGGTTTGGCGGGCGCGGCGGTTTTAGGCGGCGAGGAAGGCCGGAGCCGGAGCAGCGTTGGGCAGAACTGGACGCCCGTGAGACATTATTGTTGCTACAAACGATTATTTCTGCAAACTGTAACCGGGTGTTCATGATTTTATCGCTACGCTCGCGACAGTGCCTTTACCCCGCGTTGCGTTTTTCACGGATACGTTTGACCAGATTAATGGTGTTGCTCTGACGAGCCGGATGTTTGTGGAGTATGCGCGGCGGCATGAGTTACCGTTCCTGGTGATCCGGCAGGGGGACAGGACGGAGGTTTTCGAGGACGGGTCCGTGACGCATGTTCAGGTGGCGCGGGGAATGTTTTCGGTGACGCTGGATAAGGGGTTGCTGTATGACGCGGGGATGATGCGGCACCTGGGGCTGGTGGGGCGGGAGTTGCGCAGGTTTCAGCCGGATCTGGTGCATGTGGTGAGTCCGGGGGATATCAGCACGCTGGGTGTCTGGCTGGCGAAGAAGGAGAACGCGTTGCCGATGGCGATCTCCTGGCACACGAATCTGCATGAGTTCGGCGCGCGGCGCCTCGATCGGACGCTGGCCTGGTTGCCGGATTCGGTTCGCGGGGCGATGGTGCGAAGAACCGAGGCTTCGATTCTGGCTGCCTGTCTCCGGTTCTATAAGTTGGGGGATGTCCTGTACGCCCCGAATGATGAGTTAGTGGATCTGCTGGAGGCGAGCACAGGGAAGCCCGTGTATCTGATGAAGCGGGGAATCGACACGGCGATGTTCCGTCCGGAGAAGAGGACGGTAAACGACGGGATCCTTCGGTTGGGGTATGTGGGGCGAATTACTCCGGAGAAGAGTGTCCGGTTTCTGAAGAAGCTGGAAGAAGGCTTGCTGGCGGCTGGCGTTCCTCCGTTTCGTTTTCTTATTGTCGGGGACGGACGCGAGCGGGAGTGGCTGCGGCGGGAATTGCGGAGCGCCGATTTGCCGGGGATACGCCGGGGGGCGGATTTGGCGGAAGACTACGCGAATATGGACGTGTTTGTGTTTCCTTCGCGAACGGATACGTTTGGGAATGTGGTGCAGGAGGCCTTGGCCTCGGGTGTACCGGCGGTGGTGACGGACGGCGGCGGGCCGAAGTTTATTGTGCGGGAGGGGAAGTCGGGGTTTGTGGCTTCGAGCGAAGAGCATTTCGTTGCGCTCACCGCACAGTTGTTGCGGGATGCGGAGTTACGGTCGCGAATGGGGGCGGCAGCGGTAAAGCAGGCAGCGGGGGAGAGTTGGGACATGGTGTTCCGCAGGGTTTATGACGGTTACATGAGCATTCTGGAAACAACTTAGCGGTCCCTTCACGCGTCCCTCACACGATTGCAAAGCAACGTTGCCAGGCTGAAGTTTGACGTCATCTTCCACACTTACATTGCGGGCCGCGCTCAGCAGACTGGTCCACGAACCGGGGGAGTATCTGGTGAGGCGGTGGAACTGGAAGTCGGCGCTGACGAGTTCGCTGACGCGGGGGTTGATCTTTCTGTTTGCCAACCTGACGGCTGGATGGAGAGCGGCGGTGGGCGCGATGACGGCGGAGTGGATTTTCCGGGCGCTGACGTCGGGCTTCTACGGGTCGATAACGCAGACGATGGGCGAGGTGGAGCCAGCGTGGCAGGGGTCGGCGATGGCAATGATCTTGTTGCCGGTGATCTCGCACTCGATGGAGTTTGGAGTGCATTATCTGCGCGGGACGGCGCGTCTGAAAGCGAGCATTTTCGCGTCGATTGTGTTTACGGTGGTTTCGACGCTGTTCAACGTATATGCGATGCGGCGGGGCGCGATGGTGGTGGGCGCGGGCACACAGTCGTTTGCGGCTGACATGAAGTGTATGCCTCGCGTGATTGGAGGGTTCCTGGCCGCAGTACCGAGGCTGGTGGTGCGCAGTCTGCGGCGGGGGATTGCGTGAAGACGCTGCATCTGACAAATTCGTGGCATGCGGCTTCAGGCGGCATCAGCACGTTCTACCGGGCTGTGCTGGAGGAAGCGAACCGGACCGGCCATGAGATGCGCCTGGTGGTGCCGGGGGACGCGACGAGGACGGAGGAGGTGGGAGCGTTTGGGCGGATCTATTACATAGAAGCTCCGCGCGCACCGTTCAATCCGAGCTACCGGGTGCTTTATCCGCAGCGGTACTTGCTGCCGGGCACGGCGTTACAGCGGATTCTCAACGACGAGCGGCCCGACTTAGTGGAAGTTTCGGAGAAGTACACGATGCCTTACTTTACAGGCCTGCTGCGAACGGGGCGTTTGCCAGGCGTGCGGTTCCGGCCTACGGTGGTGGGGCTGAGCTGCGAGAGGATGGATGAGAATCTGGCAGCCTATCTGACTCAGAGTAAGAGGGGCCGCGAGTTTTGCGCCTGGTACATGAAGTGGATTTACTTCCCGATGTTTGATCACCATGTGACGGTATCGCCGCATGTGGCGGGGGAGTTGGTGGAGGCCTCGAAGGGGCATAAGGTAAGACGGGGAATCTGGACCGCTCCGATGGGAGTGGACTGCGAGAGGTTTACACCGGGGCTGCGGTCCGAGGCGGGGCGCGAGGAGTTGCGGCTAAAGCTGGGCGCGCCGGCTGGGGCGACGCTGCTGTTGTACGCAGGCCGGTTGGCGCGGGAGAAGAATCTACAGTTGCTGGTGGAGACGATGGCGAGGTTACCGGCAGCTGAGTATTGGCTGGCGGTAGCGGGTGAAGGGCAGTGCCGGGCGCAGTTACAGGAGGAGTTTGGCGAACGCGGAATCAGCAACGTAACCTTCGTGGGCCACGTCGGCGATAAGAGCCTTTTGGCTTCGTATTACGCCAATGCGGATATCTTTCTACACCCGAATCCGCGGGAGCCCTTCGGCATCGCTCCGCTGGAGGCGATGGCAAGCGGACTGGCGCTGGTGGCGCCGAATTCGGGTGGGGTGACGGAGTACGCGAACGGGCAGAATGCGTGGCTGATGCCCGCGACGGGCGAGGCATTTGCGGCTGCGGTGCAATCGATTCGGGAGCAGTGCGCGGACACGCGGGAGCGGAGGAAACAAGCGCGGCTGACGGCGGAGAAATTCCGGTGGGCTGCTGCAGCGGCGAGGTATCTGCAGCTCTATCGGGAGATCCATGAGATCACGACAGGACGGCGGAGCGTGGAGAACTCAACCGCCATTTGGTCCACGGCTGGAAATGCTTTTGGACGTGAAACGAAATCCAACGAGATTGTCGTCTCCCTGTAAGACTTAACAGGTACGCTCAGGCATGGACAGTACGAAAAGGTCACGCGTGCACTTCCTCTGGGAGAACAATACGACGTCTGGTTTTGTGACGGGCGTGTCGCTGCACAGTCATACGTTATTGTCGCGGGAGTCGCTGGACTTCATTCAGCGCGCAACGAAGGGTGTGCCGATACTGTCCGGGGCCATCCGGCGGCAGGAGAACCGATATCGCCGGTTGACGGGCCGGGAACTGGACATGCGGCGGGGCTGGTGGACGCCGCCCTTATCTCCGCATCAGGCATGGGATTTGGAAGCCGGGCAGATTGAGAACAAGCTGGGGCTTAAGGCGCTGGTGTCGCTCTCGGACCATGACGATATTGAAGCCGGGATGCAACTGCACGTGCTGAGCGCGGCGCAGAACGTACCCGTATCGGTAGAGTGGACGGTTCCGTTTGGGCAGACTTTTTTCCACATCGGAGTGCATAATCTTCGGCTGGATGATGCGGTGGCGGTGATACGCGAAATGAGGGTAACAACGGCGGAACCTACGGAAGCCCGGATTGCCGGGGTGCTGGCGTGGGTAACGGAGGAACCTGGAACGCTGGTGGTGTTCAACCATCCGGCGTGGGATGAGAACCATGTAGGGGCTGCGGTTCACCGGGAGCATGTGGAGCGGTTTCTGGCGCGGTACGGGCACTTCCTGCATGCGGTTGAACTGAATGGCTTGCGGCCATGGAAGGAGAATCGCGTGGCTGCCGGGATCGCGTCGGCTGCGGGGATGCCGTTGATTTCAGGCGGAGACAGGCACGGACGGGAGCCGAATGCGAACGTGAATCTGACGAATGCGGCGACATTTGGCGAATTCGCGGAGGAGATTCGCGAGGGGTATAGCCAGGTGCTATTCCTGCCTCATTACCAGGACTCGCTGAAGATGCGGATTCTGGAGAATATGCACGATATTTTGCAGGACGATCCGGACCATGCGATGGGCTGGCGGCGGTGGCACGACCGGGTGTTTTATCAGACGGATGAGGGAGACGTGAAGTCGCTGTCGCAGTTGTGGGGCTGCAAGTTCCCGTCGGTGGTGAATCAGTTTTTGGGGCTGATGAGTCTGGTGAAGTCGCGTCGGGTTCGGTCCGCGCTGCGGATGGCGCTCAGCGAGAGCACGGACTTTGTGCTTTAGGGGTCGAGAGCGTCCTGCGGGTCGATTTGCAGGGAGGTTTTGAGGGGCAGAACTTCGAGATCAAAAGGTGAGGTCCGGCCGAGGAGTTTGTAAGGCACGTACCCGAGTTCATCCTGACAGCGTTTTTGAAACGCCGCGGCTTCGATGTACTGGCTTTGCCCGGCGTCGGTTGCAACCAGCACGGTCTTCGTAAAGGGCATGCCGTAACGGTAGATGAGCCGCGCGGCGTTGCGCATGTTGGTGGTGGTGTGGCGGGCGTGGGGATCGATGATGACGGCTGCAGCCGGGATGCCGAGGCGGGTGACGAGATCCTTCTTCATTTCGAGAGCTTCGGCGTATGGCGTACGGTCCGGGTGGACGTAGCCTCCGGAGACGAGAATGAAAGGCGCTTTACCGTCGCGATAGCGTTTGGCGGCGATTTCGTTGCGCAGTTTCCCGAAGGATGAGAGAGCGAGGCCGGGGCGGTCTGCACCAGCGCCCGGGACGACGATGACGGAGTAGGGGTAGCGGGACCAGACGGTGGTTTTGATGGCCTTGACGGCTGCGGCGTTCTCCCCTGATTCCAGGGGTTCAAAACGGGCGGCTTCGTCGCGGTGGTTGGTGTTGAGAAGTTCGAGACCGAAGCGGAGTGACGGCGCAAAGAAAGTGTGGAGACTGGCGCGGTCGTCCTCGATAACGCTCACGAGGGTTTGCACGAGGCGATGCCAGGTGGCGGCTTTCGGATCGTAGAGCATTCCGTCGATGGCCGGGTAGCGGGGAGGAAGGCCGAGAGCGTAAACATCGATGAGGCGATTGAGGCCGGCGGCACAGTCGGCCCAGGCTTTGGTGAGGAGGCCTTCCCCGCCTTCCTCGTTGTAGCGGATGTAGGTTTCACTTTGTTTCAGGGGGCCATCGACGAGGGCCTTCAGCGCTGGAGAGGTTTGGTAGAGCGAGGCGAGTGCCGTGGAGATTTCGGCGGTCTGTTCCGGGGAGAAGCGGAGAGCTTTGGAGTAGCAGGGAACGTCGAGTTGACAGGTGTTTGCAGCAGTAAGGAGAGCTTCGAGGCGTGCGGTGTGGATTTTGCTCAGGGCAGGATCGGACTGGATAGCGGAAGAGCGTTCCAGCAGAGTGAGCAGGTAGAAGTTCTTATCCTGGAGAGGGTGCTGCGCGGTCGCTGTAAGAGCGACCGCGAGCAGGGTGGTGGAGAGACGGAGAGAGATCATCGCTTTAAGGCTGGTGCGGGGGCCGCGGTGCCGGTTTCGGGATTGTAGCCCTGGGCGGTTCGGAGCGTGGGATTGGGCAACTGCTGCAGGGGCTTGGCGCTTTCTATCCAGGCAGTGTATGTGAGGTCGCGCAGGAGGGCGGCTGCTTTGGCGAGCTGACCTTTGGCGAGGCGCGCGGCGGGGAGGCTGGCTTTGTCGGCAAAGGCCCCGTCTTTATCGAGCTGATAAACAGCTTCGACGTGGGTGGAGGCGTCGTCCAGATGGGCAACGATGGCGGCGAAGGGATCGTCGAGGAGCCGTGCCTTCTCCATGAGCGGCGTCAGGTCTGCGTCGGTGAGTTGAATGAGATCAACGAAGGAGGACTCAAAGCGGCCATGAATGCGGGGGTCGGTGGTGTACTGCTTCGGGTTGGGACCGAGCCAGCCATCATGGTGAATGGTGTCGTGGAGGGGTTGGGCTCCATCGGCAGTGTAGTGACCGAGCCAGCCCATGTAGAAGGCGATGTCCTGCGCCTGGTATTTGGCCTCCTGTTTGGCGTCGGGAGTATCGGTAGCGATCAGACGTCGATAGAGGCGCATGGCGGACTTCATGCGGTCGTAGTTCTCGATGGCGGCATAGGGCATGGTGCCGGTCCAGCGAACGTTGGTGAGAGCGGCGCGGTCGGCGTCCTTGTCTTTGAGCCGGAGGTACTCGTCGTAGAGCCGCAGGACGAATTCGTAGCGGTTGCGGGGGATGACGGTCAGGAAGGCGAACTGCTCTTTGAACCAGCCGTGATTGGGATCTTCGAAGATCTTCGAGTAAGGTTCCGAGCCACCGCGCCAGGAGTCCGGAACGGGGCCGGTTTTGGCGATCCAGTCTTCGTATTCGGCGAGGAACGCGGGACCACCTTGCGGGAGGCCCTTAACGGCAGCGCGGTTGGCGCTTTGGTGTCCGCGAGGACCCCAGGCGCCGGTGGCGAGGACAGCGAGTGTGATGAGGAGGAGGGAACGAATTCGCATGGTTTTCCTTAGAAGACGAACTTAAAGCCGAATTGTACGTTGCGGGCACTGCGGGCACTGGTGACGCGACCGAAGTCGACGGCGGTAGCGGTATTGACGACGGCGCCGGTGCAACCGCCGGCGGTGCTGCAGTTGGCGTTGGTGTGGTTGAGAGCGTTTTCGGCTTCGAGGAGAGCGACGACGCGGTATTTTTCGCGAATCACGAAAGTGCGCTGCAAGCGGGCATCGATCTGGGTGAGACCGGGGCCGCGGGCATCGTTGCGGGTTCGGTAGAGGGGGCGGTCGTTGCTGTTGCCATCGTTGTTGAGGTCAACACCGGAGACGGCGTTGACGGGGTAGCCGCTGTTGAGGAAGATCATGGACGAGACTTCGAAGCCGTTGATCCATTTCAGACCACTGGCGCGGAAGGTGGGTTCGTAGAGCCACTGGCCGACAAAGTAGTGGCGAAGGTCGTTATCGGCATTACCCCAGTCGCGGCGGAGGTTGGTGGGATCTGTGATGGCACCACCTTCGCCGAGGTTGTTGGCGAAGGCGTGGGACCAGGTATAGGAGGCCTGGAAGAGGAGGCCCGCGCTCATGCGTTTCTGGAGGGAGAGGAACATGGCGTTGTAGTTGGTATTCGCGCCGGACTGGATGAGGTTGATCTGGGCGAAGGCCTGGTTGGGACGGAGGGCCGCGCCGCCGAACACGGGACGACCGTCGGCCAGGAGGCTGACGGGATTGCCGAGGTTGATGTTCTGCGAGTAGAGGCCGTGGCGCTGGGCGGCGTAGTTATAGCCGAGGGTCAGGTTGAGGTTGCGGATGAGTTCGCGCTGGACCTGCATGTTGGCCTGAAGCTGGTAGGTGTTTTTGAAGCCAGGGGCGAAGGCGGTGATATTGGGCTTCACGACAAATGCGGCGTCGGTAAGGGTGGGGACGGCGGGGAAGACAGGCGCTTTCGGGTCGGTACCAGCGATCTGGTAGCTGAGGAAGCGGTGGCCGTTGACTTGGGCGGCGTTGTAGAAGATGGACAGCGCGGGGACGTCATAGAAAGTACCGAAGGCTCCGCGAACAACTGTCTTTGAATCGCGGGTGGCAAGCCAGTTGAACGAGATACGGGGCGCGAAGTTTGTCGGGTCGCCATCGATCTTGCGGGAGAGTGAGAAGGGAGCTTCCTGGTCAAGAGCCGGGAAGAGAATGCGCTCATAGCGGAGGCCGGCGTTGATGGTGAAGCGCGGCGTCAGGCGGAATTCGTTCTGGACGAAGAAGTTGACGAAGTTGAAGCCGATGGCGAGCGCGGGGTCGCCACCATCTTCGGCAAAGGTGGAATAGGTATAGGGTTTGCCGGTGGCTGTGTCGGTGGCACCACTGACGGTATTGAGGTACTGGTTGAGGGCGCTGACGGCAGCGCGGCCGGTGGAAGCGGAGAGGCCACCGAACGTGTAAGTGACGTTACGGGCGCGGAAGATATCGAAGGTAGTGCGCTGGTAGTCGATACCGGCCTTCCAGGTGCTGCGGCCGTTGGTAAAGGTGATGTTATCGACGATCTGGTGGGAGATTTCGGTGGTCTCGGTTTTGGCGAGAGGGTTGAAGCCGATGTTGGCAACGCCGGTGATGTTGATGGCGGCGGTGTAGGGGTTCGCCTTGCCTACGGGCGAGTTGGCCTGCGTGCGCTGGATGGCGCCATAGCGGACTTCGTTGAGGAGTGACGGGGTGAAGACGGTAGCGAGCTGGATGCCGCCTCCGTTCATGTGGTCATCGAAGTTATTGCCGCGGTTGGGGATGGTGAGGCCGCTGGCGTTATTGGGCTGAAAGTTGGTGAAGCGGGCGTAACGGATGTAACCGCTGTTTTTGTCGTTGAGGCGAAAGTTACCCTTGCCGACGAAGGTATCGTAGATTTCGCCGAAGGGCGCAGTGCCCTGCTGGTCGGCTGGAAGATTGAGGGCGGCGGCGTTGGAGGCGAGGACGGTGAGCGCATTCGGCCGGGTGTAGGGGTTGTGTTCGTACTGGGCGAAGAAGAAGAGGCGGTCTTTTTTAATGGGGCCACCGAAGGTGACAGCTTCGTCGTACCAGGTGCCGGGAGGATTCACAGCAGCCAGCGAGGGCCGGGCGAGCCAGGCGTGAGGCCGATAGAGGTAAAGTTCGGAGCCGTGGTAGCTGTTGGTGCCGGACTTGAGGATGACGTTGACCTGACCGCCGGCGGCCCGGCCAAATTCGGCAGAGTAGCCACTGGAGAGGACCTGAACTTCTTCGACCGCTTCCGGGGTGGTGATGACCATGCGGATCTGGCGAGAGCCGCCCCGCTGGGTGTTGTCGAGACCATCAAGATTCCAGCTGGAACGTTCATTGC
This sequence comes from uncultured Acidobacteriia bacterium, assembly GCA_903929755.1. Lineage (GTDB taxonomy): Bacteria > Acidobacteriota > Terriglobia > Bryobacterales > Bryobacteraceae > BOG-234. The sequence continues at coordinate 13,909 of CAIYVZ010000142.1, forward strand.
CACCGAAGGAGAATTGCGTGGTGCCAAAAGTGGAACTGGCCAGGCCCTGGACACCTGGAGCGAGGAGCTGGAAGTTGTAGACATTCCGGGAAACGATGGGGAGGTCCTGAATCTCTTTGGCGGAAACGACGCCTCCGACGGCGGAGGAACCCGTGTCGGCAAGAGAGATGGAGGCGTCGGCGGTCACTTCGACGGTATCTGCGCGGGAACCGACCTGCATATTGATATCGACACGGATCTTCTGGCCGGCGGCAAGGGGAACTTCGGGCTGAGTGAAGGTCCTGAAGCCTTCGGCCTCGGCGGTGAGCTTGTAGGTACCAACCTGAACGAGGGGGAAACGGAAGTAGCCTTCGGCGTTCGCTTTGGTCTCGGTGAGAACGTTGGTGGCCAGATTGCGGACCGACACCTTTGCTCCGGAGATGGCACCGGCGGTGGTATCCCGGATGTATCCTTCCACTGCGGCATCAATGGCGTTGGATTGCGCGTGCACGTTGGCAGCGGTCGCGGTAAGGAGGAGGAGTGCCGTGAAAAGCTTCGATTTGGTGAATGCGGACATATGGCGGATTTTTCCCTCTGTGAAGGTTTGAGCGTAGAGTTTTTTGGCGCGGCTGGGGAGTAAGTTTGGGGAGTAAGGCGGGCGATCGGGGCGCTTAATCTCTGACAGGTCAACAAGATGAGAGACGGGGAGATTTCCGCTTGCAGAAGGGGGTAAAATGGGAGTAAGATCAGTCTTAACTTGCTGTAAATAAAAGACTTACATTACAGTCCCATGACAACTTGAAATGAGTATGACAGCGGAGTTTCGAACGCATGTGGTGAAGTCGCCGCAGCAGGGTGGGTGCTCGGAGGCGGAGGTTTTGGCGTGCCTCCAGAGAATTGTTGCGAGCGAGGGATTTGCCGGATCGGCGCAGCTGGTTCGCTTTCTGCAGTATGTGGTGGGCAGTTGCCTGCGAAACGAAGCCGGGCTCCTGAAGGAGAGTTCCATCGGGGTGGCGGTGTTCAACCGTGGCGGCGGGTATGACCCGAAGACGGACCCGATTGTGCGGGTGGAAGCCCGGCGGTTGCGGGTCCGGCTGACTGCGTATTACGAGACGGTGGGTTTGGGGGAGAGCCTGCGGATTTCGCTGCCGAAAGGAGGATATTCTCCGGCGTTCGAGAGGGTGGTGGAAGTGCCGCCGGCGCAGGCGGTGAGGTCCTGGCGTGGCCGGCGATTCGGGGCGGTAGTTGCGGGGCTGGTGGCAATAGCAGCGGTTGGCGGAGCGTACTACCGGGCAACTGCGACGGAGAGGCTGGTGGCCCTGTTCTGGCAGGCCTTATTGGCTGGCGAGAAACCAGTGGTGATGGTGGCGGCGGACAGCGGGCTGGTGATGTACCAGGATGTGACGCACCGGGCGGTATCCCTGTCTGAATATGTTTCGGGCGAGTACCGGGCGGGGGCTGCGATGGCATCCCGAAGATACACGTCGATTGCGGATCTGGAATTTGCAGCCAGGCTCTCGGGGCGGCCGGAGGCAGCGAAACTCGGCGTGCAGCCGCGATACGCACGAGACGTGCGGATGGAGGATTTGCAGGGCGGCAGCGTCATTTTGCTGGGGGCCCGGCACAGTAATCCATGGGTGGAGCTGTTCGAGAAAGACGCGACTCTGCGGCTGGCACATGACGAGGTGTCGAGGATATTCCGGGTAGTGAACACGACGCCGAAGCGAGGTGAGGCGGCGGAGATCACGGTTTCACCGGAGGAGTTGAAGCAAGGAATCTACGGGATCATTACGTACCACCGGAATCGGGAAGGTCCCGGCAAGGTGTTGGTAGTGGCGGGGACCTCAGTGGCTGGCACGGAAGCGGCCGCGAATTTACTGCTGGACCCGGCGAAGCTGCGACCGTGGCTGGAGAAGGCGTCGAAAGACGGCACAATCCGGGGTTTTGACATGCTGGTGCGGGACCGGAATCTGGCGGGCAGCGCTCCCCACGCGGAGGTGGTTGTTTTCCACGTGGAAGGATCGCGCTGAAGGCAACAGTTTCTGAATCCGGTTGTCATCTGGTTGAAGCGGAAACAACCTAACGTGAATATGTGGTGTTCTCTGAACTTCCCTCCAACCGGCTGCCGGCTCCGTTTGCCAGCGCGGTGAATCGTTTTCTGAAGATTGATGAACTGGTGCGCCTGTATGAGAGATCGCGCACAGAAAAGCCCCTGGCGGGCGAGATGCTGCGGGAGTTGAACGTTACCGTTCAGGTGTCTGACAAAGACGTGGCGCGGGTACCGAAGAAGGGTGCCGTGATCGCGGTCTCGAACCACCCGTTTGGGTTGCTGGACGGGGTGATATTGACGGACCTGCTGACAAAGATGCGCAGCGATGTCCGCATCCTGACGAACGGCATGCTGGGGCAAGTGGCGGAGCTGGCGCGGATCTGCATTTTCATTGATCCGTTTGACAGGCCGGAGAACAAGTCAGCAAACGGGCGGGCCTTGCGCGAAGCCATCGTGCATGTGCGAAAAGGCGGGATGTTACTCATCTTCCCGGCTGGCGAGGTATCGCACTTTGACCCCAGGGGCGGGGCGATCCGCGATCCGGAGTGGCGGGCGACGGCAGCGCGTCTGGTACGGATGACGAAGGCCCGTGTGGTTCCGATCTTCGTGAGTGGCGCGAACAGTTTGCCGTTCCAGATGCTGGGGATGGTGCATCCGCGACTGCGGACGGCGGCCCTGCCGGGTGAGTTCTTGAATAAGCGTGGCCAGGTGGTGGAAGTCCGGCTTGGCAACGTGATTGAACCGGTTCGAATGGAGGCGTTTGCTACCGACGCGGAGGCGATCGGTTACCTGCGGCGGCGGTCGGAGTGGCTGGCGCGGCGGGGCGAACGGGAGGCGGGCAAGCCGGCGCAGGCGATGGAGGTGGCTGCGCCGGAGGAGCCTGGAGGACTGGGTGGAGAGGTGGAGCACTTACCGTCTCTGTGCCGGATCGCGAGTGTTGGGGAGTTGGAGGTCTACGCGGCAGAGGCGCAACAAATTCCGCGAGTGCTGCGCGAGATCGGGCGGCTGCGGGAGGTGACATTCCGCGCGGCGGGCGAAGGAACCGGACGAGCTTTGGACCTGGACCGCTTCGATCAGTATTACCTGCACGTCTTTGTATGGCACCGGGAGCGCCGGGAAGTGGTGGGCGCGTACCGGGTCGGCGATGTGCCGCGGATCCTGCTTCGCTACGGAGTGGAGGGTTTGTACACAAATACCCAGTTCCGGTTTGACGGCGAGTTTTTCCGCAGACTGGGACCGGCTCTGGAGTTGGGGCGTTCGTTCGTGCGGGCCGAGTATCAGCGGCAATTTCTGCCGCTGGCGCTGCTGTGGCGGGGGATTTGCGGGTGGATTGCGCGGCGACCGGAGTACACAACACTGATCGGCGCGGTGAGTGTGAGCGGGCAGTATTCGCGGTCGTCCCGGGAATTGATTGCAACCTACTTCGAGGGCCAGAGACGGGCCGGAGAAAAAGGGCACGTGAAGCCGCGGCGGCCCCTGCGCGGGAAGGTGGCGGCGGGCGCCATGCCGCAGGGGATGGAGGAGCTTTCCGAGTGGGTTTCCGATGTGGAAACAGACGGGAAGGGCCTGCCGATTCTGGTAAAGCAGTATGTGAAGCTGGGCGGACGAATCCTGGCGTTCAGTATCGACCCGGACTTTGGAAATACCCTGGATGGTTTCGTGATGATGGACCTGCGGGGCGCACCACGGGAAGCGATGGAAAAGCACATGGGCAAAGAGGGCTCGGCGGCGTTTTTTGCGTGGCACCGGGTGGCGGCACAGGCCGCGGCGTAGATGCGGGATGCGGTGCTTGTAGTGGAAGACGACCCGGAAATGGCCGAGGTCCTTCGCGAGGGGTTTGAACAGGACAACCTGGAGGTGCACCTCGCGCGGGACGGTGGCGAAGGCCTGAGGCTTGCGCGTCAGGGAAAATATCAGGCGATTGTCCTGGACGTGATGTTGCCTGTGATGCACGGGTACACGGTGGCGCGGGAGCTGCGGTCGGACGGGGACCGCACGCCGATCCTGATGCTGACGGCCCGTGACGAAGTGGCCGATATCGTGCATGGTCTGGATTCGGGAGTGGACGATTATTTGACGAAGCCGTTCTCGTTTCTGGAGTTGTCAGCACGGGTCCGGGCTTTGATTCGACGGGGCGCGCCGAGGGCCACGCAGCTGGAATTGGGCGACCTGGCAATGAACCTGGCGACGCACGACGTACAGCGGGGCGACCGAAAGATCCATCTCACGCGGACCGAGTTTCAGCTGCTGGAGATGCTGATGGTGAATTGCGGACACGTAGTCCGGCGGGGGGAGCTGTTGCGGGCAGTTTGGGGATCGGGAGCACACGTGGAAGAGAACACGCTGGATGCGGCGATCAGCGCGCTGCGCAGCCGAATTGAGTTGCCGCAGACGCCGCGTTTGATTCACACGGTACGCGGCTTTGGGTATCGGATGGACCTGCAGGAATGAAGCTGGCACAACAAGCCCGACCAAGCCGAGCCTGGCCCCTCCGCGTCCGGCTGACGGCGACATACACGGCGATTTTGATGGTGGTGATTGCGGCGCTGGAAATAGCCGGGTACGTGAGTGTACGGGCTGCGATGAATGCCCTGATGGATCACGAAATGACTACCCGGCTGGCAGGGATTGAGGACCACATGGCGCGACACCTGGAGCGCTATGGCTGGCCACGGACGGGCGCGGACCTGTCGCTGCACCCGGCGTTTCAGCCTGGGCTGCTGGTGATTCGGGATGCGGCGGGCGCAGTTCTGTTTGCGGGCGAGGGGATGAGCGGGGCTTCGGGCAAGGGGGATTTGCTGCGACTGCTGTCAGTCCGGCGACAGATCCACGGGCAGGCATACTCACTGGTACTGGGCACCGATCTTCGGGTGGCGTCGGCAGTGCTTCAACAGTACTGGGTGATGCTGATGGTTGCACTGCCTTTTCTGCTGGTGCTGAGCGCGGGGGCCGGGCACTGGATGAGTGGGCGGGCCATGGCGCCCATCCGCAACATGATGGCAGCCGCGAGGCAGATTGATTCGCAGAACCTGAGCGAGAGACTACCTGTACCGGCAACCGGGGACGAAGTTCAGGGGTTGGCCGAGACATTCAACGGGATGCTCGAGAGGATCGAGAGCGGCTTTCAGAAGATGCGGGAGTTTACAGCCAACGCGTCTCACGAGTTGAGAACTCCTGTAGCGATTGTGCGGGCTACGGCGGAGATAGCGCTGCTGAAGTCACGTGCGACCAGCGAGGACTACCGGGTGGCCCTGGAGAGGGTACTGCGGGAGTCGGAGCGCAATAGCCTGCTGATTGAGAACATGCTGGAGCTGGCGCGTGCGGACACGGGATTGGCGGTAAGAGAGAGGGTCTGGCTGGACCTGAGTGACGCCATACGGGGGGCCTGTGAACAGGTTGCGCCGCTGGCGCTGGCACGCGGCATCGAATTGCGGCCACCGGAACGCGGGAGCCGGCAAAGCGTATGGGGAGACGGGGAGCAGTTGCGGCGACTGTGGCTTATTCTGCTGGACAATGCGATCAAGTACACGCCACCGGGTGGAACAGTTTGGGCGGGATGCGGCAGCGATGAACGGGGCCAGGCGGTGGGGGAAGTGGGGGACACAGGGATTGGCATTTCGGGGGCGCAGACGGGCCTGATATTCGAGCGATTCTATCGGGTGGATCAGGCGCGCGGCCGGGGGATGGGCGGTGCCGGCCTGGGGCTGGCGATTGCGAGGGAAATCGCGGCTTCTCATGAAGCGATGTTAGAGGTGGAGAGTGAAACGGGCGTGGGATCCAGGTTCTATGTTACGTTCGCGTCAACACCAGACCAGGATGTTACCGAGAACGTGGAGAGCGAGCTACAAACTGTCAGGTAATTCTCAGGTTCCACTAATCCTATTGTAAGACGGCGCTGGTAGCTTAGGTTCATCCATGTCAGAAGCCAGTTTTGAGTTACGCCGCAAGCTACGTAAGGTTGTTTATTGGTCACACCGCTGGATCGGGTTACTGGGCGGGGTCTTTATCTGCCTCCTGGCAATTAGTGGAGGGATAGTGACGTTCCGGCCACAGATTGCGAACCTGCTGTCTCCGGCGGCAGTCACAGGGAATTGCGTCGCGCAGGTGGACTGGAATCAGGCCGAGCGGGAGATTGAAGCGTTCGGGCATTCGAAGATCAATCGGGTGTATGCGCCGGCGGCCCCGGAGACGCGGTATCGCTTCCGCATGATGACGGCGCAGAACTCGATCTTTGACCATGTGATTTACGATGGGTGCGCCGGAAAGGTAACGGGCACCGCGAACCTGGGCTGGATGGACTGGCTGGTGGATTTCCATCACAATCTGCGCGCGGAGAAAGCGGGACGAACGGCGGCGGGCTGGATTGGTCTGCTGCTGTTCCTGAGTTCGCTGGGCGGGTTACTGCTGTGGCTGCTTTCGAAGCCGGGCGTAATGCGGTTGCTGCGGATACGCGGTGGCCTGCTGATGCAGAAGGATCTGCACACGACGACTGGTCTGGTGTCGGTTCTGTTGCTGCTCACTGCCTCCTTTACCAGTCTGTGGCTGTGCTTTCCACAGACGATGCGGGGTGGCCTCGCGTACTTTACCTCTTTGCCGAAAGACTCCCGGGTGCCGCGGGCGAAGAAGCCTGGGGAGGAGACTCCCCTGGCGGGTCTGGGCGACATTATGAAGGCAGCTGAAACGAAGATTCCGGATGGCTCCATCCGCGAGATCCGCTTGCCGGAAGGCTATGGCAATGTGCAGGTGCGGATGTGGCGCGAGGGCGATTTCCGGTCTCTGGGCAACAACGTTGTGACGGTGGACCGCGCGACGGCGACGGTGATGGCAACGAATCTGTACGAGACGAAGCCGACTGGTGACCGCGTGGTCCAGGCGATGGCGGGCATGCACTACGGCGAGTGGGGCGGGCTGTTGTTCCGCAGCCTCTACGGTCTGGCGGGCTTCGGGGCCGGCCTGTTGTTTGTTACCGGGTTCTTATTGTGGTGGCTGCCGAAGCGGCTGGCCGCGGCTCGTGCCTCGAAGACGCCGGCGCGCGATGCGGTAACAGCGGCCGCTTAAGCGAGTTTCCTTTTTAACATTTTTGGCGATCTGAGGAGGATCATTATGATTCGCAGGACAGGTGTGTGTGTATTCGCTGTCGCCATGGCGGCGATGGCGCAGGTAGACCGGGCCACGGTAACGGGAACCCTGCACGACCCATCGGGAGCGGTGGTTTCGGGAGCGCTGGTAACGGTAACGTACGGGGCCACGGGCCTCCACAGAACGGTTCCGTCAAACGGGTCAGGAAACTTCGTGCTTCCCGGGTTGCCGATAGGACATGCAGTCGTGAACGCGATCGGAACCGGCTTCCGGCCCGTGCAGTTCGAGACGGATCTGAATGTAGGTGAAACGAAGACGCTGGATCTGACGTTCGAGGTGGCCAGTGTGGACAGTTCGATTCAGGTGGTGGGTGAGGCGGAACTGGTAAAGGACAGCGCTGCGATTGGCGCGTCGTTCCAAAATGCCCAGATCGCCAAGCTGCCCATCAATGGCCGCAACTACCGCAACCTGATGGCCCTGGTGCCGGGCGCGGTGGATACGGGCGGCTCGAACATTCGCTTCCTGGGACACGGGGCGGACGATAACAATCTACGGATCGACGGCGTGGATGCAACTTCGGTCCGGAACCAGACGCAGACGAGCCGGTTGCTGATTTCGACCGATGCGATTGCGGAGTTTCGGGTGAATACGGCGATGTATACAGCGGAATCGGGCGGGGCTCCGGCAGGGCAGATTGAGCTGGTCTCCAAGTCCGGGAGCAACGCTTATCACGGAAGTCTCTTCGAGTATTTCCGGAACAGCGCGCTGGATTCGCGGAGCCCGTTTGACGGCACGAAGCTGCCGGCGTTCCGGCTCAATCAGTTTGGCGGGACGGTTGGCGGAAAGGTGATTCAGGACCGGACGTTCTTCTTCGGGTCCTATGAAGGTCTGATTCAGCGCCAGGGAAAGACGCAAATCGGCCTGGTGCCTTCCGACGCGTTCCGTGCCAGGGCTGCTGCCGCCGTGCAGCCGATTCTGGCTGTGTACCCGAAAGGCCAAACCTCAGCAAATGCGAATGTGGACAACTGGATCGGCGTGGGCAGTTCTACGCAGGACGAGCACGTGGGTCTGATCCGGGTGGACCACCGTTTCAGCGATAAGCTGAGTGGCTATTTCCGGTTCAGCAAGAACTCGACGGATACATTCGCGCCGAACGCGGCGTTGCCCATTGGGACGGCCAATCACGATCAGCCGACGAGCGGCCTGTTTGAGTTCTTGCAGATTGTGAATCCGCGGACGACACATGAATTCCGGTTGGGGGCGAATTATGCACAGCCGCTGAATTCGACTTCCACATCGCCGATTGATATTGCGGTGGCCGTGCCGTCGCTTTCGGCGTTGCCGGCGGGCACGAAGCGAATCGCGTTCGGGCTGACGCAGAATCTGATTGATCAGTGGACTACCTTGCGCGGGTCGCATTCGATAAAGTTCGGAGCGGAGCTGCGCCGGATGCAGCTGGTGATTCATGATTTCGCGAATGCGCAGGCTGGGACCCTGACCTATGCGAGTCTGGCGGATTTTCAGGCGAACAAGTTGACGACAGTGGAATATTCCGGCGAGCTGCCGACGAAGCAGATGCGCAAGATTGAGTACTTCGGGTATGTGCAGGACGAGTGGAAGATCCGGCCGGACCTGACGGCGAATCTGGGCCTGCGGTATGAGTTTTACAACGTGTTCACCGAGATTCACAATCGGGCGATTCCGTTCGATATTCAGACGTGCGGCGGGTATTGCCCGGCTGGTTCTGATTTCGCGTTTCCGGATACGAACAACTTCGCGCCGCGCGTGAGCTTCGCGTGGTCGCCGAAGAAGCTGAAGGACAGGACAGTCATCCGGTTCGGGGGCGGGATCTTCTATGGCGATGCGCAGATGGGCGACGCGTACAGCCCGGCAAATAATGATTCACTGCGGTTCACATTGTCATCCGCGACGACGCCGGGTCTGGCATTCCCGATCAATCAGTATCTGAACCCGAATGCATCGTCGGCGACGGCGCCGAGATCAATGCCCCGGAATAAGCAGAATCAGGTTTCGCAGCAGTGGGGCCTGACGGTGCAGCAAGCTATCCGGAAAGGCGTGACGTTTGAGGCAGGCTATAACGGCCAGCAGAACTACCACGTGTTCAACCGGAACTATGTGAATGTGATCAATCCGGCGACGGGGCTGCGGCCTCTGCCGACGATTGACCAGGTGGACGTGCGCGGAGAAGACGGCGTGGCGAGCTTCCACGGTTTGATCAGCTCGCTGCAGGTGAATAACTTCAAGGGTTTGCTGCTGCGTGCGAACTACATGCTCTCGCATGCGATTAACGATGGGTCTTCGGGGGGTGGTGGCGCGGATGGCGCGCCGCAGAATGTGGCCTGCCGGGCGTGTGAAAAGGGCAGCAGTTCCATTGATGTTCGCCATGTGTTCACGACGAACTTCAACTACCAGATTCCGGTGTCACGGACCAGGTGGTATGGCGGTTGGGAGTGGAGCGGGATTGCGACGGCGCGGACGGGGCTACCTCTGAATGTGTCGATCACGCGGGCGGCAACGGCGGTAAAGGATGGCAATACGCTGTCCGTGCAGAGGCCGAATCTGGTGCCGGATGTACCCGTGTACCTGGACTATGGGACAACTGGACGCTGGCTGAATCCGGCGGCGTTTTCTATTCCGGCGGCGGGGACGTGGGGCAATCTGGGCCGGAATGCGTTCCGCGCTCCGGGACTCTTCCAGATGGACACGGCGATTACGAAGCAGACGCGGCTAACGGAGAAGGTGGGAGTGCAGATCGGGCTTCAGATCTTCAACCTCATGAACCATCCGCAGCTGGGGGCGCCGGCGAGCAATTTCAGTTCGACCGCAAATTTTGGGAAAATTACGGCGCCGATCAATACGTCGCCGGTGGGCGCGGGAACTCCGCGGCAGATGCAGTTGCTGATGCGCGTGACGTTTTAGGAGGAATGAGATGAAAACGATTCAAATAGTTGCGTTGCTGGTGCCGGGTTTGCTGCTGGCGCAAGCTCCGGGTGGTCGCGCGCCGCGCAAGCCGGTATTTGTAACACCGGAGCAGGTAAACGCTTCAGGTATGCTGCAAAGCCCGCCCAGGAACGATTCGTGGAAGACGCTGGAAGAACTGGCGGAACTCCATAAAATCCAGGAGACGCGAACGGCGGCTGAAGTAGCGCACGCCCAGGCGGACGACAGGGAGGAGAGTTTCTTCGCGTTTGCGGATGTTCTGGGGCCGAAGTTCCAGAGGACCACGCTGCCGCTGACGGCGCTGTTATCGGACCACATCAAGAACGATGAGGGTGTGATTGTGAACCCGGGCAAGAACTTCTTCAAGAGACCGCGGCCGTACCATTTGGATGGCACGCTGAAACCGGTCTGCAAGACGACAGAGAACCGGGAAGACTATGCGTATCCGAGCGGGCATGGGACCACGGGGTTTGTTTCCGCGCTGGTGCTGATCCAGATGGTGCCGGAAAAGCGGGACGCGATTCTGGCCCGGGCGGACGACTATGCCCATAGCAGGGAAGTTTGCGGCGCGCACTACGCGAGCGATGAGCAGGCGAGCAAGAATCTGGCTTACGCCATGATGGGCGTGATTGCCAATCATCCTCAGTTCCGGAAGGAACTGGAGGCGGCCCGGACTGAGACGAGGGCCGCATTGGGATTGCCGGCTTTTGAGCCGATGGCGATGAAGTAGCGCGTTTCAGGCGGTGGCTGGCTCTCCGCCGGGTTTGGCGGTCAGGCGAAAGCAGGTGGCCAGGTGACTCAGGGGCCTCAGGCGGCCGTGCAGCATTGGCCCCCGATACCACAAACGGGAAGCCACTGTTGGCGATGACGACTGAGCCAAGGCTCCGGATGCCGAGCACTCCGCGCACGATCTTATCGCCGGATGCGTAAGGCAGCGTACCCGTTCGAGCCATCCAAACCGGCCCCCGGAGCCATAGAGCAGAGGATACGGGAGCTGGGTTACGACCGGTTGCTGAGACGCGTGGAAAATGATCCGCTATTACCTGCCGAGAGCCGCCATGAATCTGCGACACGGTATCGTCGGAACCGGTGGGAGCGACAATCGGGCCACCCAGGTCTTATGGGTGTTCCGGGCCAGTACCGGCGCACAAGCGACGGCGATACAGAATGGCACGACAACATGATTGGTACCTACGTTGTTTCCCTCAATCAGAACGTGAACCGCCCCACGAGTTGACCGTTGCGCGGCTGGCCGTTGCTGTTCATGTTGATGAAGCCGAAGCCTCCCGTGAGGTTACCGGCCTTGTCGAAAGTTGTGGTCGCGGTGGGACTGGTGGCGGCCGGGGCGGCGTAAACCGTCCGGTTGAACACATTAAAGAACTCCGCGCGGACGGAGAACTGCTTGTTTTCTTTGATGCGGAAGGTGCGTCCGACGCTGATCTGCTCATCCGGGATACGCTGCGTGCGGTACCCGTTGTAGGCCGCCGCAGTAACTCCGTAAGTCCCGGGAGCCGCGTCGGTCCAGGCTTTGGGATTCAGGACCAGATCCTTGTTGGGATCGAAGCAGTGGCAGTTGAGGTCCTTTGTGTACAGCGGTTGATCCGGCACGCGGTTGAAGACCGTACCCTGAAAAATCTGGCTGTTCAGCAGATTCGCCGAAACGGGAATGGCGATAACCGTGCCGCTGCTGTACCGGATACTGCCGCTGAAAGTCCAGCCCGCAGTGAGCAGCTGGAATGTCTTGTTTTGCGTCCATTTCTGGGTTTCATAGCTGAACCCGGTACTAAAGACGAAGGGTTGGGCGCCGGCGGAAAGCCGTTTCTGATTCTCACGATTGAAGGCATCGTTGTAGGCCGTGGTGCGATCGAGGTCCTTGGCCCAGGTGAAGGCCACTGTGTAGTCGAGACCATGGGAGTAACGCTGGGTGATCTTGGTCTGAAGCGAATCGTACCAGGAACTGCCGAGCGACGCATTGCGGGCGGTCAGGGCTGAGTTGAACTGCGGATAGGGCCGCAGCGATTGTGCCAGCGTATTGGAAAGCGGGAAGCCGGCATAGGGTGCTTTGAAGCCGCGGGCAACCACGGCGGGGCTGTCCATGCGGGAAGTCAAGAGGGTTCGATCCGCAGCGTTCGAGAGGTTCAGGCCCACCGACGCCAGTTTCTCCGGAGTCAGGGTATTGGGAGCAGCCAAACCCGGACCATTGAGCCAGACTCCGCGATTGGCGACATAGGTTCCTTCGACTACGAGGTTGCGCAGAATCTCCCGCTGGATGCCGATGCTCCACTGGTTGATGCGGGGAGGGCGGCCCCAACTTGGGTCGATGATGACGGCAGGTGCATTGTTCTGCCCGGCAACCGGCAGCAGGCCCGAACTCAGACTGGCCTTGTAGAGATCGGGCAGGTTGTACTGCAGGCCGTTCCTGAGGACGATGGCGGGATCACCCTGGCCGGGAGCATTCCACGTGACGGAGTTGAAGCCCACGCCGTTCCAGACCTGATTTGTAATGTAGTTCAGGCCGGCAAGGTTGCCGTAGGAAATGCCCCAGCCACCCCGGATGACGGTTTTCGGATTGAGTTGATAGGCAACGCCCAGGTGGGGTCCGAGGGCGAAAGGATACCGCGGGGCCATATCGCAATTGCAGCGGCCGGGACCGTTGCCTGCATAAATGAGCGCGCCATTCAGCCCGCCTGCGCTCGGATTGGGAGTACTGAAGCCGAGGGTGCTGACGCGGTTCCAGATCTCATGGCCGGCGGCCTCATAATCCCAGCGGATTCCGTAATCGAGCGTCAGTTTCCGGGTGATCTTCCAGGTGTCCTGGATATAGAAACCCCACGACGTTTTGCGCCATTGTGGATCCTGCACCGCATTGACGCTGGCACTATCGGCCAACCCCAGCAGGAAGCTGGCATAGTTCAGGCCCACGCCGGTGCCGCCCGGCAAACTCAGGCCCTGTGTCGCCGGAAGGCCCGTTTGGCTGTTGCTGAAAGCCAGAACACCCTGCGCTCCGCGCGAGTTCCGGTCAGTAAAGATATCGACCCGCATCTCGCCGCCCGCCTTGTACGAGTGATTACCCCGGACATAGTTCACGCTGGCAACCGACGTCCACTTGTCGTTGTAGTAGTAGTTGGCGTTGGCTGGCCCCATGCCCAGACTCATGCCTCCGAAGCTGGAACTGGTGCCGGTGCTGAGGCCGGTGATGCGGGGGAAGCCCCCGGGATTGGTGGCACTGCCGTTGAAGCCAATCCCTTTGGCCGCGTCATACTGCAGGACGTCCGGCGCGGCGCTGTCCGGATTCAGATAGCGAAGGAAGCCCGAGCCGGCGTGGAAGAGTACGGTGGGCGAGAAGGTGCGGTCGAAGCTCAGCCGGGAGGTGTGGGAATAGATGTACTGGTAGCGAGTCGCCGTGATGGGTACGGGAAGGCTGTCGAAGCCGCTCTTCTGCACCGTGGTGAGGTAGCCGTAATAGAACGACAGCCTGTCGTTCGGACCGAGAGTGTGATCGATTTTGAAGGCCGGGGCGGATTGCGACTTCACGTAAACGCCGTTTTGCTGCCAGTTATTGCTGAGGCTGGTGTTGATGGGAGACGGGATCAGCTTCTGTATGGCGAGAGCGACCGGATCTATGCGGGAAGCGGGGATCCTGTTGCCCGGGAAGACGTCGCGATAGACAACGCCGCCAACCGTGCGGTTGGTCTGGGGATCGTAAACCGAATTCTCCAGAACGGGCCGACCCAGACCATCGGTGGCAAGAGTGCGGTTGGTAAGCGCCGCGCTGAAGTCGCCATTGCGGTAAGCCTCGCTGGGGACCGTCTGGAAGACACCGGTGCTGGCGGTCTTGTTGCGGAAGTACTCCCAGTTGAAAAAGAAGAACGTCCTGTCCTTGCCGTTATAGACTTTCGGGATGCGCACTGGACCGCCGAAGGTGCCACCGAAATCGTTCTTGCGGGAAACGGGAAGCACGCGGGTGGTGGCAAGCGGCTGCCGGGCATTCAAGGCTTCATTGGTGAGGTACTCGAAGAGCGAGCCGTGATAGTTATTGGTGCCGGAGCGGATGGTGAAGTTAAAAATACCGCCCAGAGCCTGGCCGTATTCGGCAGAGAAGTTCGAGGTCTGGAGCGTAAACTCTTCAATGGCCTCGACGGACGCCTGAGTCTCGTCGACGCGCGCCTGGGTATTACCGCTGGTCGTGTCCTGGCCATCGATCATGACGCGGAAGGTGTTGCCTGCGAAGCCGTTGATGCGGGCACCGGTGCCTGATCCCGAGACGCCCGGCGACAGGACGGCAAACGCCATCTGGCTGCGAATGGCGCCGATGCTCCCCGCGCCGCCGCCGAAATTCAGAGGCAGACTGTTGATGCGGTCTCCGGTAATGTTCACGCTGGATTCGGCGTTCTCCGTCCGCAGCATGGCCGCTTCGGCCGTCACGCTGACGGTGTCGGAAGTAGCGCCGATCTTCAGGGTCACGTCCAGCCGAACCGTAAGGGCTACCTGCACGGTGATACCCTGCTGAACCGCCTTGTTGAACCCCGGAGCCTCCACGCTGACCTCATAGGTGCCCGCCTGCAGCGATGCCAGCGTGAAATTTCCGGTAGCGGTGGTGACGGTTTGAGTTTGCGCTCCCGTCTCCATATTCTTCGCCATAACCGCCGCCCCGGGAACAACTGAGTTGGCGGGATCGGACACCGTTCCGGTTATGGTACCCCGATCGCTCTGAGCGAACAGGAGCATGGCGATAAATGGCAGCAGCGTAAGTTTGTGAATCAATCTCATACGAGGAGACTCCTTTGGGGTGCAGGCTCTGAAGCACGCGTTGAGGCGCAGCATATCATAATTCCCCGGAGGATGATGCACTCACGCGGGGCTGTATTGGGTTGTCGGGCCTGTTGTCGTAGCGCTTTAGCTCCGTCCGCCGGGCCCATTCCCACAACCTTTACGCGGTAAACTTTTGGCCGCTTCATTCCAATGTTGAGCCCGTGCAGTACGAACCCTCCGTCGAACACCTGGTCCGCTATCTCCTGTTCGCCAAAGAAGCGAAGCTCGAAGGTCCCGTCAACGATGGCTCCGGCTATGCCGAGCAGTTCGCCGCCAGGGGTCCACGCGATCCCAAAGGTCGGTCCCTTCGCGACTTCGATCTCAAGACCAGAATCTTCAGGTACCCCTGCAGTTATTTGATCCACTCGGAAACCTTCGACAGTATTCCGGGGCCGGCCAAAGACTATATCTACCGCCGGTTGTTTGAAGTCCGCAGCGGTCGCGAGCAGGGTCCCGATCTCGCGTCGCTGGCACAAGAAGATCGCAGGGCAATCCTCGAAATTCTCGTGGCCACCAAACCGGGTCTTCCGGCCGAGTGGAAGCAGTTCATCATCAAGTAATAAGAACAACAGAGGAGCAAAGTAATGAAAGTTCTGCGCCGTAATGGCCTTCACGCAGGCGCCTCCCCCCAGGAACAGCCTGCGGCCGGAGCCCCGAACTTCAGGACTCAGGTACCATGATTCTTGCCCTTTCCTCATACCGGAACCAATGACCAGGACGCTTGAGGTTAACGACGAACTGACTGAGGTTCGTCGCGTTCAGGAGGCGTTCAGCGCGATTTGCGCCGAAACGGAACTCTCGGAAGAGCTGGAACACGTGGTCGCGCTGGGGCTGGAAGAGATTCTGACCAACGTCCTGCGCCACGGCACCGCTGCGGGTCTTTCAAAAGAGATTCGGGTCCGGTTTCAGGTTGACGAGACGGGGTTTGGCTTCGAGGTTTCCGACGCCTGCAGGCCGTACAATCCTCTTTTACGGCCGGACCCGAATGTGCACCTGCCCCTCGAAGAGAGGCGTCCGGGGGGACTCGGGGTTTTTCTGGTGAAAAAGCTGGCTGACGAGCTTTCGTACGAGTGGCGCGACGGCAGAAACCATCTTTGGTTTCTAAAGCACCGGTTTCTAAAGCACATTTGACACGCAAAGCGGCTTTGCGCCCGAAGCAGGCCGGACCCTTCCCGCCGAGGTTATAGCAGAGCAAACGGAAACGCTCCGGAAAAGATCGGCGAGAACCGAGTTGTGCTTTACACCTGAGTACCGGGAGACACTTCGAGCGAGCCTGCTGAAATGGGCCGAAGCGGAGCCGACCCTTGTGGCTGCAGCAATCACCGGTTCCGGGGCCGGTGGCGGGGAAGACCGGTGGTCCGATATCGATCTGGCGTTGGCTGTGCGGGACAGCGTGGAACTGAGCGGTGTGCTGGCGCAGTGGACGAGTCTGATGTACGCGGAATACGGTGCCGCGCATCACATGGATATGCACGCGGGACCGTGGATCTACCGGGTTTTCCTGCTGGCCAACACACTACAGGTGGATCTGGCGTTTGTGCCAGCGGCGGAATTCCGCGCTTTAGCTCCCACGTTTCGGTTAGTGTTCGGGGAAGCGCAGGTGGCCCGGTATGTTCCACAGCCGGCGGCAGCGGACCTGGTCAGTTACGGGTGGCTGTATGCGCTGCATGCGAGGAGTTCGATTGCCCGCGCGAAGTGGTGGCAGGCGGAACACATGATTCGCGGCGTGAGGGATCAGGCTCTGGCATTGGCGTGTTTGCGGCATGGCGTTCCGGCAGCACACGGGAAGGGCTTCGATCTGCTGCCCGCGGAACTGCTGGAGCGCTTCCGGGAAGCTGCGGTGGGGCGCATGGACGGTATGGAAACCACACGGGCATTCCGGGTCGCTCTGGGAGCCCTGGCCGACGAACTCCCGCTTCTGGATCCGGCTTTATTGGACCCGGTTCTGGCGGAGCGTCTGCGGGGCCCGCTGGCAGAGCTGGTTAACTGGACGCAAGTCCCCCCCCCCTGCTAAGAGGCCAGCCAGCGACGCATTTCGGCGCGCGCGGTAACGCCGGCTCGCTGCAAGGCAGGCTGCCCATTTCGAAAGACAATAAAATACGGAATGGACTGGACCTGAAAGCGGGCCGCAAGCCGAGGTTCCGCTTCGGTATCCACCTTCAGTACCAAAGCCTGACCAGCCACTTCGCCGGCTAACTGATGCACCTCGGGAGCGGCCATTCGGCAGGGTCCACACCACTCGGCCCAGAAATCAACCAGCACCGGAACTCTGGAAGTGCTGACGATTTCGTCGAACTCCGCCTGATTCACATTAAGGGGCACACTCACTGGCGAGAGCGGTAACTTACAAGCCCCGCACCTGCCGGTATCGGCGAGGCGAGGGGCAGGAATACGGTTTTTGGCACCGCACCCGGAACAGACGGAGATAGCACTGAACGCCATACATCATTTAATAGCGCAGAATGGCAGCCAGGGGTTGACCATCGGGCATTAAGTGGGGCGGCAACATGAAAACTTCGCCGTTAAAGCGCAGAGTTTCCACCACGGCAAGATTCACCGGGTCATCACCCGACGCTGTGTTTGGCTGGAAGTTATCCGCAGCGCAAAGCTGATGGATCCGGCCCGCGCGAGCTGCCTCCACAATAGCTGGTGCCTCGAGGAGCACCTTCTCGCGGTGACGCATTTCGCGGAGGTTGCGCAGCACCAGGTCTCCGCAGAGGCGGTAGTGGGCCAGGGAAGCGTCCGCGGCGAGCACACCAATTTCCGTCGGCGAAAGAAAATCGATGTTTCCACCGATATCCGTCTCGAGGATATTGATGGTGGTGGCAATGCGGCGAAATGCCGCAAGGTCTTCGTGCACGCCGGCAAGCATAAGCGGCGAATCACCGAGCAGCGGCTTCAGACCGCGATCAACGATGAGGAAGTAATGATGGAGATACTCGGCGGCCGATTCTTTATCGGAAGACGTTCCGAACTGAATAGCGCGGCCCGCGCCGCTGCCGTGACTGGAGCCGGAGCGACCTTCCAGCAGGTGATCGGGCACGTCGAAGGCGAGCGCGGTCTCCATATCGGCCGGAACCCCGGCAGGCAGGGGCGTCGGTTCACACACACCGTTCAGGTAGTGGAACAAGTGCAGATTCTTGCGGTGAAGCGCAAGAATATAGAACTCCTGCGGCGCAAGACTTGCTGTTGCCAGAGGTGCGAGGGCGAAGTAGTTCCCCCGAATCACAGCGCTCGCTTTCAGGCCAGGAACAGTGACGGCCGCGAAATAATGGGGTGAGCGAAATAACGCAACTCCGGGTCCGCCGGCTTCGTCTTCAAACTGGGAGACGAACTCCTCTACGGGATGCAGCGCCTGCTCGCCAAGAAAGCTGGCGGGCGAGGAGCGGAGCATGCCGCGCAAGGTAGCGGCGCGTGATCCGCTGTCCCCGGCTCCAGTGGCTCCGGGAATCAAAAAAGTAGTACAAGGGCCTTGCTGAGCAGCAAGTTCTTTCAGAAGTGCAGAAGTTAGAAGTTGTGGACGGGTTGCTGGCATGGGAATCATTTTGATTTCCTCCGCAAAACGTATGTGCATGGCGAGGGCCAAAACCGAATACCCCAGCGAAAATACCCCCCGTGAATCCCCCCCCACGAAAGTAGCGCCACAGCTTTACCGTTGCTTTACACTTTCCCCTTCATCGCCAACGCGGGCTTTACACGCAGCTGATTCAATAAGATCATGAGCTGTTCTCTTCCGACCTGTTTTTTACCGCTGTCCTACGGCTCCATAGCACCGGGCGCCATTGCCGCGGCATTCCCCATGTTTGGAACGACGAATGCGGCATCCACCGCAGCGGCAACTTCGGCGGACTGGCCTGCAACGCTGGGGAGGCTGGCGGTAGCGGTGGTGGATTCCGCAAGAATCTCCCGCCCCGCTCAAATCACCTACGCTTCGCCCACCCAGGTGAATTACGTGGTCCCCGCCGGGACCGCCGCAGGCAAGGCAACGGTTCGGTTCACGGTGAACGGGACAACGGCGACCGGGAGCCTGAACGTGGTGGCAACGTACCCGACTCTGTTCCCAGTGAATGCCCCGGGCCTTGCTGGGGCATACGTCCTGCAGTCTGTTTAGCATCAAGTGACCACGGTTTATCAGGTCCAGAGCGGCAACGTGGTGGCGCAGCCGAAAGGGCCGCCGCAGCTTTACCGCTACCTTACACTTTCCCCTTTATCTCCAACGCGGGCTTTACACGCAGCTGCTTCAATAACCTCATGAGCTGTTCTCGTCCGACCTGCTTTTTACCGCTGTCCTACGGCTCCATAGCACCGGGCGCCAGTGCCGCGGCATTCCCCATGTTTGGAGCGACGATTGGGGCATCCACAGCAGCGGCAACTTCGGCGGACTGGCCTGCAAGGCTGGGGGGGCTGGCGGTAGCCGTGGTGGATTCCGCAGGAATCTCCCGCTCCGCTCAAATCACCTACGCTTCGCCCACCCAGGTGAATTACGTGGTCCCCGACAGGACCGCCAGGGGCATGGCAACGGTTCGGTTCACGGTGAACGGGACAACGGCGACCGGGAGCCTGAACGTGGTGGTAACGTACCCGAATCTGTTCCCAGTGAATGCCCCGGGCCTTGCAGCGGCGTACGTCCTGCGGTCTGTTTCGCAGCAAGTGACCACGGTTTATCAGATTGAGGGCGGCAAGGTGGTGGCGCAGCCGGTCTCGGCGGGCACATCGGCGGACCCTGCGTATCTGGTGCTGGTCGGTTCGTGCCTGGGCTCCGCCAGTTCCGCGACGGCAACGATTGGCGGGGTTTCCACTACCGTCAGCTACGCAGGCACTCAGCTCACCTACAAGGGCCTGGACCAGTACAATATTCTGATTCCGGCATCTCTGGCGGGCAGGGGTTCGGTGGATGTGGTGGTGACGGTGGCGGGCAAACCTTCCAACGTTGTGAACGTCACGATTCAATAAAGGCAATCCAGAAGTGACCAGAGTGCAATATCATGGTTCAGGCGCGCTGGCCCGGCGCCTCTGAACTATGCGGATCAATCCAGATAAATGCGTCGCCTGCGGCAACTGTACGTACGTTTGCCCGATGGAGGCGATTTACATCGACCCCATCAAGAAACGCGCCACCATCAAGCGCGATGAGTGCGTAGAGTGCTACGCCTGCTTCAACGGCCTGAGCCAGGAGCATCTGAACCCAACGATTGTGCGCACCACGCGCAAGTTGTTCTCGTTGCTGCGGATTCGCTTCGAGCCGGAACCCGACGTCTGTCCCACTTCGGCGTTTGAGCCTGAAGAACTCGAGTGGCCACGTGTGGTGCGTCGCGCGTTCTCTGATCCGCGAGTGCCGCATGAATCGACCGGCGTGGAAGGTCGCGGTACAGAAGAAGTGAAAACGAACGATGTAACCGGCCGTGTGAAGGTGGGCGAAGTCGGATTCACGATCGAGTTCGGGCGGCCAGGCGTGGGTGCCTGGTTCACCGAGATTCAGGAAATGTGCTGGGCGCTGGCGAAGGTTGGCGTCTCGTTCGAGAAGAAAAACCCGATTACTTCGCTGATGAGCGATGTGGCAACCGGAACGCTGCGCGCGGACATCCTGAATGAAAAAGTGATGTCCGCCATCGTGGAGATCAAAACGTCTGTGGACCGCACGGAAGAGATCATCCGTCTGGTTTGGGACGTAGAGAAGAACCTGAAAACCGTGATCGCCATCGGGGTGGGTACCCGCTGCGACGAGAACGGCGAAGACCTGGTGGTGGAGCCTATTCTGGAACGCCTGGGTTATAAACTACAGCGCGCCAAGACGAATATCGGGCTCGGCCGCTTATCCCCCGCGCAACAACCCGCTGCGGCTAAGGAGACTGTCCACGTATGACCAACACCCTGCACCGTTTTGGGGACGCGGAAAGCTTCCGCGACGATTTCGTAATATTTGCCATGGCCTGCAAGGGCGGTAACGATGCCGATTCGCTGCCGAAGTTGCGCCGTTTTCTGGAGATCGCAGCCGAGTATAAGCCGGTGAATCTTGGCGATGCGCGCCACGGCGGGGCCTTGCGGCCGTCGAAGGCGATGAATCCGACCGCGCACTGGAACCGGGATATGACGCCGGATTTCCAGAGCGTGATTGACGGTCTGGATAAGCCCACCACCTGCGCCGCGGTGTTCGATAACAAAGTGGCGGCCGAAGATTTTGTAAAGCGGATCAAAGAGGAGGACCTGGGGCTGAGCATCAATATCTCCACCTCTATTGATGGTGCGGAGCAGTGCTGCCACCATGCCGGGATTCCGCGCCACAGCGTCGGGTATTCGCTGGGCTTTGAGGGTGCCACGGAAAACCTGCCCGCGGCTCAGGTGATGATGCTCTCCACTATGTGTGGCCACGGCATGGTGAGCCATTCCCTGGCCAAGAAAATGACGGACTGGGTAAAGGAAGGCCGCCGGAATCCGGCTGAAGCCGTTACCTATATGGCCCGCTTCTGTTCCTGCGGCGTGTTCAATCCGGCTCGCGCGAAACGAATTCTTGAGGGTGTTATTGATGCGAAGTAGCTTAATAGCTGTTGTTGCCGCTCTGGTGGCGCTGCCGCTGGCGGCGGAAGTGAAGGTCCTGAAGAACTTCACGCTGATTGACGGTACGGGCAAAGCGCCCGTAGCAGCAGCCGCGATGATTATCGACAATGGCAGGATTTCCTGGGTCGGTACCACCGCGCAACTGAAAGCTCCCGCCGGCGCTGACGTGGTGGACCTGGCCGGCAAGTTCGTGATGCCCGGCATCATCAACCTGCACGGGCATTTAGGAGCCGTCGTCGATCTGACGCAAAGCGCCGACAACCTGACCGAAGCGAATCTGGAAAAGAACCTGAAGGCCTACGCCTCGTACGGTGTCACTTCCGTGCTGAGTATGGGCACCGATAAGGATCTGGTGCTGGCGGCGCGCGACAAACAACGGCTGGGGCGGCCTGGCGAGACCCGGATCTTCTCGGCGGGTAAAGGCTTCATCTTCAAGGGCGGCTACGGCGGTCTGGCGGGTGTGAACGAAGGTATTTCGAGTCCGGCGGAAGTTCCTGCGGTGACGGCAAAACTGGTGAGCCAGAAGGTGGACACCCTGAAGTTCTGGTTCGACGATCACAACGGCGAAATGAAGAAGATGCCGTTCGATATCGCGAAAGCCATCGTCGAAAGCGGCAAGAAGAACAAAGTAATGGTTTCGGCCCACGTCTTTTATCTGGACGACGCCAAGGAAATCGCGCGCTACGGCGTGACTGGTTTCGCGCACAGCGTCCGCGATAAAGCGATCGACCAGGACCTGATCGACACCATGAAGAAGAACGGCGTCTGGCAACTGGCCGCGACGCTGAGCCGCGAGGCTTCCATGTTCGCTTATGCGAAGGACGCACCGTTCCTTTCCGATCCGTTCTTCACGCGCGGTGTCTCGCAGAATGTGCTCACCACGCTGAAGTCGAAGGAATACCAGAAATCGCAGGCTGGCGACCCCCACTTCGCGCATTACCCCGACTATCTGGAGATGGCGAAGAAAAATTTCAAGAAAATGGTGGATTCGGGCATCAAGTACGGCTTCGGGACCGATTCCGGGCCTCCGGGACGCTTTCCGGGCTTCTTTGAGCACTGGGAAATGGAACTGCTGGTGGAAGCGGGCTTGACGCCCATGCAGGTTATCCAGGCGGCCACGAAGAACTCGGCGGAATACCTGAAGGCGAAGGATCTGGGGACTCTGGAGAAGTCGAAATGGGCCGATCTGCTGGTGCTGGATAAGAGCCCGCTCGAGAACATCCACAACAGCCGCCTGATCGACTCGGTTTATATCGCTGGCAATCGCGTAAAGTAGCGAGCTAAGGACCTCCGCCAGTGGTGGAAACAAGGGGGGCAGGTTTCCTTTACCACGGGCGGAAGCCTCCCGATCACCACCGACGGTTCGCGGTTGCGCCTGTGTGGGGGGATGAGCCACAGTGCGCGATCAGAGGGCGGGTTTGCCTTTGTCCTTCATGTCCGCCAGATGAAAGCGGGTCTTAATGTGGACCTCACCGTAGATGGAGTCAAAGAACATGTCTTTTGGCTCGGGTGCCAGAGGTTCTGCCCGATCGGAAAATCCGGCGCGGTCGAAAAAGAAGAGGACTAAAAGGGCATCGCCGGCCGGGAGAACGACTACGTCAATTGGGGTGAGGGGTGGGCCACTATCGGGCGTCAGAGTGGTTGTTCGTCGTATCTCTTTGCCTGCCCGGGCCAGCTCCGCGTTGGCTGCAGCGGAGTGTTCGGGCGGAGGCGGGCCGATGCCAGTCACCGGCAGTTTTGGGTAGTTACTAATGCTCAGAATCCAGAAATGCTCAGCCATCTCCGTGAATTTCTTCTCCAGGCCGGAGAGATACAGGAGCTTGGAAGCGCAGGAGAACAGATATTTTTCCATACCCCCCTGAGCACATGCTTCAATGACGGGAGCTGCACTCTCCCACCGGACGGTGACGGGAGCGCCATTCAGCGCCACCTGTTTGGCCCAGGGCGAGTTCGTGACTATGTCTTTGATCTGCTGATCAGTCCACTGGCCGAAAAGAGGTATGGTGCTCAGGGTCAGGAGCAGGGGTACGATCCACAGGCGCATGGCACAATCAGTTCGCGTCCAGTATATATTGAGCCTCATGCGATCAATCGTCTGGTCTGTCGGACTTGTCGGCCTGCTGCTGTGCGCCCAGAATCAGCGGATCGAAAATCTGGCGCCTTATACGCCCACTCCGGATGTGGTGGTTGACAAGATGCTGGAACTTGCCGCGCTGAAGCCCGGTGAGCGGCTGTTCGATTTGGGGTCGGGGGATGGGCGGATCGTGATCCACGCGGCCCGGAAGTATGCGGCTAAGGCTACCGGCGTTGAATTTGATGAAGCGCTGTATCGCCAGAGTACGCAGTTGATTCGGAGCCTGGGGCTGGCAGGAATGGCACAAATTATCCTGGGCGATCTGATGCGGCAGGATTACTCGGATGCGGATGTAATTACGGTCTATCTGCTACCTGTCGCAAGCCTGCGTCTGGCACCGATGCTGGAGAAGCAATTACGGCCGGGGGCTCGCGTCGTGTCACATAATTCGACGTTTCCCGGGTGGAAGGTACGGCAGGTCCTGGATATCCCCGATGGCGGGGATGGCAAGACTCACGTGGTCTATTTGTACGTGCGCTGATCTTCTTTAGCAGTTTATCCATTTGAGCCTTGACTCCGATGGGTCGGACTGATAGAGTCTCCACACTTCATGCAAGCTAAATTGCTTAATACGCAGCGCTGCACTTTGCCCTTCGTTCTTCTCTTCACCTGCCTGACCACGAGCGGTCTGTCGGCTGCGGAGCCTCCGCACGCGGAAATCAGCAACGGTCACATCAAAGCGAAGATCTATTTACCGGACCCGGCAAATGGGTTTTATCGTTCCACGAGATTCGACTGGTCGGGCGCAATTGGCAGTCTGGTGTACAAGGGACATAACTTCTATGGACCCTGGTTCTACCGGACCGATCCGACTGTCTACGATCTGGGCTATGACGAAAAGGGAGTTGTCTCGGCTCCGTTCACCGCTATGGTTGGTCCGTCCGAAGAGTTCGGTACCGATGGCGCCGCGCTGGGCTTCGCCGAGGCAAAGCCCGGTGGGACCTTCGTGAAGATCGGCGTTGGGATCCTGCGTAAACCGCAGGCTGGCGAACCACCCATGCCGCCTCCGCCTCCGGCCCGGGGCAACGCCGGGCCCGGGGGGCGTGGGGGCCCCGACCGATACGACCATTCGCGAACGTACACGCTGGTGGATCCCGGTAAGTGGACAACCAAAAAAACACGGGATTCAGTGGAGTTTACCCAGGAACTGAACGATGCCGCGGATGGCTACGGGTACATATATCGCAAGGTGATTCGCCTCGTCCCGGGCAAGGCGCAAATGGTAATTGAGCACAGCCTGAAGAACACCGGGAAGAATCCAATTCAGTCGACTGTTTACAACCACAACTTTTTCGTGCTGGACAACGAAGGGCCGAGTCAGGATTTCACGATTACGGTGCCCTTTGAAATTAAGTCACCCCGCCCGCCTACTGCCGGTCTGCTGGAAGTGCGTGGGAATGAGCTCGTGTACCTGAAGACGCTGACGGGCGAGGACAGGGCGACCGCCACGCTCGGCGGATTCGGCGATACCGCTAAAGACTACGACATTCGCGTCGTGAACAGGAAGCTGGGTGTGGGCTATCACGTAGTCGGAAACCGGCCGCTCACAAATGTTGCTGTCTGGTCCATCCGCACCGTCAACGCGGTTGAACCATATATCGCAATGTCCATTGCGCCTGGCAAGGATTTCACCTGGACGCTCACGTACGACTACTTTACAACTCCACCCGCCATCTAAAACCGTGAGACACGAGGCTCCGCCAGAGAGTTTCCGTAACAGTTCAGCCCCCTACTTGAAGGTTTCCGGCACGTCGAAAGGGTACTCGAAGAAATCTTTAAGAATCTTCACTTTAGACCTGGCGCTTTGGAACAAGACCTGGCAAGCTGGATAGTTGGGTGCTTCGAACGGCCA
>CAIYVZ010000143.1 GCA_903929755.1 uncultured Acidobacteriia bacterium
GAGCAAAAAACGGTCGCGGAACGGCAAATTCCCTTGACTCATGCCGATCACTGTTTCAGACTGAGAGAGTCCTGCGTCGCCGGGTTCGCAACTGATCGACATCAGATCGGACTGAGTGATCGACATCGTCGGAATACACACGACATCTTCGCGAAACTCCTGCATCTCTCGTGAGTCGTTGGACCCCCTTCTGTTTTGCAACTCCTCCTGAAGCTTCGGATGGGCAAGTTGGCTAAGCTCCAGCGGGGTCTTCGCGAGCGCCGCACGCAATGTATATGCTCGCAGCAAGTGGTTCCTTAGTGGGCCATGTCCGGAGAAATCAGACGATCGCGGGACGGTTGGGAGGTAACGGTCGAGCAACGCGACCAGGGTGTCGGACTCTGCCAGAGACAAACTCTGACTCGCCTCGACAAGGGCCACTATGGCAGCAAGTTCCTCCTCGGCGGGTTCGCCATCCGCATTCCTGGCCTTAAAGAAAGGCCGCTTAAGATACGCCAGGGTTTGAGCCAAAGCCCCCTCGACTGAAGCCCTTGGCGGCGTGCGATGGACGACCTGCATTTCGACCATGATTCCGAGTGCAAGAAAGAGATCGTTGCCGGCGGCAACTGCGAGATCGCACACCTCTTGATATCGCCCGAGATCAATCAGCCTGGCCGACAACATTCGGCCCGCCCGAAACGAAATATTTCGCGGCTTCCACAAGCTCAGGTACTCCGCGCACTTTGCTGCTCCGTGCAGCATGAGATGAGCCATCGCCATTTCAACGCGGTCATCGTCTGAAACGGGTTCTTTCTCGCGAGCTTCGCCGGACAGGGCACTCCAGTGCCGTAGCCAGTCTAGCGCCATTCGCAATCGGCTACGGGCATCGCCCGCGAGCTCAGGAAAACCCGACATCATTCCCGCTTCATAAGCGTGGTGAGAACCCATCCAAAGCGATCCGAATGTTCCACGGGAAACCGTTTCCAGGACCCCGTCGGCATCCATGAAGACCCAGGCCAGATCGGTATTCTTCCGCAAAAGCTGCTGCTGCCGCTCGTGTCCGGCAGTCTCACCGCCCGCCTTCAAACACAACTTTGCAGCAACTTCGTATTGCTTCCTTTTGAGGCTGGCCTTGATGGCAAACTGAAGCCGTTGAAGCTCAACATCTCTCCGCTCAATAGGGTTAGCCTCGGGAAGACCATCGGAAGTCAGCGCAAGCTTGATCAACTCGTCGAACTGGCCCGACTCCAGCATAAGAGGAGGCAGTAGTGCCGCAACATATGCGCTTTTTGCCGCCAGGGGCAGCAGGCGACTAATATAAGCAGCCATTTGATCGACCGTGGGGCAGAACTGGGCACGAAACCACGATTCTGCGGGCTCATCGAAGAATTGCAGCGTGTTTTGCGTGACGAGGAGTGGCCGACCAAGATCGAGCGCGAAGCTCCTGATGGCTGACTCTTCCACACCTGACAATGCAGATACTACCGGGATAGGTATTAGGGGTCGAAGGACGGCCAGGGCCGTGCAGATGGCGTCTATCTGGGCACGCTCAACGGTGCCGACCTCATCACGTAGCTTTTGAATACTGCCATCGAGCAAGTTCTGAATCGTGTCTTCAACGGTAGTAGGGTTGGGCCCGAGTCTCCGCAACATCTCGCCAATGAGGGGACACTTCCACGCGAGGGCAATAGCCTGAACGCGAGGATTCTGTGAACTCAGGCGGTGAAACTCTTCGATGTCACGCTCGGTGGCACTGTCAAAGAACCTGCGCAAATTAGCTGCCGTCTCAGCTCGCGTGAACGGCAGAAGTTCGGTCCGCACTGTGGTTAGCGGCGGATCAAGTTTGTTCTGTCGATGGGTCCTACACAGAGCTACTATTCGCACGCCTTCCGGAATACGTATTCGTAGCAAGCCCCGGACGAATGATTGTTCGCCAGCAGCCTCAGCTGCCATTTGCGAATTGTCCGCCGCATCAAGGATCACGCACAAAATCGCCTTCGGGACCGCACGACGAATTGAATTTGTGGCCTGTTCGAGCCGACGGACAAAAGCCCTTAGGTAGTCCTTGCCATCCGCACTACTTGACGGAATTAGCGGGTGACACAAACCCCTTCCAGAAAGTTCATTGGCGATCTGGACGAGAGCGTCTTTGTGTCTATGCCGATGGTCCACGGTACTTCGGTACGCGCCGTTCGCGAAACAATCGTAGATGATCGCGCAAGAACCGGCGGGTAAACCCTGCTCGATCCTGGTTGCAAACACCGACTTGCCGACACCACCCTCTGCGTGAATAATCGTAACAGTTCAGCCCCCTACTTGAAGGTTTCCGGCACGTCGAAAGGGTACTCGAAGAAATCTTTAAGAATCTTCACTTTAGACCTGGCGCTTTGGAACAAGACCTGGCAAGCTGGATAGTTGGGTGCTTCGAACGGCCA
>CAIYVZ010000144.1 GCA_903929755.1 uncultured Acidobacteriia bacterium
TGGCCGTTCGAAGCACCCAACTATCCAGCTTGCCAGGTCTTGTTCCAAAGCGCCAGGTCTAAAGTGAAGATTCTTAAAGATTTCTTCGAGTACCCTTTCGACGTGCCGGAAACCTTCAAGTAGGGGGCTGAACTGTTACAGGGATTAACCGTGGTAATCTTCGAATACCAATATGCCCGAAACTGCGAAACACGCGGATGCCGATTTCATTCGCGACACCGATCCGGAGGCATTGCGGGTGTTCTATGACATCCAGCGGCTGCGGTCCGGGGAGCAGAAACTGGCCGATGCTTTTGACCTGAGCCAGGGTCTGTTCGAGATGGCGAAGCAGGGCGTGCGGATGCGGTATCCGGAGGCCGATGAACGTGAAGTGTTCCTGCGCGCCGTGGCCACCCGCTTGCCTCGCGAATTGATGATCCGGGCCTACGGGTGGGATGCTCTGTTGCATGGCTAGCCTTCACGACGCGGCTTTGCAAGTGTTCAGTGCCCTGGACCGGCTTCGAATCCGGTATGCCGTCGGTGGAAGTTTTGCCAGTTCCTTTCATGGCATAGCCCGGGCTACGCAGGATCTTGATGTGGTTGTGGAACTCACGGAAGAGGGGGCCCGGGAGTTGTTCCAGGCGGTGGCACCTGATTTTTATGCTGACGAGAAAACAATGCTGGATGCGATTCGCCGCGGTATGTCCTTCAATCTCATCCACCTCGAGTCCGGTCATAAGTTCGATCTGTTTGTGGCCGGACGCCATCCTCTGGGCGGCGAACAACTGGCGCACCGGAAACTGGTGAAGACGGCGATGCTGGGCGGTGACCCTTTGGAAATTCACCTTGTCTCGGCAGAGGACATCGTCCTTGTTAAGCTGCTTGGGTATCGGGCGGGCGGCGACGTCTCCGAGCGCCAGTGGAATGATCTGGTGAATCTGGCTGCGGTGCAGCGGGACAGAGCGGATTACCCGTATCTGGAAACGCAGGCGTTGCGGCTTGGTGTTGCCGACTTGCTCGACCGGTTGTGGTCCTCCTCGCGCGATTCAGCCGGATAGTAGACAGCGTCGCTGCCTCACGCTCCCGGGAAGCGAGGGGCCGTATACAGCCTGTTGCGGGGCGGTATGAAGGTTGAGGACTGGTTGGCGGACTGCGGGCAGGTGTTCGATGGCACCCACCTCAATCCCACATATCTGCTTGCTCTCTATATAGAGGCGAAGGTGATCGAGCCTGTAGAGGCAGGTGCGTTAAGCAGCGAAGATCTTGTCCATACCGGCGGCTAAGGTCTTAAGGCCCTCTAATGAATTGCCTCCGCCCTGTTCGGCGATACCCCAGCCGGTGTAGCCTACTTCGTCGATGGCGGCCATTACCGCGGGCCAGTCGTTATCGCCTTCGTTGAAGGGGACCTGGAAGCCGGCGTAGGGGCCTTCCTTGTCGCGCTTTTTGCGGCTGTATTCCTTGATGTGGAGCTTGGTGATGCGCTTGCCCAGGATGCGGACCCACTGCTCGGGGAAGCCGAAGTTGACGATGTTGCCGAGGTCGAGGTGCCAGCCGACTTGCGGGCTTTCGAACTCATCGACGTAGCGCGCGGCTTCAATCGGACTGAGCAGGAACTGATTCCAGACGTTCTCAATCGCAATTTTGACGCCGAGTTCTTTGGCGAGGGGGAGGGCCTTGCGGATTTCGGCTTGCGAGCGGGTCCAGGCATCGGTGTAGGAAACCTGTTTCGTGACCGTAGCGGGGACGAAGAGGACGGAGGTGGCTCCATAGGCCTTGGCGTCACGGAGAGACTGCAGCAGGCCTTCGACACCGGCCTTGCGGACGGCGGCGTCGGGGTCAGAGAGGGGCTGCTTCCAGTGGGTGTTGCAGCAGACGCTGGCGGCTTTCAGGCCAGTGGCGGCGAAGGCATCGAGGACTTCGCTCTGCGTCATGTGGCTCATGGGTTCGAGGCCCGCGAAGCCTGCTTCCTTCACTGCTTTGAATTTCTCCAGAACCGAGACCTTCATGTCGATGGTGGCGTACATGATGCCTTTGCGGATGTCGCGGGTTTTGGCCGGAGCGAACGCGGCGCTGGTGGCGGCGAGCGCGGTGGTGGACAAGAAAGTTCTGCGGTTCACGGATCTAATCATAATCCATGCCGTCATAAACCACGAGAGGCGATCCGATAAAATGGCGGGCATGAATACGCTGAACCAGTTATCGCTACCTCAGGCCTCGCGCCGCGATTTCTTCCGGGGCACTGCGGTTACCACCGCGCTGCTCGCCGGGGCTCCCGCCCTGCTGCGAGGGACTCCCGCCGGGGAGGCGATCAAGGTAGGTCTGGTGGGGTGCGGGGGACGCGGCACGGGCGCGGCGAATCAGGCGATGAATGCCGATGATTACTCGATGCTGTGGGCGGTAGCGGATGTGGCGACGGAGAAGATTGACGCCTGTCTGGATACTTTGCGGAAGCAGCAGGGTGATAAGGCCGGGGCGAAGGTGGTGGTGGATAAGTCGCGGCAGTTTACGGGACTGGATGCGTTTGAAAAGCTGCTGCAGAGTGGTGTGGACGTGGTGCTGCTGGCGACACCTCCGGGGTTCCGGCCGGGGCATTTGCGGGCTTGTATCGAAGCCGGAAAGCATGTGTTCTGCGAGAAGCCGGTGGCAACGGATGCGCCCGGGATCCGGCACGTGCTGGAGTCGGTAAAGATGGCGAAGCAGAAGAACCTGAATCTGGTGGCGGGGTTCTGCTGGCGGTATGCGAACCACATAGTGGATACGTTCGACCAGATCCACAACAAGAACGCGATCGGCGACATTATGGCGTACTACGCGACTTATTACACGAGTCCGGTGAAGCCGATGCCGCCGGCTTCGACGCGACCGGCGGGGATCAGCGATATTGAGTGGCAGGTGCGGAACTGGTACAACTTCTCGTGGCTGTGCGGGGATAGTTTGGTGGAGCAGGCGGTCCACAGTGTGGACAAGGTGGCGTGGGCGATGAAGGATCAGGCGCCGGTTAGCTGCGTGGGTGTGGGGGGACGTCAGATTCCGGCCGAGGGTGGGAATATCTATGACCACTTCGAAGTGAATTATCTGTATCCGAATGGCGTGCGGGCGTTTGTGGCGAACAGGCAGAGCGAGGGTTGCTACAACGAGAACTCGGATTACATTCTGGGCACGCAGGGTGTCTGCACAATTGGGCGGGGGCCGAATCCGCGCATCACGGGCAAGACAACGTGGAGCTTTGAAGGCCAGAAGTATGACATGTACCAGAAGGAGCATGACGACCTTTTTGCGGCGCTGCGGAAGGGCAAGGTCATCAATGACGGGGAGCGCCTGGCGACGAGTACGATGCTGGCGATTATGGGCCGGATGGCGGCGTATACAGGGCAGCAGATCACGTGGGATCAGGCTTTGAATTCGCAGGAGAGTTTGGCACCGCCTTCGCCGATTGACTGGAATGGCAGCTTTAAACCGGCTTCGACGCCGTTGCCTGGGATTACTAAGTTCCTGTGAGGTTTTGCTCGGTAGTTTTTCTGGTGGCCTTGCCGGTTTTCGGGGCGGTGGATTTCAGCAAAGACGTGAAGCCGGTGCTGGAGCAGAACTGTACCGGGTGCCATGGGGGCATCCGGCAGTTGGGCGGGGTGCGGCTGGATACGTCTTCGGGGCTGAATAAAACGAAGGCAAATGTTGTGCTGGCTTCGGTGGAGTCGGGGCGGATGCCTCCGGGTGAACGCCTGACTTCCACTGAGCAGACGGCGTTGCGCGCGTGGGTTCTGGCGGGCGCGATTTGGCCGGAGAATCTGGTGCTGGAGACGGGCGGCGCGGGGGCTGGCGGGGCGGATAACATGGCGCTGGTGCGGCGGATTCGCGAGAAGGTTGTTGCGGCTGCTGCCAGTGAAGTGAAGCCGTATACGGCGACGATTCCGAACTCCGAAGTATCGTTTCAGATGGTGCCAATTCCCGGGGGCGAGTTCCGCATGGGGACTCCGGATTCGGAGAAAGGGCATCGCAAGGATGAGGCTCCGGTGCACCCGGTAAAGGTTGCGCCGTTCTGGATGTCGGCGCATGAAGTGACGTGGGACGAGTACCGGCTGTTTATGTTTGCGAAGCAGGCGGGCGAGACCACGAAGGATGAGCGGATCGACGCGGTGAGCCGGCCGACTCGGCCCTATGTGGAGATGAGCTTTGGCATGGGGATTAACGGGTTTCCGGCGATCAGCATGACGCAGCATGCGGCGAATAAGTATGCCGAGTGGCTGAGTGCGAAGACGGGGCAGTTTTACCGTCTGCCGACCGAGGCGGAGTGGGAGTATGCGTGCCGGGCGGGGTCGATGACGGCGTATCCGTGGGGTGATGATCCGAAGTTGCTGTCTGAGTACGCCTGGTTTGATGACAATGCGGACGGGAAGTATCAGAAAGTGGCGGCGAAGAAGCCGAATGCGTGGGGTTTGTACGACATGCTGGGCAATGTGATGGAGTGGACGCTGGATCAGTATGCGCCGTATTCGGCGGGCGCTCCGGCCAGTGCCTGGGTGAAAGCAACGAAGTCGTATCCGCAGGCGGTGCGCGGCGGGAGTTGGGCGGATGGTGCCGAGAAGTGCCGGTGCGGGACGCGTGTGCCTTCGGATGCGAGTTGGAAGCAGCAGGACCCGCAGTTGCCGAAGAGCATCTGGTATCACACGGACGCGCAGTGGCTGGGATTTCGGCTGGTAAGGCCGGTGAAGGTGCCTGGCGTGGAAGAGATGTTCGCGGCGTGGAATAACGGGGTGGAGCGGGACCGGTAGAGTACGGTCCTTTAGACTCCATTCGGCTAATTTAGTAGCCCGTGACAAAAGTGCCGGGAGCCGCGCGACGACACGCAGGACGAATTGGAAGCGAACTCGACCCGTCGCTCTACTGAGTAAATCTCTCCCGTTTAAGGGTCGCTAGCTTTTTCCAAAGCGCCCGAGCAGTGTCAGCGTGGCCAGCTAGTCCGGTCAACTGCGTTTTCAGGAAACGTGCCTTGTCAGTCGGTATTTGCAGTTCGTCCCGGACGGCAAATAGAGCGTCCGTGATCAAGGCCGGTAGTTCAGTTCCCCGAACTTGGCATTTTTTCACCAATTCCAACTGAAGGTCAACAAAAGCTTCCTCCGAAACCTCCGAACCACGGCCTATCTCGTCCCGTTTGGCCTTGATGATAAGCCGCTCGATGTATAGATCCCCGTAGGCGCGTGTAAAGGTGACGGAGAATGCGGTAATCGCCTTGGAAGTTTCTTCGTTACAGATTACCTGCGTTCGGGCCAGGCTTCGCCCCACCTTTGAAGCGGCGTCAACGATATCTGAATCCGGAGTGTTCAGGTCCGCGATCTTTGCGATGGTGCTTACGGCGAGGGTAACTCCATCCGCACCGTCAAGAAAAACTTCTCTCCTGAGCGCCATGATTCGTTCAATTTGCTTCTGTTCGGCATCATGTGTGCGCTGTCTGGCGGCGATCAGTGCCGTGCTAATCACGGTAACGACGGCGGCCAAGAGTGCAAGAAAAGCGGCCCAGACCGTCGGGTGTATCCCATAGATCCAGTCCCACGTGATTCGCCACAACCCCGGCGATTGAGATCCTGTTACCATTCCAAGCCAACCTTGCCGCACTGATAGATTGACATCTGCGCTCCTCATAATTGGTCTATGTCGGTGCGAAGGGATTTCGTATCCGGACCCCTGCGATTGTGCTGCCGTGGCCCAGGTCTTCGCTGTAAAGAACGCTGGCTTTGGCGATTCGGGCCGCGTGGATAATCATGGCGTCCCAGAACGATATTTGGTGCAGGCGGTGTAGTTCTATCGATGCGACGATATCGGATTCGGTGAACCGGATGACTCTCGATTGCGTGAGAATCTCGACCTTCCGTTGCGCCTTCATCGGGTCGCCACCCAGCTTACGGGTAACCGTGTTGTAGTATTCCTGCAAAACCTGTAACGAGATGACCAGGGAACGGCTACGGCTATGTTCCGTCACCAGCTTTATCGCAATCTCCTGCTTTTCGGGATTGCGGTCGTCGTCCGCATAAACCAAAACATTTGTGTCAAAGAAAGCGAGGTCCATTGATCCTCAGCCTCAACGGCGTTCGTGAATTTCTTCACGGTTAAACTTCCAGCCCTTAGAATCTCCGTGCATTTCCCGGGACAGGCGCTCAAACTCGTCCATGTCATCTGCTGACCTCGATTTTCCTGCCAATGAAGCGAGGTAGTCCCGGACAAGTTGATTGACACTTGTGCCCAGAACTTCCGCCTGTTTTCTGGCAAGCTGAATGGTTTCATCGTCCACAGACAGGGTGATGTTCATGTTTTCATAATACGTGCGCACGTATTATGTGTCAAATGGCGGCTTGGCTTACCGGTTGCCTTCTCATACTGGAGGACAAGTTTGTCGAAGGCTTCGGTGAAGGCTCCGGAGGCGAGGACGTGGGCGACGGCGGGGGCGAGGTAAAGTACGGAGGCCAGGAAGGTCCGCAGAATTCTCATGGTGGATTGATTTTATACGTTTTTGGGCCGCTCCGCTTCGTTGCGGAGACCTCGCAGCATGCCTCCGAACACGAAGTGGTGGAAGGGGGCTACGGCGTACCAGTAAAGGATTCCGAAGAGGCCTCGGGGGCGGAACAGGGCGGTTTGGCGGAGGCGGGTTCGGCCTTCGGGCAGTTGCTCGACAGCGAATTCCAGCATGGCTTCGCCGGGGAGTTTCATTTCGGCCTGGAGCGCGAGTCGGGCGTTCTGGCGGAGGTCGGTGACGCGCCAGAAGTCGAGGGCTTCGCCGTAACCGAGGTTGGTGGGGTGGCGGCGTCCGCGGCGCAGGCCGGGGCCCCCCAGCAGCAGGTCGAGCCAGCCGCGCAGGACCCATAGCCAGTTGGAGGAATACCAGCCGTTTTCGCCGCCGATACGGCAGACGGCGCGGAAAACTTCGGTGGCCGGGGCGTTGACGGTGATTTCGCGCGCGTCCCGGAAGACGGTGCCGCCGGCCCAGTCGGGGTCACCCGGAATGGCGCCTGCCATGGACCAGTTGGTCTCGACGTTGTGCGCCATGGTTTTTACGACGGCGGCGTGGATGGCTTCGCGGACGGTGAGGCACTTGCCCGGCAGGATGCGGGTGATGCGGTCATCGCGGCAGACGACGGGGTTTTTCAGACCTTCGGCGAGGGGCTTGCCGATGTCGTTGCTGAGGGGCGTGACGAAGTGAATCCAGTAGGAACTGAGGCGCGGCGTGAGGACGGGGAGGGGGATAATCCAGCGACGCTTCAGGCCGAGTTCTTCGGCCATGATGCGCATGATGTCGCGGTAGCAGAGGACTTCGGGGCCGCCGATATCGTAGATCTGGCCCGTGGTTTCGGGGTGATCGAGGAGGCCGGTGAGGTAGCGGATGACGTCGCGGACGGCGATGGGCTGCGACGGGGTGGAGACCCACATGGGCGTGATCATGATGGGCAGGCGCTCGACGAGGTAGCGGAGGATTTCGAAGGAAGCGGAGCCTGAGCCAATGATCATGGCGGCGCGGAGAACGGTGACGGGGACGCCGGTGGAGGCGAGGGCGGTTTCGACGTCACGGCGGGAGGCGAGATGCTCGCTGAGGTCTGGGCCGGTTTCGCCGAGGCCGCCGAGGTAGATGATGCGCCGGAGGCCGGCTTGTTGGGCGGCGAGGGCGAACTGGAGGGCGAGGTGATGGTCCTGCCGGGCGTAGGCGGCGCCGGCGGAGGTCATGGAGTGGACGAGGTAAAAGGCGGTGGTGCAGCCCTGGAGGTCGAGGGCGAGGGTGGCGGAATCGGTCAGGTCGCTTTGTCGGACTTCGAGGCGTGGGTTGGCGGCCCAGTCACGGGTGAGAAGTTTGCGGGGGGAGCGGGCGAGGCAACGGACGTTGTGGCCGGCTTCAAGAAGGGTGTGGGCGAGGCGGCCGCCAATATAGCCGGTGGCTCCCAGGATGGCGAGGGTAGGGGTTGGGTTGGCGATGGCAGTCAGGTAAAAATGGAGCGGGAGACGGGGCTCGAACCCGCAACCAACAGCTTGGAAAGCTGTGACTCTACCATTGAGTTACTCCCGCTCAAAGGAGAACGACGGCAAACCTATTGTAGCAACGGACCCGCGCCAAATCCAGACCAGAGTTTATGTCTCAGTCGTAGTTGCCCTCAATGAACCATCTGCCGGAATCGACATCTCTGCACATCCGGTAGAGTTCGCCGGATTCGAGTGCGATATCCCATTCATCGTGGTTCCAGGCGTCTTCCTTCCACCATTCGCCGGAGGTCCGCCAGGGGCCTTTGGCCATGACGATACGGCCGTTTACCGCAGGGGAGATGAGGCGGACGGGTTGCTGGTTGATGAGCAGGACCTGCACGGCGCGCGGGGGGCGGTAGCGGCGGAGGCAGAGCCGGGGGATGGCGGGGACGTCTTCCACGGCGAGCTTTGAGGTGGCCTGCGGGGGGGCGAAGATGCGCATGACGAAGCTGTCCGGGCGGTGCGTGTTGCGAAGTTCGGGGCTGCCGACGCGGTCCGTACCGACCAGATGGCGGAGCCGGGAGACGGTCAATTCCAGCTTTTCGGGTTCGGGCGAAGAGGGGACGAAGAGGCCTTGCTGGGTGCGGCGGGGTTTGACGGGTTCGGCGCGCAGGTAGACCTGGAGGATGGGGGCGACGGGAGGGCGGCCGTTGAGGTCCAGTTGGAGCATGCGCAGGAAGGCCCGCTGGTCGAGCATGGGGACCGGGAGTTTGAGGTTGGTTACGTGTTCCGGGGCCTTTTCCAGGGCGAGGCGCAGGGTGATTTCGTTGGTGGCGAGGGTGCGGAAGCGGAGTTTGTCGCAGACTTCGCCTAACAGGCGACCAAGCACGAAGGCGAGGGGCTCCAGATTATCGACGGGATAATCGAGTTCCAGGGAGGCTTCGAATTCCAAAGGATCTTCGAGGGGGCGGAGCTGGCGGGAGCCTTCGCCGCGGGCCAGGTACTGGAGTTCGATGCCTTCTTCGCCTAGCCGGGCGGCGACGCCGAGGGGCGGGAGTTTGGCGAAGTCGCCGAAAGTTCGGATGCCCCAGAGGTGGAGGAGTTCGGCGGTGGCGGGGGAGCCTCCCAGCAGGTTCAGGGGCAGGGAAGCGAGGGCTTCGGCTTCGCGGCGGGGGGCGATGATGGTGATGCCGCGAAAGCCGCGAGCGGCGTGGGCGGCGGCGTCGGGGTTGGGGGCGAGAGCGAGGTTGGCGGGGACCCCGACGGCGCGGTCGATCTCGCGAGCCAGATTTTCCGGGGGGCCGTAGAGGGTTTCGAGGCCACGGACGTCGAAGATCACGGTATCGGGCGGGTGTTCTTCGACGTGTGGCGAAAATTTCCGGGCGCACTCCAGCAGGAGATCCAGATTGCCGGGGCCATGCAGGCAGGCGTACATTACCGGGCCACCTTAGCGGACCACCCGGAATTCGGCCTTGCGCGAGCGGTGCTGCCGTCGCGATTCGGCTTCGGTATTCAGACCCGCCAGTAATTTGCCGCGCCACACCGGGCCGAGGGGCTGCAATTCCAGTTGCAGTTCCGAGCAGGAGGCCGCATTGATATTGCGTGCCACGGCGACCAGGGCCGCGCCTGTTCTTTCCGCCGCATGGCGCAGCCGGAACCACGAGGCCAGCGGAATGCGGCGGGCCTCGCGTTCCGGCGTATCGGCCAGATCCATAACGACTAACCCAAAGCCCCCGCTTTGGATCAGCAGATCGACCGATTTCAGGGCATGTTCGGCATTGCCGCCGCAGTTGATCCAGAGCAGCCGGTCCAGATCCACGCCCATTTCCGAAGCCGATTGGGGGTCAAACGCACCGGCTGTATCGACCCAGACACAACATTCTCCGGCGCGCGTTGCCTGGCCGAGGAGCGCGACGACGAGGGCCGTCCTGCCGCTGGAGGCCGCGCCGCTGATTTCAGTGAGCCCCCCGCGGGGGACGCCACCCGCGGTGAGGGTGTCGATTGCCTCGATGCCGGACGGTATCCTCTCTCTTTCCAGAGACTTACGGATACCGAGCGGGATTTCGAACCGGGCTTCTACGATGGATCGGAGCTGGAGTACGGCGGCTTTCATATTCGCCTTTTATTCGCATTTGGAATTCTACTTTCGCAGATTTCGGCGGGCGAATCAAGAGGCTTGTGCGGGCTTATTTTTCGGGAGGAGAAGACGCGGGGTGCAAAATTTGAGTTGCAGGAATATTCCGTTGTGTTCTATAGTGTAGGCAACTCCCGGTAGAACCCCGGCGAACCATTAACGAATTTCCAGGCCCAGCCCCGCCCGGAAAAATGGCTTGCCAATCCTGCTCTGTCCGCAGAATAGATCGCGACGCCAGAAGGCGCGCGAATTCATTTTTCGCGGAGAAACAATGTCAAATTTCAGGGGTGTCAGGCTGTGCCTGGCCATTACGGCATTTGTCTTAGTTGCGGCGTCCAGTGCGGATGCGCAATCCATCTACGGGGGTGTTCGCGGTATTATTTCGGACGCTCAGGGCTCTGTGGTTTCCGGTGCGAAAGTTACTCTCACCGATGAGGCGACTAACTCGGTTCGGGCTGCGGTCACGAACGCAACCGGCGAATATAACTTCGCATCTGTGACACCTTCCACTTACGCGGTCAGTGCCGAATCACCCGGCTTCAAACGTACGGAACGCAAAGCGATTCCGGTTGCCACGCAGCAGGTTGCCACTGTCGATATGACGCTGGAACTTGGTAATGTAACGGAAAGCGTGATGGTTACCGCGGAAGCACCGCTGCTGGAAGCGTCAACGGCTTCGCAGGGCCAGATTGTTGACCGCCAGAAGCTGGTGGATCTGCCGAATCTGGGCCGGAACCCGTTCATGATGTCCCGGCTTGCGACGACCGTGCAGCAGGTTGGCAACCCTGGTTACAACCGCATGCAGGATCAGTCGGGCTCGTCGCAGATCTCCATTAATGGTGGTCCGGTCCGCGGCAATAACTACTTGCTTGACGGTATACCGATCACTGATTTCTCGAATCGCGCGATCATTATCCCGTCGATTGAAGCTGTTGCGGAAATGAAAGTTCAGTATTCCACTTACGACGCGGAAATGGGCCGTACCGGTGGAGGTATGTTCAACACCTTCATTAAGTCCGGCAGCAACCAGTACAGTGGTTCTCTCCTCGGTTACATGCGCCAGACCGACTGGCTGGCCAACACCTTCTTCAATAATCGCAACGGCATCGGCAT
Organism: uncultured Acidobacteriia bacterium; assembly: GCA_903929755.1. Taxonomy (GTDB): domain Bacteria; phylum Acidobacteriota; class Terriglobia; order Bryobacterales; family Bryobacteraceae; genus BOG-234. The sequence goes on from CAIYVZ010000144.1 coordinate 11,165, forward strand.
CACCGATCAGCCTTTCCGGAACTACGGCGGCTCCTTCGGGGGGCCGGTGATCATCCCGAAAATCTACAACGGCAAAAACAAGACCTTCTTCTGGGTTGGATTTGAAGGCTATCGCGACACGCAGGCCGCCAGCCGGGAGCAGTACACACCCACTTCGCTGGAACGTGTTGGCGACTTCTCCCAGACAAAGAACAGCTCGGGCAGTTCGCTGCTGATTTATGATCCGGCGACGACCGCCGCCGATGGTTCGCGTACCGCCTTCGCGGGCAACGTGATTCCCCTCAGCCGCCAGGATACGGCAGGCCGCAACATTGCGACCACTTACGAACTTCCCAACAAGACTGCCGCCGGGCGCTTCTACGGTGACAATAATCTGGCCGGTGGGGGCCCTCTGGCCTCGAAGGCTGATCAGTTATTCGGCAAGGTTGACCATCAGGTTACTTCCTGGTGGCGCGCCAGCCTGAGCTACCTGCACTACAACTCACGGGAGCCGGGTGAGAATCCATATAAGAGCATTTCTTCGCCGGATCAGTGGTATCTGTTCCGCAAGGTAGACACCACGCAGTTCAACTCCACGCTGACGCCTTCGGCCACGTGGGTAGTGGCGCTGCGCTATGGCTTCAATCGTTTCCCGAATATCGGCACGCAGAAGTCGCAGGACTTCAATCTGACCACGCTTGGTTTCGCCAACGCGTTTGTGAAGGACGTTCCATCTGCCACGTTCCCGAACGTGACGATGCAGAACGCCTACTCGCTCGGCACGAACAATAACTTCAACTATGTGCACTCGTCGAGGAATTTCAGCGGCAACGCTTCGAAGTACATTGGACGTCACGGCATTAAGTTCGGTTATGATTACCGGAAGCTAAATGACGGCGGTCTGGACTGGCAGAACAGCGCGGGGGCTTTCACCTTCGACAACCGCTTCAGCCGCGCCAACTCCAACTCTTCCACCAGCGCTTCCGGCGCCGATATGGCGGACATGCTGCTGGGGGCTCCTGCCGGCGCCACGGGGTACATTCCCACGGTCCTGCATGAATATGTCACTTACAACGCTCTTTACATCCACGACGACTTCCGCGTGAACTCCAAACTGACGCTGAACCTGGGTCTTCGCTGGGAACGTGAAAGCGGTCTTCACGAAGCGAACAAGCTGCTGATCACGGGCTTCGATGCCAATGCGGCGAATCCGGTGGGTACATCTGCCGGGGTTCCGGTGAAGGGTGTTTTCCGGTTCGCCGGTGTCGGTGGGGCCAGCGAAACCACCATGAACCTGAAACAGAATAAGTTCGCGCCTCGCATCGGTGTCGCTTATCAGTTGAATGACAAGACCGTTATCCGCGGAGGCTGGGGTATGTTCTGGGCTCCTGCTTTCGCTCTTGGCTCACCCTACAACAGTGAAGGTGTAACCGCGACGACGCAGCCTTCGGTTTCGAACGACGGCAACAAGACTCCAGCGGTGAAACTCTCGAACCCCTTCCCGAACGGTCTGGATCGTCCGGTGGGCAGTTCGCTTGGCGCTCTCACCGGGGTGGGTAAGTCGATGACGATCTTTGATCCCAACGCGACTTCCACTCGCGTTCAGCAGTTTTCGCTCGATATTCAGCGCCAGCTGGTATCCGGCTGGGTGGTAACGGCCGGTTACTCCGGCTCGCGCACCGCTGACCTGACGTGGAGCACCGCTGCTTACAACATCAACCAGCTGGAGCCGTCGTTCTTTTCCCGCGGTTCAGTGCTGACCTCGTCTGTGGCCAATCCGTTCTTCGGTAAGGGTGGCACGGGTGTCATCGGTGGTTCCACGGTGGCAGCCAACCAGTTGCTGCGGCCCTACCCGGAATTCTCCACCATCAGCCTGACGAACAGCAGCCGCAACAAGGCGCAGTATGACTCGTTCACGCTGAAGGCCCAGAAGAGCCTTTCGAAGAGCCTCTCGGTTCTCTCGGCCTACACGCTTTCGAAGAATTTCGATATGTCGGGTGGTGGTCCGGGTAATAACCTGAACTCCGGTAACAGCGGACCTCAGGACGTCTACTCGCTGGGGGGGGAATGGGGTCTTTCGTACCTGCACTCGCCGCACCGCCTGACCAGCGCTGTGACTTACGAACTACCTTTCGGTAAGGGCCAGAAGTTCCTGGGAAACCTGCCCAAGGCGGCCGATATGGCGCTGGGTGGCTGGTCTGTGAACACGGTCAGTACCTTCCTGACGGGCTTCCCGCTGCAGGTCTACATGAATAACAACGGCAACAGCGCGCTGGGCACTGCCCGTCAGCGTCCGAATGCGACCGGTGTATCTCCGGAAGTTTCGGGAGCAGTGGGCGATAAGATTGATAACTGGATCAATAAAGCAGCTTTCACCGATGCTGCTCCTTTCACTCTTGGTAACGTGACGCGCACCATTTCGACGCGTGGCCCGGGGCAAGTGAACTGGGATGTCTCGGTTTTCAAGACCGTTGCTATCTACGAGCGATTCAAGGCTCAGTTCCGGGCTGAAGCTCTCAACGCTATGAATACGCCTTACTTCCGGGCCCCGAATACTGCTTTCGGTAACGGCGCTTTCGGTAAGATTACGTCGCAGGCGAATTTTCCCCGGATGCTTCAGCTGGGGCTTCGCTTATATTTTTAGCAATAACTGTTAACGGCTCCGGCGGCGCATTCAGGTCGCCGGAGCTTACCTTCATACCGCGCTGCGCATGCGCGACAATCTCCCCCGTCAGGAGAGCCAACCCCGATTCGCAAGAACCAATTTGAAAGGGAGAACTCAAATGACGAACCTGACGCAGAAACTCAACCCCCAGGAAGTAAAATCTTTTCTCAGCCGTGGCTTCAACCGCCGGGACCTGGCGAAGATCGCCACCATGGTTACCGCCGGCACCACGCTGCCGTTCTTTAATGAATCGGCGATGGCCCAGCTCTCGAAGGTGGACGCTCCGCCAGACGCTGTTCTTATCAATGCGAACGAGAACCCGCTCGGCCCCTGCGAAGCCGCGCGCCAGGCCGTTCACAACATTGTGAACAATGGCGGACGCTATATGTACGGCGAGACCGACAAGGTGGTGAAGTTGCTGTCCGAGCAGGAACAGGTAAAGCCGGAATACATCCGTATCTACCCTGGTTCGAGCGCTCCGCTGCACCAGTCGGTGCTGGCGTTCTCCTCTCCCACCAAGCCGTTCGTGATGGCAGACCCTGGTTATGAAGCCGGTGGCCGCGCGGCCCAGTTCATTGGTGCCAAGACGATCCGTGTCCCGCTCAAGAAAGATTACTCGCACGACGTGCAGGCCATGCTGAAGGCCGGGGGGCCGAACGCGGGTCTGTTCTATATCTGTAATCCCAATAACCCGACCGGTACGCTGACCCCGAAGGCGGACATTGCGTGGCTGGTGGCGAACAAGCCGAAGGGCTCCGTGGTGGTGGTTGACGAAGCGTATACCCACATTTCGGAAGCGGAATTCTGCAGCGACATGGTGGCGAAGGATCAGGACGTTGTTCTGCTCCGCACGTTCTCGAAGATCTACGGTATGGCCGGGCTCCGTGCCGGTGCCGTTATCGCGCGGCCTGACCTGATTGAGAAGCTTGCGGGCTGGAGCGCGGGTATGCTGCCGATTACCGGGATGGCTGCCGCGAGTGCATCACTGGCCGAAAAGAATCTGGTGCCGGAACGCCGCAAGCTGATCGGACAGGTTCGCATGGACACGCTCGGCTTCCTCGATCAGCATAAGTTCTCCTACGTTCCCTCTGTCTCCAACTGTTTCATGGTGGATGTGAAGCAACCGGGCAACAACATTGTGAACGCGATGCGCAAGGAGAAGATTTACATTGGCCGTGTGTGGCCGGCATGGCCGAACCACGTTCGCGTCACGGTGGGTACTTCGGAAGAAATGAAGAAGTTCCAGACGGCTTTCCTCAAAGTAATGGCGTAAGCAGTTTCTTTTTTGCCTTACTCGCTTACGCCTGGCGCGTGGGCAGCGCATTCACTTTAGGGAGACCACCGGATGATCCGCAGGATCGGCAGGTATAACGGGGAGCGGTTTTTAGGCGACTGTGCAGGCGGCTTGATTGCCGCTCTCATTGCCCTGCCTTATGGCCTTTCGATGGCGGCACTCATGGGGTTGCCGCCCATCCTGGGGGTTGTTACCTCGATACTGACCGCGCCCATCACGGCGCTGCTGGGACGCAATCCCGTGCTGATTGGAGGCACCGCTTCGGCGACCGTGCCTTTCATTGCCAGCGCGGTACACGCCCAGGGCATTGGTGGCGCGGCCAAGGTCTCGATTGTGGCCTCGGTCTTCATGATGGTCTTCTGTGTGATGCGTTTGGGGCGGTATGTCTCTAAGGTTCCTCCCACTGTTGTAGCCGGTTTTTCGGCAGGCATTGGGGCGATCATGTTTATCTCCCAGGTGAATGTGCTGATGGGGGTGCCTTCCGCAGGCGGTTCCAACGCGCTCAGTCAGCTGGTAACAGTGCTGGGCGAGGTGCAGGCCATGCGCCTCGCTCCGTTTCTGTTAGGCGGTACGGTGATTGCGGTATCGGCGCTGGTAACGCGTTTCTCCCCGCGTTATCCGGCACCACTGTTCGGCGTGGCGGCGGCAGGTGCGGTTGCTTTGATCTGTAAGTTCGGGGAACCGGAAGTCGGCTCTCTGCAACTGACCCTGCCACCGTTCGCCGGATTTGCCTGGACTCCTCAGGATGTAGTAAATGTTCTGCCGGCGGGCCTGACGCTGGCTTTTGTGGCTTCGGTAAATATTCTGTTGACGTCACGGGCGGTGGAGCACTTTCGGGGTCTGCACCAGCATTCGAGAAGTGCCGATGCGGATGCGGAACTGGGCGCTTACGGCATTGCCAATCTTGCTGCCGGCATCTTCGGCGCTCCGATGAGCGTGGGAATTCCGGCGCGCAGCGTGGCAAATGTGCGCTGCGGCGGGACTACTCGCCTATCGAATATTCTGCACGCGGTTTTTCTGGTTCTGCTGGTGGCCTTTGGTTCGGGCGCACTGGCGCGGATTCCGCTTGCAGCTTTGGGCGGCGTGACTGCGTGGATGGGGCTGAATCTGCTGGACGTGAGCACCTGGCGCCGCTTGCCGAAGATGCGGTATGTGGATGCGGGGGCGTTCCTGGTTACAGCCTTTGGCGTGCTGGTTACGAACGCTGTTGCAGCTGTTGCGGCGGGGTGCCTGATTCATGGCGCATACATTCTTTGGCACCGCTATAAGGCGGCTGATGCGCAGATTACGGGCGTTGCTGGTATCGCGGCGCGGTAAGAATCAGGTAAACTCGTGCCGTGCGCTACTGGTTTATTCACTGGCTTCTGAAAGCCGTTTCCATTCTCATCGTCGCCCGTATTCTGCCGGGTATTCAGGTCTCTGGCTTCGGGTCGGCCTTCTTCGCCGCGGCGGTGATGGCCATTGCCAGCGCCACGCTGGGCGTCGTGTTGAAGTTCTTCCTGTGGCCCTTCAACATCCTTTCGCTGGGGATTGTGTACCTGATGATCAACGGCCTGATGCTGAAAGTCGCGTCGGAATTCGTGCCCGGGTTCCGCGTGAATGGCTGCTCTGTAGCGGTGATTGGCGCGCTGTTGCTTTCCTTCGCGGACTACTTCCTGCGGGCGATTTCAGGATTCTGAAAATAGCTATTGACATCCGTTCGTAACGGGCGCAAGATGAACCCAGGAGCAGCAGAAAAGCACCTGAGAGCAGTTGAAAAAGTTAAAGTACCTGATAGCTGTAGCGCAAGAGTATGTCAATCAAAGGCCCCGCGAAGTATGCGTGGTAGGAGGTGACTATAGAACCGCCTGGTCAGAAAAAGGGCGGCGCGGAACGAGCTGAAGGACAGTAGTAAACGGCATTACCTGCACCGGGATTATTTGGCTTGAATGGCCTCCGCTTACATTGCGGGAAATGATCGGCGCACCGTACGCCAGTTCCTTAAGCTCTTATCCGGGCCGCCCTTGTTTTTTTTTTAAGCAGCACGTCGTAACATGGTAGTGCCTTGGGCCTCTTTTCCCGTTTCGCCGACACCCCCCTCAAAACCTCGCAGTTGCCCTCTATGCGTGCGGAGCACTTTCCGTACTCCGGTCCTTATCCCTGGCTTGATCTTCCTGATGCGTCCGATGCGATTGCCGATAAGCTGCAGCGCGGCGAAGTAACGCCTGCAGAAGCGGCGCAGTGCGGCAACTGGGTGCGAGATGGTTACGTTGTCATTCCAAAGTTGATCGCGGACAACATTCTGGACGATATCTGGGAGCGCTACGAGCGTGCCGTGCGGGCGGGGAAGATCAAGCTGGAGCCGGAACCGGCGGGCGAGAATGATCCTTATCCGGGTCGGTACCTGAATCCCCACAAAAAATTGGGCGCGCTCTGCCAGATTCTGAAACACCCAGGGCTGTTGCGCTGGCTGGGCCTGTTGACGGGGCGCGAGCCGAAGGCGCTGCAGACGATCTTTTCGCACAAGGGTTCACAGCAGGGCGTGCATTCCGATTCCATCCACATGACCACGTACCCTCTGGGGTATCTGACAGCCGCATGGATTGCGTTTGAGGACATTCATCCCGACTGTGGGCCGCTGGTTTATTACCCAGGCAGCCATCGTTTGCCGTATATTTTCAGCAGCGACGTGGGAATCTCGGAAGCGGACTTCCGGAACGACGGGTATCGTCCGTATCACCAGAAATACGAGCCGCGCATCCAGCAGGAGATCGCGACCCGCGAGATGGAGCCGCACTACTTCCATGCGAAGAAGGGCGACGTGCTGATTTGGCATGCCAACCTGCTGCACGGCGGGTCGGCGAGGCGGAATTTAGAGCTTTCGCGGAAGGCGCTGGTGTGCCACTACTTCGTGAAGGGCTCGTTTGTGTACCACGATCTGGCGGCTACGCGTTCGAAGCAGCAGTATGTGGGCACGTGTCTGCTGCGGTAGCCTGTTGCCTTACAGATGGCGTTTCAGGAACGAGATGACGTGGTACCCGGTGGCGAACTTAAACGGTGATTCGCCGAGCGTGTAGTGGCCGCAGGGCATTACGACCAGCTTGTGATCCACGTTGCGCCGGCGGATCTGGCTCACAATGTCCTTCGAGAGGTGCAGGGGGAAAGTGGTGTCGTAGAGCGCGTAGAGGAAGAACGACTTCTTCATACCCTGTGCCGCTTCGTGGGCGAAATGATCCATGTAGTGGATGGGGCTGACGCAGTCCCAGACTTTGCGGAGTCGGTCAAGCGTAATCTCGTGTTCAATGCCCTGTCGGATATGGCGTGTGGACAGGCCGTTCCATACGACGTCTCCGAACTGCGTGGAGCAGTGGTTGAAGACGTTCACCTTGATGCGCTCGTCATGCGCGCTGGCGAGGAAGCCGTAGCAGGAGCCGAGGCTGGTGCCGACCAGGCCGAGATCGTCAAAACCCTGATCCTGCAGCCAGTCGAAGCAGGCGCGGACGTCGATGACGGCCTGCCGGGTGGCGTCAATGGTGCGCGCCACGTTGGCGGAGACCGCGTAATCGGCGCGATTCAGTTCCGCGGGCATGCGTTTATCGTGATAGGGCAGGCTGAGCCGGATGCAGGTGATACCGAGTTCCGCGATGCCCTGGCAGAGCGCCACATGCTGGGCGGAGTGCGAATTCCAGTGCGGCAGCAGGACTACGGCCTTCTTACCGCGCTTAAAGCGGGGTTTGGCCTCGAAGTAGCGCGCGCGAACCAGATTGTTTTCCGGATACGGGGTGTTAACCGGGGAAGTGAAGAGCACTTCGCTCGTTCCACCAGGCTCAGTTTCAAACCGGAAATCGTTGGGACTCTTGTATGCAAAGAACTCGCGGCTGTTGGCGATGGCCAACTTGTTGAGTTCAATCAGCTTTTCTTCGGGGTCAGTGGCGGAGGAGGTGATGGGCCAGTCGCGGGTCCATTCCATACCCCAGTCAAAGGGGCGCACCACACGGTCGGTGGATTTGAATGCGAGCTTGTTTTCCCACGCCGTCATGCGGCGTCCGTACCAGTCTTTTACCAATTCCATTGCGGGGCTTGAACTACCAGGTTAGCGCATGGGCGGTCGCGAGCCGGTTTTGGGCGGCAGCAACACGGTATTCAAATACTCCACGAAGGGTGCCATCATCTGGAAACGCTTCACGATCTCGGGCAGCAGTTTCGCGGTGGTGGCGATGGCGGCATCGATCTCTTCGTAGGCGACGAGGTGCTTCAGGCGCAGCAGCTCGATGGCGGGGTGGGCGGGGTCGAAACCCTTCGGCGCACGGGTAAGGCTGGAGGTCATCAGGCCCCCGGCCACCTTCTTAAAATTCGGGAAATCGAAGGTCTTGCGGAAGGCAACGTGATCTTCGGCGATGCGCTGGCGGAGTTTCAGCAGGGTGGGGGCGTCGGGCGCGTAGATACCGGCGGCGATTTCTACGATCTCCGGCGAAACTGAGAAGTAGAAGCCGGCGGAACCGAGGCCCTTCTCGGCCCCGGCCTGCTTCATCCAGGCGGCGATGTGGGTCTTGTAGGGCGTTTTGTCATTCGAAAAGCGCGTGTCGCGGTAGATGCGGAAGATGCATTTCGCGGGGTCACCTACGTAGGCGGGGGCGAAATCCATCATGGCGGTATGGACGGCGCGGATCAGCTCGAGCATGGGGGCCTTCACCTGCTCGTCGAAGATGGCTTTGCGCGGGGCGAACCACTCGCGGTCGTTATTTTCTTTCAGATCGCGAAGAAAGTGGATTCCGGCGGAGGGAAAGCCTGGAAATAGATTTTTTGAAGCCATAGGGAGCTGTTTCTATAATTAGACATCGCCGATCAAGTTTCCAACCGTCTGGCCGCCATTCCCGGCCTTCTTATCTGTACGAACGAGCCGCTGGCTTCGCATACCCGCTTTGGGGTTGGAGGGCCGGCCCGGCTTTATCTGGAAGCCGCTACTCCTGAGGCATTTCTGGCGGCGCGGGGTTTACTGGAGAGCGCTGGCCTCGCCGTAACCGTCATCGGCGAAGGCAGCAATCTGATTGTGGCCGATGCCGGTTTCAGCGGCGCGGTGCTGCGGCTGGTGAACCGGGAGATTCGGATGGAGGGCACCACCGTCCATGTGGATGGCGGCGTCACGCTGCAAACCCTGGTGGATTTCACGTGTGCGCGGGGTCTGCAGGGTCTGGAGACAATGACCGGTATTCCGGGGTCTGTGGGCGCGGCGGTTTATGGGAATGCGGGGGCTTACGGCCATTCGATTCAGGAGCTTGTGGGTGCCGTTCGGTTTCACGATGGCCGGACAGTGCGCGAGATCGACAATGCCGGGTGTGAGTTCCAATACCGCGAGAGCATCTTCAAACGGAATAAGGCCTGGATCATCATCGGGGCTTCTCTAAACATGCAGGCGGGCGACGCGGCTGCGCTTACGGAGAAAGCTGCCGGGATTTTGGATATCCGTAACAAAAAGTATCCGCCGACCATGAAATGCGCGGGCAGCATCTTTAAGAATTTCCTGCTGGCGAATTTGCCGCCGGAAGTGGCGGCGCAGGTGCCCGTGAAAGTGGTGATTGAGGGCAAGATTCCGTCGGCGTGGTTCCTGGAGCAGGTGGGGGCGAAGGGGCTTCGCGTGGGGGATATTCAGGTGGCCGATTATCACGCCAATCTGATCTACAACGATGGGGCGGGGACGGCGCGCGATCTTCGCATCGTGATTGCGGACCTGAAAGAGCGCATCCGGCGGCGCTTTGGCATCCCGCTCGAAGAAGAAGTCCAGTACATTGGATTCGAATGACGTTTTTTGGTTCGGTTGCGGGGCTCTCGCTTGTGGGCTTTGTGCTGGGCGCGCTGCCCGCAGCCGCCGCTACGCTCCGCGACGCCATCCGCGCTGACGATGTGGGGCAGGTGAAAGAACTGCTCGACTCCGGGGCTGCTGTGAATGCCACAGATGATTTGGGGGCCACGCCGCTGCATGACGCCGTTTGGCTGGGCAACCAGGCGATTGTGCGGCTGTTGCTGGACCGGGGCGCAAAGGTGGATACCCGGCACACCGAAGGTGGATCAACGCCGCTGCTGTTTGCCGCTTTGCGGGGGCAGGTCGGGATTGCGGAGCTCCTGGTGACGCGGGGCGCGGCGATAAATGCGGCGAATACGGCAGGCGCGACGAGTCTCCACTTTGCGGCGCGCCGGGGCGATGCGGTGACGGCGAAGTTCCTGCTTGAGCATGGCGCGGATGCGGCGCTGCGGGACCGGACCGGCATGACGGCGCTGGACGAAGCGGCGGGGCAGGGCAATGTGGAAGTGGCGAAAACCCTGCTCGACCACGTGGCCGATGACGGCAGTGGGCTGGCACAGGCTGAGGGTTTACCCCTGCTGGCGCTGCTGCTGGAACGTGGCAAGTATGCCCCCGCGCGGCTTTCTGCCAGGCTGCTGCGCGCCGTGGGGGCTCAGGATGCCGGGGCGACACGGCTTTTGCTGCAGTATCACGCGAATCCGGACACGCCTGGAGCGCTGCACCGCGCTGCCAGTCGGGGTTCTGCGGCCATTGTGGCCGCGTTGCTGGAGGGCGGTGCGAATCCGAACCTTAAGGACGCCGACGGCATCCCGGTGCTCCATGAAGCCGCGTTGCAGGGCTATGCCGAAGTGATTCGCTTGCTGGCCGCCCAGGGAGCGAAACTCGACCAGCCGGACCCGGCGGCGGGCAGCACGCCTCTGTATGCGGCGGCGTCAATGGGGAAACTGGAGGCTGTCCGAGTGCTTCTGGAACTCGGCGCGGACCGTTCCCGCAAGGCGAATTCCGGCAAGACGCCCCTGCAGGCGGCCGAGGCGAGCGGGTTCGCGGAAGCCGCGAAAATTTTGCGCTGATTTCCTGGGAACTATTTTCCCGGGGTCTGCAAGTTCTCACATAGCAGTCCGCGGGTCGCTACACCTACTGAGTCCCTCACACCCTCAGTGAAGCGATCCGCATTTTTTTTGTGGGGGAGCTCTCCGGCTACGGTGCGATCAGGGTGGTGCCGGTGTGAACCGCGGCCAGGGCATTGTCCATTGTGGCGAGCAGGCCCCCGTGCTTTCTGGCCAGCAACACCAGATAGGCATCGGTGACTTGCCTGTGGCCCACAATTCCGGTGGCCGGCAAATCGAGGTACGGCACATCATCCGGCCAGAACTCGTGCCGCGGCAGCGCGGAGATCGATTCCAAAAGGAGCCTGGCTGAATCGATGTTTGCCTCCACTCCGGCGCGCAAATGGAAACGGATCAGGGCACCCTGGGTGATGGGGCAGGTTGCAAACTTGAAGCCTTTTCGAAACCATGCTGCCGCCCGGGTGTTCAGGCTGTGCTCGGGTGTTGCCAGCGCGATCAGGACATTTGCGTCCAGCAGATAAACCTTGCTCCTGGTCATCAGTCTTCGTCTTCAAGCGTTCTGACGTCTTCTGAGGTGACGGGCCGACTGCAGCGGAAAGTGGGGAAACCGTAGTCACTCATGGCGATGGCCGAGCCGGGCGCGCCCTTGGCGGCCTGCAGAATCATGTCCCCCACTACCCTGCCAAGGCTGCGGTTCTGGTCGTGCGCGATGGCCTTGGCAATGTACCAGGCTTCGTCGGAAATGTCCAGGGTGGTCCGCACGACAACACAATAACACAATCGCACAAACTCCGGCTGGTCGCTGCCTTCTGCGTGTGCGCTAAAATCGCAAGCGATGGCCCTGACCACAGTCAAATCCCAACTGATGAGCGCCTCAGAGATTGATCGGACCCTGGTTCGTCTCGCTCACGAAGTTCTTGAAAAAACGAAAGATCTGGATCAACTGGCCTTCATTGGCATCCGGCGCCGGGGCGTGCCTTTGGCGCAGCGCCTGGCCGCCAAGATTGAGGCGCTGGAAGGCAGGAAGATTCCTACCGGCGTCCTTGACATCAACCTCTACCGGGACGACCTTTCCACGGTCGGCTCCAAGCCCCAGCACAACGGGACGCAGATTGATTTCAACGTAGCGGGCAAGGAAATCATCCTGATTGACGATGTCCTCTACACGGGCCGCACGATTCGCGCTGCGCTGGACGCACTGTTCGAAAAAGGCCGTCCGGCACGGGTGCAACTGCTGGTTCTGATCGACCGTGGCCATCGCGAACTCCCCATTGAAGCTCGCTATGTAGGCCGCACGGTGCAGACTTCCGACAACGAAATCATTGAAGTGAAATTTCGTGAGATCGACGACACCGAAAAAGTTCTTCTGTGCGAACGCACGCCGGACGTCGCGTAAGTATGGTTGACCAACTGAAGACCCGTGGCCTTCTCGATATTGAGAGTCTGGACCGCAGCACGATTCAGGAACTGCTGGATCGCGCGAAGTTCTTTCAGCCGGGCCCGGGCGAGACCTACAAACGGCTGGAATCACTGAAGGGCAAGACGACAGTCAATCTTTTCTTTGAGGCCTCCACCCGAACGCGTGTCAGCTTTGAGATTGCGGAGCGCCGTCTGGGGGGGGATTCGATTTCGATTGCTGCCCAGGGGTCGAGCACCTCTAAGGGCGAATCGCTGGTGGACACGCTGAATACGCTGGCTGCGATGCGGCCTCACGCCGTGGTGATGCGCCATGCCGCGTCCGGCGCCCCCCATTTCGTGGCACGGCACCTGAAGTTGCCCATCGTAAATGCGGGTGACGGTACGCATGAGCACCCCACGCAGGCGCTGCTGGATGCGCGTACTATTTTGGATCATCGCCCGTCGCTGACCGGGTTGCGCGTCGCTATTATCGGCGATATTGCGCACAGCCGGGTGGCGCGGTCGAATATTCACCTGTTGTCGAAGTTTGGCGCGGATATTGTGCTCTGCGGCCCGCCTTCGCTGCTGCCTCCGGAGCTGGCACAACTGGCACCGGGCATTCGCCTGTCGTGGGACATGCGCGATGCCCTTTCGGGCGCCGATGTCATTATGATGCTGCGGGTCCAGTTGGAACGGCAGTACGAAAGCCCCATGTCGGCCAGCGAATACTTCCGCTTTTATGGTCTGCGGCCGGAACATGTGGAGCTGGCGAGTCCGCATGTGATTGTGATGCACCCGGGCCCGATCAATCGTGGTCGCGAGTTGAGCTCGGAAGTGGCTGACAGCCAGCGTTCGGTGATCCTCAATCAGGTAGAAAACGGAGTCGCGGTACGCATGGCGGTTCTGGAACGGATATTAGGCTGATGAATTCTCTTCTGATTACGGGGGGGCGCGTAATTGATCCCGCTTCCGGCTTTGACGGCCTTGCCGATGTGCTGATCCGCGATGGCGTGATTGTTGCGGTGGGGCCCGATCTGCGCTCCGATGGTTGCGCAGTGTTTCATGCCGAGGGCTCTATTGTGGCCCCGGGTTTTATCGACATGCACGTCCACCTGCGGGACCCTGGTCTTGAGCACGCCGAGACTATCGAAAGCGGCGCGAAATCCGCAGCTGCCGGGGGCTTCACCACCATCTGCTGCATGCCGAATACGATTCCGGTGAACGACAGCGCGATGGTGACCAGTTACATCCTGCAGCGCGCCCGTGAAGTGGCTCCGGTAAACGTTTACCCCATTGGCGCCATCACCAAAGGCAGCCTGGGTGAAGAACTGGCGGCCATCGGATCCATGAAGGATGCGGGGATTGTTGCCATTTCCGACGACGGCCGCCCGGTGATGAACGCCCGCATTATGCGGCGCGCCATGGAGCTGGCGAAGTCTCTGGATTTGACGGTGATTGACCACTGCGAGGATCTGAATCTCTCGGCGGGTGGCGACATGCACGAAGGTCCGCAATCAGTGAAGCTGGGCCTGCGCGGGATTCCGTCCGCTTCCGAAGACGTAATGGTGGCGCGCGACCTGCTGCTGGCGGAACTGACCGGCGCAAGGTATCACGTGGCGCACCTCTCGACGAAACGTTCGGTCGCGATGGTGGCGTTTGCTAAAGCGAAGGGTTTGAACGTCAGCTGCGAAGTAACGCCGCACCACTTCGCCATCACCGACGACGAACTTTGCAACTACGACAGCAACTACCGTATGAAGCCGCCGCTGCGTCGCGATGAGGACGTGGAAGCGGTGATCTCCGGCATTGTGGACGGCACAATTGATGCCATCGCAACCGACCACGCGCCCCACGCGGGCAGCGAAAAAATGCAGGAGTTCGAACGGTGCCCCTTTGGCATCACCGGTCTGGATACGGCCATCGGACTTTCGCTTGCAGAATTAGTACACAAGGGCCACATTCCGGTGGCCCGCATGGTGGCGCTGTTTACCACAGGTCCGGCGAGGATTCTGAAACTCGACCGGGGTACCCTGCGGCCCGGAGCGCCCGGTGATATAACGGTCTTCGACCTCGACACGGAATGGACATATGATGTCCAGCAGTCATTCTCAAAAAGCCGCAATTCGCCGTTTCACGGACGGCGTTTCCGCGGAGGGCCCGTGGCGACCGTGGTAGGAGGCAGTATCAAATGGACGAGAAACTAGAGCCGGAATTTCCCTCAGGTAGTCGCGTCTATCGCATGCGGCCCCCGGTGAGTCGGGCCAGGAGTTTTGGTCTGGCAGGGATAGCTTTCTTTTTCTTCCTGGTGGTTGTGGGGGCCAACTGGGCGGCCTCGCTGCTGATTCAGTATTCGTGGTGGAAGGAAGTGGGCCAGGTGAAGACCTGGCTCGATCTTTATGCGTACTCCACCCTGCCGGTGACTGCCGGCGCTCTGGTTGGCTGGATTGCGCTGCTGATTGCCCACTCGCGCGGGTTGCGTTTTGCGGGCGGCAGGGTGAGCGATTATCCGATTTACTCCAGGCTCTCCTCGCTCGCGCTGCTGGCTATTGCCTTTGTCGTGTCCGACGCCAATATTGATGGCTGGAATCTGCTTCGCTTTGCAGGCAGCCGGACGCTGAATAACACCGCAGGGTATCACGATCCGATCTTCGGCCAGCCCACATCGTTCTACCTGTTCGACCTCCCCTTTTACGCCGATTTGCGGGGCTACATCTTCAGCCTGGTGCTGGTGACGATCCTGGTTTACTGGATCACCGCACGTGGCTGGCAGTTGCGCTTTGTGGTGCCTGAAATGCCCCAGGGCGGTTTTGATCTCTCCATCCTGCACCTGCCGGGTGGCCTCGAATCCACCTTCCTGCGTTTCGCTACCGCGATCCTCCTGTTTGCCTTTGCCTGCCGCTTTTACCTGGGGCGTTTCCAGATGGTCTGGAATCAGCACCGTTTCATGACCGGGATTGACTATACCGACGACCATTTCTCGCTGCCGCTCTACTGGGTGGTTATTGGGGCGATGATTCTGGGCGCTGTTCTGGTTTTGGTGAATCGCTGGCTGGCGGCGGGGATTCTGGCGGGCGGAAGCCTGCTGCTGCTGGGCGTGGTGCCCTCCATCGCCGGTTCGTTGCTGGTGAAGCCCAACGAAATCTCGCTGGAACGTCCGTACATCACGAATCACATTGCCGCCACGCGCGCCGCCTGGGGATTGTCAGACAATGTGCAGGAACTTCCGGTTCACACCAACCCCAATGCGTCCATTGATGTGGCGAAAAATGCCACGCTGCTGGACAATGTTCGTCTCTGGGACTGGCGTCCGTTCCACGACACAGTAACGCAGATGCAGGCGCTGCGGCCATACTACGCGTTCCATGACACAGATGTGGATCGGTATGTGATCGACGGCCAGTATCGCCAGGTTCTGCTCTCGCCCCGCGAACTGGATATCACGCAGTTACCTGGCACGCAGTCCAGCTGGATTAATCCGCATTTCATCTACACGCACGGCTATGGCGTGGTGTTCGCCGAAGTGAGCAAGCTGACGCCGGAAGGCCAGCCTGTTTACCTGATTCAGGATATGCCGCCGATCGTAAAGCCGAAGTCTTTGAAGGTGGAGCGCCCGGAGCTTTACTATGGCGAATTGCAGCATGAACCGGTCTTCGTGGAGACGTCTCAACAGGAATTCAACTATCCCCAGGGTTCGGAGAACGCGCTGAGCCGCTATGCGGGCAAGGGTGGGTTTCCCGCGTCGTCAATCCTGACCCGCCTGGCCGCGTCTCTGCACTTTGGCGACTGGAATATTCTGCTCACGGGCTACCTGACGGATAACAGCCGCATGATGATCCACCGCCGTGTCCGGGAGCGCCTGGAGACCATGGCGCCATACCTGACCTGGGACAACGATCCGTATCTCGTCATCACGCCCGAAGGCCGGATGGTCTGGATGGTGGATGGTTACACGACTTCGGAATCGCATCCGTTTTCGCGGATGTCGAATGCGTTCGGCGGCATCAACTACATTCGCAACTCAGTGAAGGCAACGATAGACGCCTACGACGGCACCACGCATCTGTATGTGTTCGATGCGAAGGACCCCATCATCGGGGCGTACCGGGCTCTCTTCCCGGAACTCTACGAAGACGCCGCGAAGATGCCCGAGGCCCTGCGTGCGCACGCCCGGTACCCGGAAGACCTGTTCCGTGCGCAATCGGAAATCTACCGTGTGTATCACATGAAGAACTCGCAGGCCTTCTACAACAACGAAGACATCTGGGAACTTTCCCGCTATTCGTCGGGCAGCGGGGAACCCCGTCCGGTGAGCCCCACCTACGTATTCGCCACGTTGCCGGGGGAAACGAAACCGGAATTCCTCATCATGACCACCTTCACGCCGCTCTCGAAGGAGAACATGATCGGCGTGATGCTGGCACGCTGTGACGGTCCGCACCTGGGCCAGATCGTAGTGCTGGAAATGTCGAAGCAGGAGTTGATTCTGGGGCCCATGCAGATCAACGCCCGGATCAACCAGGACCAGACCATTTCGAAAGACCTGACGCTCTGGAACCAGCAGGGTTCTGCGGTGTTGCAGGGCCAAACGCTGGTGCTGCCGGTGGATGACAACTTCGTCTACATTTCGCCGCTGTATCTGCAGGCCACCCAGGCGCGCATGCCGCAGTTGAAGAAGGTGGTGCTGGCGGTTGGCAACCGGCTCATCTACACGGATTCGTACGAAGAAGCCCTGGGTATTTTGGGGGGCAGCGCGAAACCTGCGGCAAAACCGGAGCCGGGGGCTCCACCAGTAGCGAATGCCGCCGTTACGGCTGCCACCGATGCGCGGGTTGAAGCCGCGCGCAAACACTTCCAGAAATATCGTGAGTTCGCCAGCCAGGGCAAGTGGGCTGAAGCGGGCAAGGAACTGGACGCCATTCAGACAGAAATCAACAAATGAAGATACTACGAAGCATCCTGGGTGTGGCGGCGGGTTTTGCCCTGATGGTGGGGTTGATTACAACTCTGACGCCGGTGGCGGCCCGCTACTTCCACGCCGAGGACTTTCGGGTTCTGAATCAGACTTTCATGATGGTGAACCTGACCTACACGGTGACGGCTGCCATTGTGGCCGGTTTCATTACCACCTGGATTGCCGGGCGCCGCGAACTGAATCATGCGGCGGCGCTGGGCCTGCTGATGCTTGCGATCAGCTACTACTCCATGCGCCAGCAGGGCCTGGAGCGGCCAGGCTGGTACGAAGTCGTGATTGGGGGCTGCGGGCCCATGGCGGCTATGGTGGGCGCGGCGCTTAAGATGCTGATTGTGGGCCGGGAGGGGTAGTCGGTTCCTGCCACACTCGCAAGGCGTCCAGAATCAAAGGCAGATGATCGCGTGTCACGTCCCAGATAATTTCAAGATCTATGTGGCCATAGTCGTGTACCACACGGTTTCGCATCCCCACGATTTTGCGAAAGGGAACATCCGGGAACAGGTCCAGCGTGTCCGGCGTCAGGCGTGCCGCAGCCTCGCCCAGTACCAGCAGACGGCGGAGAACGGCGTCCTGCGTCCGGCTATCCTCCATAAACATATCTTGCGTGTAGCCATACAGATATTGCTCGATCATCTCCATTGATTGCAGCATGTCGAGCAGATACCCGTGCTGTCTATTCGGCATAGATTTCCATGGTGGTGTCGAGAATCGAGCGGCGGCGGATCGAGTTCTCCGCACGTTCCACGGAACGCCTGGTCAGAAGATCCACTTCGCAATTGAGCAACTGCTCCAATTCATCCTGAATTGAAAAGAAGTTGAGACCTGGGTGAACATCAGGCCGAAATGTAACGAGCAGGTCAACATCGCTGCCCGACACAGCGTCGCCCCGGGCCACGGATCCAAAAACTTCCAGCCGGCAAATTCCGTGGCGTCGGCATAGTTCCGGGACGCGAGTCCGCAGTTCCGCGACCGTTGGAGGCGTAGCTGATGAAGTCATAGTTTCACGCCAGTCTTAAAGATAACGCGAACGTGGAACTGTGACTAGCCCTCGGATGTTGCCGCAAGCCGGAAGACTATAGTGGTCTCAAGAAATCAGACCAAGCAATAAGTTAAGAGTCGGCGAGTCGTTAATCTAACGAAGGAGAAGTTGACGACGAGGAAGCAGCACAGTTCCGGGTTCAATCTGAAACCCTTCATGATCCTATGACCCCACGATCAGAAAATGGGCTCTCCTTCTGCGCCGCGACCGTCAGGTCGGCCTCGCAGCGGCAGCGGGATGCCGATACGGCTGGACTGTGGCCGATGATTCCTGGCCTGCAGCGCTATGTTGGGTCGGCGAAGAGTCCGCCCATTTCATTTGCAGTATGGCTCTTCCCAGCAATTCTACTGTCGGTGCCATGGCCGGTCGCCTGGCCTTCCGGTTCCGCAAGGCGGCGGGCCACGCGATGGTTCTCCAGTGCCGATGGATGCACGTACAGGGTGGAAGGGAAGTATGAGCGGGCCGAAGTTGGGCGTGCCCGAGGACGCGCTCTCGAAATCAGATGTTTCAGCAAGCTCCGCGGCCCCGGAGCAGAATGTTGGTGGCGGCCCCAATTACCGTGCCGCCGATAATCAGCGGTGAGTAGCGCCACCCCGGCACCGGGTTTCGCAACAGGCCCGCAGCCAGGCCGAGCAACGGCAGTAGCTCCGCGTGTAGTGACTCGCAGCATAACCTCAACCATGAACAGACTCGACTTCAGGATCGGATACGCTGCGGGAGGGGTAGTCGGTTCTACAGGGAGGCCCGGACCTGCTCCAGCCGCTCACGATGAGCCGGACCAAGTTCGGCGACGAGCTCCGGGGTGATGACGCCGGCGTCGTCGAGGTCTTTCAAATGCATCTGATCCTTCAGGCGGAAGCTGGAGAGCTTCATTCGGACCAGCGCTGCCACGGGCACGAGCCGGATGCCGTGCAGCATTTGCGGGGGAAGCATGGCAGGAGTCTCTTCGGGATACTGCTCCATTACCTTCTCCCCGCTAAAGATCATGTGCACGGCACGGCGAGCGGACTGCCCGTGCTGTATCAGCATGTCCACACCCGCCACATGGCGATATTCCAGACCAAAAGGTTCGACGGCGCGGGCAATGGCCGGCAAGTCCTTTCGGCGAACTACGATGTCGATGTCTCTGGTGAGTCGACCGGCGTCGGGTTCTCTCTCTTCAACGTACAGGTATGTGGCCAGGCCACCTGCTACGGCGTAGTCCAGTCCCGCAGTGGAAAACGCTTTTTCCAGCAGTTCTGCCAACGCAAAGAGATTTTGCACGCGTTCCTCGAAAAACGTATTGACGTAGGTTGCCACTTGTTTCCAGGCTTAACTTTATGGTGTTTCGGCCGCCACCGCAAACCGGAAAACTTCCGGCTCCGCCAGGCGGCGGTAATCCTCAATCCCGAGGATAATCGAATCGGTCAAGGAACCCGCGTTGAAGGCCACGCGCGGGTTCTCCAGCACTGAGGGGTCCACATACAGGGGGAAGGGAAGTATAGGCGGGCCGAACGGTGGCACGCAGCCGGGCACCAGGCCCGTCATCTCCAGCAACTCTTCCGGCGTGGCGAATCGCGTCTTTTTCGCGGAAAAGTGCTGCTTGATGGCGCCGGAATCGAGCTTCCGGTCTGCGCTCAGCACGAAGAGGCGGAAGGTAGTATCCACCTTGATCACCAGCGCCTTGCCGCCGATCCGCAGTTCCTCGCCGCGGGCGCGGGCCGATTCTTCCGAAGTTCGGGTGGGCTCGTGGTGCGCTTCCCGGAATGTGACCCCGGAAGAGCTGAACCAGGCGCGAATGTTGTTTAGGATCATAAGTAAAGTTAATGCCGAAATCAGGATATGGTACCCTATTAGGGTAGCTTCCGTCTATCTCTAACCTTATAGATAGACGGCTTGGCTAACAACAGGAGTGATCCCACAGAAAAATGGCCAATTATAGTCAGGGCGCTCAGGTGGAACACAATAAATTCGGGCTTGGCACCGTGATGTCCGCCAGTGACGAACGCATTGTGATTCGCTTTGACGACCACGGTGAGAAGAAGTTTGTAACGACGATGGTCGCCGCGTCGCTCAAAAAGAGCGACCGCCAGCCGCCGGCGGAAAAGCGTGGTGGCAAACGGAAGGCTAAGGCCGTTGCCCCGGTAGCCGCCGTGATCGAAGCAGACATTGCTGTCGACCTGGACGCCGCTCTCGAATCAGACGATATTGTCGAAGCAGACGATGTTGTCGAGCCAGATGTTGAGTAGTAGAAATTAAGGATCCCACCGCTTGAACGCCAGACAGAAGCGCCTCTTTGAAGATGCGCTGAAAAAGAATCCTAACCTCAAGATGCCTGTAGAGGCACCTCCCCCGGAATTGACCGAGGACGATCTTGCTTTTCTAAAGCAAGGAGTTGGGGACAAGTCCGGACGCCCGCAGGGCTCAGCCCAGGCAACCGGCGAAGGTGGCGAAGAGGGTGCAGCTCCGCAGCCCAACCGCGGAGCCATCATGACCTATTTTGAAGAGAAGGGCTTCGGCTTTCTGCGCCCGGAAAACGGTGGGAAGGACATCTTCTTCCACGTTTCTCGTCTGCAGCAGGCTCAGCCTACTGATCTCGTTCCGGGAACCAAGGTTCTCTTCGAGCTCGGCATGGATCGCAACGGTAAAATTGCCGCCAGCGCTCTGTGGCTCGCCCCGCCCGAAGAAACTCCGGCGGCTTAAAACATCAGCAGCATCAACCAAAAGAGCCACTCTCGCGAGTGGCTCTTTTTTTATTCAGATGAGTTTGGAGCGCACCGCTTAGCCGTTTCCACCCGGCTTTTGACCCCCTTATGTAAAGGGTGGGAATCAACCGGACACCTTAAGGGGTCATCCATCTTTCGACAGGGACCAGCGCACAGGCATCCTTGGACGACTCCCTCATTCTTGAGCGTTGGATCAAAAATGAAGGGCTTCCACCTGCTTCGCAGGAACGCTCCAAGCCGTTAGTGTAGCGCGAAAATCGCCGCAAGTCTCCTAAGAATTCTTACCTCCTTCCGCCCGGCTGTTCCGGCCAAAGAACACGAACATCACCAACACCACCGCACCCAGTGCGAACAAAGTGTCGCCCGGTGCCCGCATCCACCGCAGGGTCTGCATAAGCGGCGTTTGCAGGAACTCGCTGCTGCGCGCATACCAGTAGCCCTTGTCCACTGAAGCCCAGGTCTGCGCCAGGCCCACCGGCAGCAGGCTGCCCACGCACATCAGGAACAAGCCGGAGTTCATGCTCCAGAAGGCCAGCTTCAGCCAGCCTTCCTTCCATTGCCCGTGCGCCATGGCTCGCAGGCAGACCAGCATCAGGCCGATGCCCAGCATCCCGTAGACGCCGAACAGCGCCGCGTGCCCGTGCAGAGGGGTGGTATTCAGGCCCTGCATGAAGTAAAGCGCGATGGGCGGGTTGATCATGAAGCCGAACAGCCCGGCGCCCACCATATTCCAGAACGCCACCGCCACGAAGAAGTAGACCGGCCACTTGTATTGTGCCGCCCACGGGACCATCTGGCCGCGACGCAGATCGTCGAGGGCCGGATACGCTACCAGTGTCAGGGGCACTACTTCGAGGGCGCTGAAGACTGCGCCAAAGGCCATGGCGACGGTCGGGGTGCCTGAGAAGTACAGGTGATGGCAGGTTCCGATGATGCCTCCGGCCAGGAAGATGGTGGCCGAGAGCAACGAGGCCCTGGCCGCCAGATCGGCGCGCATCAGGCCCAGGCGCGTAAAGAAGAACGCGATAACGGTAGTGGCGAACACCTCAAAGAAACCTTCCACCCAGAGGTGAACCACCCACCAGCGCCAGTATTCCACCATGGAAAGGTGGGTATGCTGGCCCCACTGCAGGCCCGCGCCGTAGAAGAGCCCAATGGCGGCGGCGGACATCAGGAACAGCCAAAGCAGCGGCTTGTGTTCGCCAGCCTGTTTCAGCGCGGGGCGAATCGCCCGCACCACCAGGAAAAGCCAGATCAGCAACCCCGCGAACAGCAGGATTTGCCAGACACGACCGAGGTCCACGTACTCATAGCCCTGATGGCCCCAGAGGAAGGCGTTGGCGTCGGACAGTTTGTTCATCACCGACATCCATTCGCCGGTGAGCGAGCCCACCACGATCACCAGCAGCGCCCCGAACAGCACATGCACGCCCAGGCTTTGGAACTTCGGCTCTACGCCGCTGACCAGCGGGCCGATGAACAGCCCTGCCGCCAGCCATGCCGTTGCGATCCAGAAGATGCCGAGCTGCACGTGCCACGTTCGTGTGACCGCGTAGGGCAGGATTTCAGAGAGCTTGATACCGTAAAAACCGTCGCCCTCCACGCCGTAGTGCGCGGTGACCACGCCCAGAAGAATCTGCGTCAGAATTAACGCCGAGACCACCCAGAAGTACTGCAGCGTGGCTTTCTGGGAAGCGGTGGGAGCCCACTTCCCCAGAGGGTCCAGCGCGGGCGGGGTGGGGTACGCCTCAGCCTTCTGCGCCGCGTACCACCAGACCATGGCGCAGATGCCGGCCAGCAGCATGATGATGCTGACCCCGGTCCACAGCACGCTGTCACCCGTTGGCCGGTTGCCAATCAGCGGCTCGTGTGGCCAGTTGTGGGTATAGGTGATGGTGTCGCCGGGCCGGGTGGTAGCGGCCGACCAGGCGCTCCAGAAGATGAACGCCGAAAACTGGCGAGCCCGCTCCGGGGTGCTGATTGCCCCAGCCGGGATCGCGTAGGCCTTTTCCCCCTGCATAAAGACCTGCGCGTAGTGCTCCAGGCACTTTTCGAAGGCCCGGCCACGCACCGGATCGATGAACAGTGTTCCGGTTGCCGCGTCGTACCCACTCTGCCGGTACATCTTCTCCAGCCGGGCGCGCAGTTTGCCCTGCTCTTCGGTGCCCAACTCGGCGTAGTTATTGCTGTATTCCGCGCCGGACCATTCATCCAGCACGAAGCTGAGTTCGCGGTGCAGCCAGTCAGCCGTCCAGTCGGGCGCAACGTAGCTGCCATGGCCCCAAACGGAGCCCACTTCCATACCGCCCAGGGTCTGCCAAACATTCTGGCCTCGTCCCACATCGCCCTCGGGTACCACCGTTCGGCCCGCGGTATCCACAACCCGTCCGGGAATCGGGGGCATTTCCTGGTAGATTCGGGTTCCAATCCAGCCGAGGACGGCGAATGACCCGGTGAATACTACCGCAAAACTGATCCACAGTTTCTTCATGAGGCCAGTTTGCGGTTTTTGGAATCAGGCGTCAGTGACCAAGGTCACTGGTTCGGCATTTCCGCTTCCAGGCGGGCCAGATTCAGGATCAGGATTTCGCGACCCTGCAATCGGAGGATCCCCTCACCCTGGAGCCGGGAGAGATTTCGGGACACCAGTTCGCGCACGGTGCCGATTCGGGACGCGATCTCCTGGTGGCCATCCGGCAGCAAAATCGTGACGCCCTCATCGACTTCCTGACCTTCCACGCGGGCCAGTTTCACCAGCATGGTAGCCAGGCGGTGCCGCACTGTAGTGAACGACAGTTCCTCAATAATTCCCACCAGGCGCCGGAGCCGGGCACCCACTACGCGCAGGACCTTCAGGGAAACCTGCGGGTGCGACATGCAGAGTTCGCGAAAGTCCGCCTGGCTGATGAAGATGAGGCGGCTGTCTTCCAGTGTGACGGCTGAGGCAGGGTACGGGCCTCCATCGAACACCGGAAGTTCCGCTACAGAGCTGCCAGGGCCGTCGATGCTCAAAACCTGCTCCCGGCCATCCGGCGAACTCTTGAAAATGCGCAGCCGCCCACGCTCCACCACGTAGAGGCCTTCGCACCGTTCGCCTTCTCCGAAGACCGTCTGGCCGACCGAAAACGGGCGTATTCTTGCTCGTTCCGTGAGAAAATTCAGCTCCTCGGGCGAGAGACCGGAGAAGATTGGTACCTGGGCCAGGGTCTGGGCCAGAGAGTTGGTCATTGCCATTGGAAACACACGTGCATTCTAGCCGAACGGTAACCGTCACGCTCGAATACACGCCAGACATCAATAAGGGATAAAATTCAAATCATGATGAAGCTTCGACTCGTACCGCTCACGCTGGTCTTTTGTGCGGCGAGTTTCGCCCAGGTTACCGCCTCGCTTTCAGGCCGGATCCACGACGCCACAGGCAGCCCCGTCGGCGCCGCCACCATTACAGTGAAGAGCCTGGAAACCGGAGCCGTTCGTACGGTTCATTCCGACGAACAGGGCGAGTACCATGCTGTTTCCGTGCCTCTTGGCGCCCAGGAAGTGAAGGTGGAGAAGTCCGGGTTTAAGGTAGCGGTGCGAAGCGGCGTTAGCCTGACGGTGGCACAGGAAGCCGTCCTGAACTTCACGCTCGAAGTCGGCGACCTTGCACAGCAGGTGACCGTGACCGAAGAAATTCCCATGATCAACACCTCCACCGCCTCAGTTTCCGGCGTGGTGGGCGCGCGCGAAGTGAAGGATCTGCCGCTGAACGGTCGCAGTTTCGACAAGCTGATTACCCTGAACCCCGGCACCATCAACTACGGGCTGAAGAGTGCGGGCACCAGCACCAGCAACGGCAGCACGTTTTCAGTGGCTGGTCGGCGCCCTTCCGACAACATCGTGATGATGAACGGCATTGAGTATACCGGCTCCAGCCAGTTGGCGATTACGCCCGGCGGGGTGAGTGGTGAACTGCTCGGCATCGACGCGGTTCGCGAATTCAACGTGCTGACCGACGCCTACTCGGCCGAGTACGGCAAGCGCGCGGGCGCCCAGGTTTCCGTGGTGACACAGTCCGGTACAAACTCGGTGCACGGTTCGCTGTTCGAATTCGTTCGGAACAGTGCTTTTGATGCGCGTAACTTCTTCGATCAGGGGGTGGTGCCGCCTTTTCGTCGCAATCAGTTCGGCGGCTCGCTCGGCGGCCCGGTGAAGAAAGACAAGCTCTTCCTTTTCGGCAACTACGAAGGTTTCCGCCAGGTTCTGGCCCTGAGTAACGTCTCCGTGGTGCCGGACGCGCAGGCCCGCCAGGGGCTGCTTCCCACCAACGGTGTTTATGCGAAAGTGGCCAACCTCAATACCAACATGTTGAAGTACATGGCGATGTGGCCCGAAGCTAACGGTCCCCAGCTCCTCTCCGCCGGCCAGCCCACCGGCACCGCGCTCTCCTACAACAACCCGCGCCAGAGCATTCATGAAGACTTCGGCACCGTCCGCATGGATTATCGCCCCCGCGAGAAGGACTCCATCTCGGCCAACTGGACGGTGGATGATGGAAACGCCGTTATCCCCCAGGCGGACCCCCTCTTCCCCGCCGGCCTCGCCCTGCGCAACCAGGTGGCCAGCGTTGAATCGATCCACGTCTTTTCCCCAAACCTGATCAATACCTTCCGCGTCGGCTTCTCCCGCGCTGCCTTCAACCTGGAATCGCTGACGACGAAGAAATTCGGCCCGGAACTCGCCTTTGTCACCGGCGGCGATCCGGGTGGCATCGTCATCGGCGGTGGAGCTACCACCACCGGTATCGCCGCAATTACCGCGGCTGGCCCGAACAACGCGGCCAACGTCTGGAACCGGCGTAATCTCTACACCATTACTGACGCGGTCCACTACAACCGCGGTCGCCACCAGATCACCGTGGGCGGCTGGTTCCAGCGCGTGCAGGATAACGAAAACACCGCCTCCCGCCGTCTCGGCCAGTCCAGTTTTGCCAGCCTGACCACGTTCCTCCAGGGCAACGTCACCACCTTCCAGCTCATCCCGAACCCCAATGAACTCGGCTGGCGCTCCGCTTTCGGCGCGTGGTACGCCATGGACTCCATCCGCATTCTCCCC
The DNA here is from genome assembly GCA_903929755.1 of uncultured Acidobacteriia bacterium. Taxonomy (GTDB): domain Bacteria; phylum Acidobacteriota; class Terriglobia; order Bryobacterales; family Bryobacteraceae; genus BOG-234. The sequence goes on from CAIYVZ010000144.1 coordinate 37,157, forward strand.
AACCTGACCGTGGAACTTGGTATTCGCCATGAATTCACCAACGGCTGGAATGAAGTGAGCGGCCGTGCCGCGAACTTTGTCCCCGACGCCCAGGGGGTCCTGCAGACCGCCACCCGCGTGGGCCCCTCGCTGTTCACGAAGAACAATGCCACAAAGCTCTTCGGGCCCCGTGCCGGCATCGCGTGGGATGTTCGTGGCGACGGCAAAACCTCCATCCGCGTCGGCATTGGCATCTACTACTCGCTCATCGACGATCTGGCCTTCCTGATCAACGCACTGCCGCCTTATAACGGCGCGGCGTCGTTTACCGGCTCGCTGCCGTCGCTGGTGCCCATTGCGCCCGGCGTGAATCCGCCGCAGGCTTGCGGCCCCGGCGTTCCCGCACCCTGCACCACTTTCGCTCCCCAGGGTGTCCAGCCGGATCTGAAGACGCCTGCCGTGAACGAATGGAACCTCCGCCTGGAACAGCAGATCACTTCGAATCTGGCTCTGCGTGTGGCTTATGTCGGTTCGTTCGGCTATCACGGTTTTGTCAGTGTGGATACCAACAGCATCCCCGCGCAGATCTGCAATGTGGCGGCCGGTTGCACGGCTGGCGGCACGCCCGGCACAACGCGCGCCACGGTTCCGCAGGGCGCGGAGTACATCCCGATTGGGACCCGGCCCAACCCGTATCTCGCGGGTGCCTTCATGTGGCACTCAGAAGGCAACAGCAGCTATAACTCACTGCAGACGGAGGTCGTTCGCCGCCTCACCAAGGGGGTGCAGATGCGTGGCAACTTTACGTGGTCAAAGAATCTGGACGTGAACTCCGCGCTCACCGGGGCTCAGTCGAACAACCAGGCGCAGATGGTGATGAACCGCAATGACCTGCACCGCGACTGGGGTCCATCCGCGCTGAACCCGAAGTTCCAGAGCAGCGTTTCCGGACGCTGGGAAATTCCCGTCGGGCGTGGCCGGCAGTTCCTGAGCGGTCTGACCCCGATGCAGGACAAGGTTCTGGGTGGCTGGCAGCTGAACGGTATCCTGACCATGCTGAGCGGCTTCCCGTTCACGCCACAGATTGGAGCCAACCGCTCCGGCGACGGCGACACCCGCAATCCCGACCGCCCCTCGCTCAACCCCGCCTTCACCGGCAACGTGATCAAGGGGAGGCAGACGCAGTGGTACGACCCGAACGCCTTCATCCTGCCGACAGTAGGAACCTGGGGCAACCTGGGCCGAGGCGTTTACATGGGCCCGACTCTGAAAACGCTCGATATGTCGATGTTCAAGAACGTTGCCATCACCGAGAGAGTCAGCGCGCAGTTCCGCGCCGAGGTCTTCAATACGCTGAACCACACGAACCTGGCCTCGCCCAACGCGGTGGTCTTCTCCGGAACGGCCGCCAGTTCATCGGCGGGGCTGATTACTTCGACGGTCACGCAGGCGCGCCAGATCCAGCTGGGCCTGAAGCTGATTTTTTAAGTATTCAGACCTTGCGGAATCGGACCGCCAGATACGGTTTCCCCGGCAACGCCAGCTTCGCTTTCCCGGAAAACGTGCCCGCCACCGGCGTGCGCGTCATGTTCCAGGGGTCAATCAACTCCGCCTGGAATTTGACGTTTTCCGCCAGCGGAAATTCGTATTCCATGGGCTGATGATAGTCGAAGTACCAGAGATAATATTCGCCGGTTCGTGCGGCCACCGGGTAGTAGGGGTTCGGCAGGGAATTCAGCCCGCCCGCCGGACCTTCCTCCACCAACCGCCGCAGGAAGGCGATTCGCGGCGCGCTTTCGCCGTGCAGCGCGCCTCCCTTTGACCACCAGAGGACTTCCTCCTTATTCAGGTAAGTCTCGCCGTGCCCGCCGTACGCGCCCGCTGTCGTCGCCAGCCAGAAGCGCCGGACCATCTCCTGCGCCGAAATATTGCCCCAGCGCCTCGGGATATCGCCCTCGTACTTCATTTCGTCGTAAATCACCGGCTTCAGGAAGGCGTCCAGATACCCCTGCGTCTTGCTGAAATCGTCGTCCTGCAGGCTGACGTGTGTCACCCACGGCTTCGTATGGTCATACATCACCTTGCTGTGATGAATGGAGCGCAGCCTCTGGTAGGGGTCGTTCTCGCGCACCACACGGAAGTAGCGGTCGAAGTCGGCCAGCGTCTTGGTCTTCACCAGATCCCATTCGTTGGCGATGGACCACCAGACGTTGCGATAGGCCCCAAGCCGCGCCGTCACGTAACGCAAATAGCGGTCGTCAACCTCGGGCGGCAGCTTCGCGTAGCCCCAGTGGTCGTAGGGGTGGAACAGGATCAAATCTGCTTCCATACCCAGGTCCTGCAGATCCTGCACCCGCTTCTCCAGATGCTGAAAGAACGCCGGGTTGAAGTGCGTGTACTCTTTCTCAAACGGATGCCACCGGGGCTCGGTTTGCGTCCACGCGTACCACTTGGGGAACACGCACATCCGCATCTTGTTGAAGCCAGCGGTGCGCAGCGTGGCCAGCGTCTGCTCTTCCAGCGCTTCCGATTGATGGTTCCACGAGTAGCAGGTAGTCCCGAACGGGTAATACGGGGTGCCGTCGGCATAGCCGAAATGCCACGTATTGCGGACCACTACGGGACCATGATTTCGGCCACTCGGCGCGACGCAGACGAAACGCCCGGTCTTGCCGTTCAGGTCGGCGCGATTGCTGCGCGTCGTCCACGTCCATTCGCCCTCGGCGTCCGGCGAAAAGCGGGCGCGCCAGGTGTCGTCTCCATCATAGAAGCCGGCCGCCTCCACGGTACGGTTCAGATGCCGGTATTCCACCGAGAAACTGACATCCACGAACGGGTGCACTCCCGCCGGGCTCCGGAACGAGACAGAAAAAAGCCCCCATTTTTCAATGGAGGCTGTATTACCGGTTTGCGCTGCTGACCGGACCAGCGGAGCCAGGCCGGTCAGCAGCGCTGTACGTCGCGAAATCCGCATTTAGCGGCCGGGGCCACGACCAGCGCTGGACGGCGGCACAATACCCTTCAGGCGCAGATACACGGCCATATAACCGTACTCTTCACTCGAATGAATCGTGTTGTATTCCAGCGTCGCCAGGCGCGAGCGGGCCATGCCACCGGTGCCCACCTTTTCGCCCATGTTCGCATCCGTCAGGGATTCCCATGCGGCATCACACCCGGCAAGCGATTCCTTCATGGCTGCCGTCAGGTCTGCCTTCGCCGTCTTCTTCGCGTTCGATTCCGGACGCGGCTTGCCCGTCACCATGCTGCAGAACAGGTTCTGCGCATCGGCCACGTGGGCAACCAGTTCGCCGAAGGTACGGATGTCCGCGGTCGGCTTAAAGCCGTACTGGTCTTCCGGCATGGCATCCACCATGCGCTGCAGGTTGCCCTTCACCTGGTTCCAGGTGACCCGGATTTCGCCGGAGTGCGAAGTGGGGATCTGGGCGTTCATCATGCCCGCAACAGCGAGCGTCAGGAGTGCGTATTTTTTCATGTGTCGTTTGTGTCCTATTGAAAAAGAAGTGGGGTGAATTGATTCAGGTACTCACGCCAGTTGATCCAGGTGTGAGCGCCGGGGCTTTCCTTGAAACTCGCGTCGAAGCCGTGTTTCTTTAGCAGTTCCACGGTTGCCTTGCTGTTCGTGATGAGGCCATCGTTCACGCCTGTGCTGAACCAGACCGTCTTCACGCCCTTTTTCAGGGAAGCGTTGTCGAGGTTGGCAAGATGCGCCTTTTCCCACGTGTCGGTCCCGGCGCTGCCCAAGATGCCGGAGCTGAAAACCCCGATTTGCGAGAACTTGTCCAGATGCAGAAACGCGATATTCATGGTCTGGCTGCCGCCCATGGAAAGGCCCGCAATCGCGCGGTGTGCGCGGTCATTGGCGGTGCGATAGTTTTTCTCCACGTAGGGCATAATGTCGTTTACAAAATCCTGCGTGAACTCGTCAACCGGTGGCGGAGCCCCCGCTGTCGCCGCACCACGTCCCCCACCCATCTGCTGGCTGGTATGTCCGGCGGGCATCACCACGATCATCGGCTTCGCTTTCTTCGCCGCAATCAGGTTGTCCAAAATGTAGTTCGCGCGGCCTGCCGAGGTCCATGAGTCATCGCTGTCACTCGCGCCGTGCAGCAGATAGAACACAGGATACTTCTGGTTCCCGCCCAGTTCATAGCCGGGGGGCGTATAGATATGCATACGGCGGAACTTGCTGAGCGACGAGGAGTAGTAGTTGATCGCAGCCACCGCGCCGTGCGGGATATCCTTCTTCGCATCCATGAAGTCGGCGCCGGGCACGGTAAACACGCTCCAGGTATTGTTGTTCGATTCGCTCGTTGCCGGGTTGCGGGGATCGATGACGGCAACGCCATTCACCGTTAAGGTGTAGCGGTATGTGCCCGGGTCAATGGGATTCGTGGTGCCTTCCCAGACACCGTTTTCGCCCTTTTTGAATTCGAGGGCGGGCGGCGGTGGTGTGCCGCGCCCGCCACCGGCAAACTGCGGAATATCGCCGCCGCGCAAGCCAACGGTGGTGGCGTCGGGAGCCAGAATCCGGAACGTGACGCGATGATCCGGCAAGACTTCCGGCGAAACAACCACCGGGCCCTGCGGGCCGCGGCCACGTCCGCCGGGAGCGGGTGCAGGCGCCGGTGCCTGGGCTGCCGCGAATAATGCCACGCTTACGGTGGTGAGTAATACTTTCTTCAACATGGAAGTTCTCCTGAAATTAAGCAATGTCTTCGGGCTTCATCGGCATTTTACGCAGGCGCTTGCCCGTGGCCGCGAAAATAGCATTCGCTACCGCCGGAGCAATCGCGGGGCCTGACGCTTCCCCAATGCCCCCGGGGTTATTGTCGGTCTCCACAATGTGGACGTCAATCTTTGGCACTTCATTGATACGCGTCACATCGTAACGGTCGAAGTTGCCCTGTTCCACCCGACCCTTATTGATGGTGATCGCGCCCTTCAGCGCTGCCGACAAGCCGTACACAATGCCGGATTCGATCTGCTGCTGAATAATCGCCGGATTCACGATATGGCCGCAATCGACCGCGCAAACCACGCGGTGCAGTTTCATGGCGCCCTTCGTGACGGAGACTTCCGCCACTATGGCCGTGTAGCTGCCAATGTTGTTGACCACCGCGATACCCTGGTGGTGTCCCGCCGGAGCCTTCCCCCAGCCCGCCGACTCAGCCGCTTTGTTCATTACTGCCATCAGCCGCGGTGAATTGCCCAGCAAACGACGCCGAACTTCCAGCGGATCTTTGCCACCCAGCGCGGCAAGTTCGTCCAGGAAGCACTCCGCAAAGAACGTATTTTGCGTGTAGCCGACCGCGCGCCAGAAGGTGGTCGGAATACCCGGATCTGCCTTGCGCCAGTCGACGAAGACGTTCGGAATCGTGTACTCCAGCGTGTGGATACCTTCCACTGCCGTCGAGTCCACCGCGCCGCCGCGTCCGCCGCCAAAGAACGACGGGCACGCCACCTTCGCCGTCAGGGCCACCGGCCAGCCCTGCGCATCCACCGCGCCGGCAAACTTCACATACGAAGCCGGACGATACAGATCATGCTGCATATCGTCTTCACGCGTCCAAGTCAGCTTCACGGGTGTACCCGCCATGGCCTTCGCAACTTCCACGGCTTCCGAAATATAGTCCGTGCCACCACGACGTCCGAAGCCGCCGCCCATAAAGGTGGAGTGCAGCTTCACGGAATCCGCAGGCAGACCCGTGATCTGCGCCGCCGTACTCCGCCCACCGGACTGCATCTGCGTGGGAGCCCAAATCTCGCAGCTGTCCGAATTCACCACAGCAGTGCAGTTCATCGGTTCCATCGGCGCATGCGACAGGTACGGCGCTTCGTAAACCGCTTCAATCTTCTTCGCGGCGGAGGCCAGAGCCTTGTCGGCGTCACCGGCCTTCTTCGCCACCGCACCAGGCTTCTCCGCATACTCGGCGAACATCTTCCGAATGTCCGCGCTCGAATACTGCGCCACGGGACCTTCGTCGTATTTCACCAGCAACGCATTCCTGCCCTGCATCGCTGCCCAGGTATTCTCGGCGACCACGGCCACGCCGCTGGGAACCTGAATAATCTTCTTCACCCCCGGCACAGCCTTCGCCTTCGAATCGTCGAAGCTGGCAACTTTGCCGCCAAACACCGGGCACCGTGCAATCACGGCATACACCATGCCCGGCAGACGCGTATCCAGCCCGAACTTCGCCGTGCCATTCACCTTGGATTTCGTATCCAGGCGCTTCATCGACTTGCCGATGTACCGAAAATCTTTAGGGTTTTTCAAAGGTGCCGCAGCCGGAACCGCCACCTTCGAAGCCGCCTCTGCCAGGCTGCCATAGCTGAGCTTCGCGCCGGTGGCCGGATTCACTACGAACCCCGCATCGGTCCGCAGCGCCGTCTTATCGGCCTTCCACTGTTGTGCCGCCGTTTCCAGCAGCATGGCGCGGGCATTCGCCCCGGCCTGACGCAGCGGGAACCACGTGGTCCGAATCGACTGCGACCCGTACACGCCCTGGTTGCCATACAGCGCCGGATTTACCGGAGCAAACTCCGTCTTCACGTTCTTCCAGTCACAATCCAGCTCATCGGCCAGCAGTTGTGAGAGCGACGTCATGGTGCCCTGGCCCATCTCGGCCTTGGTGATGATCAGCGTCACGCTGTCATCGGACGCGATGCGGATATAGGCGTTCGGATGAATCGGACCCTGACCACGGGCTTGCTGGGCGAGAAGGTCTCGGCTGTCGGGCAGGAAAAAGCCCAGCATCAGCCCTGCGCCGGAACGCAGCAAATCGCGGCGATTCAGTTGAAGTCCACTCATGCCCGACCGCCTTTCCCGGCTTTGATTTCTGCCGCTTTAATCTCAGCCGCCCGATGGATCGCCTTCCGAATCTGTGTATATGTCCCGCAACGGCAAATATTGCCGCGCAGCGCCTCGTCGATATCGGCGTCGGTGGGCTGAGGTTTCTTCGCCAGCAACGAAGCCGCGGCCATCAACTGGCCCGATTGGCAGTACCCGCACTGCGGTACATCTTCTTCGATCCACGCCTGCTGGACCGGATGCGTGGTGTCGGCCGAAAGGCCTTCCACCGTGGTAATTGTTTTGCCCGCCACAGAGGAAACCGGCGTGGAGCACGACCGGATCGGGTTTCCATTCAAATGTACGGTGCAGGCGCCGCAAAGCGCCATGCCGCAGCCGAATTTCGTGCCGGTCAGCCCGATTGTGTCGCGCAGGACCCAAAGCAGCGGGGTCTGCGGGTTGACGTCAACGGTTTGCGCGCCGCCGTTGAGCGTGAAGGTGATTGCCATGCCGGTTTCCTCTGTGACGTTCGCGTTACTTTGCTGCGATGCTGACCGAAGCGGAAACGTTCTCCCACTCCAGCGTCAGTTTGCCGTTTGCGATGCTGTACTTCAGCAGTTCAACGGGGGAAGCGGGCTTCGCCATCGTCATCTTCACACGACCCAGATCCTGCGCCTTGTTGTAGGTGAGACCCCACTGCCCGGTCTGCTTGTTCACGATGAGTTCCCAGTGGTCCACATCCGCCAGGCTCACGTAGATGGAGTAATCGCCCTTGGGGACCGTGAGACCGCCCAGATCAAGATCGGTTTCCGTGTGCAGCGTGGTGGAGGAGTCCGCGCCGGCACGCCAAACGGGATAGTTGGGGTCCTTCGCGATGGGGCCGACGGGAGAGAAAACTTTGCGGCCCTTCACGCTGGGCGCCGAGTAGGCCAGCGACACCGCTTTCCCTCCCAGGGTGGCCTTCTCTGTGGCGCGCGGATTCTGTGCGGTTGCCTGGCCGGGGGCCAGCATAAGCAGCGCGGTGGCGATGGTGGTTACGAAAAGAGTCTTCATATGTCGTTTAGGTGGACGTATATGTAAGGTATCATTTTGCGCGCCTCAAAGCGTGGGCGATAGTGAGTCTGCCTGCGTGACAACCGGCCTGAATCAACTCGCCAAAGGTGCCGGGCGCTCTGGGAATCTTTTCGAAGATCAGGGCCTCCAAATGAACTTTGCCAAGGCCTTTCGCTCCGGAGAATATACGAGGGCTGCCAACAGGCTGTCAGGGTGTGCCCCCCCGGTAGACTATGTTTAGCGCATTCCATCTGCGCCACTCCAGGCTAATTGTGCCAGGCGGGGACAAGTTCTCGTTCAGCACGAATTCACTTCATTCAATAAATGCGCTCTACATGGATCTTTATTTTTCGATTCCTCACAGCCAGCCTGGTTCAGTTTGCGCTGCTCTTGTTCCCTTTGAGGCCTTCTGCAGAGAAGTTCACTGTCGGCCTTGCGGCGGTCTCCACCTGGCTCATTCAGCTGTGTGGAGGGGCGGTTATTCGGCAAGGCGCAATTTTGAGTGCCCCGACTCACGGCTTTGCCATGGAGATCCTAAACGGCTGTAATGGCGTCAACGTCGTCGTCTTGCTGTGCGCGGCCATCATCGCCTACCCCGCAAAATGGAAATGGCGCCTGATTGGCCTGGCCGGTGGAATCGCAGCCGTTCAAGGTGTCAATTTCGTTCGCCTCATTTCGCTCTTCTACCTTGGCCAACATAATAAGCCGCTATTCGACTTTGCACATTTATACCTGTGGGAAACGCTGATCCTCCTGGACGCGGTCGTGGTCTTGGGATGGTGGAGTCGGCGCGCAACATGAAGCACTCAGGGCTTGCAAAGGAACTCCAGCCAGGGCCGAATCTGATACTCACGGCCGTCGCGTCCGTCATCGTCTCTCTTGGCATCTGGTGGTTCCTGCTCAAGGGCATATCGATCTGGTTCCTGCAGCGGATTGCCTACGTGCCCTTAGTGCTGTTAATTGGAGCAAGTGGCGCACCTCCCCTGGAACTAAATCCTCAAACGGGAGGATGGGACTTTCACGTGAGGATGAATTACGATACGACGAATCCGCAGACAGGAAAGCCAATCCACATCGATTCCGTCGATTTTACGGCCGACCCCAAACTGGCCGATGCGTTTACCGGAGGACTATTTACTTATGCCGGACTTGCTCTCGCCGCTGGTGCGTACTCAAAAGCACAATGGCGGCGGATTTTGCGAGGCTTTGGCCTGCAGCTCGCGCTCAGCGTTCTTGCCATTGCACTCTTCGCCTACACAAAGGCGTTGGCGATCGTTGTGAATGGACACACGGGGTCAACCGCGGTATTGTCTGCCGTCAGCCTTTGCGAATACCTCATCACCCTCGTCGTCCCCTACGCAAGCCCGTTCGCAGTGGTATTTATGGTCCTCCCCCAGTGGAAAAACTACTTCGCCTTCCATGTGGCCCGGACGAACAAATTGCACCGCTGAGGAAGAGTTTCGTGGGGAAGGTTATTGCGCAAAATTACGTGCTATTCTCACTCAAGGGTTTCCCCCCCGCATCCAATGCTGGATGTTGCTCGCGGCAAACGTACCGGGCCCGGAAAGATCAACTGAAAAAATGAAACGCATCACCTTGTTGTTCGCTGCCCTATTGGCATTTTCGAGTTCAGCCTGGGCGTTCGTCACCACGAACATTACCGTTAGCTACGGATTAGTGAGCGGCACGCCCACGCTCAGTGACACCATGCTGATAGCCCTCGCTGTTTTGCTGCCGATTGTGGCGATCCGGGTGATGCGGAAAAAACAGGGCTCATTGCTGATGATGATGGTCCTGATGCTGGGAGTTTCGGCATTTGAAGTCTTTACGGGTATTCCCCTGATTGTCAAATCTTTTGCTGGTGGCGGGATTGCTTTGGTAGCGGGCACCACTTCTTACACCTATAACTCAGTATCAAACGGCAGCACGATAAGTGTCTACAATAACACCGGTAGTCCTCAGACCATTAATGGCCTGTCCAACACGCAGGGCTGGAATTTTGTCGCACCTACTGGGAAAGGTCAGATACAGTGTCAGATCGGAACGCCAGTCGCAAACGCTACTTCTTGCTATATCAAGGTAGTAGCGCCTGCCTAGATGCAGCTGGAACTACAGCGCGAACTGCCACCGTATGCACCGCAACTCGCGCTGATCTGCCTGTTTGGCAGCGTAGCCCTCATTTTGCTGTGGGAGTCTTTCCTTGCCCGCCGGGAGATTCCCGGGGTACCCCTGATTCGCTGGGTGAGCAATCTTTCACTGGCCATTCTCAATCAATGGGTATCTTTGAATGTTTTACCCATTCTCGCCGGACACCTGACAAGAGCGGACTGGGGAAGCCATCAGGGCGTGCTGCAACAGATTCACGCGGGCTTCTGGAGTTCCTGGGCCATCACAATCGTCTGCCTGGAATTCCTGGGCTACTGTTGGCACCGGTTATCGCACGCACTGCCCTGGCTGTGGCGTATCCACGCGGTCCATCACAGCGACGTAAATGTGGACGCCACCACGGCACTCCGGCATCATCCCCTGGAAACAGTGCTAACCGCGCTGGTCAATGCGCCCGTAATCTTTTTCCTGGGACCGAGTGTAACCGTTCTATTTGCATCCAGTCTCTTGTTTTTTTCCCTGGACGCCTTCAGTCATGGCAACCTTCGACCCGGCAAACTCGACCGATGGTTGAAATACGTCATCGTCACGCCCGGCTTCCATTGCGTTCACCACAGCGCAGAGGTGCAGTACACGAACAGCAATTTTTCTAACTTTTTCCCGTGGTTCGATCATATTCTGGGAACGGCCCGAATGTGGACACCCGAGGAACAGGCCACGAAATCCCTGGGGCTGGAATATTTCCGAAACAAACGCGCAGCCTGGCTCGATCATGTACTGCTTGAGCCGTTTATTCCCAATCGATGGCGCAAGCCTGCAGCTGGCTGAGTAGCTTGCTGATCTGTTTTCAAACCGCTTCCTGCGGCCGAACAGACCGCAAGAAGCGTGATTACCGGAATTGCGTCACCCTCTCGGTGACGCTTACGCCGCTCAATCGCTCGACCTTGCCCGGGTCCGTCTCGGAACCGGCCTCGCCACTACGGTGGATGTGCAGGTCGCCCAGGCGAGCGTCGCAGCAGCCGACGATACCTCTATCCGAAGCCGCTTCGCCGTCTCACTCGCTAACACTCGCCTCGCCTGGGCCACCGGAGACGTGCGCAAACCTGGCAACAGCAGTAAACTAATTCGTGATGCTCACTGACCGCCGAAGTTTCCTCCGTACTGCCGGAGGCGCCGCTCTTACCGCGCCTTTCTTTGTCCGCGATCTGATCTCGAAGCCGCCTTCCGGCACCCTTCGGCTGGCCGCGTTTGGCGGTGGTGGCATGGGCTGGGCAACCCTCGACGGCATCTCGTCGCATCCCAAAGTGAAGCTCGTCTGCGTGGCCGACGTGGACGCCAACCGCCTCGACGAAGTGAAACAGAAATACCCAGGCGCAAAACTCTACGAAGACTGGCGTCAGATGCTTCGCGAGCAGAAGGGCCAAATCGATGCCGCCTGCGTCGGCACGCCCGACCACCATCACGCCCCCCAGGCCATCACCTCCATGAACATGGGCCTGCCCGTCTACGTGCAGAAGCCGCTCGCGCACGAGATCCACGAAATCCGCACCATGATGAAGCTCGCGAAACAGAAGAAGCTCGCGACGCAAATGGGCATCCAGATCCACTCCTGGCAGGAGTACAAGACCGCCGTCCGCGTGATTCACGAAGGCGCCATCGGCAAGATTAAAGAGGTCCACACCTGGAGCAACAAGACCTGGGGCGATAAAGAGAAACTTCCCACCGCCACTGACCCTGTACCCACCAGCCTGAACTGGAATATCTGGCTGGGCGTCGCCGCTACGCGACCGTTCATTAAAGAGGTCTACCACCCCGGCAACTGGCGCAAACGGCTCGACTTCGGCACCGCCACCTTCGGCGACATGGGCTGCCATATTCTGGACCCGGTTTTCAGCGCGCTCCAGCTTGGTTCGCCGCTATCCGTACGCAGCGAAGGCGACGCGCCAAACGGAGAAAGCTGGGCCCTCGACACCCTGATCCGCTACGTCTTCCCCGGCACGCCCTACACTGCCGAGAAGAGCATCAACGTGACCTGGTACGACGGCGAGCGCCGCCCGCCAGCCGAGATCCAGGCCTTGTTAGGCAGCATCCGTTTCCCCGGCCAGGGTTCGATCTTCATTGGGACCAAAGGGCAGATGCTCCTCCCCCACATCGGCATGCCGATTCTGCTACCCCTGCGCGATTTCTCCGGTTTCGTAATGCCGCAGGAGACAAGGACTGACCACTACCACGAATTTGCCGAAGCGGTCTTAGGCAACGGAAAGACCTCCACCCCGTTCGAATTCTCCGGCGCCTTAACGGAAAGCGTCCTCTTAGGCCCGCTCGCCACCAGATTCCCGAACACCACCCTGAAATGGAACGGAGCTAAGGCAAAGTTCACCAACGTGAAAGAAGCCAACGCCTTCCTGCAAAGGAAATACCGGACAGGGTTCTCAGTCAAGGGTCTGGGCTAAGACTGTGCTGCGATTAAGACGATAACATTTGAAAAACTCCTGCTCAGTATTCGCGAGGCCGGTGCAATCCTTCGGAACGAGGCCCTTGCTTCCCGGACCTACATCGTCCCGTCTCAATCGGGTTTGGACGATCTAATGGTGCTGTCTTCGTCCGAAGGTACGAAGACTCACCGTCAAGAGTCGTAACAGTTCAGCCCCCTACTTGAAGGTTTCCGGCACGTCGAAAGGGTACTCGAAGAAATCTTTAAGAATCTTCACTTTAGACCTGGCGCTTTGGAACAAGACCTGGCAAGCTGGATAGTTGGGTGCTTCGAACGGCCA
>CAIYVZ010000145.1 GCA_903929755.1 uncultured Acidobacteriia bacterium
ATCCACTGGTACAACAACACCAGAATGCACTCCACCCTGAATTACCTCAGTCCGGCTCAGTTCGAAGAAAACTGGTACAGGGCCGAAGCAGCGGCAAGACTATAACGAATTAAGGGATACGGATTCTGAGGGCAAGGTCAATGAGTCGCCATCTTCCCGCCTTGAAGCCCCGCGAAATATTGCGGGCTCTCACCCGCGCGGGTTTTGTCGTTCATCACGTCACAGGTAGTCACTACATTCTGAAGCGCGAGGGACCACCCACCCTCCGGGTCACTTTGCCTTAGCACGGTCGCGATCTGATGCGCAAGACTCTTGTGTCAGTCATCAGCCAGGCGGGCCTCACCGTAGAACAATTCCTCGACCTCATGTGAATTCCCCCACACCAGTTCACCTCTTACCCCTCACCCAAATTCGATCAGGGGTTCACCATCAGGCCGAGCTTGGACATCTATGCACTTCGCGAGCAACTTCGCGTCGCGGTTGGTGGCGCGGCACGGAACGATACGGAGCGAAGGCTTCACCGTCTCCTGGATGATCTGCATCGGTCCGTGCAGCCACTATAGTTCCGACTCCCCACACTTCCTTCGGCTTTTTAGCCACCCACAGCGCAGGCGGCGCTGCCACGCGCTCCGACACCATTACTCTGCCGCCGCCTCGGCAACCGAGCCTTCGTTGACCTTTTCTACCGACTCTTCCCCGAAAGCCTTGCCCCCATCAGGAGCCTCCAGATCCCCAAAGTCGGCTGGACTTAGATCCCCCGACCCGTTGAGCATTCTCCGCAGCTAGCCTTCAGCTAGCCTGCGCTTCGCGTCAGGTTGCTGAGTTCGGCTCGGGACACTTTCGCGTGGAGGGGAGTTGCTGTCAGCGCTGTGGCGCGGACGTTCTCCGCAAACGCGCAAGTATCCAGTTACTTCCCAAGTGGTCCGCAGCCGGGGGACAGCAAGCCACCGTTCTCGCGGGGGCTGGATCTCGTGCTACACAATCTGTACTCTGCACGGTGACAAAATGCTGACGTAGCTGCACGAATGCGGCCACCCGTACCAGTTGGTTGTCGGTCTGCGGCACCGGTTTCGGCGTCTTCAATGCAGCGGGGACGAAGAGCTTGAAGTCGGTTGCCGGCACGGTAACGGCAACTCTCGGGGGCGTGGCTGCAACCGCGCTTTATGCAGGCAACACGCCCGGCGTAACGGACGGTCTGCAGCAGTTCAATCTCCGGGTTCCTGCTGGCAAGCTTCCGAAGGCAGTACAGCGCCAAGGAATTATTTTCTCAATCCAATCAATCACTTACGCGTCGCCAGCCGCTGATGTTGCACTACCCTCATGCTCCAATTACAGTCGAGAGCAACCAAATGCGCAAAACAGGCCAAATCCCGAGTACCTCCGGATTCCAAACCACCCCTCCGTCCAGTCCCAGCCGCCCCGGAAATCTCTCAAGCGGGCACAGGCCGCAGGGGCGGCATCAAACAGGAGAGGAACACCTGGCTATTGCGCCGACTCGGCGAGCCTGACCACGGGCGCAGACCACGCCTGGACCCAGCCGCTAAAACGAAAACTGACCGCCCAAAGCTGCTTGTCTGCTGCTCTGCTGCGGTCAGTTTTCTGTCGCCATCCATCAACTCTCACCAGCATCGCTGGTTATCGTGGCTGGGTTCTGCGCATATTTATGTCACGTACCCTCTGCGCCAGATCCACAGTGGCTGTTTATCAATCGGGGAGGCTGTAACAGCGTAGCTCCAGACCTCACACGCCGATCCATCAAGGCATGTTTGGAGGACGCGTGGGACGAGCAGCTGGCACGGCTTTGTTGCTGGCTTTTCCAACGCCACCTGGTCTCGCGGAAACTGCTGGAGGATAGCTTACCGATTCGCAGTCCCATTCCGTAGGCGTAAACATGTTATTGCTGGGGTTTTGGAAAACGACGTTACAGAAAGCACCAACCTCTAAATAACTGGGGTCGTCTGGCTGCCACCAGCCCCATGCGTCATTAATCTTAATTGTTTTAGTGGCTGCCAGGAACAGCGACGACGCGCGGAATTCCTTCTTTTCCCTGCCGTCCGAAAAGGTAACAGAACTTCCCGTACCATTGGGTCCCCCTAATACAACCCACTTAGTAACGGGCTCTGTTAGTGATGTAATAACACCCTGTACAGACGAACTGTAATTCATCTGAGCAGACACCGAGTTGGCGTAAAAGCCGGTAACAGTTCAGCCCCCTACTTGAAGGTTTCCGGCACGTCGAAAGGGTACTCGAAGAAATCTTTAAGAATCTTCACTTTAGACCTGGCGCTTTGGAACAAGACCTGGCAAGCTGGATAGTTGGGTGCTTCGAACGGCCA
>CAIYVZ010000146.1 GCA_903929755.1 uncultured Acidobacteriia bacterium
GTTCGGGGAATGTGGTCAGTTTCGCATCCTCAACTACTCCGGTGTGTACGGTGACCGGCGCGACGGTGATATTGGTAGCCGCGGGCAGTTGTTCAATCACGGCGAGCCAGGCGGCAGGAAATAGCTATGCCGCGGCGACGTCCGTCACCAAAAGCTTCACCATCACGCCGGCCAGCCAGACCCTTACATTTATGCAGCCGGACAACGTCGCGTACGGCAGTGGCTCGGTGATGCTGACGGCGACCGGTGGGAGTTCGGGGAATGTGGTCAGTTTCGCATCCTCAACTACTCCGGTGTGTACGGTGACCGGCGCGACGGTGATATTGGTAGCCGCGGGCAGTTGTTCAATCACGGCGAGCCAGGCAGCAGGAAGCAACTACGCTGCCGCGACGCCCGTCACCAAAAGCTTCACCGTCAACAAAGCGACCACCGTAACGAATCTGGCGGCTTCTGAGTTAACCAGTGCCCTCCATCAAAAAATCACCTTCACTGCAACGGTGGTGGCTCCCGGCTCAACGGGTACGGTTACTTTTAGTGAGGGGACGGTAACGCTGGGGGCCGTGGCGGTGAATACGGGAATCGCCGCCCTCGATCTGAGCGGCCTCACGCAGGGAAGCCATGTGGTGACCGCCGCATACTCGGGGGACTCAAATTATCTGGGCAGCGCGTCGAGCAGTGTCACCGTATCCGTTGGCCCCGCTCTGGTCGTTACCACCACTGCTCTTTCTCCGGCCTCACAGGCGGTCTCGTATTCCACAACATTTGCCGCCACTGGCGCCATTGGCGCTCTCCAATGGAAATTGGACCAGAATTCTACCGCCGACAAGGCCGGTTTCAGTCTGAATCCGGCTACGGGGCAACTGTCCGGTACTCCGAATACTTTCGGCGTCCTCGAAGTGTCCGTGATTGCCACGGACACAAAAGGCAATCAGGCTGTACTCACCCTGCCCCTTTCCATCATTCGGCAAACACAGGGTGCCTTTGATTTTGCAGTCTCCGATCCTGGCCTGGGGGCGATCATCCGGCTGAGTTCCGACGGCAGTGCCCCGTTAACTGTGTGCGGTCTTCCCGCCGACTGTCATGCCAGCGACATCGCGTCAGACTCCGCCGGCAATCTCTATTCGCATGACACCACCGGCATCTATAAAATCACTCCGGGCGGCGTTGTTCAGAAGCTTCTGGATCGCCCCAATGGCGGCGAAGGTGGCTTAGTCGTCGATTCTGCCGGAAACATTGTCTTCGTTGATAATAAATCCGATACGGTGTATCGGACAACGCCCGCGGGTGTTCTCACCACCGTAGCGAGTTTTCCCTTGGTGTCTCCCAAGGTGGAGCACAGCGCTTACATATCGCTGGACCAAAATGGGAACTATCTTGTTTTGTCGGACGACGGGGACAATACGCAGCTCTATCGCGTCACCCCGGCGGGAGTGCTTACATCTCTGGCCACTTTCCCTCTTACTGGCGCCAGTGGTTTGGTGGTGAATGCCGCCGGTGCTGTTCAATTTGTGAACTGGCTCAATTCGTCGATCGTAACGTATACCCCGGGTACGGCTGTCCGCGCTGCTTCGGAAAGTAAAGTGATCAGAAGTGGACAAACTACTTCTCTTGAAGGTATTGCGCTGGATCCTGCGAACGGCAACGGGATCGTTCTCGACTCGGATTTAGCGGCAGTCTACCGAATTACTTCCGCAGGTGCGGTTACTATCCTCCGGGACGGGGCGCCTTTTGATACTCCTGTCAGCATTGCAGCCGTGCCGGTCTTTACGAGTCCGGCAATCACTGCGGTCTCGCTGCCGAAGGGCGTGGTTGGGCAGAACTACGGGACAGTACAACTCGCTGCCAGTGGCGGTTCGGGCAACTTTACCTGGAGCGCAACCAGCCTCCCGCCGGGCTTCGCACTCACCAAAGCCGGAGTCGTTTCCGGGGCCCCAACCGCTCCAGGAACATTCAATGTGGGCCTGACAATCACGGATGGCATTACCGGTTTGAGTGTCTCCAACACGACCCAGATGGTGATTTCCCCGGCCATTCTGCCCGTTAAAATCAGCGGCTCCAGTTCCAAAGCCAGCGTTTCGGTTGGTGGCTCCATTTCTGCTGCTTTTACGGCTACCGGCGGAGTTCCACCCTATACGTTTAGCGCGAGCGGACTTCCCTCGGGCGTTAGCATAAGTTCCGGCGGGGCTCTGAGCGGGAGCGGGGGAGGCCCTGGGTCTTTCTCGGTAATCGTTCAAGTGCTCGATTTTAGTTCGCGTTCCGATTCCACCGGTTTCACCATCACAGTACTGGGTATTCAGCTGTCTTCGTTTGACACCGCCACCGTTGGCACTCCATATTCTGCTTCGGCATCCGCCCTGGGTGGCAGTTCTCCCTTTAGTTATGCCGCCACTGGCTTGCCTCCCGGTCTCAGCATAGGTGGTTCTTCTGGTGCTATTGGGGGCACACCAACGGCGGGAGGAATATTCCCTGTCACCATCACCATCACAGACGGAGGTGGCGCGGTTACCAGTGCAAGCGGCAGCATTACGGTTCTTGTTCCCTACCCGCTCCTCACTATTCCAAGCGGCAGTCTTCCGGATGGCAAGATAGATGTTCCCTATGGGGCTGGTTTAAGTGCGGCAGGCGGGAAGGCCCCCTACACTTGGTCGCTCCTCTCGGGGACGTTACCGGCCGGCTTGTCTTTCGGCCCGGATGGCAGCGTTTCGGGTACGCCTTCTGTACCGGGTGCGGCGGCCTTTACTGCCGGCGTTACGGATTCATTAGGCGGAACGGCAAAGATTTCGGTTTCCTTTGCAATCACTGCCGACCCTATTACTATTGCAGGCAGTTCTATGGCGGATGGAAAGTTAAATGTTCCATATTCGGACGGTTTAAGTGCAACTGGCGGGAAGACTCCCTACAAATGGTCTCTCCTCTCGGGTACGTTACCGGCCGGATTGTCTTTCGGCGCGGATGGCCGCGTTTCGGGTACGCCTTCTGAACCTGGTGCGGCGGCCTTTACTGCCGGTGTCACGGATTCATTAGGCGGAACTGCCAGGATTTCGGTTTCTTTTGCCATCAGTGCCGACCCCGTTACCATTGCCAGCAGCACGGTGCCGGATGGGAAGGTGAATGTTTCGTATTCTGCGGGTTTAAGTGCGGCGGGCGGGAAGACTCCCTACAAATGGTCTCTCCTCTCCGGGGCTTTACCTGCTGGCATGTCGTTTGAGGCAACTGGCAGCCTTTCGGGCACGCCTTCTGTGCCAGGTGCGGTGTCTTTCGTCGCTGTAGTAACTGACTCGCTGGGAGGCATTGCCAAGGCAACCGTTGCTTTCACCATCACTCCCGATCCGATCACCATCACCGGCAGCAGTCTGCCGGATGGATTTGTAAGGATTCCCTATAGTGCCGGTTTAAGTGCGGTCGGCGGCAGGGCACCCTTTCAATGGGCTCTCCTTTCCGGTTCTATGCCCGCCGGATTATCTTTTGGCGCGAATGGTTCTATTGCGGGAACTCCGACGGCGTCAGGATCTGCGGCCTTTACTGCGGGCGTAACGGATTCATTAGGGGGAACTGCCAACATACCCGTTGCTTTCACCATCAAGCCCGAGCCGGTTTCAATTCCAAGCGGCAGTCTTCCCGATGGAACCGTCGGTGTCCCCTATTCGGCCAGCCTGAGCGCGGTCGGCGGCAAAACTCCCTATAAGTGGTCTCTTCTTTCCGGTAGTTTGCCGGATGGCTTGTCCTTCGGTACCAACGGCGGTGTGTCGGGAACTCCTTCTGCTCCCGGTGGGGTCGGCTTTGCTGCCGTCGTGACTGATGCTTCGGGGGGAACTGCAAACATAGCCGTTGCTTTCGCAATCAAGGCTGCCCCCATGGTGATCAGTTCCCCCTCCTCGCTCGCCCCCGGCATGGTGGGCGTCGAGTACCCCGGAGTTCAACTTGCTGTTACCGGTGGGACCCCACCCTATAAATGGTCTCTCTCCAGTGGTGCATTACCGACTGGTATCGCTCTCGATTCGGGCGGCACAATCGCGGGGACTCCCACCGTTGCGGGCAGCTTTTCGCCAGGCTTAACGGTGAAAGACTCAACCGGCACCTCAGCGTCGTCCGGTAGTTCTGTCACTATTCGCGCTCTGGCAGCCGACCTCATTGTCGCCTCCAGTACCGCCTCGTTTGAGATTCTTTCCGGCGCCACCAGTGCGCCTTCGCCCCAATCAATTTCTGTCCAGTCAACCGTCATCGCTCAGCAGCTTGGCTTTAGTGTACAGATGAGTCCTGCTGTGGCATGGTTGACAATCTCCAGTGGCACCAAGACGCCGGATGGCATATCCATCGGTATCTCCAATGCGGCCCTCGCGCTTTCGGCCGGTAGTTATGGCACAACCGTGAAGGTGACTTGCTCCACCGGAAGTTGTTCCGGGTCGGCCCAGTCCATCCAGGTGAGCCTGAAGGTAACTTCTCTGCCCCCCCAGCTAAAAGTCGGGACCCCGGTTCTGTCTTTTAGTACCTCAACGCAGAATCTGGCCCCCATGTCCGGTAGTATTTCGGTCCAGAACGTCGGTGGCGGTTCACTCAGCTTTTCGTCCGTATCTTGCGGTGCGCCGTGGTGTGTTGTGGGTAGTGGGGGTGCCGATATTTCTGGTGGTGGCAGCAGTACCATCCCCGTTACCGTCACGCCCGGATCTGTCGGACCGGGCTTCTACCGAACCAGCGTAGATATCTCCAGCACTGCCGGAAGGGCATCGGTGCCGGTCTCCCTGTCGATTACACAAAATGCAAGCATGATATTATCTCCGTCCGGCAGCCAGTTTAGTATGCTCGAAGGTTCTGCTCCCGGTAACTCTTCGGGGACGTTTCTTGTAAGCACCGACAGTACATCCGACATTAGCTTGACTGCTGCCCCGTTATCCGGTGCCGACTGGTTGAAACTTCGCACTTCGACAGCAACTAGCTCTTCATCGCACCCCGCCACCTTTAGCTATTCTATTGATCCCGTAATTGTAGGTACCTTAAAGCAAGGTGCCTACTACGGCCAGATTAGTATTGGTGGCGCCGGACTTTCCAATGCACCGCAGTCATTTCAGGTAATTCTAAGTGTACAGGCGGCAACCAGTCGCCCTCGTCCCGATCCCCAGCCCGCCGGACTATTATTCCAGGCAACCCTGGGTGGCGCCAATCCGGCTCCTCAGACGGTGACTCTCTATACCAGTGCGCCCACCGCCGCTCAGTTTCAGGCTTCAACTTCATCCGATGGCGGCTGGTTGGCAATTTCGCCAACGCTAAGTTCCACTTCTCAGGCCTCACCCGCGGCCACTTCGGCTCAAGTGAATATCACAGGTCTCAAACAGGGAATCTATAGCGGCTTCATCAATTATGCATTTGCCGGAAATGCTGTCCGTGCGGTGAACGTCACCCTGGTTGTCGCCGCGCCTGGAAGCTCCGCAGGGCCGGCCCTGGTCAGTGCCTACGCTCCGGCTGGCGTGCTTCGGCCCAATGAGGCGTGCAATCCCACCACCATGGCTACCGTTCAGACGGGCATTGTTTCCAGTTTTTCGGCCCCCGCGTCCTGGCCGATACCGTTGGCGCTCAAGTTGGTTGATGATTGCGGGAATATTGTCACCGGAGCGCAGATCATCACCACCTTCTCGAATGGCGATCCACCCCTGCCTCTTTCCCTCGTCGATGTAACCAAAGGCTTATATGCCGGTACCTGGACACCTCGCAGACTATCGTCCACCTTGACGATTAATGCGCGGATCTTAGCCAAGGGCTACAAAGATTTGACTACCCAGCTGGTCGGTTCTGTCACTTCAAATGAGGCACCCTCTGTCTTCGCGCACGGGACCGTGCATGCCTTCTCTCCGCTGGTTGGTGCACCCCTGGCGCCGGGTAATATCGTCTCCGTCTACGGCTCCAACCTGGCAGTTCTGACTGGCGTGCCAGCCGCTTTGCCGCTGCCGACCATCGTCAACGGGACGCAGGTCCTGATCGGTGGTATCAAGGCACCTATCTACTTCACCAGTCCCGGGCAGGTGAATGCCCAGATTCCGTATGAACTGACACCGAACCAGGAATACCAGGTTGTCATTTCTGCCAATGGCGCCTTGACCACACCCGATCCCATCCAGTTGACGACGGCCGTGCCGGGCTTCGCAGCCTATGCCGATGGTACGGCTATCGCCCAACACGCCGATGGCCGGCTCGTCACCGCAAAAGCACCTGTCATTCCCGGGGAAATTGCGATTGCGTACCTGGCGGGTTTGGGTGCCACTGGTACTGACGTTACCAGTGGTGGTGCCTCGCCGGGCGATGTTCTCGCCACGCCCACCGCGATTCCCACTCTTACCGTTGGCGGCGCAGATGCGAAAATCTCCTTCGTCGGTCTCACCCCGGGGCTGGTGGGCCTCTACCAGATAAACTTCGAAGTCCCAGCCGGTTTATCGAATCGCAACCCAACCATGACCGTTACCCAAGCCGGGGTTTCCAGTCAGCCCGTCATAATTCCTTACGCGCCGATCAGTGCTCCATCGGCACCATAGGCCGGCAGAGGTGCGGTGCGCCCTGTTTCGCGTGAAAAAAAATCTGACCGCCCGGCAACTCGTCACTGGCCCGCTGTGCCTGAAGGCTACGCGTTTCTTCGTGCCTCCGGCCAGGCGCGCGCGTCTGTCGGCGGTCTATGGCAGCACCTGCGAGGTGGATAAGCAGAGCCACTTGGTGCTGGTACTGATGATCCAGCTAATGCCGAACGGCACCAACACCCAGCAGAAACTCTATTCGCTGGTCTGCCAGTCGTTACTGAAGTAGTCTCTTGCCGCCCAGCACTTCCAGATGCTGCGGCGTTGCGCCTACCCCCGCCTTCGACAAAATCGAGCGGTCGAACGTGACGAGCCGCCCTTCGTTTCGGCACGCCAGCGCTAACAGCGAGATGTCGGTTATGTTCTTGTGACCAGCAATGAGTTCTGCCTTCACAACTGCCGGATCCAGGATGTTTGTCGTGTCGCTCCAGAAGCGGTGATGAGGATTCTGGCAGAGTTGGCGCAAGTGGCGCACCACCTCTTCTGGCCGAGCCCGCACCGTGGGATACGAGGTGCTGCTGAGGCTTCGAACACAGCCGTTCACGGTCAGCGTCGTAGTCGCCCAGCCATCTCGATTGCTGCGCCCAAACCATTCGTGGGCTTCGTCATGATTTGGATGGGCGGGATCGAATAAGGCGACTAACCACCTGGCCAATGCTGGTACCCTCCTGGCGGGCAAATTGCCTTGCCAGCACCAGAAGATCATCATCCAGGTCCAGTGTCGTTCTCATCGCTTCATTTTAACCCGCGACCCCAGAGCTAATCGTTCCAGTGGACCATCGGCAACCCGGGCACCGGAGCACGGAAATACGGAATCTTCGTGCCTCTCAATGATCCAATGTACGCCGTCTGCAGATCCGGTCCGCCGAACGTGACACTAGCCATCCAGGGCGCAACACCCTGCCCAGTCGCAAATAAAACATCCTGCGTCACCGCGCCGCGGAAGAACTGTTCTTCCAGCGCCGAGACCTTCGCCGGGTCGCCTTCATCCAGCAGCGTCTTCATATCGCCTTCGGGCGTCAGCACGAACAGCTTATCCGAATAAACCGTGGTACCCCACAAATTCCCGTACGTATCGAACGCAATACCGTCCGGCCAGGCACCTTTGCCCAGTTTCGTCGGACCAAAGATCTCGCGGTCGCGCAGTTTGCCCTGAGCGTCCATCCGAAGCCGGGACACGCACCCGCCCGTCGTCTCCGCTACATACAGAAACTCCTCGTTCGCGTCGAACCGGATTTCGTTGGTAAACCGAAAACCATCGGCCACAATGTGGAACGCGCCGTCGTCATACCTGGCGATATAGCCGTCCGCCAGATCCGTCCGCAGCGCGTGCATCCAGTTCGTCACCTTCGTCGAAATCGTCACCCAAATGCGGTCCTTCGAGTCCCGCAGCGCAAAGTTGACCTTGCCGATAGCCTGGCCGTCAATGGTGTCGGCTAAAACCCGGGAGTCACCGTCCCGAGTCATCACTTCCAGGCAATCCGTCCCGAAATTCGCAATCAGAAAGTCGCCATTGCGCGCGAAGGCGAGCCCGTTCGGGAGCGTACCTTGCAGATAGCGCGTCCCCTCATCCCCCGCCTTCTCGAAGTCGGAGGATGCCTTCTGGCCGATGTACTGCTGGCTCCCATCCGGCGAGATCTTCATGATGCCGCCATGGGCGTCTGCGGCCCAAAGCGTGCCATCGCGCTCGGCGAGGATACATTCGGGCCGCTGCAGATCGTGGCCGACGTACTGAAGGGCGCTCTTGTCTATTTCGAAATCGAGTATGGGGTTACGGGGCAAAGTAGTTGGGTCCTGTTGCAATCGGCGTTGCGCATAGTTCAATGGCTGTTACACGCAAACTGTATTCATATCGCCGATGGCAGTCGGAAGTCAACTAATTCTCCGTCGGAACCTTCTCCAGCTGGTCAATGAAGAGCATGTCGGCCATACCTTTTTTCGCTTCCAGACGCAGGCCCAGTTGATCTTGCACCGCCTTTTGCAGCGGCGGCGCCGCCTCCACGTCCACGCCTTCAATCGGACTATGATCTCCACCACCAGGTCCCGCACCCGGCCCCCCAGGTCCACCCGGACCAGGGCCGCGCGTCATCCTCATCATCATCATGGGGCCCCCGCCGCCCCCGCCGCCGCCCCCGGGACCCCGTCCCGCAATAGCCGCGTACGTCACCGTGTAATCGTACTTGGCGGTCAGGCCGGTTGAATCGGTGACCGGCTTATCCAGCTGGGCGGAAAGGAAGGCAACGAACTGCGTCATATCCTCGGCCACCGCCTGGTGCTTCGCGTTCCCGTTCATCACGAACGTCATCGTGCGGTCCTTCGGCAGGTCCGGGAACCCGTCTGCCCCCATCTTCATCTGCTGGGGACCGCCGCCCATGGCGAGAGGCCTTGACGGGTCCGCTGGCGTCGTCGTCGATTCCTTGAACTTCGGGCCATTCTTCGCCACCACCAGCTCCATCACCTGCATTTCCTTCAATTCCAGCCGGGCCTTCAGGCCGAACCTCTCTTCCAGCAGGCTCTTCTGCATCAGGCGCAAGTCGTCCTTCGTGGCGCCTTCCGCCACCCGCGCCGCGATATCGAACCGTTCGTTATCCATCCACGCCGGGCCTGTAATCTGGAATCGTTTCAGGTTGTAGGCCTGCGTGAGCAGCATGCTGACGGGGCAATTGTCACAGGCCCATCGCGTGGGGTCCGCAGTGCCCGGGCCGAAACGGCTCCCCATCATCATCCTCACCATGCCGGCACTGCCGCCGGGGGGCGCCGAAGGCTTTACTGACGCAACCTCAAAGGTCTTCTTCAGCTCGGCGGCCAGTGCGCCAACTGGCAGGCTACAGACAATCAGGACGGCAATGCGTTTCATCATGACTATTTATTCTCGCAATTTCCTTCGCACTTTATCCGCGACGCTGCCTGTCTCTTGCGTTCCTGCATCATACGCTTTGCTCGAAGGAGCGTCCCATACCTCTCCCCCAGCTTGCCGATGATGGTGGCCATATCCCAGTGGCGTTCCACCTCGCTGCGGGCGCGCGCAGCCATGGCGGAGGCTCCGGCACTGTCCTCCAGCAACGCAATCACCTTCTCTGCGAAGCCGCACGGGTCATCAGCCAGCGCGCAGAAATCGCCGTCGGTTCGTGCCAGACCTTCCGCGCCCAGGTAGGTGGAGACAACCGGTATCCCGCTCGCAAACGCTTCCAGCAATTTCACGCGGACACCGGAACCACTGCGGATCGGGCAGACAAACACCGCGCACTGGTCGAACAGCGGCTGGATATCTTCCACAAAGCCCAGCAGTTCCATGCCCCTGCCTTCGCCCGGAAACGCGTGGCTCGGCGGCGGGTCAGAGCCGGCAAGCAGCAGTTTGGCTTGGGGGACCCGGGCAATAATAAGCGGCAGTACCTCCCGCGTAAACCAGTCGATCGCCACCTGATTTGGCGTATGCCGGAAGCTGCCAAGAAACAGAATGGTGAACGGCTTGCGTGGCCCGCCCGGGTACGGATAACGATGCGTATCGATCCCAGCCCGAAGCCCGTCTTCAATCTTGCCCCGAAGTTGCGGCAGAAAGCTTTCCAGATACTCGCGATTCTCCCGAGTACAAACCTGAATATGGTCGTAACGCGGCAATAGCCGTAGCTCATAGCGGATCGCCCGCAGGTATTCGAAGCGCGCTTTCAGCTTCTCCACAGGGCTGCGCATGAACGGCAACGCCCGGCCTATCGACTGGAAATAGACATCGTGCTCAAAAAGCGCGCACACCAGATTCTGAAACTGACGCCCGTACTGCCCCAGCGCCGTATACTCCAGCTGAACCACATCAATCCGGCGCTCCAGAATCTGCCGCTGGATCACCCATTCAATCTGCGGCGTATGAAATTCATGCACCGCGTGGGGCACAATCGACGCCAGATGCGGATCTTTATCATTGCGCCGCACGATGAACTCCATGGACGCGCAGAACGGTCGGATCTCATCGTGCGCGGCGAGTTCTCTCTCCAAATCCAGCAGAATAACGGCGTGGACCTCCGCGTGGCGCGACAATTCGCGAATCGCGAAGTTCATGAAGACGCCGCCACCATGGGTAGGAGGGCAGACCGGGTAGGGAGAGACGAACAACACGCGGGGGCGCTCCGGCTGGAGTTCGAACGCGGAGAAGCGGTCGTGGAACCACGCAGGCTGCGGCCGCAGGAAGGCCTCCGTATCGGAGATTCGGGCAAATGACAACGCCTTCCATCTGGACCGAATCGCGCCCGGGAGCTGCCGAAAGGCCCGCAGAATACCAGGCGACGCTGCCCGTGTCGGTTGCGGTCCGGCCAGCGCTGAGACTACCGCGCCTGCCAATGCAAAAAGGAAATGCCCCCCCAGCCGCTGCCACTCATGGATGTTTTTCCACGAGAACAAGACAAAGTTCTTATCAAGGACCGCCTGAATGTACTCGCGCGAGAACTTCTTGCCGATGGTGCCCCGGTGCTCATGGTGGACCACGCTGCGCGGTTCGTACAGAATCTTCCAGCCGCGCTTCCACCCCAGGAACCCAATATCTGTGTCTTCCAGATAAAACGGCGCCAGCAGTTCATCGAAGCCCCCCAGCGCCAGAAATTTCCGCCGATCGAAGGCACAGGATCCGCCACCCCCGTAGAAACACGGGAACGCACCAGTAACCGCCGGGTCTTCTTTATGGCTGACCCGAAGTCCCCCATCCTGCCACCATCCCTGGGTAAGGCCGGTCTCTTCACGTCGCTTGCTTGTGTCGCCCAGGAAGATCTGGCACGAGACGGCGAAAACCGTTTCGTCGGTGAAGCCCTCCAGCAATGGCGCCAGAAAGTCCGCCTCCACCCGCATATCGCTGTTCAGCAGCACAACGATATCCGTAGTTGCGGCGCGAAAACCGGCATTCGAGCCGCCGCCGAAGCCCAGATTATTCTCCAGCGCCAGCACCCGCACCTGCGGGTAGTTTTCCCGCAACCATGCCGCGCTCCCGTCGGAGGACCCGTTGTCCACCACCAGAACCTCGCTGCCCGGGTGCTTCTCAACAGCCGCAAGCCACGAGGGTACGAAGCGTTCCAGCAGATCGCGGCCATTCCAGTTGGGGACTACGATTGTCGCCGTAGCGATGTCCGGGCGTGTATCCGCTTCTTTCCGGCGTGCCCCAAAAATTCGCCACGTCAGATCCGTCAGAGCAAACAGAATGGCCGCAATCGCCAGCGCGAACGGGACACACACCAGCGCAGGCAGCGCTTTCAGGACCCTAACGAACGCAGCCTTCATTGTCCCGCTTTCATTGGATCCGGAGTCGCCATCCCGAGCTCGGGGCCCACACCCAGCGTGCGCCCCAGCCGCAGCCATCGCGACTCCGCCATCATCGCCCGTTCTGCCTGCAGTTGGCTGATAGCTGCCTGCCGCGTTCCAAGCTCCGTCTTCAGCCCGTTGATCACTGCCCCGGAAGCCGCCACAGTTTCCGTCAGTTGTTCGTATTCGGGAAGAAGTATGCCGAGATGTGCAATTTTCTCGGCCAGTTGACGTTCCAAATCCTGTGCCCACCCTGTCCGTAAGGCCAGGTCCGCCTCAAGTGCCGACTCTCGTGCCTGCATCGCACGGACATCGTTCTCCAGCCCCGAAATTCGCTCGCCCAGTTGCTGCACCCAACTCAGTTGCTGTTTCGCCTCCGAATGAAGCGCGACTACCAACGCGTCTCTCTCAGCGATATCGTCATTCAGCTTTTCTGCCCACCGGCTCCTGGTTTCTAGTTCTTCCAGCGTGGCTTCGTGCGCTTTTTGCAGGCCGGCATGGGCCTCCAGTGCCTGCTTCAGCCACAGGTCCTTGCGCCTTAGTTCCTCTGCCAGCTTGGCAATGTGCGTTTCCCTGGCTTTCAGCAGGTTGGCGCTGTCGGGAACCCAGGCGAACACATCTTCAGGTAATCCGGGCGCATCTGAGCAAACAGCCACAAAGAAGTGCGACTCTTTCGGGTTGCGGCTGCCTCCCGCGTTCAGGTTGGCGCCAACCGGGTCAGCCGGTGCGAAAACGATGGCTGCGGTATGGTTCTGCGTCCAGATCCGAACCTGCGGGAAGACCTCACAAAGCGCGGTTTCGAACTCCCCGTACTCGAATTCATGAGTATGGAAAGGATTCGGTCCCGTCGCCCCGCGAGTCTCCGCATAGTACGCCTTATTCGGCGTAGAGACAACGAATTGCCCCCCCGGTCGCAGCAGGCGTCGGGCTTCCGTCAGCAGCCCACGCCAATTTTCCAAATGCTCGATCAATTCGAACGCGGTTATCAGATCGAACTGATGATCCGGCAGCGGCAGGGCGTCACAACTCGCTTCGAGGAACGTCACGCCTTTGCGTCCGTAGCGTGCCCGCGCATACGCAACCGCCTCCGCCGAGATGTCCGAGCCCACAATCGTCGCGGCGGCCGCCAGTTCCGCCGTGCCGTAACCCGTGCCACAGCCCAGGTCCAGCACTTTGGCTCCCTGTTTTACTAAACGCCCGGCAAACTTGTAGCGGGAGATGTGCTCGTTGAACAGATCAATGTCCACCAGCCCCGGAATGACGCGCTCCCCTGTAAATTCAGGCAATCTTAGCCTCCCTTAGCGATGACACTTCAACCCGGTTCGGCCAGTGGACATAGCCGTACACCGGAGCTTCGCCGCGTGACATTTGGATTGTAACGGCATTATCCACCCAGTCGCAGATCTCGCCCCCGTCCGCGATCCAGGGCGAGAACGAAAAAGCGCCGGGGTAGAGTTCGGGAATCTCCAGTTGGAAATCCACTGTCCGGGTTTCTCCAGCCGAATAAGCCCCCAGCTCCAGGCCTTCGGTGCCGGTAGAAACCCTGGCAAAGTCCAGTCCCAGGTGATTTCGCAGCAGGAAGCCCACGCTCGGCATCCCCAGTTCTTCCCGGCTC
This sequence comes from uncultured Acidobacteriia bacterium, assembly GCA_903929755.1. Taxonomy (GTDB): domain Bacteria; phylum Acidobacteriota; class Terriglobia; order Bryobacterales; family Bryobacteraceae; genus BOG-234. The sequence continues at coordinate 13,453 of CAIYVZ010000146.1, forward strand.
CGCATCGTTATGCGGACAATGATCGGACAGTTCGGTTCCAGCAGGTGCAGCGCCTCGCCGAACTCGTTCAGGATGGCAATTCCCATCACTTCAGCCCTCTGGTCTCCCCGGCGGAGGTCAATGTTGGGGATAGTAGTCAGCGCAGCCACGGTCGCGGTTGGGGGCGCGTCATCTGCCTGCGGCAGTTCGTCCTCTCCCCGCATCGCCTGAATATAGCCAGGGACAACCTCGCCCGGCTCACCAAGCGCCGCCACCTCACCGTGCCGCAGCCAAAGGACACGGTCCCCGATTGCCATCGCTTCCGAGACCGAATGCGTCACAAAGACGATGGTCACGCCCTGGGCACGCAGTTGGTGGATCCGCCGCATACATCTTCGGCGGAAGCCCGTGTCGCCCACCGCCAACGCCTCATCCACCAGCAGAATCTCAGGTTCCACGCTGATGGCAACCGCAAACGCAAGGCGCATCACCATGCCACTCGAGTATGTTCGCACCGGACGGTTGATGAAATCGCCGATTTCGGCAAAGGCTTCAATAGCCCCAAACCGTGCTTCCATCTCGCGCTGTGTCAGGCCCAGTATGGCGCCGTTCAGGTAGACATTCTCACGCCCGGAAAACTCGGGATTGAAACCCGCGCCCAGTTCCAGCAGCGCCGCGATTCGCCCGTTGGCACGCACTTCTCCCCTGCTCGGGTGCAGGATGCCAGCCATCAGTTGCAGGGCCGTGCTCTTACCCGAGCCATTGGCTCCGATTATGCAGAATACCTCGCCCCGACGGATCGAAAAGCTAACTTCGCGCAACGCCTGAAAGTCGCGATGGAAGCTCCTGCGCCCAAAACTCGCGAGTTCCCGCAGCCTGCTGCCGGCGCTGTCGTAGACAGGGTAGCTCTTCGAAACGCGGTCGAATTCGACAGCATTCACCTGACTTTCAGTTTACTTTAGCTGCGTTACCTGGAGCTGAGTTCCACGCGCCCTTCGCGGTAGTCAAACGTCACGCGGGTCCGGGACAACACCGAGTACCCCAGAATCCCCGCCACCTTAATGCCGTTCCGTCGGCTGATCGCCTCCAGGTTCAGCGCCACAGGCTTGTGCTCCACAACCTTCCTGCCGCCGATTTCCAGAGACACCGGGGCCAGTTGCTTCGCTTCAGGGATCGCTCCGGCCACACCCGCCAGGTTCGCCGTGGTTCCCGTCATCGCACAGGGCCACGCGACATCACTCGCCAGAGAGGTTACCGCCGAACCCGTATCCACCAGGAATAAACCCTCCTCGTTCCCGTTCACCCGGGCTCGCACAAAAAGGAGGTGCTCGGGATTGTTCTCTCCCGTGTTGTGCTGCTCAGGGAAAGCTTCCAGCCTGAGTTCTCTTGCGGAAGCGTCCAACAGAATCCGGAACGCCTCGAAAAACCTGGTCCCGATCACCCCATCCGCTTCCCGCGTCAGTTCTCCGGTGACGATATTGACGAGGCAATCCTGAAATTGCAGCTCCCCGATGGCCACCGAATCGGCCCGGGCTGTGCGCGCCACCACGTCCCGGCCCTTGCCCAAACCAGCAATCCGCGTTTCTGCCACAGTCTCCAGCCGAAGTTGCCGCGCCGCGTTGCTGTTGAGCGTAATGCCGCTGGCCCCGGAATCCAGTACCAGGTGCAGCAACGCACCGCTGTTAATTCGTACCGGAACCAGGATGCCGTTCGCCACACTGCCCGAAGGTCTCCAGGGACTCAGGTGGATTCGGTAGTCACGATATTCACTGGCCACACGCTGCCCGGCCCAGCCAGTCGTGGCCAGCAGTGCGACGCCAACGAACAATCTGTAACAGATCCGTAACATGGCCGTTAGGGCCATTATTACAGATCTGTTACGAAAGTGTTACCGGAATGTTTCAGTTATCTTTCGTGGGGGTCCTCAAGGTAGGTGTAGCCGTGCAGACCTTCCTCATAGAACCGGAGCAAACGTCCGGATTCCTCATACCCCAACCGCCCTTCGCGGACGGCGGATTCCACGCTGCGGCGCAGTCTGGCAATTAAGTGATCGGTCTTAAATTGAACATAATCAAGGACTTCCCGGACAGTATCGCCCTTGATCACTTCGTCCAGCATCACTTCGCCGGAATCGCTCAGATGCACGTGGACCGCGTTCGTGTCCCCGAACAGATTGTGCAGGTCGCCAAGAATTTCCTGATAGGCGCCCACCAGAAAAGTTCCGAGATAGTAATTTTCGCCTGTGTATTCGTGTAACGGAAGGGTCCGCTTCACGTCCCGACGGTCAATAAACTGGTCAACCTTGCCGTCGGAGTCGCAGGTAATGTCGCCCAGCACCGCATGCCGTGTCGGTTTTTCCCCCAGACGGTGGATCGGCATCAGCGGGAAGAGTTGCTTAATCGCCCAGCTGTCGGGCATGCTCTGGAACAACGAGAAGTTACAGAAGTACGTGTCGGAAAGCATGGCTTCCAGCCCCTCCAGTTCCTCCGGGAAGTGATCCAGTTCTCCAGCCGCCTTCTGTACCTTCCGGCAGATCGCCCAGAACAGGTTTTCAGCCAGGCATCTCTGGTCGAGCGGCAGATAACCCAGGCTGAACAGGTTCAGCGCGGCATCCAAAGACTGCTGCGCGTCGTGGTAAGCCTCCAGCAGGTTCCGGCCACTGACTGACTTGAACGTTTCCTGCAGATCGATCAGGGGCTGTTCCGGATCGGACGGAAGTTCCTTCGTGTTGTCTTCTTCGCCCAGGCCAGAAACCCCTAAAACGTTGAAAACAAGAACACTATGGTACGCAGCAATCGCCCGGCCACTTTCCGTAATAATGGTCGGGTGCGGTACAGCGGCGTCGTCACACACGTTCTGCACGTGGTAAATTACGTCGTTGGCGTATTCCTGCAGCGTGTAGTTCACGCTGGATTCGAAGTCCGTCTGCGAACCGTCGTAATCGATCCCCAGCCCGCCGCCCACATCCAGGAATTCCAGCCCCGTAGCGCCCATCCGCCAAAGTTCGGTGTAAACGCGGGCCGCTTCATTTACCGCCGCCTTCACCTGCCGGATATTCGTAATCTGGCTGCCCAGGTGGAAGTGAATCAGCTTCAGGCAGTCAGACATCCCCCATTCCTTGAGTTCGTCCAGGGCGCGGGTGACTTCCGTGGTGCTGAGCCCAAACTTCGACCGGTACCCGCCGGAGGACTTCCAGCGACCCGAACCACGTGCGGCCAGCTTCACCCGGATGCCAATGGTGGGGCGAACCCCCACCTTTTCCGCATACTTCCGGATCAGGGCCAGTTCCGTGTATTTTTCCACCACAGGGATGATCTGGCGCCCAATCTTCTGCGCCAGCATCGCCATCTCGATGTACTCGTCATCCTTGAAGCCATTGCAAACAATGGGAGTATCGTTGTCGGCCAGCGCCATTACGGCCAGCAGTTCGGGCTTCGAACCAGCTTCCAGGCCAAACCGGTAACCCTTGCCGAATTCAAGAACTTCCTCCACAACCTGGCGCTGCTGGTTCACCTTGATCGGGAACACGCAGCGGTATTCGCCACCGTACTTGTGCTCCTGAATGGCCGTCGCGAACGCGTCGTGGATTTCTTTGAGTTGCTGCTTAATGATCCCGGCAAACCGGATCAGAATCGGGAGCGCGATGCCGCGCAGGACCAGCGTGTCGATCAGGTCCTTCATGTCAATGGCACGCGTGGGGTCTTTGTCCGGATGAACGGCAATATTTCCCTTGTCGTTAACAGAGAAGTAGCCTTTGCCCCAGGCGGGAACATCAAAAAGCTCACTCGCGTCCTGCGGGGACCAGTGCTCAGTGGGCTCCAGCAGAAGCGTGCCCTTGCGGCCGTTTTTTTCCAATTCTTACAGTTTCCTTGGCGGTGGTCTGGAACTCTGGCGGGAGTATGCCGGAGCATACGCGCGTGGAATTATATAGAGATCCGATCTTTCAGTTTCCTTCGGATTGACCACTGGGGGCAAGCGAAAATGTCGCTGTAGCCCGTTTGTAACTAAATCACGCCCCGAGCCCGCAGTTCCAACTCAATCTGCGCCCCCGATTCGAACTGCACCGCATCGATTCCCTGCTTACGCGCTCCGGCCACGTATTCCGCAATGTCGTCGGTGAAAAAACACTCTTCCGGTGCACATCCGGCGGCCGCAATGGCAGCCTGGTAGATCTTCGGACTCGGCTTCATCGCGCCCACTTCGTGCGAAAGAACGTACTGGTGAAAGTGCCGCAGAATCGGGTACGTCTCTCGCAGCATGTCGAAATGGATGGAATTCGTATTCGAGAGCAGCACCAGGCGGTGTGTCTTACTGACGGCTTCCACCAGGGACTCCGGAATCAGCGTCGGTTTCATAAACACCGAGCACCAAATCTCGCTGAACTCTTCTAATGAAAGCTCGAAGCCAAGCGCCTTACCCAGTGCCGTCACGAAATCCCGTGGCTCAATCTCCCCGGATTCGAGGCCGATGGCCAGTCCGGTCTCCGCAATCCGCGACGGAATCTCGCCGGCTGGAATCCCGCAAAGGGGTTCAATTTTTCGGTACCCGATGGAAAAGTCAAAAGGGACGATGACACGCCCCAGGTCGAAGATGACGGCTTTAATCATGTTGTGGCCTGCCCTGCAGGCACCACCAGTGTCGCGCATCCCGGGTGACCTACCAAATACCCAGGAATTTCCACCACGCAAAGCCTACGGTGCTCCAAATCAACAGCGTCACCAGCGAAACCAGGAAGCCGATCCGCCACCACTGCCCGAACGACACATAGCCCTGGGCGAAAAACATCGGCGCGGGTGTGGTGCCGTAGTTTGTCAGGCATGCGCACAGGTTCCCGAAGCACGCCAGCGAAAACGCCGCCAGCCCCGGTGGCACATGGCGCGCATACATCACCACCGCAAATGCCGGGAACATGGCCACAGTGTGCGCCGTAATGCTGGCGAAACCGTAGTGTGCAAAAAAATAGATCAGCAACGCGATGAAGAACAGCCCGAACACGCTGTACCCCGCGAGCGCGCCGCCCACGGCGCTGGCGAAGGCCGTCGTTACCCCCGCCTCGCCCAGCGATCGTGCGATTTCGAACAGGCCACCGTACCAGACGAACACGTCCCACGCGGCCCGATCCCCCGCCAGATCCGCCCACGGCAGAACTCCCGTCGCGAGCAAAACGCCCGTACCCAGCAGCGCCGCCACGCTGGCGTCCAGTGTTGAAAATATCCACATGCCGCAAACGCCCACGAACACGGCGCACACAATCCACTCATGGCGTCCCATCCGCCCCATCGCGGCAAGCTCTTTCCGTGCGAAGGCTGCCGCTTCGGGCGTATGTTTCACATCTGGCGGATACAGCTTGTACACCACCCACGGCACAATCGCCATGGAAACCAACCCCGGCACGATTCCGGCGCGAGCCCACGAAAGCCACGTGATCGGGTAATGCAGAAATTGCAATGACATTCTGGCGGCCAGCGCATTACTCGCCTGCGCCGTCAGCAGCGTGGCCGACGAGACGCAGATCGCCTGGTAGACGCCAATCATCAGAAACGAGCCGATCCGCGAAGCGGTTTCGCCCGGCCGTGAGCCATAGATCTCGGCCACTGACCGCACAATCGGCATCACCACGCCCCCCGACCGCGCGCCGGCCGAAGGAATAATCGTGGCAAGGCACAGGTCCGTCAGGCCCAGTGAGTAGCAAACCCCCAGCGAAGACTTGCCGAACATGCGGACAAAGCCCAGCGCGATCCGCCGGGCCAGGCCGGTCCGAATCAACGCACTCGAAATGAAGAACGCCGAGAGCACCAGCCAAACCACCGGATCCGCAAAGCCCGAGAGAGCTTTTTGCGGCGTCAGGCCCGCCAGCGGGATCGTCAGCGCCACCGCGATCAGCACCAGCGCGCCGCCCGCAATCGGCTGGATGATTAGACCCGCAATGGTGGCCGCGAATAGCCCTGTCAACCGCCAGCCTTCCGGCTTTACCGTCTCCGGACGAGGCAGCAGCAGCGTCACAATGCAGTAAATGGCCACCAGAATCGCGGCGCCCGCCCACGGAGGTAGAGTCTGTTTGCGCAATTCACGAGGTTATATCATCGCGCGGGATATCCTCATAGAGATGAAATCTTCCAGGAACTCACTCGTCCTCACTGCCGCCTTCGCCGGCCTGCTCGCGGGTACGGCGGCCCGCGCCGTTGCCGCCCCGGGCAACTCCTCGAATCACGCCGCCGCCGGCGTCGCCGGGCAACTGGCTGACACTGCCGCCGCGAAGGTGGAAAAGCATGCCTGCAAGGGTAAGAACTCCTGCAAAGGCAACGGTGGCTGCGCCGCCGGGGACAACGGTTGCTCTGGCAAGAACTCCTGCAAGGGCAAGGGCGGCTGCGCCACGGATTCCAAAAAGAAAATGTAGTTTTCCCTCTGCAGCCCTATGCCAGCCAATCGTTTTAACGGGTTTACCGATTACGGGGTTGGCGTAGGCCTGCGGATTCCCCACTACAACCACATCTTCAGCCGAAAGCCCGTTGTCGACTGGTTCGAGATTATCTCGGAGAACTTCATGGTTGATGGGGGGCGCCCTCTCGCCGTCCTCGACCAGATTCTCGAACGCTACCGCGTGGTGCAGCACGGCGTTTCCATGTACTTCGGCTCGGCGGATAAGCTCAATCGCCAGCATCTGCGGAGGCTCAAGACGCTGGTGCGACGCACCGGGACGCCCTGGCTTTCTGACCATCTCTGCTGGGGCTCCGCCGATGGCCGGTACTCGCATGACCTGCTTCCCATGCCCTACACGTTCGAAGCCGCCAAAGTTACCGCCCGCAAGATCCGCGAGGTCCGCGATTTTCTGGAAGTTCCCGTCATTGTGGAAAACGTCAGCAGCTATGCCGAATTCCACATCTCCGAGATGACGGAATGGGAGTTCCTCAACGAAGTAGTGGAACGTGCCGACTGCGGCATTCTGCTCGATGTCAACAACATCTACGTCTCCAGCCGCAACCACAGTTTCAATCCCGGTCACTACCTGGACGCCGTGCCTCCCGAGCGAGTCGCCCAGCTCCACATCGCAGGCCACTCCACCTTCGAAAAATATATCCTCGATACCCATGACCACCCGGTAATCGATCCCGTCTGGGCGCTCTACGAAAGGGCCATCGAGCGCTGCGGCAACATCGCTACCCTGCTCGAATGGGACCAGAACATTCCCACGTTTGAGGAAGTCCATACCGAAGCCCGCAAAGCCGAAAAATACCTGACCGCCCCGGCTTCCGCATGAAACTGGCTCAACTCCAGCGGCAGATGCTGGCCGACGTGATGCGGCCTCTCGCGCCCGGCCACACCATAGCGAAAGCCACCACCGCCGCCTACATTAAGCCCAACCACCGTCTCACCGCGCCCGAACGCCTCGAAATCTACAACCGGCAGTATTGGTTTCGTCTCGCCGATTCTCTGCGGGACGATTTTCCCGGCCTGCTGCGGGTCCTCGGCGAACGCGCCTTTCGAAAACTGGCTGTCGCCTATTTGAACGAATGCCCGTCCCGCTCCTTCACCTTGAGCGATCTGGGCCGAAGCCTGCCCGGCTGGCTGGCTCGACAGGTGCCCTGTTCCACACTCGCGGTCGAGATGGCGTGGCTCGAATGGGCTCACGTGGAAACGTATGATGCCGCCGACTCCCCGCCGCTGGGGCCCGAAGACCTGGCCTCATTGACGCCCGGCCTCCCCCTCCGCCTCCAACCACACATCCGGCTATTGCGCCTCCACTACCCCGTGGACGATATCCGCCTGGGTAATCTCTCGGTCCGAGCCGCGAAAAAACGCCAACCAGCGGATATCTGCCTCGCCACGCACCGCGTGGATGGCGGCGTGTTCTACCGCCGCCTCGAACCAGGCGAGTTTGCGCTCTTGCAGAAGCTCTCTGCGGATAAACCCCTCAGCCAGGCCCTGCGCGGCTTTACAGGCTCTCCCCAAGACCTTCAGCGATGGTTCGCCGCCTGGGCGCAACTCGGCTGGCTCTGCTGCCCCATCAAATAACGGCCGGTTCTGCGACGTACTTCTGCCAGATCGCGCGCCCGATAAAGAACGGGCCCATTTTCTCCATGAAGCTGGAGGTCTGGCGCGTCTTCCGCATCGCCTGCACACAAATCGAAAGCGGCGCAAGCTCTTTGCCAATCAGGCCAATCACAAAGTCATTGTCGTTCTTATCGATCCCGAAGCAAGCCAGGCGCACATCCAGCGCGAAGCCCGCCGTCCCGAACGAATGCCCAATCGTCCCGTGTTCCCGCAGAATCGCCGTCTGGTCTTCCGGGGGCAGGGCATTGAACTCACCCTTGCGACGCAGCGGATACCAGACATGCCATTTCCACTCCTCCGACGTAACCGAACGTGGCGAACGGTGCATCAGCCAGTCTTCCAGATTAGGCTCGTGCCCAATCGCGTATGTCCGGCCCATCATGGTGTATTCGGGCTTCAGCGTAAGTGACGCGAAGCCGGTACCATTCAGGATCGGCCGAACCGTATCGACGAAAAAGTTGGGCTCATCGCTCCACGTCAGGACTGCCACACCCTGCGGATCATTGGCGTCTTCATACAGCACCCCATTGATGCCGGCTGCTTCCAGCGCAGCCTCCAACGGCGCAGTACTCCGCGCATTCCCGAACGCCAGCAACTGCATAAACAGGCGCTTCTCTGACGTCTGCGGGACGCCCGCGCGGACGCCGCCTTTTTCGCGAATATCGAGTTGTTCCACAGACTCCAGAATAACTAGAGCTTCGTGACGATGAAAGGCGTTGCTGTTGGCTGCGGCGAGCCCCCCGCCGGTTCCACCGTCACGGCCACTGCCGCTGCGCCTTCCACTGGGCCAGCCCGCAAGTGGATCGCGCTCGCATCGGCCTCGCTCTCAAACGTCCCCGCTGAAATCGGGTTGCCCTTCGCAGGAATCACCCACATCTGGAAAGTCTTGCCCGCCGCCAGCTTGGGCAAATGCGCCGCGATCAGTACGAAGCCCCGGGCGGGACTGACGAACACGCGCCCCCGCGCCGCCGGTTCTCCAAAACTCACATCCTGCGTGACGGAATCGCGCAGAATCGCCATCGCCTGTTCCATCCTGGCCAACTCCGGGCTCACAGGCGCAACTACGGGCGGCCGCAATACAGATATCGCCAGGGCCAGCGCGAACGCCGCTGACGTTGCCCACGGGAGCCACGCCCCATTGACGCATGGAGCAACCCTCGCGAGTATTTGTCGGCGTAACCTGGAAGGCGGGTCAACCGGAGCCACCATATCCGACAACGCCGCCACTGTTGACCGCGCTTTCGCGATCCCTTGCGTGCAGGCGTTGCAGCCCCGCGCCAGGTGGGCCTCCAGTTCCTCGCGTTCCAGCCTCTCGGCAATCCCGAGGGCGTACGCGTCGTATTCGAGGCGGAGTTCTTCGCACGTCATGCGCCCACCTCCTGTCCAGTCTCGTCGCGCAGCATTCGACCGTGATCTTTATTCACCACGTTGCGCTCAATATCCACGAACCATGACGGATCGTCCCGCACGTCACCCCCCCCAAATCCGAGCCATCCTCCCGCTCTCCCCCGCGAAACCCGCCGTCCAGAACACCACTTGACTTATACCTCGCACATCAACAAATACGGGGTTACGCTCCTGTTGGATTTGTCGCCGCCAGGCACCCTCCTGCTATGCCCACTATGCCCGGACACAGCGTGCGCAAAGAGCGATTTTCTTCTTGACTTTCTTTGGTCGTGATTCTATATATAAATCACACTGCGGTTTTCGCGCCGCAGGGAATTTCAATTCGATCAGGGAGAATCACTTCGATGAAGAACGCAACCAAAAAAGCTGCCAAAAAGGCCCCTGCAAAAAAGGCCACCAAAAAAGCCGCCGCGAAGAAAGCATAGTTTCACTTCCGGCGGCCGGACCGGATGCCGCTCTTTCCAGCCAACAAAGAAGGCTCCCTTCGGGGAGCCTTTTATTTTGCGCGGCACCACGGCTCCACTCCCGCCCATTTTTACGCTGCCGTTGTCGATACACCAAAGGAAAAGGCCCGGCTCCAAAGGGTTGTTACCCCGAAACCAGGCCTTTCCTGTCTTCCAATCGCTTCTGTCTCTAGCTGCTCAGCGGCTTGTAGTAACGGCTGTAATACTTGCCGTAATAACCGTAGTAGTAGTAGCGTTCGCTCATGTCCGAACGAACTTCGTTCAGGGCAATACCAATCACGTTCGCCTTCAGTCTCTTCAGGTTCGCCAGAACACTCGCCACCGCAGTCTTCTCCGTCTGGCCCGCCAACGCAACCACCACCACTCCGTCCACTAGCGCTGCAACCTGCAGCGATTCCGCAAAGCCCAGCAGCGGAGGCGCATCGCAAATCACAATATCGTATTCCTGCTCTGCCTCATGCAGGATCCGGCGCAATGTATCCCCGAGTCCATCAGCGGCTCGCCGCGACGGTGGACCTGCCGGCAGAACATGCAGGTACGGCAAGCCGACCGGCGTTTGCACCAATTCGCGCCAATCGCTCTCGCCGTTCACTACGTTGGACATACCCTTGTCGTTAGCCAGCCCAACGTGGTGGTAAACGCCCGGTCGCCGAAGATCCGAATCAATCAGCAGCGTCTTCCGGCGTTGCTGGCTATGCACCACAGCCAGGTGGACCGCCGTCGTCGGTAACAGTTCAGCCCCCTACTTGAAGGTTTCCGGCACGTCGAAAGGGTACTCGAAGAAATCTTTAAGAATCTTCACTTTAGACCTGGCGCTTTGGAACAAGACCTGGCAAGCTGGATAGTTGGGTGCTTCGAACGGCCA
>CAIYVZ010000147.1 GCA_903929755.1 uncultured Acidobacteriia bacterium
CGCCTCGATCTGACTCAGGCTGCTTACTTCCGTGTCGTTCATGCTGATGATCAATCCCCAGCATCCAACCCCTTCTCCTCAGGCTCACCTTGCGTGAGAATCCGTACCCCCCTTCAGGCTCATCTTGCATGAGACAAGAGTTGCGCCAGGGTTATCTGTTCTCTGTGCGATAATGGCGGAGTCTTACTACAATCAGGAGTTTAGTCAAGCTATGTTTCGCACATTGGCCCTTCGGGCCAGCCTGTTCTGCCTCGTTCTAGCGCCGCTGGCCGTTACGGCCTCAGCGCAGTCCAAAGTCGCTGTCGTCAATGCCCAGAAGGCTATGGCCGACACGGACGAAATTAAGAAGGCGTCTGCCGCCGTTGAAGCTAAGTACAAGAAACCGCAGGCTGAGCTGGCCAAACTACAGGCCGACCTGCAGTCCATTGAAGCCCAGATCGCCAGCGGTAAGCTGAACCAGAATGCCATTGCTGAACTGCAGGCTCAGGGACAGCGTAAGCAGCGGGATGCTCAGCGGATCTCTGACGATTTGCAGGCAGATTTTGATCGTGATCGCCAGGAAATTCTGGGCAAGGCCTCGCAGAAGATGCAGGACGTCATCGGTAAGCTTGCTGCGGAGAAGGGTTTGGACCTGATCATTGATGCGTCGCAGACGCTGTTCTTCAAGCCCGCACTCGAACTGACGACCGACGCGACCGCTGCTTACAACAAAGCCAATCCGGCTAAGTAGAGGCTGACGGACTACTGTTGCGCCGCCACGAGAGTGGTGGTGGCACAATCAGAGCAGGAGCAGTGATGCGACGCAGTTACCTCGACCAGTACGGTGAAGGCGAAGAGCAGCGAAACCGCATTATTATCCGATCCATTCTGGCAGTGGTGATTTTGACGGTGACGTCGAGCCTGCTTTGGTACCTGCTCAAGAATCATCATCAGGAGGGCCTGGTGAAAACCTTCGTTACCTCGGTAAAGAGTGGTGATTTTAAAGCGGCCTACCGTAATTGGGGATGCACCGATGAAAAGCCCTGTTCAGGCTACGATTTCAATAAATTCATGAGTGACTGGAGCCCGGCGTCGACTGTCTCGTCCGGCGCTCCCGACTTGAGTATCCTGGGGCTAACGGACAGCCAATCGTGCAATAACGGCGTTTTGCTGACTCTGGCGGTCAACGGGAACCGGGTCGAAAAACTTTGGGTAGACAAAAGCAGCGATGAGATCAATTTCTCACCGTACCCCATTTGCCCCCATAAAAACCCCTGGGCCATCATGCTTCATCGCACGATTGGCAAGTTGAGAAAACCCCTGCTTTAGACTATTAGGTGACCAAATGAGCACGACTACATCAGGCGCAGGACTTGAAGGCGTTGTCGCCGGCGAATCAGAAATTTGTTACATAGACGGCTATGAGGGAATCCTCAGCTACCGGGGTTACAACATCAATACCCTGGCGCTGCATGCCACTTTTGAAGAGACCATCTGGCTTCTTTGGAAAGGGACGCTTCCTAAGAAGGACGAACTGGCCACGCTAAAGGCGGCGCTGTTTGCCACTTACGCGCTGCCAGTTCAGGTCTCCGAGTTTCTGAAGGCGAATCTTCAGGCCCCGCCGATGGACGTTTTGCGCACAGCAGTTTCCATGCTGAGCCTATACGATCCGGAAGCGAAGGACATGTCGCCGGAAGCGAATCAGCGGAAGGCAACGAAGCTGATGTCGCAGACTTCGACCATTGTGAGTTCGTTTGGAAGGCTTCGCACCGGCCAGGCGGAAATCGCCCCGGATCCGGAACTCAGCTTTGCGGCTAACTTCCTGTATTGTCTGACTGGCAAGAAGCCGGATGCCGTGATGACACATGTGTTCGACGTTGCGCTCACTTTGCACGCTGACCACGAGCTCAACGCTTCCACATTTGCGGCCCGCGTTACAGCGGCGACGCTTTCCGACATTTACTCAGCTGTCACTTCCGGTATCGGGGCCCTGAAGGGACCGCTGCACGGTGGCGCGAATGAAGAAGTCATCCGGATGCTGCTGCAGGTTGGCTCATCGGAGAAGGCTGTGGAGCGCGTGCACGAGATGTTCGCCAACAAGGTAAAGATCCCGGGGTTTGGCCACCGCGTGTACCGCACGGAAGATCCGCGGGCTACCCACCTTCGCCGCATGTCGGAAGAGTTGGGCAAGAGCACTGGCCAGGAAGATCTCTATCTGATGTCGAGCCGGGTGGAAGAGACGGTGAAGGGCGAGAAGAAACTCAACCCGAACGTCGATTTCTACTCAGCGTCGGCGTACTACTCGCTCGGGATTCCGATCGACCTGTATACTTCGATCTTCGCTGTGAGCCGCATGTCGGGCTGGACGGCGCACGTTCTGGAGCAGTATCATAACAATCGCCTGATCCGTCCGCGCGCCGAGTACAAGGGCAATGCGGATGGTATGCAGTGGATTGAACTCGGCGATCGTTAATTGATGCTCGCGTCTTAGGGATCCTGCATTGATGATCCTTAAGACGCCCCCCCGTTTGGAAGAAAGACAGAGGTTTCCAGTGGACGAAAAAGCGTATTACACAGAAGCGCCGGCCACGAAACAGATGCCTCTGAACTGTACCTGGTGCCGGACCAGCGACACTTATGACATTAGGTGGCTGGTCCGGACCAAAAAAGATCGTCTCCCTGGCGGCGCGGATGAACGTGACCGCGCCAAATTCGCCAAAGCGCAGAGTTACATGGTGTTGCTGGATACCCACGCCATGTGCAAGAACATGCGATGCCGGAAGCGGTTTGAAATTTCCGGAATTAAAACAATGGCGTTTATCTAGCAACCGGGCCGTATGGGGGCCATAATGGAAGCCGGATGAAGACTCCCGCTTTCGCCCTCTCCCTCCTTTTTGTAAGTACCGCGTTTGGGCAGGCTCCCGCCTGGCGTCAAACCGACTTTCCCCCTGAAGAATTCCACGCGCGCTGGGCCCGGGTCTACGACCGGATCGGCGATCAGGCTGTGGTGGTGATGCAGGGGGTGCCGCGCACACCAGGCTTCACCTTTCCCCGCCAGACGAATGAGTTTTACTATCTGTGTGGAATTGAGACGCCACATACCTATTTGCTGCTGGATGGACGGACACGTCAGGCAACGTTGTATCTGCCTCCTCGCGACGAGCGGCTTGAGGCTACGGAGGGCAAGGTTCTTTCTTCGGACGATGCTGCGGAAGTGCAGCGGCTGACGGGCGCGGAGCGGGTGCTGAGCAATTCGGAGATGAAGGACGAATGGCTGGGTAAGCCGGGTGCGGCACCGCCCACTATTTTTGCGCTGCTTTCGCCGGCAGAGGGCAACTCACAGTCGCGGGGGGAATTGCGAGCGGCGAATCTGGCTGTTGCGAATGACCCGTGGGATGGACGAACTTCGCGTGAGCTGAATTTCGCGAATTTGCTGCGGACGCGCTTTCCCCTGGCGGAGGTAAAGGACATTACTCCGATATTGGATGAACTGCGAAGTGTGAAGAGTCCGCGCGAAATCGCTCTGATTCGGCGGGCGTCGGAGATTGCGGGGCAGGGGATGCTGGCAGCTATGCAGAGCAGTCGGCCCGGCGTTTATGAATATGAACTGGATGCGGCAGCACGGTACGTTTATCTGGTGAACGGTGCCAGGCTGGAAGGGTACCGATCCATTGTTGCTGCCGGGACAACCAATATTGCCAACGGGCACTACTATCGGAATACAAGCCGTCTTGACGATGGGCAAATGGTGCTGATGGATTTCGCGCCCGACTATCACTACTACACGAGCGATATTGGCAGGATGTGGCCTGTATCTGGGAAGTTCCAGCCCTGGCAGCGGGAACTGCTGCAGGTTGTGCTCGACTACCGCAACGCGATCATGAAGCGCATAAAACCAGGCCTGACAGTCCGGCAGATTATGGACGAGGCGAGGGATGAAATGAGGGTGAAGTTCGCTGCGCGGAGCTTCTTGAAACCCGCGTATGCGGAAGCGGCACGAGTACTGATGGAACGCGGCGGTGGCGTGTTCTCACACCCGGTCGGGTTGACGGTGCATGACGACGGCGGCTATACGCAGGGGCCGCTTAAAGTTGGTCAGGTATTTAGCATTGACCCGGCGATTCGGGTCCCTTCGGAGAATCTCTATCTGCGCTATGAGGACGTGGTTGTGGTGACGGAAAGCGGATATGAGAACTTCACTGACTTCCTGCCCACCGAGTTGAATGATCTGGAAGCTTTAGTCAAGCAGGGCGGGGGGGTAGGGCAGAAATTTCCGCCTGCGGCGGCTCCCAAACGTTGACTACTTCCGGCCTGGGAGGCTCCGGTGGGATTCGCTCAAACCGTGCTTTCGGTGGGCCATCAGCTTCTTGATACCGGCAATGTCCAGGGGGACAAACGCGGACAGATTCTCCACTCCGGTCTCGGTGATGAGGGTAACAGTTCAGCCCCCTACTTGAAGGTTTCCGGCACGTCGAAAGGGTACTCGAAGAAATCTTTAAGAATCTTCACTTTAGACCTGGCGCTTTGGAACAAGACCTGGCAAGCTGGATAGTTGGGTGCTTCGAACGGCCA
>CAIYVZ010000148.1 GCA_903929755.1 uncultured Acidobacteriia bacterium
CCCGCGCCGCCTGGCTTCACTACCGGAATCAAACCAACGCCGGAATTCGCCGCAATCTCGAAGAACTGCGCCGAATCCAGTCCGATCGCTATCTGCAGACCCACCTCGGCATCCTCTTACCCGGTGTCGCCAGCCTGAAACTCGTCCTCCCCGCGCTCAAACTACCCAAACAACACGAGGAAACAAAAATGCAGCCCGAAAATCCGACCGCCACCGACATCAGCCGAAGCGAGGCCATCCTCCACGCCCAAATTCAGGACGAAGAGCGCCGCCAACTGGCCGAATTCCGCAAACACAATCCCGACCCAGCCCCGGAACCCGAATCCCCGGTGCCAGCCCCCATCAGGCCCAAACCCGCCGCCCCCCGCAACGCACCCTGCCCTTGCAATTCCGGTCAAAAATATAAGCGCTGCTGCGGACACTGGTCGAAGTCGCCCCTGAAAGACGCTGCATGATACCTTCGGCCAACCAGTCCGCCCGGAAAGCCCGGATACCAGGCAAGAAATCTTTACCTTTGGCTTATGATGAAGGCTTGACGTCAGGAATACCGAAATGACGGAAACGCACTCAGTGTCAGGCCCGAAAGTGAACAACATGGTGCCGCCCTCGTCCGCCCCCCCCACAAAAGTCCTCGCTATTGTCACCGTCGACATCATGGCGTGGGTTCTCCTCCGCCAATGGCTCGAAGGTCTCCAGTTAGCCGGCTTTGAAGTTCACATCGCCTGCTCCAAAGGTGTCTATTTCGATCTGCTCGCCGGTGCCGGCTTCAGCATGCACCCCGTTCGGCTCCGGCGCACCTTCAACCCTTTCTCCCACATCGTTCCGCTCATCGAACTGCTCACCCTCCTCCGCTCCGGTCAGTTCCAGGTCGTCAATACTCACAGTCCCGTCGCGGCTGCCGTCGGCAGGTTCGCCGCCGCCCTCGCCGGCGTCCAGACCATCATCTACACCGTCCACGGGTTCTATTTTCACGACCGCATGCCCGCCCTCCAGCGCAAGGCCTTCATCGCCTTCGAATGGCTCCTCGGCCGCTGGACCGATGCCTTCATGTTCGTCTCCGACGAGGACCGCCGCACCGCCCAGCAGTCCGGTATTTGCGGCGTCAACGCCCATGTCTGTACTATCTATAACGGCGTCGATATCGATCTTTTCCGCCCCCGTCCCCCCGCTCTCCACAATCCAGCCCCCGCTGATGCCCTTCGCCTCAAGCACGCCCTGGCCGACCGCCCCGTCGTCGGCTGCGTCGGTCGCATCGTGAAGGAAAAGGGCTACCGTGAGTTTCTGGAGGCCGCCACCATCATTACCGCGTCCGGTATCGATGCCACCTGGATGGTCGTGGGCGATTCCCTGCCCAGTGACCGCGACCAGTTCGGCCCCACCCTTCGCGAACAAGTCAAAAAGGCAGGCCTCGCGGACCGCTTCGTCTTCACCGGCATGACGCCTCTCGTCCCCGACTACCTCGCCCTCATGGACATCTTTGTCCTGCCCTCCTACCGCGAAGGTTTCCCCCGCTCCATTCTGGAAGCCATGTCCACCGCTTTGCCTGTCGTCGCCACCGATATTCGGGGATGTCGGGAAGCGGTGCTGGAAGGCATAACCGGCTTCATCGTTCCGCCTCGCGACGGCAAGGCCCTCGCCGCCGCCATCCGGCGCCTCCTGCTCAGCCCGGAGCTTCGCCAACAAATGGGCCGCGAAGCGCGCTCCGTCGTCATCGAAAAATACGACTTCCGCAAAGTGCGCGACACGTTCGTCACCTTCGTGAAGGATGTTGTCTCTCAGGAACGCCTCAATCCGGCGTCTCCCTCCATGCGACCAGGTGCACGACGTGCCAGCCTCGGGGTCGCAGCCTCCACTGTCGTCGCCGTTGCCGCTGGCCTGTATCTTCTCCCCGGCCTCGTCTCCACCTTTATCGCGGCTCACTTTCCTCAGCCCGGCCTCGTCATTTTGGCGGGGGACGCCGCAGGGTGCGCCGTTATCGCCTTCATCGCCGGCTGGCGCCGTGCCGCAGCCCTTTACTGGGGTCTCAGTCTGCTCGAATGGGTCTTGCAGTCTTTTGACAACTGGACCCTGACCGAAGTCATTTGGTTCTCCAATCTGATCCCCGCCATTCTCGTCGCAGTCTGGCTCGTTCCTCTCATCTTGCAGGCCAAAAACTGGCGCCGCTACGCTCACCAGCCGAAATAGCTGCCAACCCCTGTCCATATTGCGTTCCCGTCCCCAACCAGATAAGCTAAACCCATCGGGGATGTGAGGGAGGTGATGTATGGTCGCCTCTGTTCGGGGTATTACTGGCGATACCAGCACCTGTGGTGCTGCGATGTCCGCTCTTCGTGTGCCCGCAGTCTCCCTTCCGAATTCCCGAGGGACATTCGCAAATGAAACCAGCAGATTCTCGCGCGGACTCCAATCTTCAATTACCTCCGCCACCAGCGCCGGAGGTTCCAAAGACGCGTGTCCTTGCCATCTGTACCGTCGATGTCATGGCCTGGAAGCTGCTGCGTCCCTGGTTCCGCGCTCTCGTCGACGCCGGCTACGAAGTCCATATCGCCTGCTCCCGGGAAAACTGGTTCCACCTTCTCGCCGCCGAGGGCTTTCACATGCACGCCGTGCCCCTCCGCCGCAAAGTCAACCCCTTCGTCCACATCGCGCCGTTATGGGAGCTCTTCCGCCTCATTCGCCGCGAACGCTTTCTCCTCGTCAACACCCACAGCCCGGTTGCGGCCCTGGTGGGCAGACTCGCCGCCTGGCTCGCCGGCACTCCCATAATTATTTACACCGTGCACGGCTTCTATTTCCATGACGACATGCCCTGGTGGAAACGTCACATCTTTGTCACCATGGAATGGCTTCTCGGCACCGTAACTACAGACTTCATGTTCGTTTCCGACGAGGACCACCAGTCAGCACTTCGGGAGGGTATTGCTCGCAACCCGGAACACGCCACCACCATCTACAACGGTGTCGATCTTGCCGCCTATGCGGAAAGAAAAAACGGCGTGCGGTCCACCGCTG
Source organism: uncultured Acidobacteriia bacterium (assembly GCA_903929755.1). GTDB lineage: Bacteria > Acidobacteriota > Terriglobia > Bryobacterales > Bryobacteraceae > BOG-234. The sequence continues at coordinate 3,013 of CAIYVZ010000148.1, forward strand.
CCAATGCCCTCCGTGATCAGCTGACCATCCCGCAGGATGCCAAAGTCGTCGGCATCGTCGGGCGCGTCGTTCGGGAAAAAGGCTACTTCGAATTCGCTGAAATGGCCCGCCGCATCTCCGCCCTTCACCCCAACGTATATTTCCTGGTCGTTGGCGATGCGCTTCCCACTGACCGCGACGGCATGGTCCCCGAACTAAAGCGTCTTGTCGAAACCTCCGGTCTCCAGGCTAAGTTCCGCTTCACCGGCTTCACTGATCAGGTCCCGGAGCACTTGCAGGTGATGGATATCTTCGTTCTCCCTTCCTACCGCGAAGGTTTCCCCCGATCTGTCCTTGAAGCGATGAGTTGCTCGCTTCCCGTGGTTGCCACCAAAATTCGTGGCTGCCGCGAAGCCGTGGTTCCGGGCGAAACCGGCCTGCTCGTTCCTCCCCGGGATGCCGCCGCCCTCACTCAGGCCGTCGCTCACCTGCTGGACCATCCCGACCAGGCGGTTCAGATGGGCCAGGCTGGTCGCGAGAGAACCGTTCGCCTCTACGATCAAAAGCTTGTTCAGAAGCGCTTCACCGATATCGTCGGTCGCGCTCTCCAGCGTCTGGCCTCACGGTAAACTGGTGTTTGCCGAACCCGATATCCCCTACCTCCGTTCCCCTCTTGAACGTCCGCAGGCAGACGGCCGCTGTCCGCCCCGAGCTTGATGCCGCCATCGCCCAGGTCCTCGACCACGGCATGTTTATCAACGGTCCGGAAGTCGCGCAGCTCGAAGCCGAGCTCGCCAGCTACTGTGGCACGAAATTCGCCATCGCCTGCGCCTCCGGCAGTGATGCCATTCTCCTCCCGCTCATGGCCCTCGGTGTAGGCCCCGGCCACCGCGTCCTCACCGTTCCTTTCACCTTCTTCGCCACCGGAGGCTGCATCGCCAGACTCGGTGCCGATCCCGTCTTCGTCGATATCGATCCCATAACGTTCAACATGGATCCCGCCGCCGTCGCCCGCTACCTCGACGGTCTCTCACCCGAAGAACTGCTGCGCGTCAAGGCCATCCTGCCCGTCCATCTCTTCGGCCAGTGCGCCGCCATGGACCCCATCAACGAAGTCGCCGCCCGCTACGGCATCCCCGTCATCGAAGACGCCGCGCAGGCCATCGGAGCCGAGTATAAGGGCCACCGGGCCGGCTCTCTCGGTTGGTGCGGCGCCTTCAGCTTCTTCCCCTCCAAGAACCTCGGAGGTCTTGGCGACGGAGGTCTCATCACCACCAATGACGCTGACCTTGCCGCCAAACTTCGCATTCTCCGCGAGCATGGCAGCGAAGCCCGCTACTTCCATCGCATGGTCGGCATGAACTCCCGGCTGGACACGCTCCAGGCTGCCACCTTGCTCGCGAAATTTCGCCACCTCGATGCCTGGACAGCCAGCCGTCGCGCCCACGCTGCCATCTATCTGGATCAACTCCAGCTCGGCCAGGTTCAGGGCTTGCTTCTGCCCCGCCAAAGCCCCGAGTGCCTCCACGTCTACAATCAGTTCACCATCCGCGTCCAGAACCGGGATGAACTAAGAGACCGTCTCGCCGCCGCAGGCGTCGCCAGCGCCATTTACTATCCCGTGCCCCTGCACCTGCAGGAATGTTTCGCCGGCCTCGGTTACAAACCCGGTGACATGCCCCACAGCGAAGCCGCCGCGCGCACCGTGCTCTCCATTCCTGTGGAATCTTCTTTGACTGACGATGAAGTCCGCTATGCTGCGGACCGTATCAACGAAGCCCTGTCTTACTGAGTATCAGCTCAACGGCACTAGCCAGGTCCGAACAGCGCACCACGCCATGCGCCTCCGCCTGCCCCGCTTCCGCCAGTGCGTCTGAAATCTGAATCACACGCTGCACCCCGGCCCGAAGCCCCGCCTGCACATCGCTCAGGCGGTCTCCCGCCATCCACGAAAGCTCCACGCTCAGGCCCAGTTCCAGGGCTGCGTCCTGAATCATCCCCGGATTCGGCTTCCGCCACGGATGATCGTTCTCCCCATCCACGCCCGCCGTCTCCGGATCATAGCCGCACGCCCAAACACCATCCAGCCACGCCCCCTCCGCCGCAAGCCGGGTCTCAATCGCACCCTGCACCGCCTCAAAGTCCTGCCAGCTGTAATAGCCTCTGCCAACGCCCGATTGGTTCGTCACCAGCGCCACCGTGATCCCCGCCCGATTCAGGCGAGCCACAGCTTCCGCGCTTCCCGGGATATGGCGAATCTGATCCGGGTGCGAAATGAAACCTGTGTCCTCAATCAGGACTCCGTCGCGGTCCAGAAATACCGCCGGGCGCAACTCGCCCTGCGAACTGGTTCGGATCCTTTTATACGTCGCGCTCATTTGCCAAACAGCCGTTGCTCAACCATGCTGCAGATGGAGTGGTACGTCACCATATGCGCTTCCTGAATCTGCGGAGTCTCCCGCACCGGCACCGCCAGCAGCACATCCGAATATGCCGCCACCTCGCCGCCCCCCGCACCGGTCAGGCCGATCGTTCTGAGCCCGGCTGCGCGTGCCGCCTTCATCGCCGCCACCACGTTCGGCGAATTACCGCTCGTCGAAATCCCCCAGGCCACGTCCCCAGGCTGACCCAGCGCCTCAATCTGCCGCTCGAAGACCGATTCAAAGCCCTTGTCATTACTCCACGCCGTCAGAATCGCCCCGTTACTGGAAAGCGCGATCGCCGGCAAGCCCCGCCGGTCCCGCAGGAATCGGCCCACCAGTTCCGCGCAGATATGCTCCGCGTCAGCCGCCGACCCGCCATTCCCGAATACCAGCAGTTTCTTGCCCTCTCGCAACGCCTCCGCAATCAGGTCCGCAGCCCGAACAACCTCTTCAGGAAACCCCGAGTTCGCCAGCGCCCGCATGTTGTCCGCCGCCGCCAGCAGCGCCTGCCGGGCGTACCCGGCATCTGTTACCTGGTCGCTCAAATTGCTTCACTCCACGGGGTTTCGCCCGTCTTTCGTGCGCGCCCAGCCAGCTTCTCACTCGGCTCGTATTCCGGTACAATATTCCGCATTCCGTCCAGTAACTCCATCAGCCCTCGCGTCCTGCACGCATTCCGAAGATCCTGCAGGGATGTCTCCATCTGCGCCCACTCCGGTGCCAGCCCCGAAAACACCCGAACCTTTTCGTGGTGCGTCTTTAACAGGCCTTCTTCCAGCACGCTGAGCTCTTCGGTCAGCTTCTCGCCTGGCCGCGCGCCCGTAAACTCGATCCGTATATCATGATCCGGCCTCAACCCCGACAGCAAAATCAGGTTCCTCGCCAGATCCACAATCTTCACCGGCTCGCCCATATCCAACACAAAAATCTCGCCGCCATGCCCCATCGTCGAAGCTTGCAATACCAACTGGCACGCTTCCGGAATCGTCATGAAGTACCGGCTCATCGCCGGATGCGTCACCGTTACCGGGCCACCCCTGGCGATCTGTTCCTTGAATACCGGCACCACGCTCCCGTTGCTGCCCAGCACGTTCCCGAACCGTACCGAGACGTAGCGGCTGCCGGCGGGCTGCAGGGACCGCACTACCAGTTCGGCGATGCGCTTCGTCGCGCCCATGATGTTTGCCGGCCGGACCGCCTTGTCCGACGAAATCATCACGAATTCCCTCACGCCGAAATGCCGCGCCGTCTGCACCACATTCAGCGTGCCGAAGACGTTGTTCTCCACTGCCTCGAAGGCGTGGGCCTCCATCAGCGGAACATGTTTATAGGCGGCCGCGTGGTAAACCACCGTGGGCCCAAATGCCGCAAATGCCTCGTGCAGGCGCTCGGCATTTTGAATACTGCCGATCTCGGGTCGAAACGCCAGCCCCGGAAACATCCGCCGCAGGTCCTGTTCCAAATAAAACATGGGAGATTCCGCTATGTCGAAACCGATGATCAGCTTCGGCTTGAACTTCGCCACCTGCCTGCAGATCTCTGACCCGATAGACCCCGCAGCTCCCGTCACCAGCACCACCTGATCGCTCAATGTGAGCGAGATCCGCTCGTGCTCCAGGTTGGCCGGTGATCTCCCCAGCAAATCCTCCACGCCGACGTCCCGAATCTGTCCGGCCAGGCCGCCCCCTTCCATTCGTTCGGCAAGTCCCGGGATTGTCTTATAGGGGACTCCGGCTGTCGCGCACGCCTCCAGAACTCGCCGCATTTGCATGCCCGAAGCAGATGGCACCGCTATCAGGATCATGTCAACCTGCTGGTTCCTGGCGATCCATGCAAGTTCGGTGCCCGTACCCAGAACCGTTACGCCCTGCAGAATCAGGCCGTGCTTGCGCGGGCTGTCATCAACAAACCCCACCACACTGTAGGGCAGGGCATGGTTCTGCTCAATGTCGCGCAGCAGGGCTGCACCCGCATCGCCCGCGCCGTAAATAATCGTCTTTCGCGCGCTTTCTTTCGTCGTCGGCTTCGGCTTCGCCAGGTCTGTTAGCAACCGCACCGTAACCCGCATGCCGGCCATGATCATCAGACACAAAAGCAGGTCGATTGCGTAGATCGACCTCGGTACCATCCTGCCAAAGCCAAATAAAATCAGGAATCCCGCAAACGAGCCCACCAGGTTACTTGCAGCCACCCGCATCAGGTCCGACATGGAAGCGTAACGCGCCCACCGTCGGTCCAGACCTAACAGCTTGAAACTGGCCAGCTTTACCGGAGCCCAAACCAAAATCGCCGTGCCCAGCACCGGAATGTAAAGTGCCGGTATCGAGAAATCAAACCGGAGCAGAAACGCCGTCACGGCAGCGATCAGAATAGCTACCAGTTCGATCGCATACACGAAAACGCCCCGTGCGATGGCGTTCCAGCGGATCTGCGTCGGAGGCAGGGTTTCAGGCATGCGTCAACACCTCACGTCCTATATTACGAGGTGCGGCCAAAACCTTCTCCGCCACGTAGTTCACTTCGTCGTCCGTCAGGCTGCTGGAACTGGGCAGGCAAATCCCGCGGTGGAACAGGTCCGCCGCTACTTCTCCGCCATAAACCGGCGCGCCCGTATACAGCGCCTGCAAGTGCATGGGCTTCCATACAGGTCTCGATTCGATCCCCGCAGCATCCAAAAAAGCCATCAGCTCTGCGCGGTCACAGCCAAACTGTTGCGGCTCCACCAGAACGCAGCTCAGCCACCGGGAACTCCGTCCAAAGCTCGCTTCCGGCATCGGTTCCAGCCCCGCCACACCCGCGAACGCCTGCTCGTACTTCGCAAAAACTCCCCGCCGCTGGTTCACTCGCTCTTCAAGCACTTCCAGTTGCCCACGCCCAATCCCGGCCAGCACGTTACTCATCCGGTAGTTGTACCCAACCTGCGAGTGCTCATAAGCCACCCCCGGATCCCGCGCCTGCGTGGCCAGAAAACGCGCCTTCTCCACAACAGCCGCATCGGGCGATACCAGCATTCCGCCGCCCGCTGTCGTAATTATCTTGTTGCCGTTAAAAGAAAAGACCGATATATGCCCAAATGTACCCGCCGAACGCCCCTTATATGTCGCGCCCAGCGCCTCAGCCGCATCTTCCAGCACAGGTACGCCATACCGGTTGCAAATCTCCAGAATCGGCTCAAGATCCGCGCATTGGCCGTACAAATCCACCACCACCACCGCCGCCGGCAGTTTCCCCGCGGCAGCCCGTTCCCGCATCGCACGTTCCAGCACTGCCGGGTCCATGTTCCACGTCGCGCAGTCGCTGTCGATGAACACGGGTGTTGCACCCAGATACAAAATCGGATTTGCCGACGCGGCGAAAGTGAGAGTACTGCAGAACACCTCATCGCCCGGGCCCACCCCAAGTAACTGCAAACCAAGGTGAATTCCGGCCGTTCCGCTCGCCAGGCAGACTGCCGGCTGGCCGATTCGCTCGGAGAAATCGCGCTCAAACGCCGTCAGGTTGGGGCCAACTGTTGAAAGCCAATTCATTGAAAAGGCTTCGCACGCGTACGCCTGCTCGTTCTTCCCCATGTGCGGCACGGAAAGCAGGATTCGTTTGCTGGGTGTGAAGAAGGGCAACCTCCGAACTCTTTGCAATTACGTCACTTATTAAAATACCGTAAAGATGTTTTTAGCTTACCAGCCAAACGCCCTACTGTCCCGCAGGGACGGTTTGTTGCAGCAGGAAATATATCGAAATCAGAAATGCAACCAGCGCCAGCGCGCCCAGGCTCAACTCCCGCCTCGATCTCTTCCATTTCAGGGAGCGCCGAATTTTCATGATTCGCCGCTCCTCTTTCGTTCTCATCCGGTCCGACTTTTCCCCGGCCTGGTAAGCGTAATACCGAATATTGCACTTCTTGCACCGATACGGGATCATCGAAAACCATCCCCACACCCGGTCTTTCAGACCCTGTCGGTGCGACCGATGTGCGTCGGGTTCACTGCACTTCGGACAAATCATCGCTCTTCACCTTTCCAGAACTCCCACCATTTCCGGGGCTCCGCTCTCTGCCACCGCTCCGCCGTCACATATTGCCCCCGAATAATCCGGGCCGGATTCTCCACAAACAGCATCCTGGCTATATCTTCCCCATACCTGGACGCAATTACGGCAAACGCTTCATCCAGCTTCGGATGCCTGTGGACCGGGTCGTGCGCATCGCTGGCAAATACATGCACCTGGCCCTTAGCCAGAAGCGCCGTCGCCGTGGCCTCAGCCCTCTTCCCAAACCCACCCAGCACCGAGAGCGCCGTCACCTGCACCAAACACCCCTGCTCCACCCACCCGTCCAGCTTCGTCATTTCTTTCTGCAGAATCGGATTCCGTTCGGGATGCGTCACAATCGGCACCAGACCAATCCCCAGCAGCCGGTCCAGAACCTTGTCCATCGACCCCGAAATGTGCAGGTCCGAGCACTCCACCAAAACGTATCGCCCCCCGCAAATCGCAAACTTCCCCGGGTTCTCCATCGCCTCGGAAATATTGTCGAAACTCAGGTGCAGGTCGCATCCTCGGTGAATCCGCGGCACCCCGCCAGTCAGCTTCGTCAGTTCCGCAATACGCGCGTCAATAATCTCCGGCAAGTACTCGAATTCGCCATTCGAATGCGGCGTACACACGATGTCCGTCGTCCCGGCCTCAGCCGCCATGCGCAACATCTCCAGGCTCACCTCGATGGTGGGCGCACCATCGTCCACGCCCCAGAGGACGTGACTGTGTATATCAACCACTGTTAATAGCCTATTACTTTTCTTGCGCCCGGTTGCAACTCGCCGATTCGTGAGAAACTTGAACCCATGCGGATCGCCCCAGCCCTCCTGCTTCTCGCCGCTCTGCCTCTCACAGCCCAGACCTACTTTCCGGCCCCCGGTGAGTGGCAAACGAAACCCGCCGCCGAGCTCGGCTTTGACAAACTGAAACTTCAGGCCGCCGTCGAATATGCCCAGGCCCACGGCAGCGATTGGGATTTCGCCCGCGATCAGGTCAAGACCTTCGGCCGCCCCCTCGGCCCTGTCCCCCAGAAGCGCGCCGCAACCAACGGCCTCATCCTCCGCCACGGCTACGTCGTCGCTACCTTCGGTGACGTGAAAGCTGTCGATCCCGTCTACAGCGCCGCCAAAAGCTTCCTTTCCACCGTCTGTAGCCTCGCCGTAGCCCAGGGTCTTATTAAAGAGGTTAACGATCCCGTCGCCCAATACATCCACGACGGCAGCTACGCTTCCCCTCACAACGCCAAAATCACCTGGAAGAACCATCTCCAGCAGGAAAGCGAGTGGGATGGTGCCATGTTTGGTAAAGTCTCCACCTTCATCGGTCCGGAAGAGTTCGGAGCCGGACGCCACGCCCCACGACCCCTCCACGACCCCGGCACCTTTTACGAGTACAACGATGTCCGTGTCAACCGCTTCTCCCTGAACCTGATGCAGCTCTTCAAAAAGCCCGTCCCGGAAGTGCTGAAAACCAACATCATGGACCCCATCGGGGCCTCCGACACCTGGCGCTGGATTCCCTATGCCAACTCCAAGGGTTCCGTCAGCGGCGGAACCCGCTGGGGGGGTGGCATCTGGTCGAACTCCGAAGACCTCGCCCGCTTCGGCCTGTTGATCCTGAACCACGGTCGCTGGAACAACCGCCAACTGGTCTCCGAGGCCTGGCTCAAAGATGCCACGCAACCCAGCGCTCACGGCCCCGACTACGGCTACCTTTGGTGGCTCAACACCCAGGGCAAGCAATGGCCCAGCGCCCCAAAAACCAGCTTCGCCGCCATCGGCAACGGCTCCAACATCATCTGGATCGACCCGGAACACGACCTCGTCATCGTCTGGCGCTGGCACGGCCCTTTCATGGATGGCGTGATCCAACGTACACTGGCGGCCCTGACGAACTGAGCGGTGAAGAAGTTGAACGGCCGCCTGCCCGAGCCTCAACCGTACCAAGGCACGTGGCCACGGCATAACAGCCGACACTATCCGCGCGGACAACGAGTCCCTTCGCACTGCGCCCGTGGTCAAGGGTGTGCCGGTGCCCCCGGCACCCGCGTCTTCAACAGAGTGCGCATGTCCCAGAAGCCCCGCGATCACGCGGATGGGCTGCGTCGTGCCGCAGTCACTGCGGCTACGGTTTAATGCCCATCCGGTCCTCCACGCGGGTGAGCCGGTTGTCGATCTCGACCACCTTGCCCATCAGCGTGTCGAAGCGCGATTCCACGCGCTCGAAGCGCGAATCGACCTTGGATTCGAGCGCGGCAAACCGCGTGTTCATCGTGCCGCTCAGGTGGATGAAAAGGCCCGTGTTCGCCAGGATGCCAACCAGCGGGATCGCGACGAGGATGTATAGCTGCAGGTCTGTCATGTTTGTTCCTTTATTTCGCGCCTCGCCCGGGTCCCGCCACCAAGCGGTCTCTCCATGGTTCGGATCTTAGCAAATAAACCGCTCTTTAGCATCCCGGGAATGTAAACGACGTACGACTCCCGCCACCCGGAATTGCGTTTTGGCACCTAACCCTTACTTTTCCTTACGACATTTCTGGACCATGTTGTTTTAACGTGTTAGATTCAGGTTTGGACCTAATCTTCACTGGCCACACCTGTGCCCTCCTGCTTCAGACCAGCCTGCTCGATCTCGTGAAGAGCGGCTCTGCTCTCGCCAACGCTATCCTGGTGCTGCTCATCATCTTTTCCATCGCATCCTGGACCATCATTTTTGCCAAATGGTCCGCCCTGGGAGCGGCGAAGAGCGGCAATGGCCGCTTCATTCGGGCCTTCCGCAAATCCAATACCCTCGAAACCGCTGTCGCCACCTGTGAGCAGTTCCGTCCCGCGCCGCTCGTCACTATTTTCGAAGACGGTTACGCCGAAGTCTCCCGCCAGGTGAAGACTCGTGGCGGCCTCACCAATCGCGAGGCCATCGCCCGCACCCTCCAGATCGCGACCAACCAGGAAATTACCTACCTCGAACGCAACCTGAGCCTGCTGGCCACCACCGCGTCCGTCTCCCCCTTCATCGGCCTTCTCGGCACCGTCCTCGGCATTATCCGCGCCTTTCAGAACCTCGGCGCGGCGGGTAGTACCAGCCTCGCTTCCGTCGGCCCCGGCATCGCCGAAGCCCTCATCGCCACCGCCGCCGGCCTCTTCGCGGCCATCCCTGCCGCCATGGCCTACAACCACTTCGGCCACATCCTCCGCGAACTCGGTTCGCAAATGGACGATTTCGGCCTGGAATTCCAGAACTTCATCGAACGAAGTTTCGGAGAATAAGAGACGATGGCAATCAGCGTCGGAGGAGGCGGCAGAGGACGAGGAAGACGCGGGGGTGCTCCACCGCTGGCCGAAATTAACGTCACACCTTTTGTCGACGTCGCCCTCGTACTTTTGATCATCTTTATGATCACCGCGCACGTCATGGAGTATGGGATCGAAATCAACGTTCCCAAGACGAAGACCGTGGAATCGACCACCAAAGAGCTACCCATCGTATCCCTGTCCAAAACGGGGGACCTCTACCTCGGCAAGGAAGAGGTCAACGTCAATAAGCTCGCGGCCGAAGTCCGCAGCCGTTACCCAGGCCAGGAATCCGTCTTCGTACGCGCCGATGGCTTAACCAAATACGAAGTTCTCGCCCAGGTCCTCGCCGCTCTCGGCGCCGCCAAGCTAAACGTCAGCCTCGTCACCCAACCCGACTCGGGAGGCCGCTAGCCGTGAGTACGGCCACCTTCCCCTCAGGCAGCGACCAGCAGCGAGCCCCCCTCGGCCGCGCCCTCGCCGGGTCCCTCATCACACATGTAAGCCTCGTCGGAATTTTTACCCTCACCGGCTACCTGAATCTGCGTGACCATTGGGGCGATCCTCACGCCTCTTCCGGTGCCGTCGGCGTCGGCCTCGTTTCCACCATCCCGATCCCCCGCAACGAAGCGCCCGTCAATCCTCTCGCCAACGATACCGATAATCTCGCCCCCCAGGAACCTGCCGAAGCCAAACCGCGCATGAAAGTGAAGGCTCCCGAGCCCGACGGCATCGCCCTCCCCGGCAAAAAAAACAAAAAGACGCCCAAACCCGCGCCCCAGGTCTACAAGCCCATGCAGTACCAGGCCAATCAGGTCTATTCGAAGTCCGGACAAGCCGCCAGCACCCCCCTGTACGGCATGGCCGGAGCCGGTGGCATCGATATTGGCCCCGCTACCGTCCTCGGTAACCGTTTCGGTGCCTACGTTCAGCTGATGCGCGACCGCATCGCTCAAAAATGGGCCACTGCGGACGTCCGCGCCACCCCCCAACAGAAATGCGCCGTCAGCTTTACCATCGCGCGCAATGGAACCGTTACCAACGTTCAGGTGTCCAAACCCAGTGGGAACTATCTTCTGGACACCTCCTCCAAACGCGCCGTCATCGACGCATCCCCCCTGCCGGCTCTTCCCCAGCAGTTTGAAAAGAATGAGGCAACAGTGGAACTCTGGTTCCAGTTGAATAAATGATGCGCAAATTTCTCTTCGTCCTTCCCGTTCTCGCCGCCGGTGTTCTCATGGCCCAGAACGTCGATATCACCGACTGGATTCGCGGCCAGGGCGGCAAACCCGCACTCGCCGTCACCGAATTCCGCGGCTCCGGCACCCAGCAGTTCATGGGGCCCTTCAACGCCACCCTCTTCAGCGACCTCCAAAGCTCTGGCCTCTTCGAAATGAAGTCCAAGAGCATGTTCCCGCTCGCCAACCCCCAGCGCCCCGAGGACCTCCGCCAGGAAGACAACAAACAAGGTTATGCCCTGCAGGACTGGTCCGGAGCCCCCGTCGGAGCCTCCCACGTGGTCTTCGGCTACTCCGCCGCCGTCAACGGCGTTCTCGTCCTCTATGGCTACGTCTACGACGCCCGCCAGACCGACCCCCAGGCCGCCCAGCTTCTCTACGGTCGCTACACCGGCACTCTCGACGATGCCGGAGCCATAAAGACCGCCCACGAGTTCGCCAACGACATTATCCAGAAGTTCGGAGGCACCGGTTCCCTCCTTGGCAGCCGCATCTACTTCGTCTCCAACCGCTCCGGCAACCAGGAACTCTGGACCATGGACTGGGACGGTAACAACCAGAAGCAGCTCACCAACCTCAAGTCCATCTCCATCACGCCGGGCATTTCCGCCGATGGCAGCCGACTCGCGTTCACGACGTATGCGCGCGTCTCCCCCCGCATCATGGTCCTGAATACCGAAACCGGCCGCACCCAGCCTTTCTACAATCAGGAAGCCTCGCTCAACACCACCCCCGGCTTCTCTCCCGATGGCAAGCTCATCTACTACGCTTCCACTGCCAGCGGCAGTTCACAAATCGTGGTCGCCGGGGCCGATGGCCAGGGCTTCCGCCGCGTCTCGCATCGCAACGCCGTCGAAGTGGAACCCAAGGTGAATCCGAAGAACCCCGGCATCCTCCTCTTTGTCTCCGGCCCCGGAGCCCAGCAGATCTACCGGATGAATACCGACGGAGCAGGAGTCGAGCGCATCACTAACGGCGAAGGCGAAGCCTCCAACCCCGCCTGGCACCCGGACGGACAGCACCTGGCCTTCGCCTGGACCCGCGGTTACGCCGCCGGCGACTGGAATATTTTTGTGATGGACGTAGGTACAAAGCAGTATGTCCAGTTGACTCACAGTGAAGGAAAGAACGAAAATCCTACTTGGGCTCCCGACGGCCGGCACCTTGTTTTCACCTCAAATCGGAGCGGCCGTAGTCAGCTTTATACAATGCTTGCTGATGGTACCCAGGTGAAGCAGTTAACTCAGCAAGGTACCAACAAATACCCGGTGTGGGGTTCTAAATAAAATGACGACGAAAATTCTCTCCCCTGTTCGCTCAACCTCTCTGCGTTGGGCCGGACTCTCTCTCTCGCTGGCTATGGTCCTTCTCGCCGGTGGCTGCAAGAAAAAGGTGCCGGTTCCTCCGCCACCAGCTCCCGTCACTCAGCCCGCCGCTGCTCCGGCAGCGCCGGCTCCGGCCCGCCCCAATATCGCGGATTTTGCCGCCGAGCCGTCCACGATTGAACGTGGACAGTCAGCCAATCTGCGCTGGGCAGTTACTGGCTCGAACGACGTAGTTATCGATAACGGAATCGGAACCGTGCCCGCCAATGGCTCCCGCACCGTCCGTCCCACCGAATCCACAACTTATACGCTGACCGCCAAGGGTCCTGGTGGCACCGCTACCAAAACGGCACGTATTGTCGTCTCGGCCCCCGCGCCGCCCCCACCTCCGCCCCCGCCGCCCGCCAACACGAAGGGCACTGTCGAATCCCGCCTCCAGAGCGATCTGAAAGATGCGCTCTACGACTACGATTCCAACAACATTCGTGACGACGCCCGCGCCATCCTGACTGCGGACGCTGACGCCCTGAAGCGCATCTTCGCCGACTTCCCCTCGGCCACCATCGCCCTCGAAGGCCATTGCGACGAGCGCGGTTCCGCCGAATACAACCTAGGCCTCGGTGACCGCCGCTCTAACTCGGCCCGCGATTTCCTTATCCAGCTCGGCATCCCCGCCGAAAAGCTGAAACCCATCAGCTACGGCAAAGAGCGGCCCCAATGCACGGAAGCCACCGAAAGCTGCTACCAGAGCAATCGGCGCGCACATTTCGCTCCGGGTCAGTAAACTAAAAGCTGATGCGAATCCTCCGCTCCACCGTCATAATCTCACTTCTCTTTGCTGGCTCTGCATCGATTAACCCTTCTTTCGGGGCCAGCAAAGAGATCATGGAACTGCAACGCGATATCGCCCAGCTGCAATCGCAGATGCAGGCGCTGCAAAGCAGCCAGGATCAGAAACTGGCCGCCATTCAGGCTCTCGTCACCCAGTCTCTCGACGCGGCCGTCAAAGCCAATACTTCGGTTAGCGTCCTCGCCGCCACGGTCAACCAGACCCTGGAGCGCGAACTGAATACCCGGATGACGCCCATCACCGGCCTGGCGGCCAAGGTGGACAACACCAACAACGACGTGGCTGAAGTCCGCAATTCCGTCGCCGACCTCAACTCCTCGCTCAACAAGATCCTCCAGAAGCTGGGCGATTTGAACGACGCCGTCAAGGTTCTCCAGGCTCCCGCCGCTGCGCCCCCCGTGGCCGCCGGTGGTGGTCCGCCTCCCGGCACCCCGCAGACCCCGCCCGCCGCGGTCCTCTTCTCCAACGGCGTACGGGACCAGAACGGCGGCAAGTTCGACCTCGCCATCTCCGAGTTCACTGACTTCCTCAAGTTCTACCCCGAAGACCCCAATGCGGCCTCCGCCCAGCTCAACATCGGTGAAATCCACCGCCAGCAGGGCAAGACCGACCTCGCCGCGCAGGACTTCGACGCCATCATCGAACGCTACCCCGCCAGCGACATCACGCCCGACGCTTACTTCATGAAGGGCATGTCACTCAAAGAATCCGGCAAGAAGACGGACGCCATCGCCACTTTCCGCTCCCTCATTGCCAAGTACCCCCGCAAGGACCAGGCCTCGCAGGCGAAGGATCAGCTCCGCACCATGGGCGTGAGCCTGACCGCCCCCGCCGCCGCCCCGGCCCGGCGCAAGAAGTGAAACCGACCGCCATCGCGGTCGCCCTCCTGATCGCCGCCGCGGCCTCCGCCGGGGAATTTCCCCGGGAACTCAACGCCTACCCCGGCAAAACGCCCAAACTCGACGGAGTCATCTCCCCCGGCGAGTACGACGACGCAACCACGTTCGACAACCGCGGCTGGGTGAATACCTTCTCGCTCACCACCGACCCGAAGGACCTCTCCCTGAAAGGCTATGTCAAACACGACGGCAAGCGCCTCTACTTCGCCTTCGACGTGACTGACGACGTCCTCTACGGCATCGACATCCCCCGCTGGATTCCTGAAGAAAACCCCAAAACCCACGACTTGACCCGCGAAGGCTTCCCGTGGTTCGGTGACGAGATGGAACTCCTCATCAACGCCAGCAACGCCTGGAAGGACAATGAGGACTCCGTCGGCAACGGAACCGACTGGCAAATGGTCTGCAACCTGACCAAATCCCGCAAAGGAGGGATCGGAGTCGGAGGCCTCCTCGAAGGAGAGCCCCGCAGTCGCGAATCCGCCTGGAATACTTACCAGAAATGGATCCTCTCCGGAGCCCAGGAAGCCGTAGCCAAAAAGAAGCCCGCAGGCCACGGCTACATCATCGAATGGGCCGTGAACTTCGACCCCTGCCTGGAAGTTGAACCGGGCAAGTTCTACACGCCAGCCATGGGAGAGCGCAAAGTAGGTCTCAACATTGCCTTGGGGGACATCGACGAAAAGGAAAGAGGAGAAGGCAACTTCGCCCACTTCCACCACGAAGACTGGTTCGCGGGAGGCCCCAAAACCCGCACCAATCTAAGAGACTTTGGCACTCTCTGGCTCCGCACCAAACGCTAACCTGCCGAAAAAACACTCCAGGCCGTCTCAACGACGCAAAGGACGGAATTCTGCGAGCTGCCGGACTCGAACGCCCCCTCGCTGAGGTGATGGAATAACCACTCCGCCTCCATGGTAGAATTTTGGCGGACAGGAGGAAATCGTGCCAACACTGAATATTAAAGATCCCGAAGTTCACGAACTCGCGGTTGAACTTGCCAGCCGGACAAACCAGTCGCTCACACAAGCCGTCCGTGAATCCCTGCGCGAGAGCCTCGCGAAAACCCGTTCCCCTCAGGAAGATTCCCGACGCGTTGTGGAGCGAGTCATGCGCATTGGTCGAGGTATTGCCAGCCTGCCCGTACTGGACTCCCGCACTCCGGACGAGATTCTTGGTTACAACGAGTTCGGTCTCCCGGAATGATCATCGATTCGTCCGCCATCATCGCCATCGCCCTGCAAGAACCGGAAGCAGAACGAATGGCCAGTGCAATCGCCAAGTCATCGGAGCGCCACATCTCGGCCGTGAACTGGTTCGAAACCATGATGGTTCTGGAAGGCCGTGCCGGCGAACCCGCTTCGGACGGTGCTTTGTTGATTCTGTCGCAACTCGAGGTAAAGACCCTTCCCTTCGGCGAAGCGCAGATGCACGAAGCGCAGGAAGCCTGGAGACGTTACGGAAAAGGTCGACACCCCGGCGGCCTTAATCTGGGCGACTGCTGCGCCTATGCCACCGCAAAAACGACAGGCCGCTCTCTGCTTTTCAAGGGTGGCGATTTCGGAAAGACCGACATCCCGGCAGCACCCTGGTAAACTGCAAATTCTGCCGGAAGGGTTACCCCAGAAGGCGTCCCCTGCCCAACGTCATGAAATGGCCCGCGAAATCTCCACCGCCCGCCGCAGTCCCAGCAACGAAAGCTCTGGCACAAACTCGTCGAACAACTGCTCTTCATCAAACAGGCGCCCAAACCCGCCGGTCCCCACCACTAACGGTCGATCCTCGGCAAAGTGCTCAGCCGTCACCCGTCCCACCAGGCCCCGCACCAGGGCAAGCGTTCCGAAATACAGGCCCGCCTGAATGCTCTCCACCGTGGAACGCCCCACAACTTCGGCTGGCCGCATAATCTCGACCGATGGAAGTCGCGCCGTGTTCGATTCCAGCGCCGACATAGAGATCCCGATACCCGGCGTAATGATGCCGCCGAGATATTCCTTGTCCTTCGTAACCGCGCATAACGTCGTCGCCGTACCAAAATCTACAATCAGCAGGTTGCGCCCCGGGAAGCGCGACAGGGCGCCTACGGCGTTCGCAATCTTGTCGGCGCCTACCTCCAGGGGATTTCGATAGCGGATCTTCAGGCCGGTCCGCGCTCCCGGCTGCAGCAGGAACGGCTCAAAATGAAAGTACTTCCGAAAACAGTTCCGCAGCGAATGCATCGCGTCGGGAACAACCGAACAAATCCCCGCCATGTCGATCTGCCCCGGCTCAAAGCCATTCTCCCGAAGCACGTTGCGAAAGAACAGGCCGAACTCGTCCGACGACGAACGAACGCTGGATGTCCGCCGAAATGAGACCTTCAGCTCGTCGCCGTCGTAAACGCCGCCGAAAATCTGCGTATTGCCAACGTCAAGTACCAGAAGCATGCCTGACCTCCTCCAGGGAAACATTGTCGATCAGCCGGACGGCCTCAATGACAACCGCTGCCAGACGCCGTCCCCACCGCTCCTCCACATACTCCACGGTGAACCCGCGCGCCTCCAGCAACCGCCTCGCTTCGTCAACTCCCGCCGCGCTGGTCAAAGCTTCGAAGATCGCCGCCGCCCTCGCCCGGCCCTCGCTCGACAACCTGGCATTTCGCGAACTCAGAGCTAGTCCCGAAGCTTCCCGCACGGTGGGACACGGGAGGATTTCCGTAGCGCAGAAGAACTCCTCTGCCAGGTCCGCCACGGCGCGCAGTTGTTGATAATCCTTCTCGCCAAAATATGCCCGGTCCGCCCGCACAAGATTGAAGAGCTTCAGCACCACGGTCAGGACGCCCTCCAGAAAGCCGGGACGAAACGCCGCTTCCATAACGGGCGCTTTGTCCACCGGTACCACTCGCAGCCTGTACCCGTTCGGATACATTTCCTGGGCTGTCGGGGCCAGCACCTCGTCCACGCCCAACTGCTCCAGAAGCCGGAGATCGCTGTCCAGGGTCTGGGGATAGTTCTTCAGATCGGCGATTTCGTTGAACTGTGAGGGATTGACGAAGATGCTGACCACCACAATATCGTTCTCCCGTCTGCACCGTTCCACCAGCGCGGCATGGCCCCGATGCAGCGCGCCCATGGTGGGAACAAAGCCGATGCGGCTACCGGAAAGCTCGCGCCGCCGCTCCCTCCAGGCCGGGATAGTTGTCCATACGCGCATCAGGAATAGCTCTCTGCGGCTGACGGAAACGAACCGTCTTTCACTGCCACATCGAACCGCCCAATCGCATCCAGGATGGTTTGAGCGCCGTCGAGGAAAGGTCGTACGAACTTCGGATGGAAGTCCGGATTCATGCCCAGCAAATCCTGCAGCACCAGAATCTGCCCGTCGCAGCCGCTTCCCGCGCCAATACCAATGGTTGGAATGCGCAGGGAACTTGTAACCTCCGCGGCCAGACACGCCGGAATACACTCCAGCACTACCGCAAAGGCCCCCAGTGACTGCAGCGCGGCCGCCTGCCGTACAATCTCTCGCGCCGAGTCATCGTGCCGGCCCTGGACACGGAAACCGCCGTAGGCGTTCACGGACTGCGGCTGCAAACCCAGATGCCCCATTACGGGAATTCCGCTCTGGACCAGGCGCTGAATTACATCTTCATGCCCGTCCACGCCCTCCACTTTGACGGCCCCCGCGCCCGCCCTCATCACCTCGGCCGCCGCGTCCAGGGCCGCCCCCATCCCGCGCCGCGCCGTCAGAAACGGCATGTCCGCCACGACGAACTTGCTTCCGGCGCCGCGCACTACCGCGCCCGTGTGAAGCCACATTAAGTCGATGCTCGCCGCGAGCGTCGAATCGTGCCCATGCATTACCGTGGCGGCGCTGTCGCCCACCAGGATCGCATCCACAGAACTTTTCGCAAGGAGACGGGCAAAAGTGTAGTCGTAACACGTAACCATCGAAAGTCGTTTGCCCTCGACCTTCGCCTGGAAGAAATCGTTCGCGCTCATCGTTCAGCATTGCCTTGGTACCCGTCAAGCTGCGATCGGGGCCGGGACTTACGTGCGCCATTCACCAATAGTCGCCGCATTTGAAGCCGTCGGCGCCACCTCAAGCATAACAACGGAAGCCTACAAATTCCGCCGGAAGAACGTCTCCACAGTCCCGAACATAAATGGAGGCGCCTCGGTAATCACCGGAGGTTCCCCATTCCGGCACTCGTACTTCTTCACCTTCTTGAACTCGCGCTGATCGAAATCGTTCTTGTTCATGAACCCGTGGCCCATGCCCTCAATCAGGCACATCGTCACATCGTTCCCGGCCACGCCCAGCGCATCAAACAGCATCTCACTTTGGCTGGAAGGCACCGTCGCATCGTCGCTGCCATGCACCAGCAGAATCGGCGGAGCCCCCGGGCCCTTCACGTAAGCCGCCGGATTCGCCTGCCGAACTAACTTAGGAATAGTGCTGAGCGGAGCACCCAGGAACTTCGTCTCAAACGAACCCTCGTCCGCCGCAAACTGATTGAAATCCACCGGAGGATACCCGGCCACCACTGCCTGCACCGAGCTCGAAAACTCGCGATACGGATCGTCATCCGCCACGAAGTCGGTATCCGCTGAAATAGCGGCCAAAGCTGCCAAATGCCCGCCCGCCGAAAGGCCCCAGACGCCAATCCGGTTCGGGTCGAAACCATACTCACCCGCAACGGACCGCATCCAGCGAATCGCCGTCTTCACATCATGCACGGCGGCCGGAAACAGCGCCTCGTTGCTCAACCGGTAATCGATGCTGACCATGGCGAACCCGCGCTGCGTGAAAAAACGCCCCAGATCCGGCCCGAACTTCCGGTCCCCCTGCAGCCAACCGCCCGCATGTAGAAACAGGATCACGGGCACCGGTTTCGCCGCTTCAACCGGGATGTAAACGTCCGCCTTAAGGCCGCGGGCATACACGACGCCCTCTTCCAGGCGCACGGTTCCGGGGAAGCCCCGGAGAATGATCGGATATTCCTGTGGCATCGGTCAGTCCCTATTGTTGAGAAGTTTCGAGCGGCTTCGTGGTCTTGTCGAAGAATTCTTTTTGCAATCTGGGGGCCACCTGATCCGCCTTAATCGCCCGAATCGCCGCCACCACACGCGCCACAGTCTGAGCCGTCATCGCCTGGCCACGAGCGGCGGTCGCACCCGCCGAATCGCCCGCGTAGTGGTTTGGATACATGGAATACCACGAAATCGAAGTCGAAACGCCGGCCGGCAGATCCAGGCGCGCCAGGTTCTTCCCCGACTGCGTTCCCGACCGTTCCGTATGCACAAGTTCGGGCCGCGAAGCCATCACCATCGAAATCTCACTCTCGCCCGCATGGCCATCCACGCCCGGCTTCGAAGGGGCCGTACCCGGCGCGGGTGCTACATTCGTCGACCCACCCAGCGAAATCGTATAAAGCACCCAGTTTTTCGGCTTCTCCAGTTGCGTCATCGTGAAGAACGAAACCAGACCGGTGTTCCCGCCGTGGCCCGAATACAGTACCACTTTGGAGCAGCCGTTCCGCGCCATCTCGTCCGTCGTTTCCTTCAGGAACGCCATCTGCAGGTTGGTGCTGTAAGCGATCGTCCCCGGCTGGTGCTGTGCCTCGAAAATCTGCCCCACAAAGTACTCCGGAAACACCACGGCGTACTCTTCCTTAACCGCGCTCAACACGGCGTGCCGCGCATCGAAAAGGTCGGTGCCAATCGGCCCCGCCGGGCCGTGTTTCTCCAAAATCCCCATGGGGATAATGCAGACGCCCTTCGCCTTCTCAATCGCCTGAATAAAATCCGGACCAGTGAGTTCATCCCACTTCGGGGAGAGGTCCTGAGCGGCCATCAGGCCAGCGGCGGCCAAAGCAGCCAATACGATTCGAACCATCATTTCTCTCCTCACTTCGCGACGCCTCCCAAAATCCAATGCAGAATCAGGGTACCAATCAGGCCAACGGTGCCCACGGTGCACTCCATCGCGGTCCACACCTGGAACGACTGCTTGATGGTCGCGTTGTAGTATTCCTTGAACATCCAGAAGCCGGTATCGCTGAAGTGGGCGAACATCAGGCTGCCCGTCGAGACCGCAATCACCATCAGTTCCGGGCGAACACCCGAGCCCGGCACCAGCGGCAGCATAATGCCCGCCGCCGTAATGCCCGCCACCGTGGCCGACCCCAGCGCGAACCGCATCACCGCCGCCATCCCCCACGCCAGCACGATGGGCGACACCGCGCTCTCACTCATCACCTTTTTGATGACTTCCGCCACGCCGCCGTCCAGCAGAACCTGCTTGAACGACCCGCCGGCCGCGATCACCAGCAGCAACATCGCCACGCCGGACGCCGCCGCACCAACGGCCTTCATCACAGACTCCATGCTGCGCTTTCGGCCCAAACCCAGCGTCCAGATCGCCACCAGAAGCCCGATGAACAGCGCCACATTCGCGTCGCTCAGAAACTTCGCCATCTGCGCGATACCGCTTTTTGCGTCCGTCGTCATCGCGATCACTGCGCCGAACATCATCAGGACCACCGGAATCAGAATCGTGGTCAGGCTCACCGCGAAGGAAGGCAGTTCGCTGTCGGCCAGTTCTTTATGGGTGTAAAGTTCGGGAGGGGGCTGATTATTCCAGCCCTTATAGAACTTCGACAGCACCGGACCACCCAGAATCGTTGCTGGAATCGCCAGAATCACCCCATAGAGCAGCGTCATGTTCAGGTCGGCATGGAAAACTGCGGCGACTGCGGTTGGCCCGGGATGCGGCGGCACAAAGCCGTGAGTTACGGAAAGCGCCGCGCAGAGGGGCACGCCGAGGTACAGCAGCGGCAGGCCCGTAGACGCCGAAAGTGCATAAACCAGAGGCGTCAGTACCAGAAATCCGGCGTTGTAGAACATCGGCAACCCCACCAGGAAGCCCGTCAGCACCATCGCCAGCTGAATTCGGGGGATGCCAAACCACCGGATAAACGTCTTGCTGACACTCAGCGCCGCGCCGCTCTCTTCGATCAGTTTTCCGATGGCCGCGCCGCACACAATCACGATGGCGATGGTCCCGAACGTATCGCCCGCGCCCTTAATGATGGCGTTCAGCACCGCCTGGGGAGACAGGCCATTGGCGATCCCCAGCAGGAAGGAAGTGATCACCAGCGAGAGAAACGGGTTCAGTTTCACCCAAATAATCAGCACCAGGAGGAGCCCGATGGCACCGAACAACAGGAAGAGTGGAGTCATAAACGAATCTCCGAGCATATCCGATTCCGGGCCACTTGCGATAATGAAACTTCAATCCAATCACATGCGGGAAGTAACATACCTTACGCCCGGCGGGATAACCGTCCGGCGTACGCAGACGGCCCTCCCTTTCTCTAAGGGATTTGACCGTATTCTGCGCCAGCTCGATCAATACCGGGGCCTCTACCTGTCCTCGGGCTATGAATATCCGGGCCGGTACTCCCGATGGGACATCGTTTCCGTGAAGCCGCCTCTCGAAATCATCGGTTTCCAGCGCGATGTCACGTTCCGCCCCTTGAACGAACGCGGCGTGGCCATCAACAAGGTGCTGGCACCGGTGCTGGCAAATCACCCGCACTGGGACGATTTTCAGGACGACAACGGCACCCTGCGTGGTCGTCTGAAGCCCATGCCCGCGTTTTTCCCTGAAGAAGAGCGCAGCAAACAGCCCTCCATCTTCTCGGTTCTGCGTGCCCTGACGAAGGAATTCCGCAGCGACAAAGACGACAAACTCGCGCTCGCCGGAGCTTTTGGCTACGATCTTCTTTTTCAGTTTGAGCCCATCAAACTACGTCACGAACGGACGCTGGGAAAGGACCTCCAGCTCTTCCTGTGCGACGACATCAGCTACATGGATCGCAAGCGCGAAGTGATTGAGCGCTATTCGTATGACTTTGAGAGTGGCGACACCACTACGAAAGGTCTGGAACGGACCGGCGAGAAAGTTCCCCGTCAGCCCAAACGCAAACCAGGCCCCATTACGTCTGATCACACGGTGGCGGAGTATGAAGCCAACGTGGAAACTTGCCGCGAAGGCATGCGCCAGGGCGATTACTACGAAGTGGTCCTCCGCCAGACTTTCCGCACCCCCTACGCAGGCAAAGCATCTGACCTTTTCCGCCGGATGCAGGAGGCCAACCCCAGCCCCTACGAATTCCTGATGCAGTTCGGCAATGAGCAACTGGTGGGCGCTTCTCCGGAAATGTTCGTCCGCGTGGAGGGCACCCGCGTGGAAACCTGCCCGATTGCAGGAACGGTTCGCCGCACCGGCGATCCACTGCAGGACGAAAGAAACATCCGCGAACTCCTCAACTCCACCAAAGAGGAATCCGAACTCACCATGTGTACCGACGTGGACCGGAATGACAAAAGCCGCGTCTGCAAGCCCGGTTCGGTCCAGGTGATTGGTCGCCGGCTGATCGAAAAATACGCTGGCCTCTTCCACACGGTGGACCACGTGGAAGGCACCCTGGCGGACGGCTTCGATTCGCTCGACGCCTTCCTCAGCCACATGTGGGCCGTTACCCTGATCGGGGCCCCCAAGAAGGCCGCTGCAGTCGCTATCGAAGCTCTGGAAAAATCCGCCCGCGACTGGTACGGCGGCGCGGTTGGCATGTTGTCGCTCAATGGGGACATCAACACCGGTATCGCCATCCGAACCACGTATCTGCGCGACGGTTACGCCACGTATCCCGCCGGAGCCACGCTGCTCTATGACTCCGATCCAGCTGCTGAAGAGCAGGAAACCCGCATTAAGGCCACCGGTTTCTTCCGGCTCCTGGGTGAAAAGGCGGTCACGCCTGCGGGACCGGTGGCCCAGCCGCCGATTCACCTGAAACTTCTGCTCGTAGACAACGACGACTGTTTTATCCAGACGCTGGCCAATTACGTTCGCCAGGCTGGGGCCGAAGTCGTCACCTATCGTGCCGGTTTTCCACTCGAAATCCTGGATCAGGTGAAGCCCGATCTGATCCTGATCTCACCCGGGCCGGGCCGTCCCGCCGATTTCGGGGTTCCAGCTTTGGTACGGCATGCCGCCCAGGCGAAGATCCCGGTTTTCGGCGTCTGCCTTGGCCTGCAGGGAATTGTGGAAGCGTTCGGCGGGGAACTCGGCGTGCTGCCGTATCCAATGCACGGCAAGCCATCCACCGTGATCCATGAGAATAAAGGCGTTTTCGAAGGTCTGCCGACGGAAATCACGGTTGGCCGCTATCACTCACTGTTCGCAATTCCGGAGAAGCTGCCGGCGGAACTCGAAGTGACAGCCCGTACTGCAGACGGCGTCATCATGGGTGTCCGCCATCGCGAACTGCCAATCGAAGCGGTGCAGTTCCATCCCGAATCGATTCTGACGGCGGAACATGACACCGGCCTGAAGCTGATGCGCAACGCGCTGCGGCGAGTTAGTACTGTTATTAAATGCTCCGACTCGTCTGCCTCTGCTTCCTCTTAGCTTCATCCCTGACGGCCGCCAAAAACCTCGACATCTACGTCATTGACGTGGAGGGTGGAAAGTCCGTCCTGTTCGTCTCGCCTGCGGGTGAGTCGATGCTGTTCGATGTTGGATGGCCGAATTCGACGGACCGCATCGTGGAAGCAGCGAAGGCGGCTGGGCTCAAGCGCATCGATCATCTGGTGATTTCGCACTACGATACAGACCATGTCGGGGATGTGGCGAAGCTCATTGCCGCGTTCCCGGTGGCGCATGTTTATGACCATGGCGACGCGCCCGCAAATCCCCGGTTTCCGAAATATGCCGAGGCGCGGAACACGTTGCCGCATACGGCTTTGAAGGTCGGCGACAAGCTGCCGATCCAGGGGCTCGATGTGGAGGTTTTGACCGCAGCGGGGCAGTCGAAAAAGACGGGCAAAGGCCCCCGCAACCAGGCCTGCGATACAGCAAAGCAGGCGGAACCCCGTACCACAGATTTCGAGGACGACCAGTCACTGGGCCTGCTGATCCGGCTGGGCAAGTTCCGCATGCTGGACCTGGCGGATCTGGAAGCGCACAACAGTCACGATCTGGTCTGCCCGAGCAATCTGATTGGGACGGTTGGCCTGTACAACGTGAATGTTCACGGACAGTTCAAGGGCATCGCGCCGGAACTGATCGCCGCTCTCAAAGCCCCGGTCATGATTCAGGCCAACGGACCTCGAAAGGGTGCCGATGCACAGACCTGGCCGGTCCTGAAAGCAGCTCCCGGCCTGAAAGATATCTGGCAGGTACACACGTCACTGAACGCCGGTCAGGGGGCTAATCCGCCGGACGATTTCATCGCGAACCTGGAGCCTTCGGATGGGGTCAAATGGCTGCACATCTCGGCTTCGAAGGACGGCTCGTTCACCATCACCAACACGCGGAACGGTTTTCAGCGACAGTACCGGACCCCCAAATAGGGCCTTGACAAGTAATATCAATTTGATATTATCAGGACATCAGAGGAGGAAATCTGAATGTCGGTTGAAAAAGAACTTCGAGGCGTTTCCGGCTGGGGCATGGTTGTGGCCCTGGTGGTTCTGGTGATCGTGTCGGTCGCTGGTTTTATTAGTGGTATTCGCGACTCCAGTCCGGTGGCGGCGCTGGGGTGGATCCTGGTCGGTGGCGTGAGCATGACCGCGCTGGGCGGATTCACGGTGCTGAACCCCAATGAAGCACGGCTGGTGACGCTGTTTGGTACCTACAAAGGCACGCTGCGTCAGCCTGGTTTCTGGTGGGTGAACCCTCTAACGACGCGCCGCCGATTGTCGTTGCGCATCCGCAATTTTGAGAGCGGCAAGCTGAAGGTGAATGACCATGATGCGAATCCGATCGAGATTGCCGCCGTTGTAGTTTGGCGTCTGGTGGACACATTTGAAGCGGCATTCAATGTGGACGACTACGAGAACTTCATGCATGTGCAGACAGAAGCCGCGCTGCGCAATCTGGCCACCAGCTATCCCTACGATGCGCATGATGAATCGCATGTTTCGCTGCGGCTCTCGGCCGGGGTGGTGGCGGATCGGTTGAAAGAAGAGATTCAGGAGCGCCTGACGCGCGCGGGGATTGAAGTGATTGAAGCGCGGATCAGCCATCTGGCATACGCGCCGGAAATCGCCGGTGTAATGCTGCGGCGTCAGCAGGCGGCGGCGGTGATTGCCGCGCGGCAGAAGATTGTGGAAGGCGCGGTTGGCATGGTGGAAATGGCGCTGCACGAACTGAGCCGCAAGGGCGTTGTCACGCTGGATGAAGAACGCAAAGCGGCGATGGTCAGCAATCTGATGGTGGTGCTTTGCAGTGATCGCGGAGTGGAGCCGGTAGTGAACGCCGGGAGTCTGTACCAATAAAAATGGCGCAAAAGAAGGCATTTCCGCTCCGTCTGGATCAGACGACCTACGACGCTCTGGTGCGGTGGGCGGATGGCGATCTGCGAAGTTTGAACGGGCAGATCGAGTACCTTCTTCGTGACGCTTTGCGCAGGGCGAAGCGTTTACCACCAGATCCACACGAGGAGACAGAAGCATGAACGTTCCCAGGGAATTACAGCGCAGTACGCCGCGGCAAGTGGAGCTTACCGGGCTGGGTCGCTTCGTGTTGGTACTGAGCTTCCTGCTGACGGTGGGGGCTTTTGCTGCGGGCGCTCTGCTGTGGATGGCAGCGACGCGCAGCCTGGAGCGTGCGGCGGTTCGGGGACGAGATGCCGCTACGGTCTCCGGAGTGATTCAGGGCGTGCAGCGGCTCAAGGATAACTGGCGGATGACCTACAGCTTTGGCGTTGAGGGGCGCACGCTGGAGGGTGCCATGGCAGGGAAGAGGATTGAGCCGGGAACGCCGGTAATGGTGGGGTATCTTCCGTCCGACCCAATAGATAACTGGCTGGTGGGGCATGAACCGAAGCCGATGCCTTACTGGATGTCCCCCTTATTGGGAATCTCGTTACTCCTGACAGGCGTATTGATTCAGTGGAAGTTGCGGAGGCAGAAGTTTCTGCTGGAGAATGGCCGGGCAGCCGTAGCGCTGGCAAAGACGTCAAAAAAAGTGAATCGCGGGAAGGAACGCCTGTATGCGACCGAGTTTGAATACAGGGAGCCGAGTGGGGCGCTGGCAACGGGGAGACTGGAGACACGCAGGGTGATTCCGATCGACGGGGAATTCATCATCGTGTACGATCCGGATCAGCCGAAGCGCGTGGAGAAGTATCCGCTTCGATTGTTCCGCGTCGCGGAATAACTTCTACACTGGAGGCATGTTTTCGAATGCCCGTGAGAACCTGACCGGTCGCCTGGCTGCGATTCGGGAAGCTGGTTTGTATAAGTCGGAACGCGTGCTGCTGAGCAAGCAGAATGCGCACGTGGATGTGCCGAATTCGCGGGGCGTCCTGAATATGTGCGCGAACAATTACCTGGGGCTGGCGGACCATCCGGAGGTGATTGCCGCAGCTCACGCGGCGCTGGATAAGTGGGGTTATGGACTGGCTTCGGTGCGGTTTATTTGCGGGACGCAGGCGATCCACAAAGAGCTGGAAGCCGGCATCAGCAGCTTTCTGGGGACGGAGGACACCATCCTGTATTCCTCGTGCTTTGATGCAAACGGTGGACTATTCGAGACGATCCTTGACGCTGAGGACGCGGTTATTTCCGATGAGCTAAATCATGCGAGCATCATTGACGGCGTGCGGTTGTGTAAGGCGGCGCGGTTCCGGTATCGGAATAGTGACATGGCGGAGCTGGAGGCGCAGTTGCAGGCGGCTTCGGGCGCGCGGCTGAAGATGATTGCGACGGATGGCGTGTTCTCGATGGATGGGTACCTGGCGAACCTTCCGGGTAACAGTTCAGCCCCCTACTTGAAGGTTTCCGGCACGTCGAAAGGGTACTCGAAGAAATCTTTAAGAATCTTCACTTTAGACCTGGCGCTTTGGAACAAGACCTGGCAAGCTGGATAGTTGGGTGCTTCGAACGGCCA
>CAIYVZ010000149.1 GCA_903929755.1 uncultured Acidobacteriia bacterium
ACGGGATCCAACCAGAACTTCGCCGTGAAGGACTCGCGCTCGACGTGAATGTGGGGCGGCTCATTGTGTTCGGCCGAATAGAAGAAGAAGCGCCACGGCCCGAGCCTGAGAACGGTCGGCATTGGTAGAAGTTTAGCGCGAGCTTTAACAGGCCCGCCGAGACAGGCCCAAAACCCATTCAGGGAGCATTTGACGATCGCGCCTTCGGTGACGATTTGACGGGAAAGATTCATGAGAGGGCTGTTTCATTCGACTTTTGAAGATTTTCCACGCAGTGCGTGGAAAATCGTTATGCTGGCTTTGAGGCTTGCAGACGGGCCCACGAGGAAGCCACTTCAAGTGAAAATCCCAAAAAGAATTCAATCGGCAGCGGAGAAGCTGAAGAGCGGTCGCCGAAGCAATAAGATTACGGTTCGGGATTTCCTCCGCTATTTCGGAGTGGAGCGCCGCGGCGCGATGCGAGTCCAGGAAATTCAAGCCGTACTGGACGAACTTGGTCTTCAAACCGAGCCAGACTTTGAGACGGCCTGGATTGACTCCCCCATTTGGCTCAAGCTCAAGGAAGGCGTCCCGATATCAGTAACCGGGAATGACACTTTTCCATGCGGGCCAGATCCGGAGGACAGCGCGGAGGAAGTCGTCCTGGAGGGAACACCTTCAGCAGTTGAGCAGGCAGAGGCGCAGTCCGAACAAGCCCCTACGTCGGCAGAACCTGAAAGCCAACCAATATCGCCCCTAATCGAGACTTCCAGTGAGGATGACCCGACATATCGGATTGGCAGCCTCCCTGCCGCCAATCGTAAGCTCATCACCGTCAACCAAACCGATGCTTTGACCAAAGCGGTAACGCTGATGCTCCTGCATGATTTCTCTCAACTGCCAGTGATGCAGGGAGAGCGGGAAGTGAAGGGCGTGATTACATGGAAGACTATCGGCGCAAAACTTGTCCTCGGCAACAATTGCGCCACCGTGGGGGATTGTCGTGATGAAGCACGAATCGTCGATGCAAACAGAACACTGTTTGACGCCATCCCCACCATCGTCGATCATGGCTATGTACTTGTTCGCGCCAGCGACAAACGCATTACAGGCATCGTGACGGCGAGTGACCTGAGCTTGCAGTTTCAGGCCTTGGCAGAGCCCTTTCTCCTGCTGCGTGAAATTGAGCTACATGTTCGGCAGTTACTGGCGGGGAAAGTCCATGCACCGGATTTCCAGGTGCTGGCAGCGGCAACACCGGCACCTCGGGTTCCCAATGGTATTGCGGATCTCACATTCGGCGACTACGTCCGGCTATTTCAGCACCCCGCAATTTGGGCGAAACTCGGCCTGCGAATTGACAGTGTCGAGCTGACAAAACTGCTGGACGACGTTCGCACAATCCGCAACGACGTGATGCATTTTGACCCCGACCCTATGACCGGAGACGAACTCGGCACGCTGAAACGTGCCGTCCGATTGTTGCAGGAGCTTTACCAGTCACTGCCCAAGTGACCATGGACAGAAGCGCCCAGCGCGGTTAGGTTGGCGTTGGTCGGATCGTCAATTGTGAACAACTGGCGATTGTGGTGGCGGAGTTCAGTGCAGAGGGAGAAGGTTCGGCTACCTGGCGCGGCGTGGGCCACGAATATGGTGGTCGCCAGAGATGCGACGAAGCGATTCCTTTGGTCGGCTAGTTCCGCCGTGATTCTTCTTTGTTTGGGCCCAAAGGGCGAGAGAATCAGGAGCCTCCCGCCTTTGAATGCGGGTTCCAGTTCCGGCTTCAGGTGCATGGCTTCTATACTTCGGGCCGGAACCCAAATGACGGGTTGACGGCCACGGAGGAGAATGCCCAGGCACTCCCACTCCATGGGGGAGTGAAACCCACCGATGACGATCTCGCCGCGATTCCGCATGGCAGTAATCGCGTCAAAGGTTTTGAGGATGACGGAGCCGGGACACTGCGTGGAGCAGAAGAAGCCAGTTCGGGGCTGCTCCAGGATTTCCACCGAACCGGCAGCATCAAACGGGGGCAGCGAGGTGCCGATTGAGATTCGCTTTGCGTTTAGGACTGTCACGAGGCACTTCCGATTCGAGCGAGGGACTCAGGCGAACAGGTCCATAGGGTCATACTCTGACTGATAGATTTTTGTTGCCCGCTGGAAGTCCTGAGGGCCGGTCCACGCCAGTTTCGCCTGTTCCGCAATCGCGAGGATTTTTTCGAAAGCGAAGGTGTTTGGGTACTCAAAAGCTGTCTGCACGTGGCTAGCCTCGTTGAGCAGGAGAAGGTGCAGGTGGGTCTGCGTTGCCAGGCGTCGGAGAATCTCGCAAATGAGCGGATGGATGGGGTTGGTTAGCTGCTCGTACATAGCCCATGGTTTCCCCTCAACAATCGGGGGGATCCACCAGATCAGAAACAGGACCGGGCCGAACGGTGTTTGAAACACGCCTGCATTCAGATTTATGGACAGGCTGCCTTTCCCCCTCAGTTCGTCCGGGTTGCGGTCAATGAGAAGAGCCACAACCTCTGGCCCGATTTGCGCCTCCAGCGTCAGTTCTTCGAAAACCACGCCGAACCCGCGCATAGAACGGAGCAGCACGAGTTCCCGCCAGTTGCGGCGAGTGGTCAGTTGATTGTTGAGAGTCATGGCCATAAGTTTGGTCGTGAGTGCATCTGGGCAAGGGCTTTCACAGCAAGAGGTCCTTTGACGATGACACCGTCATTTCCACCTCACCGACCCTGATTGTATGAACGCCGTCCAGCCAGACTTTCCCCTTGACACGGTTGCCGTCGACGAAGACGCCGAAGGTACTCCCCAGATCGTAAAGCCAGACATCACCCGCGCAGTTCACAATCACACAGTGACGGCGGCTGACCAACGTGTTCGGGACGCAGACGTGATTGGCCTCATCGCGCCCTACCGAGACGAGGGGGATCGAGAACTCGCGAGGGAAGCCCCCGACATCAATCCGGACGACATTCGCCTTCTGCTTTGGGAGTCCAAAACGGTAGTTTTCAAACAGGAGCAGACGTTCCAGAAGGTCTGGGGACTTCCGCACAGCTAACACGTTGTGGGTCAGGAAAGGTTCATCCACGGAAGCCAGGGCTCGCTCCACCACCTGCTCGTCGGCTATACCGATTCTGGCCCCGCAGATGAAGCCGTTATTCACAAAACAGGTACTCGGGGCCGACTCCTTCACCATCATTTTTGCCAGCCGCATGCCAGCCTCGAACCGCTCGGTTCGGTAGAAGCATTCGAGCAGGAGATTGTAGGCTTCATAGTCATCGCTATGGCGCTGAAGGTGGTCTGTGAGCAGAGAAATCGCTCTCGCATAATTGCCTGCCTCCAGGTTGAGCCAACCTAATTCCCGCTGGATGGGGACTCGCGGATTCAGCCTCAGAGCTTTATCGAAGCATGCGCCTGCTTCCTCCACCCGATTCATGAAAAGACGGCAGCGACCGTCCGCGACGATGGCGGCAACGCAGTCCTGACTGGCGTGGTACGCCTGCGAAATACAGGTAAGTGCAGAACTCAGTTGTCTTCGTGACAAGTGTTTCTCGGCCCGCGTTGCCAACCGGTGCGCCTGAACGCGCTCCCGGTCAAAAACGTAGTTGACGCGGCGCGCATCGATTGCCTCTGTGAACTCCTCCATGGTTTGAAACCGTAGCTCGGGTTCCGGGTGGGTCGCTTTGGACAAAAGTTCCTGTACCCAGCGATCCAGGCTTGTCGGGATGAAGTCATGGCGAACCTTGGCCTGCTGAATAGCGGATGAAGGTATCCCCGAGAACGGATCTTCCCCCAGAAGGAGTTCCAGGAGGGTAATGCCGAGGGCGTAGATATCGACACGACCGTCTTTCAGCGATGCTTCGCCGCGCCACATCTCCGGGGACATATAGTTCGGCGTCCCAATATTACGGTTGGCACCGCCAAAATCGCCGATCCGGATTCGCCCGTCCGCGCCGAACAGAATATTGTCGGGCTTCAGATCGTGGTGGACGATTTGACGCTGGTGAACCTGCCCAAGAGTTTCGGCGAGTTCCTTGCCCCACTTCATGACATCGGTTGCCGGGAGCGGAGTGCCCCTGATCAGACCTCTGAGGCTGCCTCCCGTGCAGTATTCCATGACGATGAACATGAAACCGGCCTCGGAGAAGTGAGTGAGGAACCGAACAATGTGGGGGTGCTGAAGTTGGTCAAGCGACCGCATCTCATGGACGAAATCGTTGAGACCTTCTCGTCCGGGATCTTTCAGTCGTTTGATCGCCACCTGCCGGGAGGGCAGTTCATCGTGGGCGAGATACACGTCCCCGAAGGTGCCGCCGCCAATGCGGCTGACTATCAGATATTTTTGATCCAGCACTGTCCCAATCATCTCGGTCCTCTGGCACGCCGCGGCTATTCTTCGTCGGAGTCGGCACCCAGCCGATACTTGATGTCGTAGTTGATGATGAAATCGAGTTCTTCGGCGGTGAAGCCGTAATGGCGAGCCAGAACAGCGTCTATTTCGTCGATTATCCCCTTAGATAGCTTTGGGTAGATGCACTGAATCTGCATCTTCCCGAACTCTTTGTACGTGATCGTCAGAAGCCTAGAGTTTGCCTGAAAATCAGCCATCAGCCGACTTGCCAGCCGGGCCAAGCAAGTCATGTCCTCTGACGACAAGCTCGCGACCTCCAGAGGGAACAGCTCAAGCTCCCTCTTATTCAAATTCCTACAGTCAGATACAACGTTAAGGTACCAATAAAACAGGTTTGAATTGAAAGCAGCTAGTGCAGCCCCACTCTGGACGGGCGACGAGAAGCGAAGCGATTTGAGTTCTGATGGTGTCCTGTGTGCACCTTTCGCATCAAACATCTTAGGAACAAAATCTAAGATTTGAACGAAGTGGCTGAGCTTTCGGGTATAGTGAATCACACCCTTACCATCACGAACAAGACCCGAGCCTAAAGGTCGCGCCGAGCGACCCAGCAGCTTATCGAAAATTCCGCCCTCCAGCTCTAATCCGAATTTTGGGATCCACCCTGGGGCCGCGAATCTAGTTGAATCAGCATAGCTAAGGGTCGGAAACACATTGGGCCGTTCATCATGATGTGTATTCCGACGATGTCGATCACTCAGTCCGATCTGATGTCGATCAGTTGCGAACCCGGCGACGCAGGACTCTCTCAGTCTGAAACAGTGATCGGCATGAGTCAAGGGAATTTGCCGTTCCGCGACCGTTTTTTGC
>CAIYVZ010000150.1 GCA_903929755.1 uncultured Acidobacteriia bacterium
CGCTAGACTCTCACCGGATTCCACAAGCCGTATCGCTTCCTGCTTGAACTCCAGCGTGTACTTCGCTCTCTTTGCCTTTTCCATCTTTCTCCCTTTGCTGATTCTCAGCTAAGGGATACGTTTTCCGCGGGCAAGGTCAGTTCCCTGAGTCCCACCGGTCCAAACAACGGCTGAGGCGGGCGCACTTCCCGGCGTCAGCGTAGCCAGAACTGCAACATCGGCTGAACCAACCAGGCAAAAATAATGATTTACTTTCCCTTGCTCGGCCGGAGCCGCAGACGAGAGGCTGATAGAGGCCACGGTGATCGAAAGCTGCGAAGTCACAGGGGTACAACCGCTGCAAGTCACAGTCAGTGTAGCTGAATAGACACCGGCGATAGCGTAGGCATACGATGGAGAAGTTGAGGACGAGTGGGTTCCGTCACCAAAGGACCAGTCGTAGACCAGGCTGCCACAATTCGCCTGCTGAACCAGCGATGCAAACGATATCGCTGCACCGACTGCCGCCACCAAAGTGCTCCCGCCATTCGCCGTTGCAGTGACGGAAGTTAGCTGACATTGGCACACCCCGTTTGTGCAACTGCTACCTCCGCACGATGAGGGGCATTGATTTCCGGTTCCCGAACATTGACCAAGGCCAGTCGTAGAATTAACAGTGCAAGTACCAGGCGTCGACCCACCGCCAACACAATACCTGCCCGCCGTTTGTGGAGTGCACGTACTGAGTACTGTTTGGCAAGTACCGGTGGGATCCAGGAATTGGCCAGGAGGGCAAGTGGGCGGTACACACGAGGCACCCTGGCAGCATACGCCGACGAAGAGCGTATACCCAGCTGGACAAATGTTAAGGCAAGCCCCAGTGGTGGGATCGAAGGTTTGCCCGGTAAGGCATTTTGGCTGAACACATTGGGTAGTGGAGCCTATCTGACAGCATACTCCGTTATTGATCGTGTAACCGGGCGCGCAAGGTCCAACATTGACGCAAGTATTAGTAGTTGTATCGAAAACCTGGCCCGCAGGGCACTGCGGCGGAACACAATTGGCAGTTGTGCCACTCGGACAGCACAGTCCGTTGGTGAGCGTGAAACCAGATCCGCACCCGCCCCCGCCAACGCAGCCCTGCCCGTATTGGCACATACCGCCGTTGCCGCATGGCGTGTTATTCCCCTGTGGCGTGCAGTTGGCCAGCGATCCGGGGCAATAGAAGCAGATCGGGCAGTATGCCGCCGTGCCGACCGGGTTCGTATTGCCACCACAATGCCAGCCCGCTTTCAGTACCCCAACGCCTTGATTTGACCGGATTACCTGGCCGTCATCACTGACAGTACCGGTGCCGATGGCGACGAATGAACCGATATCGTGATCGAAGGAATACATCTCCGTTACGGCGCGAGGCGCGAGACCTTCCAGATTCGGCAGCGTAATGGGCGCAGGGGGACTGAACAGGGCACCGGAGGGCTGGATGGTAACGATAAACCTGGGCTGCTGGCCGAAACCTGGCGACATTGGAATCTTGTCCGGGTGCACGGAGGTGACGCTGACGCAGCCGCTCTTCGAGCCGCCCGGGAAGGTGACCTGGCCTGGGCCGAAGGTCAGCGAAAAGCCCGGAGCTTCGGGGATGGTCAGCGTTCCACCACCCGTGGTGGGGGTGACGCAGAGCTGGTTATTGGTTTTGATCGGCAGCAGATAAATTGGCTGGCCGACTGAGTTATTTTGGCCAGCGACTGTGACCAGATCATAGTCAAGGGTCGGGAAAGCGCCAGGGACAGTTGCGGTTGCACCATCGACCAGAAGTTTCACGAGGCCTACAGGGGCCGGGGAAATCGAGAACTGGCCTGTGCTGTTGGTCTGAACGGTTGCCGCAGCCTGGACCCCGGTACTGCTGGAGGTGGCGACGTTCGTCTGCACGGCGCGGACGGTCACTCCGGGAACGGGCTGATTGCTGTTGTCGAGCACAAGTCCGGTAATGGTGGTGTTTGCGGGATTGCCGGGTCCGCGACCGGAGGCGGCGAAGGTGGCGGGAAATGCGGTGTCATTCGGGAAATCGGCGGTGACGAGGTTATTGGAGGTGCCTTCCTGAAAGCCGAGCGTGAGCGTGGCGGAGGCGCGTCCGTCCGAGTCGCTGGTCACGGTGACGGCACCCTGCCCTCCTATATTCCCGCCACCGGAAACCACGGCAAAGGTAACGGGGACACCGGCGAGGCGGTTGTTCCCGGCGTCCACCACAATCGCGATGAAGGGTTTGGGGAGGGGTTGATTGACGGAACCGGTCTGGTTACTGCCGGAATCGATCACGATCTTACCGGGCGTGCCCTGCGCGGCGGTTGCCGTGAACGTCGCGGTCCCGCTGAACCCGACGGCATAGGCCTGCACGGCGTCGCTGCCCGCGCCGGAGCGGAGGCCGAGGGTCCAGTTTGCCTGAGCGCGGCCCTGGCTATCGGTATTCACGAGAAAGTTGGCGGCAGGGGCTGCACCGCCGGTGCTCAGACCTCCATTGTTCTGGATGACGTTGAAGATGACGGCCTTGTTGGCGGCGGGGGCACCGGTGGCGTCGGTCAGGTTGACGACGAGGGGGGCGCTGACGGCGGCTCCGATGGCGGCGGTCTGGTTGTTGCCGGAGACGAGGGTGATGAGGCCGGGGGTGATGGCCTGGCGGGTGACGGTGATCTGGGTAGTGGCGGAGTTGCCGGCGCGGTCGGTGCCGACGGCCTGGAGGGTGTTGACGCCGATGGCGAGGGGGATGTTGGGGGCGAGGAAGGTCCGGTTGGCGACCTGGGCGGTGGTGCCGTTGATTTTGACGGTGGCCTGCTGGTCGTTGACGGTGCCGACGACGATGTCATTGATGTTGCCGGCGACGGAGATGGTGGCGTCGGTGGTGGTGAACTGGGCGGGCGGCGAGGTGATGGTGACGTGGGGCGGCGTGGTGTCGAGGGTGATGTTGAGGGTGGCGGTGCCGGCGGCGGCGGATCCGGTGGTCGCGGTGGCGGTGGCGGCGACGATGTTGGGGCCTTCGGCGAGGGGGATCTGGGCGCTGAAGCTGCCGTTGGGGGCGACGGTGACGGGGATGGCGTTGATGACGAGGGTGGCGGTGGCGGGATTGACGGTGCCGCTGACGGTGGTGGGGCTGAGGTTGAGGTAGCTGGAGTTGGCGGGCGCGGAGAAGGTGACGGTGGGGGCGGGGGTGCCGGTGACGGTCAGCGAGGCGAGGGGGGATAAGACGTGGTTGACGGCTCCGGCGGAGGTGGCGGAGGCGCGGAGGGAGACGGGGCTGGCGGCGAACTCGGTGAAAGAGGACTGGAGGGTGAAGACGCCGTCGGAGGCGCGGGTGTCGCCATTGAGGCCGTCGTCATGGAAAGTGCCGAGGACGGCGAGGACGCGGCCGGAGGTGTCGAGGCGCTGGAGTTGGACGGAGCCGGGGTCGGGGTGGCCGGTGACCGCGGCGGTGGCGGTGACGGTGGTGGCGAGACCCAGGGGAACGGAAGAGGGGGAGACGTTGAGGGAGGTAATGGTGATGGGAACGAATGTCACGCTGAAGCCGGAAGGGAGCGTGATCTGCTGGACGCCGGTGGCGACGGTGACGGCCCGGGGACCACCGAGGGCACCCCCGTTGATGCGCAACTGCGCGGTGGCGGTGGTCGCACTGGTGACGGTGACCGGGCCGGGGGCGCCTTCGGGAGCGCCGCCAACGGAGATGCCCGCGCCGAAGTTCGCCTGGGTTGAGCCCTGCACGAAGTTGGTGAGGACGCCGGTGATGGCGACGGCGAGGGTCTGGCCATTGACGCCTGTGTTGGGGCTGAGGGTGGTGATACCGGGGGCGGGGTTGATGGTGAGGGTGGATTTGTTGGAACTGGCGAAGGTGGTGGTGGCGGCACCGCTTGATGGGGTTACAGTGCCGGAGACGGAGGCGAGGTATGCGGTGGGGGTGGCGACGACGATGGAGGCGGGGATGGTGAAGGTGACGCGGCGGGTGGAGCCGGTGACGAGGGCGACGGCGCTGGCGAGGGTGGTAACCGCAGGTCCGCCGGCGGCTGGTTCGAGTTTGACGGTGGTGTTGGCGGGGGCGATGGTGCCGACGGGGAAGCCGGAGCCGGTGAGGATGATGCTGGTGATGCCGGGCTGGCCGGAGGTGGGGGTGGCGGCGGGGGTGAGGGTGACGACGGACTGGGCCTGCAGGACGGGCGAGAGCGCGGCGATCGCGATGAGGAGGGCGGGAAGGAGGGGGTGCGGGATGCGCATGGGAGTTTATGCCTCAGACACGGGAGCGGGGTTTGGAGGAGATTT
This sequence comes from uncultured Acidobacteriia bacterium, assembly GCA_903929755.1. Lineage (GTDB taxonomy): Bacteria > Acidobacteriota > Terriglobia > Bryobacterales > Bryobacteraceae > BOG-234. The sequence goes on from CAIYVZ010000150.1 coordinate 4,282, forward strand.
TTCGCCAGGCCGGAATACAGAGGGCGAGGGTGGCGGCGAGGAGGGCTCCGGTTGCTGGTTCGGGCACGAGGTTCGCGGCTTCGTCGACTGTGATTACGGTGCGGTCGGTTCCGGCGGTGAGGGAAGCGCCGGCGGAGGGGAGAAGCTGGGCAGAGATGGAGGTGGAGGCGGCGGTAAAGGTGGCGCCGCCGTCGAGAAGGAAGGATGCCTGGCTGAGGGTTGCGGAGAAGAGAGCGCTATCGAAGAGGGTTCCGTCGGCGAACTGGAGGAGGTCGGTGGGGCTGAGGGAGCCGGGGCCGATGTCGCCGAGGGAGATGACGGAGGATGCGCCGCCGATGGTGAGGGTGAGGGAGGAGCTGAGGAAAGTGAGGGAGTCGAGGGAGGGGAAATCGGGGGGGAGGGCGAAGCCGCCGGTGGCGGGATCGCCGGTGAAGTTTGAGATGTTGAAGACGTTGACGCCGGGGGCGAGGGTGTCAGAGGGGATGAGGACGTCGAAGGAGATTAAGCCGAGGTTGACCGAGCCGCCGAGGGCGGGGACGGGTGCAAGCAGGGCGACTCCGGCGACCGCGATAAACATCCGGTGCATCATTTGGACCTCTCCAGGCTCCGGGGCGGAACTCATCGAATTCCGAGAAAAGCTCCCGTTTGAGAGAATGTACTTCTGAAACCGACCGGTGTCAAGGGGTATTTGGAGTAATTTTTTGGGTATCTGGAGTCAGGGGTGGAAGCGAAGGGCATGAAAAAAGGCCACCGGTTGCCCGGTGGCCTTTTGACTTAGTGCTGCAGTAACGACTTTCGGAGTTAGTCGCCGAAGCTGCCGACTTCTTCCTTCTTTTCGGCTTTCTTCGGGGCGGCCGGCTGGATGCCACCGAGAGCGCCGAGCGGAACAAAGCCGCCTTCCGGCGCCTTTTCCTTCAGGATCACTTCGCGATAGAGCTTGGCCATCTTGGCATCTTCCGAAGCCTTGCGTGCCATATCGGCGTTGCGGGCGCGGATCTTTTCTTCACGGGCGGTCTTGGCGATGCCCTTGTCGTCCAGATCGTGCTGAATGTCGGCGTTGACCGCTTCCATATCCAGAACCAGAGAGTGCTGCACCGAAACCAGCGGGACTTTCTTGCCGCCCGCAAAGATTTCGTGGCGACCCTTTTCGTCGTACCACTTGGTGAGAGACGCCGTCATGTGCATCTTCTCCACAATGTTGCGCCAGCCCACGCCGGTGTTGTAAGCGCAGAAGCTGATTTCGCCTTCCTGCGTGGCGTAGGGGATGATGCACTGTTCGGTACGGCGGAAGTCGTAGTTGAACAGATCCTGGAACCACATGCCGGCGATGAAGAGGAAGTTCCAGCGGTCCTGACGACGCATTTCGATGTCCTGCATCGTGCGGTCGCCGGTAACTTTACCGTAGTTCTTGCCCGTTGCGCCCAGACCCTTGTCGAACTTCTTCATCAAATCCATCAACCGGAAGTTGCTGGGAGCCTGGAAGGGATCGTAGTTGCGGAGCAGGGCAAGCGAACCACCAATTACGGTCATCAGCTTGCCGCGCGCAGCGTCGTTAACCTGCGCAATATCTTTCGCCAGACGTTCGGCGTTCAGGAACTGAGTGACGGGCGCGAACTCTTTGGTTTCCTTGTCGATCATCACGGCCATACCCGTACCGCAGTTCGGGTGGCAACCGCAACTCAACTGACCCCAGTCTGTGTCGGGGCCTTTCACCAGATCCGACCAGTCGGAGAAGGTGCTGACGAAAGAGATCGGATACCAGTCACGCAAGGGCTCGCCCATGCCGATCTGGTTCTTCACGTCATGCGCGAGGTGTGACAGCGTATATCGTTGAGCCTGACGACGTTCGTCCGTAATCTCTTCGTCGCGGCCAGTGAAAGAAACGGGCTGGAAAGAGAGGAAGGAGATCTTCTTCGGGTTGTCCAGAGCGAACTGGATCACCTTGCCGACCTGCTCGTTATTCACACCATTAATGATGGTGATAACGGGGACGATATCGACACCGTTCGAGTGCAGGTTTTCGATGGCGCGAAGCTTCACATCGAACAGGTTGCCGATGGCGCGGTGCGAGTTGGCAGCGTTACCGACGCCATCGAACTGGAGGTAAGCGTAGCGGAGACCGGCTTTCGCAGCGTCGAGGCAGAATTCCGGGCTCTTGGCGAATTCGATACCGTTGGTCGCGGCCTGAACCGAGTTGTAACCAACCTTGCGGGCGTAAGAAACGGCCTTCAGAAAGTGCGGTGATAAGGTCGGTTCGCCACCGGAGAACTGCACCGACATCTGGCGGCGCGGCTTGATGGAGATGGCGTTGTCGAGCATGGTCTGGATATCTTCCCAGCTCAGTTCGTGCACAAAGCCAACCTGATTGGCGTCCATAAAGCAGGGATCGCACATCATGTTGCAGCGGTTGGTCAAATCGATGGTCAGGACCGAGCCGCGACCGTGGGTCACAGTGGAAGAACCGTGGTCGTGCAGCTTCTCGTCGTTGTGGGCGCGGATATCGCGGCCGGGGAACACGCGTTCCACCTTCTGCAGGAAGGCCGGGTCCATCGCCATCACGTCTTCAAAGTGACCGTGGATTGCGCAATCCTTCACCATCAGGATTTCGCCGTTGCGCTCGATGATGGTGGCCTTAATTTCGCCAACCTTCTCATTACGCAGGATTTCGACCGGAATTTCGCCGGCTACGATCTTGTTGCGGATCTCGGGAACGCACTTCGGGCAAAGAGAATCGGTGGTACGCGGCCAGCCAAGTGGCGGCTTCTGCTTTTCCCAGGACTTCAGCAGGGGCTTTTCGGACCATCTCGGGGTGAACGACGGGTTTCTGGCAATCGCATTCACGCGACTGAAAATGCTCCACGCCGCGTTCGCCGCTAAGGTTACGGCCTTCTCTGCGTACTTAATGGGTTTTGCCATTTTGGTTCGGAGGTCTCCTGACAGCTAAAGGTTTCAGAGTTGAACTCTTAGACTTTGCTTCTCTGTAAGGGTAGATTGGTACCTGATACCAGTGCGAGGCAAAATCATTGAAGTGCGCCGGATTGGGGTCCGATGGAGATATCTGACATTGAACGGCTACCCCGATCAGCGAATGGGGCTACAAAAGAAGTGAACGGGACACCACAATCGGGCCTAAGCAGCCGTCTTATCCATGAGTTAGCAGCCGAGTGCGGTTTCCACCTCGCTGGTATCGCCAGCGCTTCTCCCGCCCCCGATTTTGCCCGGTACCGCGACTGGGTCGATCGTGGCCTCGCAGGGGAGATGAAGTACCTCACCGACCACCGCGCCGACATCCGCGGCGATCTCCACCGCCTGCTCCCCGGCGTCCGTTCCGTCATCTGCACCGCGACCGCATACAACGGCCCCGAACCTCACTCCACCGAATTCACCGATCCGGAACGAGCCTGGATTTCCCGTTACGCCTGGGGAGAGGACTACCACGAGTCGATTCAAGCCCGACTTAAACAACTAGGCTCTAAGTTACAGAAACTACAAGGTGGAGAGTGGCGCTCTTGCGTTGATACTGCGCCCCTCCTCGAACGTTCCTTTGCCCGGGAGGCCGGCCTCGGCTGGATAGGCAAGAACACGTGCCTGATCAACCAAAAAGCGGGCTCCTGGTTCTTTCTGGGAGAGATCCTGACTACCCTGGACCTCGAACCGGACTCCCCGCCGCCGGATCGCTGCGGAACCTGCACCCGATGTATTGACGCGTGCCCCACTGCCGCCATCGTACCCTCCTCAAAAGGTGGTTTTGAACTTGATGCCAGGCTATGTATCTCCTACTTTACAATCGAGTTACGGACTTCCATTCCGGAGGAGTTGCGGGCCAGCACCGGTAATCACGTCTTCGGTTGCGATATCTGCCAGGATGTCTGCCCCTGGAACCGACGCGCCTCCACCGACGCGCCCCCCGCCCGACCCGAGCTCTTCGCCCCACCCCTTGAACGCCTTGCCGGGATCTCAAAATCTGAGTTCAAGCAGTTATTTCATGGAACAGCTGCAACTCGATCAAAATACAATACTTTCCTCAGAAACGTCGCACTCGCGATGGGGAACTCCGGGCAGACAAAATACCGCCAGCCGTTGGAGCGACTGGCGGCGGGTGAGGACCCTCTGGTGGCAGAACATGCCCTTTGGGCCCTTGCCCGGCTTGCAGCAATTCCTGCGCCGTGAACGTCAGATCCTTTCGGAAACGGTAGACGTTGATCGCCCTGCTCTCCGTTAGCGCCCCCAAATTATCGCTCAGAACATCGTAAGCCGCCTGGCCCCGAGACTTCTGTAGTTTGTTGGTGCCCGCATCTGCCCAGTTCGCCATCCGCAACGTCTCCCCATATTCGTTAGCCGGTGCCCCAAAACGCATGCGGCGGACCGTATTTGGCAGCCGTAACCCGCCTTCACATGCGCTGGACTATCCCCCACCCGGCCCGGTTTAACAAATGTCCGCCAAAGATATATCCTGAAACGTCATACTTAAGTGCATGCGGACCCTTTCCCTCTTCCTGGCCCTGCCCCTCCTCACAAGCGCCCAGTCGCTTTCCGTCGGCATCCTGGGAGGTGCCCCCTTTCAGGACGTAGTAAAGAACGCCACCACAACAGGAATCACATCGGTCGCCAAGAGCACGAACTTCACTGTCGGGCCCGCCATCCAGGTAAATCTGCCCGCAAACTTCCGCGTTGAGGTGGATGTTCTGTTCCGTCCGTACACTTTCGGCCTCGCGCTCCCGCTCGTCATCAGTCCCGCACCCGGCGTACCAGCCTCCGCCCGAAGCGTGGACGTGTCGGCTAAACAGTGGCGCTTCCCGCTGCTGGCGCAATACCGACTCGGTAAATCCAGGGTTCAACCTTTCATCGAAGGTGGCCTCTCCTTCGATCACCTCTCCGGCCTGACATCAGCAGTGAAGAGCACTATCACGTCCGGCCCCGGGCAACTCCTGCATCAGGACAACGCCTCCATCATCATGGGCGCTGGCCTCGACGTAAAAATTCCCCTCCTCCGCGTCAGCGGCGAGTTCCGCTTCAGCCGTCCCACCGTCTCCAACTTCTCCAGCATCAGCAATCTGAATCAGGCGGAAGTTCTCGTTGGGGTCCACTTCTAGACCAATGCGCCCAGCCAGCCTGATCTTGCTGTCACTCCTGCCAGCCGCCCTCGTCGCGCAACCGCTCGGCCAGCCGCTGCCCCGCTGGACACCCGGGACGCTCGACATCCACCAGATCAACACCGGCAGAGGCAACGCTGGCTTCCTCATCTTTCCTGACGGCACCACCATGCTGCTCGACGCAGGCGACGGAGGCAGGCTCCCGCCCCGCGGCACCCCTCCGAAGCCGGACGCCTCCCGTACGCCAGGCGACTGGATCGGTCGTTACATACGACAGGCCCTTGCCCACGACCCCGCACCTGCCATCGACTACGCCTATCTGACCCATTTCCACGACGACCACATGGGCAACTCGGGCGCGACCACGAAAACCGGGAAAGGCGGCTACAAGCTCAGCGGGATCACCGAAGTCGCCGAGGCGATCCCCTTCCGCAAGATGCTCGACCGCGGCTGGCCCACCTACGACTACCCCTCCCCGTCGAAGGATCCCCATCTCGCTAATTACAGGACCTTCCTGGCATGGCAGCAAAAAGCCAACGGCCTTACCGTGGAGCGACTTCGCCCTGGCCGCAATGACCAAATCGTCCTGAAACGCGACCCGGCCAAATACCCCAACTTCGAGGTCCGCAACATCGCCGCCAACGGAGAGATCTGGACCGGAGTCTCCACCAACACCCGAGAGATCTTCCCGCTTATCAAGGATCTTCGCCCGGAAGACTACCCCTCCGAGAACATGTGCTCCCTCGCCATCCGCATCAGCTACGGAAAGTTCGACTACTTCTCCGGCGGGGACATTCCCGGGATCCTGCAGTACGGAGCGCCGGTCTGGAATGACGTGGAAACTCCTGTCGCGCAAGCCGTCGGCCCGGTCGAAGTGGCTATCCTGAATCACCACGGCAACCGCGACTCCCAAAATGCCTACTACCTCGCCGCCCTCCGCCCCCAGGTTTTGGTCATTCCCGTGTGGTCCTCAGACCACCCCGGGCACGACGTGCTGGACCGCATCTACTCCCGCCGAACCTACCCGGGCCAGCGTGACGTTTTCGCCACCAATATGATCGAGGCCAACAAAATGGTGATCGGCGAACTGCTTGACCGCCTGAAGAGTTCCCAGGGCCACATCGTGATTCGCGTAGCGCCAGGGGGCTCGGAGTTCCGGGTCATTATCCTCGACGACTCCGCCGAAGGCCTGAACGTGATGGCCGTCCACGGACCGTATCAGTCCCGTTAGGCTGGCGACTCTCCATTGACCGCCTGCCCCTGCAGTTCCACCATTCCCCCAGAGCTCACCTAATCAACCAGATAGCGCCGGCCCTTCCACTCAACACCTCGGGGGGCTCGCGCCTCGCGCCACGACGCGACCGCCGCACACAAAACAAACACCATTGCCAACGGATGCAATAACGCGCTCCAGAGTGGCTGCCGGAAGCGAAACGCGAACCCCAACCGGAGAAGAACCAGAGCCACCAGCCACGGCCAGCACGGCATCAGGGAACAAACCGCAGCCAGCACCAGAAACCCACCAAACATCACGCCGTCCGGAAACGCCACATAGAGGTGGCGCCGCAGGACCGCCCAAAGCCCCCCAAACTCCACTCGCCCGCCGTCCTTCACCACCCCCGCGCCGTCAAAGCAAGCCGCCCGCTCCCCGCGCCGCAGCCACATCCGCTTCAAGGCCAGATCCGCTCCAATCTCGCTCCTCACCGCCGCATGACCGCCCACCAGCCCATAAGTAGCCCGGTGGACCAACGTACAGCTACCCTGCACCAGAAAGTCCGGCGCGAACCCCGCTGCCACGAACTGCAGCGCCGGAAGCACCACCCTCTGCGCCAAGGTCGGACGCTCCACCTCCGCCAAACACGTCAGCCACGTCAGCTTGCCCCTCGTGGCCTCCGCCACCAGCCGCTCCAGACCCTGCGAAGAAATCCGCGCCCCCGCATCCAGAAACAGAACCCATTCCGACTTCGCCGCATCGGCTAACTTCTGACACGCCCATGCTTTACCAATCCAACCCTCCGGCACAGCCTCACCCTCAATCAGCCGAATCCGGGGATACCGCGCCATCGCCGAATTCACCACATTCGCCGTCCCGTCCTCCGATGAATCGTCATAAACCAAAATCTCCCCCGCACTCGTAAACACCGCGCTCAGCAAACAAGCCGGCAAAGTGAATTCTTCGTTTCGGGCCGGAATCAGGATCGACACACTGCCCGACACCGTCTCCCGTCCAACACGGCGCACCCGAAACAGGTTCACCAGCACAACCCCGACGAAAACGAAACATAGCGCCCAGAGCATCAACTCCCCACAATACCCCCGCCTCAAGGCGCTAAACTGTTTCCACTGGCATGCGGCTCGAAATCCATCACCGGGAACGCGAAGGAATCGTCCTCCTCGACCTGAAAGGCAGACTCACCGCCGGCGAAGAGGTCGGAGCTTTCCGCACCGCCGTAGAGAAGGTCACGCTTGTCCAGCCCACCCGGCTTATCCTCAACCTCCAGCTAACTGACTTCATCGACAGTACCGGCCTCGGCGGTATGGTCATGTTCGCCACCAGAATCACCAAAGCCGGCGGCGCCATGAAGCTGACCCACCTCAACAGGCGCAACCTCGAACTCATCGTCCTCACCAAGCTCGACACCATCTTCCAGGTTTTCGACGATGAAACCGACGCCGTCAACAGCTTTTTCCCCGGCCGCGAAATCCGTAAATTCGACATCCTGTCCTTCGTGAGAAATCTGCAGGATGATTAGCCACGCGCCTGAGGTCGAACTCAGAGATCTCGCCAGTAACCCCTGGCAGCTCTCCAGCACCCTCCGCGCTGGCCCCGTCCTCCTCGCGTTCTTCAAATCCTCCTGCCCCACCTGCTGCTTCACCCTCCCCTACCTGCAACGCCTGGCCGACCGCAAACACCCCGGTGCCCCTGCCATCCTCGCCGTCTCCCAGGATGACCCGGCCACAACTGCAAGATGTCTGCAACACTTTGGCATCGAACTCCCCGTCGCTTTCGACAAAGCCTGGGCCTTCCCCGCCAGCGACGCCTTCCAGGTCCGCACCGTCCCCTCGCTCTTCCTCATCGAACCCGACTCCACCATCTCCCTCGCCTCCGAAGGTTTCGCTAAAGCCGACCTCGAAACCCTCGGTGCCCGCTTCGGTGGCTCCCCCTTCCAGCCCGGCGAACAAGTCCCCGAATTCCGCCCCGGCTGAAGCTCCAAAAACTAACTCCGGTCGGAGTTCAGGCAGTGGAAGGAAGGCGTTCGCTAAGATAGAACGGATGGCGAATATCGGAGAAGTATTCGGCGCGGCTTCCGCAGTCGTCAAGGGCATGGGCATCACCTTCAAGGAGATGATGCAGCCTACGGTGACCGAGAATTATCCGGACGAACCCCCGAAGTTACAGGAACGTTTCCGCGGCGTGCATGAACTGCAGCGCGACGAGAACGGTCTCGAAAAATGTGTAGCCTGCTTCCTTTGCGCAGCCGCCTGCCCCTCGAACTGTATCTATATTGAAGCGGCTGAAAATACCGACACCGTCCGCATCAGCGGCGGCGAACGGTACGCGAAGGTCTACAACATCGACTACAACCGCTGCATCTTCTGCGGTTTCTGCGTCGAAGCCTGCCCCACCGATGCCATTACCCACGGCCACGGCTTCGAAGTCGCCAGCTACAACACCGCCACGCTCATCAAGCGTAAAGAGGATATGCTCGTTCAGATCCCCCTCGGCGCCCGGCCTCCCGTAATCGCGGAAACAGCCGAAGCCGGCGCGCACTAAGCTTCATCTCATGAAGCAGCGGCACAGGCCGCCTCCAGTTTAAGACCGGCATGTTCAAGACGATCAGGGAACAGCTCGACACGATCTTCCGGGAAGACCCGGCAGCCAGAAGTGCGCTGGAGATCTTCCTCTGTTACCCCGGCTTCCACGCCATTCTTATCCACCGGTTCTCGCACCTTCTGTACAAGGCCGGCATCCCCATCCTGCCCCGCTTCATCTCGCAGATCGCCCGCTTCCTCACCGGCATTGAAATCCACCCCGGAGCCACCATCGGTCGCCGCTTCTTCATCGATCACGGCATGGGCGTCGTGATCGGCGAAACCACCGAAATCGGCGACGATGTCCTCGTCTACCAGAACGTCACCCTCGGCGGCACCGGCAACGAACAAGGCAAACGCCACCCCACCCTCGGCAACAACGTGGTCGTCGGCACCGGCGCCAAAGTCCTCGGCAGCATCCGCATCGGCAACAACGTAAAAATCGGCGCGGGCTCCGTCGTTGTCCACCCCGTGCCGGACAACTCCACCGTGGTCGGTATCCCCGGTCGCGTCGTCCGCTTCCGCGCCCCCGAAGGCGTTCTCGACCACGGCATGCTCCCCGACCCCGAAGGCCAGGAAATCGAAGACCTCAAGCAGCGCGTCCACCAGCTCGAAGAGCAGGTCAAAGCCTTCCTGCAAGTCCCCAAATGAACATCCACCTCGTCGATGGAACTTACGAACTGTTCCGCCACTACTTCGCCGTCCCCTCTTCCAGGAACGACGGAGGCCAGGAAATCGGCGCCGTAAAAGGCGTTCTCGCCTCCGTCCGTGCGCTGATCCGGAGCGGAGCTACCCACGTCGGCGTCGCCACGGACCACGTCGTGGAATCTTTCCGAAACGATCTTTACCCCGGCTACAAGACCAGCGAAGGCATCCCCGAGCCCTTGCACTCGCAATTTCCGCTTCTCGAAAACGCCCTCCGCGCCATGGGCGTCACCGTCTGGGCCATGGTGGAATACGAAGCCGACGACGCCCTCGCGTCCGCCGCCCGCCAGGCCGCCCTGGACCCGCGCGTCGACCGCGTCTACATCTGCACGCCGGATAAGGATCTCGCCCAGTGCGTCGTCGGCGACCGCATCGTCCAGTTCGACCGTCGCCGCGAAATCGTCCGCGATGAAGCCGGAGTCGTCGAGAAGTGGGGCGTGAAGCCTGCGTCGATTCCGGATTACCTGGGCGTGGTCGGCGACTCAGCCGACGGCTTCCCCGGCCTCCCCGGCTGGGGCCCCAAAGCCGCCGCCCTCACCCTCTCCAGATACGGCCACCTCGAAAACATCCCGAAGGACCCGGCGGAATGGGACCCGGCGATACGAGGAGCCAAACGCCTGGCCGGAGTCTTATCCGAACGTTGGGACGAAGCGCTGCTCTACCGGAAACTGGCCACTTTGGTAACGGATGTCGCCGTGTTCGACTCGGTTGAAGATCTCGAATTCAAGCGGTAGCGTCTTGTTATGCGAAAATGGCCGCATGGAAAACTTCGCCATCGTGATTCATCAGGAACCGGAGGGAGGTTTCTGGGCGGAAGTTCCCGCCTTGCCTGGCTGCTATTCGCAGGGCGAAACCATCGATGAGTTGAAGGCCAACGTTCGGGAAGCCATTGAGGGTGTCCTGGAAGTGCTGGGGACACAGGGGAAGCAGCCGGAACGAAATATTCAAATACTTGAAGTGGCTGTGTGAAACCCGTCGCGGGTCAGGCGCTTTGCCGTCTTTTGGAAGCGAATGGCTGGCGGTTGGTCAGAATCAAGGGGAGCCATCACATTTTCGCCAAGCCGGGTGAGCGAAAAATCATCACGGTCCCGGTTCACAGTAACGAAACGCTCAAACCCGGGCTGGCTCGCAGTATCTCGCGAGATACCGGTATCGAGTGGTAGGCGCCCCGGATCTCATAATTCAAACTGAACGGTGGTGTCGCGACCAACGAATTGAAGTGTCAGGCTTCGAGTCTTCCGTAGCGCAAGAGTACTTGCCGACTTTCTGAAGAGTGACATCCCAGAACTCTACGAGGGACTTCGACTTGGCCTGAAGACGGACAGTACGTCCCGGTAGGCCGTATCTTTTGAGTATGACGTCGCAGGTACAGGCGACGGATGTTGTCGCCGAGGTCGATTAGGGGACTGGCGCTTGTTTATCGGTGCCGATCCTCGATATTTTCAGACTTCGAACGTCTGGCAGGATTTCTTCGCCCAGGTCGAACAGGTCCTGCAGGAGGGAGCCGGCAACGAAGACCAAACCAACGCCCTCATCGCGCGCCAGCACTTCCCCATTTACGGCTACAACAAGCTGGCCCAGAACATCATCACCATGCAGTACACGGGCGAATTGGCGCGGGACGTCAATTCCAGCGCTTCCCTCGCCCAGGCCCACAACATCAGCCCCAATGCTTACGTGCAGGGCCTGGTCTGGCCCGCCGCCGACACCAAGCAACCCGGCTCCGGCTCCTGGGCCTACCCGCCCATCGGAGTCCTCAATGGCCCGCTTGCCTGACGCTCAATCCCAAAATCCACCGCCGTGGAAACCAACATGCACAACATGGAAAACTATGATGATGTGGTCTTTGTCGGGACCGTCATGACCCCTGCCCTTCGCGGCGACTGCCTCCGTGGCCCCGGTGGGACCAACCTTCCCTGGCTCGGCGAAGCCCTCCCCCCCTGTTCGATGCCGTGGTGTCCGGCATGGGTTTTTGCGATAATCGGGCTGGAGAGCAGAATCAAATGCTGGATTGGTCAGGCTGTTCCGCCGCTGAAAGCACCCCTCTGAAACTCGGGGGAGAATGGGGCTTCCGTCACTCGCGCGTTCAGGTCGCCTCACTATTTGCAAATCTGGAAGGTGGTGCAACGGTCGATGAATACCTGGAGTGGTTTCCTGGAATCCAGCGCACCCAGGTCAATGAAGTTTTGGAGTATGCAGCAAATAGTCTGCGGACTACGGTCGCCTGATCCGGGTCGCATGGAAAGCGGATTCTCCTCGACCACAATGTACCCGCGCCCCTCGTCTATTCCCTGCGTCCAAACCACGTTGTTGAGACCGCGTTGGACCGGGGATGGGAAGAGTACACGAACGGAGATCTAATCGAGGCAGCAGAGGCGGCAGGCTTCGAGCTGCGCATCACAACCGACCGGGGGATCCGATACCAACAAAACCTGAGCAAACGAAAGATCGCATTACTCCTGCTGAGTACTAACGACTGGACGCGGATCCGCCGCGTAAAGCACCTGATTGCCGAAGCCGTCGATGCGATGGGCGTCTCAGTGTTTCAGGAGTTTGCAGTGCCGCGCAGTCAGACCACGGGTTGAGACTCGGCCCACGCCACCGGCTCCTCCCACCCCAACACCCCGGCAGATGCGCCCCATTCACCCAACAGCCGTTCGGACGCAACTTAATAATCACGTTCGTCGCGCCCGCATCCCGCAAGCCTCCGCGCTGCCAGCTCCGGCTCCGCATGCCCCGTCAGCATCCGCCGAAGCATCCCGCCCGTGTCGATATGTTCTGTGCGATTGCCCACCGTGTTAATTCGAAATGATGGAAACTTTTATAGTAGAATGCTCGTTGAAATTGAAAGGCTCGATTAAATGCACCGACAGTGTCTGTTTGCTCTCGTTGGTTTGTCACTTCTGAACGACGTCCGCGCCGCAACGTTGGCTCCTGTCCCAGGTGGCTTTCAGTTTGAATCGATAAGCGGACGGCCACTGCCCGTATGGAGCGGCGGAGCATTGCTTTCGACAGATTCATTTTCCTCTCCCGCTCCCGTGATCAGTGTTTTCAACGAACAGGGGATGCTGGCCAGAACGGTAATTGTTTCTATCCCTGACGCTAACGTGACAGCAGTTCGGTGCGTGGCGAGAGGGTCGGATGGGACGGTTATCGGCGGCGGGTGGACGTCAGCATCTGACGGGCGCACCGCCTCGATTCTTGTTATCGCCGCGCCCAACCGCGCGACAACCGTAATTCGAACTGATCCGTTCGCCGCCAATCAGCTGGCAGTGGCACCAGACGGGACCATTTGGGCACAGGGCTTTATTGGGCGCAACCCGGACAAGATTGTGGACCCCGATCCCGCTCACGGCGTCATCCGACACTTTGATAGCTCGGGCAAAATGATAGGTTCGTTCATCCCGGAAGCGACGCTGAATAACCGCCTGCGCGAAATGAAAGAGCACTTGTCGGTGACGTCGAACAAAGTGGGTTGGGTTTCCTGGGTGGAGGGAGCGGATATGGCTACGGCCGGAACCTACGTCGAGATCCTGCCTGACCAGTCCGTTCATGAATACCCGCTTCCCGTGATGGGGACGATTCGTGGCTTCGCGATCACGGCGACAGGCCTGCCGGTGGCTGGGGTTACGACGGCCTGGGGGAGACCCGGAAGTCCCGAGCAGTCAGGCCTGATGGCGTTTGATCGTCTTCGGGGTGCGTGGGTAGCTCTGGACAATCAGTCTTTAGCCGGAAAGAGTTTTCTGGGTGGCACAGGCGAAACACTTGCGATATGGGATCTCAAGACGAAGTTGACTGGCCTGTTTACCCCTCGTTGACAGGGAACCGGCAGAGCCGGAGGCTTTCCGATTGCCGGGCCTTCAAAGAGGTATTTCCGCAATCGCCCACCCCGCAAAGCCGGCGATCTCCCTCGGTGGGCCGACATCTATCGCGGACTCGTTCATTCCGGCAGCCCGGAGGCATCGCTCATCCGAGGGCCAGTTGTCGATTGCTTCTGCGCCAGTGGTCAGGGGCACGCTGCAGACGACGGAGCGGGCCCGCGACAGTTTTCACGAAGGGAATGCCGAATTCCCCTTGCCTTTTTGGGTCGCCCACGCAACCGTTTCCTCCCACCCCAAAACCCCGGCCGTCGCCCCCACCTTCTGCACCGCCAAAGCCCCCACCGCATTCGCAAAGCGAGCAGCCTCCACCACATCCAACCCCCGCTGCAGCCCCGCCACAAAGCCCCCCGAGAAGCAATCCCCCGCCCCCGTAGTATCCACCGCCGCCACTTTATACCCCGGCAAATGCTCGCCATTCACCCAACAGCCATTCGGACCCAGCTTAATAATCACGTTCGTCGCGCCCGCATCCCGCAAGCTCCGCGCCGCCAGCTCCGGCTCCGCATGCCCCGTCAGCATCCGCGCCTCATCCTCATTCACCAGCGTGTAATCGGTATACGGCAAGCTCGGCTCCAGCACCGAACGCCACTCCCCTTGCGTATCCCACTGCGTATCCAGCGAAGTCTGCAAACCCGCATCTTTCGCCTGACGCAGTAATTGCGGGGCAATTCGCCGTAAATGCTGCATCCGATACACCGCCGCCAGGTGAAAATGCGTCGCCGTCGCCGGAATCTCAAATGGTTGAAACTCTTCCGAAGCCGCCCCCAGCAAGTACAGCAGCGCCCGCTCCCCGTCCGGCCTCACCAGGGATATCGCAATCGACGTGGCAGCATCCACGTACTGCACCATCTCCAAATCCACGCCAACACTGGCCAGTCGCGCGAAAACCGCCTCCGCAGAAGCATCCCGCCCGGCCAGCGTTACAAAACTAACCGGCACTCCCAGCGTGGCAAGCGTGCAGGACGTGGTCCCGCCATTGCCCCCCAGCTGCTGCTCTACCTGTTCAATAACCGTGGTAGCGCCAAACCGCACTTCCGTAACCGGTCGCGCCAGAATATCGAAAACCACGTTTCCGCAAACAAGGACCCTGCCCATAATTTAGATTCCAGACGTCAAGTTTTGGAGCAGCGTTCGAGGCAGCGGCCATGTCCCGGCCACCAGCTTTTCCTTCTGGTCAAAGTTCCCCGCCGCCAGCGTAACCGCGAGCTCATCCGCGCCGCTCCCCGCCTTGCCCAGAGCTTCTTTCAACTGCGAAGTACTCGACCGCAACTGGCTGGAAAGGATCCGAGCCTCATCCACTGACCGGCAAGCCGCCTGCATGCGCAGCTCAATCCCCAACCCTGCCTGCGCCACCGTAAACGTCACTTTGTCAGCCGTAATAATCCCCGACAAAGTCACCCGCAACGACATCGGCAACAGATCACGATTGCGCAGGTAAGCCCCGGGCACCGTCAGCCAAACCGGCTCCAAAGGCAGCGTTGCCGTAACCCGCGGCCCCAAATTCTCCAGCTTCGCCGCCGCCAAATCATCCGTGCTCACCGCCAGCGCAATCGCATCGTCCCGAAGCGGCAAAAACGAAATCCTGCGCTCCGGTTTCGACCCCTGCATCCGGCACAAACGCTGGTAGCAATTCCCGCCCTGGGACTTCGCGTAAGCTTCCAGCTTCGGAAAATCGAACCGACCCCGGGCAATCATATATGTCCCGCTGCCTGAAAATGAAACCGCCACCAGATCCAGATCACGTTTGTAATCGAATCCCGTGGCGTCCACAAACTGCTTATATTCAGGTTCCAGCGGCTGCACGGACGACGTCAAAAAACCGCCCCCGCGCAACTTCGCGACATCCGCGCTGAACACTGCGGCCTCTTCTACCGGGAACCGCGAAAGCAATACCGCGGGATCAAAAAAGGTCCGGGAATCCCGGACCTTTAAGAACAGCAAACTTCCCGCGAGGATAACCGCCCCGCCGACAATCGCCTGCGTGACTCGCCTCATCCCGGCCATCTAAAACTAAGCCGCGCGCTCCAACTTCCACAGCTTGATGTAGCCTTCCAGCGTCTTCATCATCGCCGCAAAGCCTTCAATCGTGAGCGACTGTGCACCATCGCTAACAGCCTTTTCCGGACACGGGTGAACTTCCACAATCATGCCGTCCGCGCCCACCGCAACTGCGGCCTTCGCAATCGCCGGCACCAGACTCCGCTTGCCCACCGCATGGCTCGGATCGATAATCACCGGCAAGTGCGTCAGTTCGTTCAGCACCGGCACAGCCGAGATGTCGCACGTGTTCCGCGTCGCCGTTTCAAACGTCCGGATACCGCGTTCGCACAACATAACGTCCGGATTGCCGTGCGCCACCACGTACTCGGCCGACATCAGCAGTTCCTTGATGGTCGCGCTCAAACCGCGCTTCAGCATCACCGGACGCCCGCACTTACCCAGCGACTTCAGCAGCGAGAAATTCTGCATGTTCCGGGCGCCGATCTGCAAAATATCGGCATATTCGGCCACCAGCGACACGTCCTTGTCGCTCATCACTTCCGTGATCACCGCCAGCCCCGTAGCCTCGCGAGCCTTCGCCAGCAGCTTCAGGCCTTCGCCTTCCATGCCCTGGAAATCGTAGGGGGACGTGCGGGGCTTATATGCGCCACCGCGCAGAATCGTCGCGCCCGAAGCCGCCACAGCCTCCGCCGTCTCCATGATCTGCTTTTCGCTCTCCACCGAGCAGGGACCGGCCATCGTGATGAATTCGCTGCCGCCGATGGCCGCCTTGCCAACCTGGATTATCGTCTTTTCCTTGCGGAATTCACGCGAGACGAACTTGTAAGGGGCTGAGATACGCATCGCGCTTTCTACGCCGGGGGTTGCTTCCAGCGATTCCAGACACGGGCCGACGTCGCCGCCGACTCCCACAACTCCGATGACAACACGCTGTTCACCAGCAATCGAGTGCACGCGAAACCCAAACTCCTGGATTCGTTCACACACATGGTCGATTTCCTGTTTCGACGCGTTGGACTTCATTGAAATAATCATTTAGCGGCTATTTGCTCCAAATAAAAAACCCACTCTAGCGAGTGGGTTGGCTCAGAAAACTTGCTCACGACAACGAGGCCAACACCACTTAGGGAGTGTGAAAGCTGGGGCTGAACCCAGTTAACCTAAACCAGAATCGATAGCCTGTCGTCATGAATTCCCACTATAGCCATTGCAGGGGATGAAAGCAAGGTTTTAGGGTTCTTTTTTTTACCGCGCCGCTAACCACCCAGACGTGGTGTATAATTCCGACACAGAACTGTAAAGCTTTAATTAATAACCACTTCGCCGTGGGTATTCCACCCACCTTCCTCGGGTAGCTACTTCTCGACTTCCTCTATCGACACGATCCGTGAATCCGCCTGAAACTTGCGATACCGCGTGAAGCTCAGCTCCTGATCCACGCGCAGCGCTTTCACCAAAGCAATCCGTGCGTTAGCCCGCAAACTCGCTTTCGAGGGAGCCCAAATCTCATCATTCACCTTCGTGCTCTCGAACGTCATCCTGGTGCCTTTGCCGATCCGCGCCACAAACCAGCCGAACGAAATCGTATCCAGCGTGTCCGCCTCCGCCCGCACCCACGCCGAATCGGCCTTATCTATCCAAATCGTCGCTTCCACGTTGCGCAGAATGAACGCCCACGGCCCCGAATACGAACGGAGCGGTACCGCCCGAATCTGCCACGCCGGACGCCCGTTAATCACCTGCTCGCCCAGCAGCGTGAACTGAAATGCGTCCGGAATATGCTGAAATTTCTCGCGCTGGGCCGCATCCTGGCGACGCTGCTCCGCGATGCGCTTCTGTTTCTCCGCCACGCTCATCCGCGCCACTTCCTGCGCGGCCTTTTCGTACCGTTCTTTCTCTTTCCTGGCCTCAGCCGCCGCCAACGGCTTGCCATCCCGCTCCACTAAAAGCCGCAGTCGCCTCGGCCCCATCGAAACTACCTCGGTCCGTGTGGACGAGGTCTTCTTCACCCGCCCCGCATCGTCCAGGTCCCGCAACTGCGACACCACATCATAGGTGTAGTCTCGCCGCAGTTCTTCGTGCCGGTTATCCACCGCCACTGACTTTCGTACAATCTCCACCGCGCTCGGACTCTGCCCGAAACCCGTCGCGGCCACCGCCACCAGCGAGAATAGGAGCTTACCTGCATGAAGCTTCACATAATCACCACGGGCGGCACCATTGAGAAGGTCTATTCGGAGAGCTCCGGCCAGGTGGAGAACGTGGCGCAGAAAATTGACCGCTATTTGCAATCGCTGCGGCTTCCCGGCGTGCAGGTGGAAATCACGCCCCTCATGAATAAGGACAGTCTGTTGATGACCGATGCCGACCGCGACCTGATCCTCGCCGTGGTCCGCGCCAAACTTCCCGACGGCCCCGTCATCGTCACGCACGGCACCGATACCATGGTCGAGACCGGCCAGTTGCTGAAACGTAAGCTCGAATCGCCCGCGCACCCCGTCATTCTAACGGGTGCCATGTCGCCTCTCGGCTTCGAACGCTCCGACGGCCTGCAGAACCTGACTGAAAGCCTGCTGGCCTCCCGCATTCTCCCACCCGGCGTCGCAATCGTGATTCACAATGAAGTCCACGACGTCGATAAGGTCCGCAAAGATCGCCCCAACGCCCGCTTCGTCCCAATTGCCTGATCGGCCCTGCCAAATGATCACCATCTTGCCGACCTCAATGCCAGCGTAAGCCCCGGACCTTCCGCGTCGCAACTGCCCCCAAAACGTAAAAGGCGCATCCCCGTAAGGTGCGCCTTTTACAACCGTCATGTAAGGATGAGGAATTAACGAACCGTGCTACCGGCGGCTCAGGTTACGGCGGCTCGCCACCGCCACCAGACCGCTACCAAGCAGCAGCCAGGTTCCGGGTTCCGGTACGCCGCCCGGATCGTTGACACCGGTAGTACCGATGGCACGCCACTGCAGCGATTCGTTATAGCTGACACTCCCATCCGAATGGTTGTGAAGGTAATTAGCAGTATCGAAGCCACCGGTATCCAGCACGTGACCAGTGTCAAACAGATCGCTGCCGACACCGTCCACCGTAAACGTCACGATGGGCGAATTATAAACGCGCTGAGCCAGTAATAATATCGCTGCGGTGCTGCAGTTGTGCCTGTTGGGATCAAAACCCGTGAGGCCCGTGATGTTGGTGTTACCGCCATAATCGCTCGAATCGAAGTTGCTCGATCGTTTATGCTTAGATAACTGACCGCGAGTGCGGTCGACCCCGTGTTCACGATCATCACGGTTCCGGAATCGCATCCGCCGTCTGAACATAAGCCAAATATATTGTTCACGGTGCCCCCCCCAAAGAACGTTGTACAATCCCGCTCAGCGGGAAAGTGAGGTGCCAAGCAGCACCGCGAAACAAGCTACTATGCGATTCACTGACACTCCTGCGGACGGGTGGTAGAAGGCGCCAAACCGCCCCTCGCGGAAGCCGCGGGCCGTGTACGTGCCCCACTGAATTTTTCGGGTGAAGCTCCATTCCCGGTCCGGCCGATGATCGAACGGCAACCAAATCGGACCGCACTTTCCACCGGCACAAACCCCTGACTACAGCTTCGGAGCGGTAATCTGCAGATCCGCTGTCAGATTCTGCCAGTCCGGCATCTCATACGGCTTCAGCTTCGTAGTAAACGGCGCCGAGACTTCCAACGACCCGTTCGGAGCAAGGCTCGCGACCTTGATCTGGAACGTCCCCACCGAATCTTCTTCGCTCCGCTTGGTGCTCGCCCAAAGAGTCACGGTCGCTTCCAGGCCCGTAATCTCACCCAGAGAATGATTCACCACCACAATCTTCGCCACCGGCTTCTTATCCTGCGTCACCACGCGAACGCCGACTACTTCCACGGCCTTCTGCAAAGGATTCGGACCCTTATCCGCAACAGCCGACGTAGCCGCAACCTTGTCCGACCCACCCTTATCCGCCGGTGCCTCCGGCTTCCCGGAAGAGGGCTGCATCGAGTAATACGCCAGCCCTAAAACAACCAGCAAAGCGACGGCAACGCCACCGCCCACCAGCCACGCAGGGGGACCCTGCTTCTGCGGGGGCCAGGGAGCCTGCGCGTGGGCAGCGTAGTCAGCCGGCGGATGAGCAACCGGAGGCGCCGCATAATGCTGCTGCGGCGGCGGGGGAGGTGGAGGCGGCGGAGCAGCGTAAACCGGCTGTTGCGGAGGGGGAGCCTGCTGCACGGGAGGAGCCCACTGCTGCGGCGGCTGCCACGACTGCGGCGGCACTGGCGCGGCAGGAGGTTGCCACGCTGCCTGAGGCGGAGCCTGCGGCGCAGGTGCCTGCTGTGGGTATCCCTGCTGTGGGTATCCCTGCTGTGGGTATCCCTGCTGTGGGTATCCCTGCTGTGGGTATCCCTGCGGCGGATATGCCTGTTGCGGATACCCTGGCGGAGGCGCCGGAGCCTGCGGCGCGGCCTGCTGCGGCTGATTCACACAATAAGGACATTCAGTCTTCGATGGCGGAACTTCTTTCCCGCAGCGCGGGCAAACCCAATTAAACATATTTCTTCCACTGTATACGAACGCACCGGAAGCTGTGTTGGTTGCGGGAATCTGCAGCAAATCCCTTAGAATGGATCGTGCCCTTTGCCCTCGAACTGGATTCCGTTTTACCTGCCGATCTGCCCAATCGCGAACACGTCATCTCCGTCGCCGCCAGGCAGCTCCAGCTCGTCGCCGAGATCAATGAAGTGATGAACCTCACCCGCATCACCACGCCTCGCGACGCCGCCATCAAACACATCCTCGACTCCGTCATGCCCTGGAAACTCTTCGCCGGAGCCAAAACCGTCCTCGACGCCGGCACCGGCCCCGGCTTCCCCGGCCTGCCCCTCGCCATCACCCTGCCCGACACCAGCTTCACCCTCGCCGAATCCACCGGCAAGAAAGCCCGTTTCGTCGAAAGCGTCATCGCCGACCAGAAGATCCCCAACGCCCGAGTCCTCCCCGAACGCGCCGAAGATATCGGCAAGCGCGAACGCTTCACCATCGTCACCGCCCGCGCCTTCGCACCCCTCCCCAAAGCCCTCAAGATGCTCGCACCACTCCTCAAGACCGGCTCCCGCGTGCTGCTCTATAAGGGCCCCGACGTCGAAGCCGAAATTGCCGAAGCCGCCCGCGAAGCAAAGCTCCTCGGCGTAAAAATCCAAATCGTCATGCGCTACAGCCTGCCCGATGGCCTCGGCACCCGCACTATAGTGGAGATCGCAAAGTGAAAGTGGAGATCGCAAAGTGAAAAACCGTATCTGCCTGCTCCTGGCAGCCCTCCCCGTCGCGCTGATCCCCGCCCTGGCCCAAACCAGCGACATCCCCAAAACTTTTGTAGTCCCCAAAGCCAACTACGACTACACCCGCCGCGAAGTCGCCATCCCCATGCGCGACGGCGTCAAGCTCCACACCGTCATCATGCTGGCGAAGAACGCGAAGAACGCGCCCATCCTGCTTACCCGCACCCCCTACAACGCCTCCAAACGCACCGAACGCAACGAAAGCCCGTCCCTCCTCGCCTCCCTCCCCCAGGGTGACGAAGTCTTCGTCGAAGACGGCTACATCCGAGTCTTCCAGGACGTCCGCGGCAAGTACAAGTCAGAGGGCGACTACCTCATGACCCGCCCCGTCCGCGGCCCCCTCAACAAAACCTCCACCGACCACGTCACCGACGCCTGGGACACCATTGACTGGCTCGTCAAAAACGTCCCCGAATCCAACGGCCGCGTCGGCATGCTCGGGTCCTCCTATGAAGGCTTCACCGTCGTCATGGCCCTGCTCGACCCGCACCCCGCTCTCAAAGTCGCCGCCCCCGAAAGCCCCATGGTCGATGGCTGGATGGGCGACGACTGGTTCCACTACGGAGCCCTCCGCCAGCCCAATTTCGACTACACCTCCGGCCAGACTGCCAAACGCGGCGAAGGCGAAGCCATCATTCGTACCACCCCCGACGACTACGAAGAGTTCCGCCGCGCCGGATCTGCCGGAGCCTACGCCCGGCTCCACGGCCTCGACGAGCTCCCGTGGGTCCAGAAGTGGCAAGAACACCCCGCCTACGACTTTTTCTGGCAAGGCCAGGCCCTCGACAAACTCGTTGCCGCCAAACCCTCCACCGTCCCCACCATGTGGGTCCAGGGCCTCTGGGACCAGGAAGATATGTGGGGCGCCATCCAATCCTGGCTCGCCCTGAAAGACAAAGGCCAGGCCGACCACAACTACCTCGTCATGGGCCCCTGGCGTCACAGCCAGGTCAATTATGACGGCTCCAGCCTTGGCCCCCTCAAATGGCGTGGCGACACGGCCCTCCAATTCCGCCGCGAAGTCCTCAAGCCCTTCTTCGACCAGTACCTGAAGCCCGGAGCCCCCCAAGCGGACACGCCCCCCGTCTTCATCTACAACACCGGTGAAAACCACTGGGATCGCCTCAAAACCTGGCCCGCCGCCTGCGAACAATGCACCACGCCCCTCAAGCCCCTCTACCTCCAGCCCGGCTTCAGCCTGGGCTTTGACACACCCGTAGAAACCAGCAAGAAGGCAGACGCCTGGATCTCCGACCCCGCCAAGCCCGTCCCCTATCTCCCCCGCCCCATCCGCTTCGCGGACGGCGAACGCTGGCGCACCTGGCTCGTCAGCGACCAGCGAGCCGTAGCCGACCGTCCCGACGTCCTCGTTTACCAAACGCCTGTCCTCACGGCCCCCGTAAAAGTCGCGGGAGCCCCCATCGCCGACCTCTTCGCCGCCACCACCGGCACCGACGCCGACTGGGTCGTGAAACTCATCGACGTCTATCCCGACGAAGTTCCCAGCACTCCGGAAATGAGCGGCTACCAGCTGTCGATTTCCATGGATATCTTCCGCGGCCGTTACCGGGAAAGCTTTGAAAACCCGTCGCCCATCCCCGCCAATAAGGTGCAGCGCTACAAATTCGTGTTGCCCACGGTAAACCACGTCTTCCTGCCCGGCCACCGCATCATGGTGCAGCTCCAGTCCAGCTGGTTCCCGCTCTACGACCGCAACCCGCAGACCTACGTCTCCAACATCTTCTTCGCGAAGCCCGAAGACTACGTGCCCGCGACGATGTCCGTATTCCGCACGAAAGGCGAAGCCAGTTCCGTCTGGCTGCCCGTAACGAAGTAACTACTCCGGTTTGAGACTGCTGTCCACCTCCACCTTCTTCTGCGTCTTCGCATCCAAAGGCCGGCTATCCTGCAGCGCCCTGGCCCCCCGCGAAGCCCACACTGGCCTCGAACAGTAAGCCACCTCTGCCCTGGCCCACAGCGCCCGTCCGATTAGTGGTATATATATCTGGAACAGTCAGGTCCCACGGGAGAAAGAGTTAGCCTATGTGCGCGCCACGTCTGATGCGGGTTGCATCCTTAATCATTACCAGTTCTTTATTCGCCTCGTTGTGTTTTGGCCAGGCAGTTTCCATCGCGGAAGTTTCCGGAGTCATTGCCGATCCAACCGGCGCAGCCATCCCGAACGCCACGGTAAAAATCACAGAAACTGAGAAAGAGTTTTCGCGCACGGTAACGTCCGATGCGAACGGACTCTACATCTTGCCCGGTCTTCCGGTAGGCCCCTACCGCCTCGACGTGAGCGCGCCCGGGTTCAAAGGCTACGCCCAGTCTGGCCTCATCCTTCAGGTGGGTAATAAGGCTACCGTAAACGTCACCATGGAAGTCGGCAATGTTTCCGAACATGTTGAAGTCTCCGCCCAGGCCAACATGGTGGAAACCCAAAACAACACCATCTCTCAGGTCATCGACGAAAGACGCATCACCGAACTGCCTCTCAACGGCCGCCAGCCCACGCAGTTGATTCTGCTGTCCGGCGCGGCAGTTGCAGCTCCCGGCGGCGGCATGGTCGGCAGCAAGAACTACTTCAGTTCGGTCACCATTTCCGTAGCGGGCGGTCAGGCCAACGGCGTGAACTACCTGCTGGACGGCGGCGACCACAATGACTCCATGACGAACGTCAACATGCCCATGCCTTTCCCCGATTCCCTTCAGGAATTCAGCGTGCAGACCAGCGCGCTCCCTGCCCGCTACGGTCTGCATCCTGGCGCGGTAGTCAACGCAGTCACCAAATCCGGCACCAACACGCTGCATGGCAGCCTCTTCGAGTTCCTCCGCAACGGCGACCTGAATGCCCGCAACACTTTTGCCCCCATACACGACAGCCTGAAACGCAACCAGTTCGGCGGCACCGGCGGCGGCAAGATCATTCGCGACAAACTCTTCTTCTTCGGCGGCTTCCAGGGAACACGCCAGCGCAGTGACCCACCCCAAACCACCAGCTATGTCCCCACCGCCGCCGTTCTGGGCGGCAACTTTTCCGCCATCGACAGCGCCTCCTGCATCTCTGCCGGAGCCAAGAGCCTGCGCGACCCCCTCAACGGCGGCGTGTTCGCCGGCAACCAGATTCCCGTCTCGCGCCTGAGTCCGCAAGCCATCGCCCTCGCCACCAAGTACCTGCCCACATCGAACGATCCCTGCGGCAAGATTATCTACGGCATTCCCGCCACTGGCGACGAAGAACAAATCATTGGCCGCATCGACTGGGTTCACAACGAAAGGCACACCTTGTATGGCCGCTACTTCCTCGCCCAATATAAGAACCCGCCCGTGTATGACGGCAAGAGCGCACTAACCACCACCGCCCCCGGCAACTGGGAACGTGCCCAAACTTTTACCCTGGGTGATAACTTCACCTTCAGCCCCACCACGCTGAATGCCTTCCACGCAACTTTCAGCCGACGCCGCGATAACCGTGGCGTCGCACCCGATTACTTCAACCCGAAGGACCTCGGCCTCAACGTCTTCGCACCCATCAAGAATTTCACTCAGATTGCTGTCAACAGCTACTGGAGCATTGGTTGCGGCACCTGTTCGCCCGGCCACTTCAACACCAACTCACTCCATCTGGCCGACGATATCGACATCATTCGCGGCAAGCACCAAATCTCCTTCGGCGTCGATTTCCTGCGCGATCAGTTCAACTTCGCCAACGGCTACCAGCAGAACGGTGTCTGGACCTTCGCCGGCGCAGGTACCGGACCTTCCACCAGTGACTCCCTCGCCGACTTCATGCTCGGTCTGCCCAGTGATTTCTCGCAATCCAATCAGCTGGAATTCGCCACCCGCGCCCCCGTCTTCGCTGCCTACGCGCAGGACCAGATCCGTGTCACCAGCCGCTTCAATATCAACATCGGGCTGCGCTTCGAACCTTCCTTCGCCGCCTATGACTACTTCGGTCGCGGCACCAGCTTCAACGCCGCCAACTTCTATTCCGGCAAGCGCAGCACCGTCTTCCCGAATTCACCTCCCGGCCTGCTGTTCTATGGCGACGAAGGTATCCCGAAGGGTTATTTCAACAACAAGATATGGCTCTTCTCCCCCCGCTTCGGCAGCGTCTGGGACCTGAAGGGTAACGGCAAGCAGACCATCCGTTTGTCTGCCGCCATTCTGCGCGATACCTCGGAACTCTTCTACTCCGAGCGCCTCACCACCAACGCACCTTACGGCTCCGCCATTGATGTCCCGTTCCCCACCGGAGGCTTCGCCAATCCCTGGGCTGGCTACCCCGGAGGTAACCCCTTCCCGCTTCCCTCACCGCCGCCCAAAAACTTCACGTTCCCGGCTTACAGCGTTCTGGTGAACATGCCTCTCGATACGAAGCCCACCTACACCATGCAGTGGAACCTGAGCTACCAGAACCAGTTCCTGCCCAACTGGCTTGGAACCATCTCCTACCTCGGCAACAAGACCACGCATATCTGGGTCGGCGAGGAAATCAATCAGTCCATCAACACCATCCCGGGCGCAACAACGGCCAATATCAATCAGCGCCGGATCCTGTACCTGGCCAACCAGACCACGGGTTCTAACTACGGCAGTATCATCCAGTCCGAGCAGGGTGCCAACGCCAACTACGCCGGCATGCTGGCTTCCGTGCAGCATCGCATGGCGAATAACTTTACCGCGCTGTTCAACTACACCTGGTCGCACTGCATCAGCGATGCCGACTTCGGTGGCGAGTTAGCCGGTAACTATTATTCCGATCCCAACAATCGCCGTCGTGACCGCGGCAACTGTAACTTCGACGTCCGCCAGGTTGCCAACACTTCGCTCGTTGCGCTTAGCCCGTTCAAGGACGGCTGGAAGGGTAAATTGCTGGGCGGCTGGCAGTTCTCCCCCATCGTCAGCATGGCCACCGGCTTCGCCATCAACATCACCGCTGGCCGCGATAACTCGCTCACCGGCATCGGCCTCGATCGTCCCAATCAGGTTCTGCCGAACGTGATGTCTACCGACTCCAATCCGCGCGTTTTCCTCAACCCCGCAGCCTTCGCCCAGAACGCCACCGGGACCTTTGGCAACCTCGGCAGGACCGCGATCCACGGCCCCGGTCGCCTCAACTTCGATGCGTCTTTGAGCCGTACCTTCCGCCTCCACGAGAAGTACCGCCTCGAAGCCCGCTTCGAAGCCTTCAACTCGATCAATCACACCAACTACGGCAACCCGACCACGGCCCTCACCTCAGCCACGTTCGGCCGCATCACCAGCGCGGCCGAACCGCGAATTCTTCAGGTAAGCATGAAGGTTCACTTCTAAGTCACCGCTGTAAGAGCCCGGGTTCACACAGCTCCAGCGCTTGTGTGAACCCGGGCCATCGTCTTTTCGTGGCAATTACTCCGGCGCTCAAAGGATTTCCGACTCACCTGCGTCCTTTCGTTCATCTTCCGGTCTATTGGCGATACCATTACTAACTGTGAAGCCCCTCGTTCTCCTCTTAGCCTCCGCCCTGCCGAGCCTCGCCGCGGACTGCGCCGCCCTCGCCAACCTCAAGCTCCCCGCCACCACCATCACCTCAGCCCAAACCATCGCCCCCGGAGCCTTCACCCCGCCCACACCCGGCCGAGGCCCCAACCCCTTCGCCCCCCTCCCTGCCTTCTGCCGCGTCACCGCCACCCTCGCCCCCTCCGCCGACTCCGATATCAAAATCGAAGTCTGGCTCCCCGAATCCAACTGGAACGGTAAATTCGAAGCCGTCGGCAACGGAGGCTGGGCCGGAACCATCACGTATCCCGCGCTCGCCACTGCCCTCGCCCGAGGCTACGCCACCGCCAGTACCGACACCGGCCACGCTACACCCGGCGGAGCTTTCGCCCTCGGTCACCCCGAAAAGCTCGTCGACTTCGGCTACCGTGCCGTCCACGAAATGACCGTACAGGCCAAGTCCCTCATCGCCAATTACTACGGCAACCAGGCCAAGCGAGCTTACTGGAACGGCTGCTCCACCGGAGGCCGTCAGGGTCTCATGTCCGCGCAGCGCTACCCCGCCGATTTCGACGGCATCATCGCCGGTGCCCCCGCCAACTACATGTCCCACCTCCAGCCCTGGTCGCTTTGGGTCCCCATGGCCGTCCACCAAACCGAAGCCAGCTACATCCCGCCCGCCAAATACCCCATCATCCACAAGGCCGTTCTCGATGCCTGTGACGCCCTCGACGGCGTCCGCGACGGCGTCATCGAAGACCCCACGCGCTGCCACTTCGACCCGAAAACTATCGAGTGCCGGGGCCCCGACGCCACTTCTTGCCTCACCGCCCCGCAAGTCGAAGCGGCGCGCAAGATCTATTCGCCCATGACCAATCCCCGCACCGGCCTCCAGCTCTTCCCCGCCCTCGAACCCGGCAGCGAAATGGGCTGGACCGGTCTCGCCGGACCCCAACCCATGGCCATCCCGGTCGATACGTTCAAATACATGGTCCACAACGACCCCAACTGGGACTGGAAGACCATCGACTTTGATAAGGATGTCGCGGCCACCGAGAAGCTCTTCGCCCCCATCATCGACGCCGTCAACCCCAACCTCACCCCGTTTTTCAGCCACGGAGGCAAGCTCCTCCTGTATCACGGCTGGAACGACCAGCTCATCGCCCCCCGCAACAGCATCCAGTACTTTGACAGCGTCCGCTACACCCTCGGCACCGCCAAAACCCTCGACGGAATGCGCCTCTACATGGTCCCCGGCATGGCCCACTGCAACGGAGGCGATGGCACCGGGACCTTCGATGTCGTCGCCAACCTGGAACGCTGGGTGGAACAAGGCCAGGCCCCCGACACAATCGTCGCCTCGCGCACCAACCCCACCCGCACCCGTCCCCTCTGCCAGTGGCCGAAGGTGGCAGTTTATTCAGGAACAGGGAGCACCGATGATGCCGCCAACTTCACCTGCAAAGTGGTTCCCTGACGTCCATCTCACAATCCCCCGCGTGAAGCTCCCGAGTGGGATCGGCGTCGAAGTTTTCCCGTCGGCAATGCCGGGGCGGCCTCAAGATACCCACGTAATGGCTGGCCCCCCGAGTCCGTTGTGCCAGCGAATACTTGCGAGCCCGCATGGAACCCGAACTCGTCAAAGAATCCGCCGGATACCGCAGATCTATTCGAGAATCGCCCGTTCGCAGAGTCCGGTTTCGCGGTCTACGCGAACCGCGAGGCCGCTCGGCTCCACTCGTGAATCGTTCTCCGGAAAATAAATAAGCCAGACTTTTCTTAGCTCACCGCGGTCATTTTTCCACGACTCTTCCGTTGCCGTGGCCTTGTCGAACTGAAGGGGTGTCTTCCGGCGACCCATCCCGCTGCGGTTCCGGCGAGCCCACTCTCCCGCCAGTTGCACCGCGCGCTGCTTTCCGATCCCGTCCTGTGCCAGGCCCATCATTGCAGCGAACAGAAACACGAACCAGCGCCGGTACATGAACTAATGCTATCGCTTTCGGCGGCGCAGCGCCAGGAAGCCAATTGCGACCAGCCCCCCCCATACCGCGGACGGCTCCGGTACCGGCTGGGTGTATAACGCCATGACACCTTGAAAATCCCCGTCGGTAATGGCGATGCGCGTATCCATCGGCGCCGCAGACGACCACATAATGGAACTGCCCGATACCTTGGCGGCATTTTTGTTGTGGCCAAAGCCGACCGCATGCCCCACTTCGTGGCGCGCCGTGGTCAGGAAGTCCCGGCCATCGCCCGCCCCCGGCGCCGCAGCTCCGGTGTACCAGGTAAAGTCAGCGGTGTTGAAAGTGATCGTCTGGTTGCTCGAATCGAATTCGCCGGTCGTGTCGGCGTCAATGGCTCCGAACTTGACATTGATGTAAGGTATAGTCGGTCGCTTCGTGGCACGTACAAAATTAAAGCCGAGCGTGACGTCGGGTCGGCCGGCAGCCCCATAATAAGTCATCGCGCCCAACACCCAGTCGCTGAATGCCTCTTCCACCCGGAGGTCGAAAGCGTCGGTGTTGCTGTAGCCCGCGTCGAAGAAGAAATACACCTGGTTGGCGATGTAACCATGACCGAAATTGGCGGTGCCGGGGGCGTGAAATGCCGTCGTGTCTCCGTTGTTATCCCACGCCTTGTTGGCAAACCAGCTGTCTTCGCCATTGTTGACCCCCAGCGGCAAATCGTTCCAGTGCTGGTGCATGATGGCTGGATCGCTCTTGTCTCCACTTGACCATGTGGTGACCGTATCGTTGTGGGGGTGCTCATTACCCGGCAGTATGGGCAAAGCAAATCCGGACAGGCTGATGGTCGCCGTAATGAGAGCGAACCGAGCCACGAAACGCAGGTTGGATAGTAGCTTGGACATAAATCTGGCCCTCCTGGCCAGTTACTCACCAGACGTTATCATTTTCGCCGCGCGGATTCAATAGCATATTTTCAGGACGTTATCTCCCGGCAACGCGAGCCATTACTCCCTCGGCTCCGATTCGGAAGAGTGCCAAATGCTTGCCACCTCCGGAACTTTGGACTCCCGGGCGGAGTCAACACACCATGCCACAGGTACGTTTTTTGGGGCTGATAGCTCTCGGCGTTTCGTTCGTGGCCGCGCAGCAGCGGCCCGAGTTCGAAGTCGCCACCCTGAAACTCTCGCCACCACCCGAAGGCGACCTGATCAACATCAATCTCGGGCGCGTCCAGAACGGCAAGCTCACCATGGCCAACGTCACACTGGGAGACTGCCTCAAGTTCGCCTGCAACCTCAGTTCCAACGCGCAATTCGCGGGCCCCGCGTGGCTCAACGAAAAACCACTCCGCTTCGACATCGTCGCGCACACCAAGCCCCGCACGTCCCCTCAGCAGATCCGCCTCATGCTGCAAAACCTGCTCGCCGACCGCCTGAAACTGACCACCCATGTTGAAAAGCGGGAAATCGTCTACCTCGCCCTCGTCCCGGCGAAGAACGGGCCCAAACTCCAGCCAGCCAAACCAGATGCTCCACAGAACACCGGTCCCCAAATCCCCGGCAAGCTCAACCACAATGCCCTGGGCATGGACATGCTCACCCGCCTGCTCGCCCGCTTCGAACGCGATACCGTCATCGACCAAACCGGCCTGCAGGGCCAGTTTGAGATCCATCTCGAATGGGAACCGTCCACCCGCAACAACCCCGACAGTCCCGCAGGCCCCTCCGTCTATACCGCCCTTCAGGAACAACTTGGCCTCCGGCTGATCCGGCAGAAAGGTCCGGTCGACATCCTGATCATCGATCACGCCGAACAAGTCCCCGCCGCCAACTAAAACACGCGCACAAACGCCAAACGGGGCGGAGAACCTACCAGAATGCTCTGGCAAGTCCTCCGCCCCGTTATGGGCGAAGCGTTAGCTTCTGTTTACTGACCTTCTTTGGCCTTCATCTGGTCGCGGAGTTCTTTCAGAACGGCTTTGCGGCTGAGCTTGATCTTGTTGCCTTCAATCCCAATCACCTTCACCCGAATCTGATCGCCTTCATTCAGCTCGTCGGTAACCAGCTTGATGCGGTTCTCGGCGATTTCGCTGATATGCAGCAGACCATCGGTGCCCGGGAAGATTTCCACGAATGCGCCGAAATCGACGATCCGCACAACCTTGCCCAAATACACCTTGCCGATTTCGGCGGTCGCGGTCAGGTCGGCAATAATCTGCAGAGCCTGCTTCGCGGCAACCGGATCCGACGACGCCACATGAATCGTGCCATCATCTTCAACGTCAATCTTCACGCCGGTCTGTTCAATAATGCCGCGGATAACCTTGCCGCCCGGTCCAATCACGTCACGGATCTTATCCACCGGAATCTTGGTGGTGTAGATGCGAGGAGCGTAGGGTGACATTTCCTGACGAGCTTCCGTCAGAACGTCTTCCATTTTGGAGATGATGTGCAGGCGGCCACGCTTGGCCTGTTCCAGAGCTTCCTTCATCAGTTCTGTGGTAACGTTCGGAACCTTGATGTCCATCTGGAGAGCCGTGATGCCGGCACGCGTACCGGCAACCTTGAAGTCCATGTCGCCGTAATGATCTTCAGCGCCCGCAATGTCGGTCAGAATGGCGTACTTGTCGCCTTCCTTCACCAGACCCATCGCCACGCCGCCAACCGGAGCCTTAATCGGCACACCGGCATCCATCAGCGCGATGCTCGCGCCGCAGACAGAGGCCATGGAACTGGAACCGTTCGATTCCAGAATGTCGGAAACCACGCGAACCGTGTAGGGGAAGTCTGCTTCGCTCGGCATCGCGGCCAGAACCGCGCGCTCCGCCAGCGCACCATGTCCGATTTCACGACGGCCAGGGCCGCGCATAAAGCCGGTTTCTCCAACCGAGAACGGGGGGAAATTGTAGTGCAGCATGAAGCGCTTGAACGTCTCGCCCGCTTCCAGCATTTCAATGCGCTGTTCGTCGTCCTTGGTACCAAGGGTGACGGTGACCAGAGCCTGCGTCTCACCACGCGTAAACACGGCAGAACCGTGCGTACGGGGCAGAACGCCCGCTTCGCCCCAAATGTCGCGAACTTCGTCAAACGCACGGCCATCGGGACGGCGACGCTTGTCCAGCATCTCGTCACGGAAGATTTTTTCCTTCAGGCTGTCGAACAGCTTGCCGGCTTCTGCCTTCTGTTCGTCGGCAACGCCTTCCACCGCGGCTGCGTGCAGCGCGTCGATTTTGGCGTAGCTTTCCAGCTTGCCGTACTTGCTGGTGTCCAGAGCGTCCGTCAGGTCCACACGAACCTTGGCTTCAATCTCGGCCAGCAGGGCTTCGTTGACGACGGCGTGCGTGAACACGCGCTTCGTCTTGCCGGCAACCTTCACCAACTGCTTGATACCGGCCGCAATCTGCTTGCAGGCTGCCAGACCGAATTCCAGAGCGCCGATGACTTCTTCTTCGCTGGATTCCTGAGCGCCGGCTTCTACCATTACGATGCCTTCTTCAGTGGCAGCAACCGTAATGTTGAGGCTGGATGCGCGCGATTCCTCGTAAGTGCAGTTGGCGACGTACTTGCCGTCAACCAGCGACACACGAACGCCGCAGGCGATGTGGTGGAACGGGATATCGGAGATCGCGAGCGCGGCGCCCGCGCCGATGATCGCCAGGATTCCGGGGTCGGTGGAGGGGTCAGCCGACAGAACCATCGCGATAATCTGCGTCTCGATCATGAACCCTTCCGGGAACAGGGGACGCAGCGGACGGTCAATCATCCGGCTGGTGAGGGTTTCCTTCTCAGACATACGGCCTTCGCGCTTAATGTAGCCGCCCGGAATCTTGCCGGCAGCATACGTAAATTCGCGATAGTCGCAAGTGAGGGGGAAGAAGCTCTGATTCGGCTTCGGTTTGGCGGCGCTGCAAGCGCTCACCAGAACAACCGAATCGCCCTGGCGGACGAGGACGGATCCACCAGCCTGTTTGGCCAGCTTTCCGGTTTCAATACTAATTTTCTTGCCGTCGAGATCGATTTCAACAGTCTGTATGTTCATGTTTTCAGTGCCGGGTTACGTTCCCCGGACGTCCTTTATCTGCCGGAATTACCGGCGCAAACCCATGACGGGCCCGATCTGGCGAGGGGAGCTGAAAAAGGAGGGGATTTTGGACGCGCCTGAACAGGCACGCCTGTGTGACACCCCGGCATCAAAACCCGGGGTGATCGCAGGTCATACGGACTTGCGAAAGCAGGGGGGAAATCCCACCTGCTTCGAAGTAAGGAACTTATAAACTGGTTTAGCGGCGAACCGCTTAGTGGCGGATCGAAAGCTTCGTCAGGACACTCTTGTAACGTTCCGGGCTGGTGTTCTTAAGGTAAGTCAACAGCCGACGACGCTTCGCGACCAGAGTCAAAAGACCCCTGCGCGAGGAATGATCCTGGCGATGAGTTTTAAAGTGCTCCGTGAGCTCCAGGATACGCGTGCTCAACAGTGCGATCTGTACTTCGGGCGAGCCTGTGTCGGATTTGTGAACCTGGTTCCGAACAACAACTTGCCGCTTTGCTTCTCCCGCCAATGCCATCTTAAAGGTTACTACTCCTGTTCTTCTCTTTTGCTCGCTAGTATCAGTTGTGAGTGTAACACAAGTGCGAGAGTCCGTACTTGCAAGAAACACACCACACCCGCAAAACGAGTTCTTCATTATTGTAGCCGATACCACCCCACCAACGGGAAATATCAGGTGACAGCAGCACCGCCACACCACCACCGCCACACCACCACCGCCACACCACCACCGCCACACCACCCGGTTGACTCTGATTCACCCGGGCCGTACCATCCAACTATGAGTTCGGCCTCCGCAACCTACCGTTATATCGTGCGTTCACCGGGGCTCCAGAGTGGAAACGCAGTCACCGAAAAGTAATTCGCATCCGCCGGCCCGATTACCCTCTTCGCGACACTCCGATACCGCCCCGCATCGTCCAGCACCGAAGCCACCTCCCGCCCGCTCGGATACCGCATCCAAGTCAACTGCCTGCCCGGGCTCCACTGATAACCAGGTAAAGTCCCCGTCGCCCCCGCAAACAGATAATCGACGCGGTTGGTCCGTTGCTTGCTCCGCACCACTCTTCCGAGAGGATCGTAATCCAGATAATGCGTCTCCGAACTGGTGTTCTTCACCATCGTCAGCCGCCCTTTCAAATACTTCGTTCCCGAAGTGTCTGACTGAGCTGTTCTGCAACCGGTCCCCATCGACAGTTCAGCGTAACAGTAGGTGATTCCGGACGTTGTGGCCAACGGCCCCCCCGGACGAGTACGTCTTGCTCGCCACACGCCCGGGCACATCATACAAGCAGGACGTCACCCTGGGCTCGGTCCGGACGCCGGCTGCAAGATCCGTGGACAACATCAGCCATCAATCAGGAAGGCCAGGCGTCGAGGGTCCATCCACATCGGCTGATCTCGTCGCCGCCGCTGCCGACCGGCCCGCTGATGCCATGGCTGCCCGGTTTCACGAAGCCTGCGCGGCAAGGTAAGGAATCAAAGGCCCCCTGTACCTGTATACAACTATCCCGCTCCGGGCCTCCGCGAAAGCACGGCCGGTGTATCAAGTCGCAAAGCCCAGATCAAGAGCGCCCGGCGGCGGCTAACACCGACACCGATTTCTGGCCCAAATACATCCAGCATAGTGCGGGGGCCACCCCAGCCGCCGCTCCCAAAAAGTCCTCTTTATTGCTTAACGGGCGGCCTGCTCATGGAAGCCGCCATGCGCAAGCACGCGGTTAGCCGCTGCCGTCGTATCGAGGCCTCAATAGCTCAGGCAGCCCGCCCAGGATGGCCTGACCGACTGGACTTGTTACCCGAAAAGGCGCGCCAAAAACTGCGTAGCCATCTCGCAGACACTCCCCCCCTAGCCGCCCGACTGCCCCTCATCTTCCAGTCTGCCCGGATGGGAATGAATCCACGTCTGGCCTCTGTGTGCATCACACGGCATATCGCTATCGACAGGGTCCAGTATGTCTTCTTCCAGCATCTCTTCGGATTTTTCAACAACGTCCATTAGACACCTCGGTCGTTTTTTAGCATTTTCGATGCCACATTAAAAATACACGAAACTGCGGATACGCGCGGCAGACCTGGGCGAGTTCGCGCACCCCAATCGCGTATGGTCGCGCAAGGTGCGCCCACACCGCCGAAAGCAGAGAATATAATGCCTGTGGCCCCTGATACCGCGTCCCTCAACCACGCGTCTCTGCCCCGAAGGAACCCGATGCCGAACCAAGCTATTCGTAACACCGCAATCACAGCCGTCCTCCTCCTCCGTGGCTTCACCGCCTCCGCCGCTGAACCGCCCACCGCCTCCATCACCAACGGCACAGTTCTCGCTAAACTAAATCTCCCGGACGCAGAGAACGGCTACTACCGGGGGACCCGCTTCGACTGGTCCGGTTCCGTCCTGAGCCTCCAGGCCGCCGGCCACTCCTACTTCGGTCAGTGGTTCGCCCGCTACAACCCCACCATCCACGATTCCATCACCGGCCCCGTGGAAGACTACGCGCCCCTCAACTACACGGAAGCGAAACCGGGCGAAACCTTCGTGAAAATCGGCGTCGGCGTTCTCCGCCGTACCGACGATCAGGCCTATCGCTTCAGCGCCGCATACGAGCTTCTCGACACAGGCAAGTGGGCCGTCCGTACCGGCCCGGATTTCGTCGAGTACCGGCATGAAGTCAGCGACCCCAAGTCCGGCTACGCCTACGTCTACACGAAGACAATCCGCCTCACGCACGGCAAGCCGCAGATGACCCTTGAACACAACCTCCGCAACACCGGCACGAAGGCCATCGCCACCAACGTCTACAACCACGGCTTCTTTATGCTCGATGCGCAGACTACCGGCCCTGATTTCACCGTCACGTTCCCGTTCGAACTCAAAGCCAGCCGCCCCATGACAGGCCTTGCCGAGGTGAGAGGGAAGCAGATCGTCTACCTCAAGGAACTGGAAGAGAATGCAAACGCCGCCGGGTTGCCCGCAACACCGGCCCCCGCCGTGGCTGGCACCGCGCCTGGACGCGGTCCCGGCCGTGGTGGTCGTCAGCAAGCCAGCACCTTAATCGAGGGCTTCGGCCCTGACCCGAAAGACTTCGATATTCGCATCGAGAACCACAAGACCGGTGCGGGTATCCGCATCACCGGCGACCAGCCCCTGTGGCGCCTCAACTTCTGGTCGGTCCGGACCACCGTGTGCCCCGAGGCCTATGTGGAAGTGAACGCAGCCCCGGGTAAAGATACCTCGTGGCGGCTGACTTACGATTTCTACTCGCTCCCGGCAGGCGGCGCAGCCCGGCTCCAATAAACTCCGCTATTTACCAGGCAGAAGCCCGCAATGGGGTCAAAACACTGTCCCGCGCCATCGGGTGCGCAGGTGGTTTAGGCGCGCCGATGGTTTAGATTTCGCGCAGAAACTGACCTGCCGCTGCCGTCACTTCGTCCGCCCACTTGTGGCCAGCGTCGAACTCAACCGCTGTTACGTTCACCGAGCCGTTCACAAGTCGCCCCTGATCCTCAGCGAACTTCTCTGTTCTATAAAAACCATCCGAGTTCCCGCGGGCAAGCAGGACCGCCGCTATCCTCTGCAACTCGCCAGCCGTCAGTTCGGGAGGAATATCCCCACCAACCGCAATCACACCCGCCACCCCAGGCGGCGCATTCACCGCGCACCGAAAAGCCATCGCAACCCCCTGCGAGAATCCGGCAAACACAATCCTCGGTCTTGTTGGCCACTGCGCGGAAACCGCTTCCAGACAGGTGGCAACAAATGCCAGATTATCGGCGATTGCCGCGTCCCTGTCCTGCCTCGTCATCCAGCTCGCCACTACGCGATCTGTACGCCGGTCATAGAACTGGTGCAACGCCTGGATGGACACCACCAGCCAGCCCTCGCTCCCCGGAATTGCGCGCAGGCGCTCCAGTTGTGCTTCCGCATCTTCGCCATACCCGTGGAAGCCTACCAGCAAAGGTGCCGGCCCCGACACCGCAGGCGGGATTGCAAGATATCGGCCATGGACGGTCGCTGCTACTTTTCCTTCTGTCACAGAGTTCCAATCATACATTCGCGCTGTCAAAAGGCACCACAAAGCCCGGCGCACGGACCATGGCGGTGGACCCCGCCACACATCGAAGCTACCTCGCCGTTCCCAATTTTGAACCGCCCGCGCCAGGCAACAGGGGGTGAACGCCCGCTTCTGAGGCCCCGTTCAGTTGCTTTCCCGTTCGCGAATGTCACGAGCCTGCTCCACCACCCATCGCGCCATTCGGAAATTCACCGCGTCGATCATCTTGCCATCCAGTGTCCCCGCGCCGCTCCCCGCGCCGGTAGCCACCACGCGCTCAGCCTCTGCAAGTTCCTGCGGCGAGGGAGCGAATACCCGATTCACAATCGCTAACTGCCGCGGGTGAATGCATTGCTTGCCGTCGAACCCCAAAGCCCGCGCTACACGGCTCGAATGCTCCACGCCCGCATCGTCCTGATACCCGGCGAATGGGCCATCAATGCAGGCGATCCCCGCAGCCCGGCCCGCCGCCACAATCGTGTGCATCACGGCATGCCAGCGGTGACTCCCGTACAAAGCATCGTATTCGTCCGGCTCACCAATAGCGGCCAGCGGCATCCGCATCGACGCCGCGTAATCTCCCGGCCCAAAGATAATCGCCGCAATGCGCGGGGACGCAACGGCGATCTGTTGCGCATTCAAAAAGCCTGCAGCCGATTCAATCTGGACTTCCAGCCGGAGCTGCTGCGTGTAGCCCTTGTTCATTTCGATCTGCGTCAGCAGCCTCTCCAGAAAGCCCACGTCCGCCGCGCAATGCACCTTCGGCAGCATAATGCGATCCACGCGATCACCCGCCGCCTCCACCACCTCCACAATATCCCGATAGCAAAACGGCGTATCGATCGCGTTCACCCGCACCATGCGAATCCGTCGCCCGAAATCCAGTTCCCGCAGCGCCTGAATCGTCAGGCGGCGAGCCTCCACCTTGTCTTCCGTCCCGACCGCATCTTCCAAATCGATGCAGACCGAATCCGCTGCGCTCGCAGCCGCCTTGGCGATCATGGCCGGACGTATGCCCGGCACAAATAACATGCTGCGTTGAACCATGCTGCGTTGAACCATCAGGGTGGAAATCCTCGTTGCGAAAAGATCGCGAAAGATCAGGTTAGCTCAATACAGTGTGGCCTCAGCGCTCGCCGCCGCCGCTGACTCCGGCTCGTCGCGGTCGAGCGTCGCGGCAAGCGCGGCTACAGGCGCCGCAGAGATACGGTCGCAGCGGGCCTCGGTACGCCCCACCCAATCAGTCAGCTGCGCCAGTTCCCCCTGCCTCATACGCCGAGTCTGGCTCTCCCGGTTCTGTGGGACAGACGTCATCTCGCGTACGCAGATGCCAACGCTCGTGTATAACATTAACGGAAGATCTCCATGCGTCGCTCACATTTTCTTTTGCTGCCGCCGGTAGTGTTGGGCCTGGGTCTATGGATGGCGCTGTCCGCTGCCCCGCCCTTCCGGGAAATTAGTCTTGCCGATCTGCGCGATAAAATCGAAGGCGGTTGGGCCGGCCAGATGATTGGCGTCAGTCATGGTGCCCCCACTGAGTTCCACTATCTGGGAAAAACCATCCCCGAAAAAGATCTCCCCGAGTGGGCGCCCGACAAGGTGCGCGAAGCCCTGGATCAGGACGACCTCTACGTCGACATGACCTTTGCCAAAGTGCTGGACGACAAAGGCATCAACGCCACCACCGAAGATTTCGGGGCCATGTTCAAAAACGCCCGGTATCGCCTCTGGCACGCCAACCTCGCCGCCCGTCGCGCCCTGAAACGCGGCGTCCCTGCCGAACTCACCGGCACTCCGAAGTACAACGTCCACGCCAACGATATCGATTTCCAGATCGAAGCCGATTTCATCGGCTTAATGGCGCCCGGCCTCCCCCAGGCTTCCAATGAAATTGCCGTGCGCGCCGGCAAGGTCATGAACTACGGCGACGGCATCTACGGCGGCATGTTCGTCAGCTGCATGTACGCCGCCGCTTTCTTTGATAACGACCCGCGCCGGGTGGTCGAAGCCGGCCTCGCCTGCATCCCCCCCGGTTCACCCTACGGCCTGCTCGTCGCCGATGTTTTGAACTGGTCCAGAACCTCCGGCGACTGGATCGAAGTCTGGAATCGCATCGAACAGAAGTGGGATAAGCGTGACCCCTGCCCCGCCGGAGCCGGCAAGCCCTTCAACATCGATGCGAAACTGAACGGCGGCTACATCGCCCTCGGCCTCCTCTATGGCAAAGGTGACGTAGGCGAGACGATACGGATCAGTACCCGGTGCGGGCAGGATTCCGATTGCAACCCCGCCAGCGCGGCCGGCATTGTCGGCGTGATGACGGGCTACAGAAAGCTCCCCGAATACTGGAAAAGTGGCATCGCCAAACTCGCGGACGAAAAATTTAACTACACCGACTTCTCGTTTCGCACCATCGTGGACAGTAATATGAAACGCGCCGTCGCCCTGGTGGAAAAAACCGGTGGCCGCGTCCAGGCCGACAAACTCACCGTCAGGACACAGGCTCCAAAGGCCCGCACCTTGCCGCTTTGGGATGACTACGGTTCGCCCGTCGAGCGCATTGACTCGAACGATTCCCGGTGGACATTTCACGGCGACTGGAACCCCCTCACACCGGCGCGCTCCCAGCGGGCCAAGCCCGGGAAAGTTGCCAACACCAAAGGAGCCGAGGCCACCATCAGCTTCGAAGGCACGGGAGCCATCATCGTCGGCTCTTACCTTCCCACCGGCGGCAAGGCAGAGGTCTGGCTCGATGGCAAACTGGAACGTATCGTGGATGTGTACCCGGACGAAGATGCCGCCAAAGGTGACGAGAGTGTCTGGCACGCTTTCGGCCTGAAAAATGCCAGCCATACCCTCAAACTGGTCGTCTTGGGCGAACCCTATCCCGGCTCCAAAGGCTCAGATATCGAAGTCCAGGCTTTAGTGATCTTTCGCTAGCCGCAGCCCCCTCACCCTACCATTCCCCTTAAGGAGCTCCCCCGGATGTTCACTGTCGATTCCATAGGCCCTGCCGTCATTTTCTGCGTCATCACCATGCTCGGATGGGGCTCCTGGGCCAACACCCAGAAGCTTGCCGGCAAGACCAGTTGGCCGTTCGAGCTCTACTACTGGGACTACGCCATCGGCGTCTTTCTCCTGTCAGTCGTGTTCCTCTTCACCCTCGGCAGTTCCGGCAGTTCCGGCACGGCCGGCATGGCCGCCATGCCCAACCTCGCCGCCGCTTCCGGCACCAATATAGCCCGGGCCGCCATCAGCGGCGTCGTCTTCAATATCTCCAACATTCTGCTCGTGGTCGCTATTGACGCCGCGGGCATGTCCGTCGCTTTTCCGGTAGGCGTAGGCCTGGCTCTCGTCATCGGGACCGTCACCAGTTACCTCCAGCATCCGAAAGGAAACCCCGCAGCCCTCTTCGGTGGCGTGGCGTTCGTGGTTTTCGCCATGGTCATGTCCGCCCTTGCCCACAGCAAACTCCCCCGCGCCGCCGGTCGGGGCTGGGCCAGGGGCCTCGTTTTCGCGGTGATCGCAGGCTGCCTGATGGGCTACTTCTACCCCCAGCTGATGAGCTCAGTCTCACCCGATTTCAACACCGCCCCCATCCGCCCCGAATTCCTCACACCCTACACCGCTCTCTTTTTCTTCGCCGCAGGCCTGCTTGCCAGCAACCTGGTCGTCAATACCGT
Source organism: uncultured Acidobacteriia bacterium (assembly GCA_903929755.1). Lineage (GTDB taxonomy): Bacteria > Acidobacteriota > Terriglobia > Bryobacterales > Bryobacteraceae > BOG-234. The sequence continues at coordinate 44,355 of CAIYVZ010000150.1, forward strand.
CTTCATGCGCGCCGGCGGACGCACCTACCGCGAATATTTCGCCGGCACACCAAAGCTCCATTTGCTGGGCATCGCTGGCGGCGCCATCTGGATGCTCGCCCTCGGCTTAAACGTAATTGCCTCCGGCGTCGCCGGCCCCGCAGTTTCTTACGCACTCGGCCAGGGCGCCACCCTCGTCGCTGCCATATGGGGCGTCTTTATCTGGAAGGAGTTCCGCAACGCCCCCGCCGGAACCGCCCCCTTTATCTGGCTGATGTTCGCCGGCTACGCCATTGGCCTCAGCCTCATCGGCGCCGCCACGTTGTAGATCGTCTACCCCGCCCGCCGCTAACGCGACGCCACCCCTTACTGCAACCGAAACGCGTACAGATTCTCGCCGCCAGCCACCAGCACGTACTGGTGGCCGTCCAGCGTGTAAGTGATCGGCGCATTACTCGGATTCGAGATCAGCCCGGTATGCCACAACGGCTCGCCGTTCCGGGCGTCAAACGCAATAAAATTACCCGAACCGTCGCTGCCGAACACCAGGTTTCCGGCAGTTGTCAGCAAACTCTGCGGCCCGTTATTGGTCGCATGTTTCCACGCGATCTTCCCCGTCTTCACATCAATCGCGCGAAGCTCGGTCTTAATCACCGCCCCGCCCCGCTCCGTGCCCGAATAACCTTCCGGCTGCGCATCCGTGTCGGTTTTATAGAAAATCGTGTAACTCTGCGAAGTTCCCACATAGAACAGCCCCGTATCCGGGTTATACGCCGGATTCGGCCAGCCCGTCGACCCGTTCGAATTCGGAGACGTTAGAGCCCCCGCCACCTGCGGTTCCTTCATCGGATCCCGGATCGGTTGCCCGTTCGCCGCAATCCCCTTGTACCAGTTCAGATTCTCCACAAACGGAGCCGTCAGAATACTCTTGCCCGTAGTCCGGTCCAGTACGAAAAACAGCCCGGACCGATGCGCCTGCGCCAGCAACTTCCTCGGCTTGCCGTCAATCGTCGTATTGAACAGAACCGGCGTCTGCGCCGCATCCCAGTCATGCGTATCGTGCGGCGAATACTGGAAATACCAGGCCATCTTCCCCGTATCCGGATTCACCGCCACCACCGACGCCGTGTACAGATTGTCCCCTTCCCTGCTCTGCCCCGCCATCACCGGATTTGCATTGCCCGTCGGAATATACAGCAAATTCAATTCCGGATCGTATGTCGGCGGATACCAAACCCCGCCCCCGCCATGCTCCACCGCGTTCTTGTTCGGCCACGTGTTGAAACCCGGATCGCCCTCGTGCGCCGTCGTATAGAAGCGCCACTGCACGGCCCCGGTTTCCGGATCATGCGCTTCGGCATAGTTCGGTATATCCAGAAAATCTCCGCCCACGCCCGTAATCACATGGTTCCCAATCACCAGCGGCGCCACCGACGAGAAGTAATCCCGCTTCACATCGGCCAGCTCCCGGTTCCACCGTTCCTTACCCGTCTTGATATCCAGTGACACCAGGTGGTTGTCGTACGTCTCAAAAAATAGCCAGTCGCCGTAAATCCCCACGCCGCGATTGCCCAGCGCCACCGCCGGCACGCCTCGCCACGTGTATTTCCAAATCTCCCGCCCCGTCCGCGCATCAATCGCCAGCACCGTGTTCGGTTCCGTAATGTAAAGGACGCCATCCACCAGCAGCGGAGCGCACCGTGTATTGGCAAAGCCCTGCGACGCGAGCGCGGGACCAGGTCCACCAACATTCGCCCCCGGCGTCATGCTGATCTGGTTCACCCACGCCAGCGACAGGTTATGCACATTCGCCGCGTTGATTTCCTTCAGCGAACTATAATGGCGACCCGAATAGTCGCCATGGAACGTCGGCCAGCTGTCCGGCTTCGGGTGAACGATCGCGTCCCCCGGCAGTGTCTGACCAAAGGCAATCGTTGCCACACTCGTGAGGGCAAGCAGAAACAACGGAATTCTCATCTTCATTCGTGTCCTCATTTGAATTGGTGCCCTCATTTGAATTGCTGTCCTCATTTGAACGTCGCCAAGTACGCCGTCAGATTGTGCATATCGTTATCAGAGAGCTTCATCATGATGTCGATATGCGCCTGCAGGGGATCCGTAATCTCCACCTTTGGAATCCCACGATTCCGCGCCCAGGTCTTCGTCGATCCATCCGCCAGCCGCAGCGTCACATCGAAATCGGTAACCCGAATCGGCGCGCCCTTAATCGCTTCGCCCGAAGGCAGCGTGAGCGTTGCATAAGGCGCCGTCGCGCTCGCCGGCCCCCCACCCCGTCCGCCGCGTCCCGTCCGCGGCATCACCAGCCGGTCCTGCAGCGTGGCCACATCGTATTTCCCTGCCACTCCCTTCAAATTGCCCGAAGGCGAATGGCACTTGTTACACCCGCCCGCACCGTTGAAATACGTCTCTCCGGCCTTCGCGTTCCCAATCAGAACCTCGCTCATCCGCACATCCCCCCGGCCGGACGCGTAAATCACCCGCGAATGCAGGTAAGCCGCAATATCGGCAATCTGGCTGTCGGAAACCTCAACTTTGCCCGCCTTCGCATGCTCCGCGGCGCGCACACGGGCTCCCAGCTGGATACCGTCCTCGTCATGCAGCGTGACTTCTGAGAAGATCAGATCCGGTCCCGCCTTCCCGCCCTTCCCCCGCTCCCCGTGGCAGTAGCCACAGGTCGAGTTATAGGCTGTAAGGCCCCGGGTGACGGCCTCCGGAGAGTAGACCTTAAACCGGCCAACCCGTCCCGGGCCACGTCCGGCTGCCCCAGGCGCCGCAGTGGCGGGCGCAGGCGGTTGCGCCTCCATCCCGGCAATCGTCACAAGGAGGGCCGCGCCTCCCGCAAAGGCTAATAATATTTTCGAGCGCACTGCCGCCAGTATATACAGCCCCGGCTGCCGCTCCGGATGTAAACTTGCAACGTGGCGAAAGGTACCTCAATCACTCTCGACCGCCGAACATTTCTGGCCGGAGCCATGGCTCCCCTGCTCCACGCCCAACCTGCGCCGGCTGCCAAAAAGCGTATCGACATGCACCACCATTTCGGCCCCCCCGCCTGGGCTGCCGCCATGAAGGGCAACCCCATGCTCCAGCCCTCCAACGCCACCTGGACGCCTGAAAAATCCCTCGAAGACCTCGACCGTGGCAACGCCGCAGCCGCGGTCCTCTCCATTACCAACCCCGGCCTCTTCCTCGGCGACCGAACCCCTGGCGACCTAGCCCGAGAAAACAGAGCCCGAGCCGTCCGCCTCGCCCGCCAGTGCAACGACTACGGCGCAAAAGTCGTCCAGGCCCACCCCACCCGCTTCGGCCTCCTCGCCGCCCTGCCCCTCCCCGACGTCGCTGCCAGCCTCAAAGAAATCGCTTACGCTTACGACCAACTCCACGTTGACGGCATCGGCCTGATGACCAGCTTCGGCGACACCTGGCTCGGCAACCCCGCCTACCGCCCCGTCATGGAAGAACTGAACCGCCGCAGTGCCGTCGTCCTGGTTCACCCCACCGCCGCAGAATGTTGCCGGACCCTGAACTACGCCCCCGGAGTCGGCCCCGGCAGCCTCGAATACGGAACCGACACCACCCGCGCCATCATGGGCCTCTGCTTCAGTGGCGACGCCGTCCGCTTCCCCAACATCCGCTGGATCTGGTCCCACGGAGGAGGTACCCTCCCCTTCCTCGCCGCCCGCATCGCCGGAGCTGCCGCCAATAGAAAGGAAGAACTCCCCAACGGCCTCCTGCCCGAACTAAAGAAGTTCTACTACGACCTCGCCGGAGCCACCAACATCGGAGTCATCTCCTCCCTGAAGCAACTCGTCGGCCCCGACCACATCCTCTTCGGAACCGACTTCCCCCCCGGAGGCCGAATCTTAGAAACCGCCCAAACCCTCCGCAGCCTCAACGCCTTCACCGACCCGGAACTGCAACTCATCGAACGGGACAACGCCGTCCGCCTGCTGCCCCGCCTCGGCACTCTTTAACGGGAAACAGCGCCCCGAAGCGGCTAAAGCCCCAACGCAGGCACCATTTCCGGCGCACAAATGCACGCTACCGTGCGCCCAACAATCATATCCGCGCTAAGCGAGAGTCGGCATCCCCAAAGTGATCCAGCTTCACACCCATCCGGTCCATCAGCGATAGATACAGGCTGCACATCTTGCGGTTCTCCGCCGGTTCGCCCAGATAGCTGAGCGAACGGCCCGTCTGCAACGTTCCGCCCAACCCGCCTGCCAGCACTACCGGCAGTCTGGTGTTATCGTGCGTACGGCCCACAAACAGGCTCGAGAGGAACATCAGGCAGGAGTTATCCAGCACCGTCCCGTCACCTTCCGGCATTGCGTCCAGCTTCCCGGCCAGATAGGCGAACTGGCTCAGATGCCAGCGCGCAATCGCTTCGTAACCGTCGGAATTATTGTTGTGCGAGGCGCCGTGGTGTCCCTGGTTCACGCCCAGAAACGGGTAATACATGGCCGACAGATCCCGCGAGATGATCAGGGACGCAACCCGCGTCTTGTCCGTCTGAAACGCGATCGCGATAATGTCGCACATCAGTTTTGAGTGCTCTCGCAGATCTTCCGGCAACCCATTCGCCGGCCGCTCCATCATGAAAGCGGCCGTGTTTTTCAGTTTGGCCTGATCCTCAGCCAGATCTTTACTCTTACGCACCGCCCCCACGCGCTTTTCCACCTCGCGCACGCTGGCCAGATAGTCATCCAGCTTACTCTTATCTGCCGCGCTCACTTTCTTGCCCATCGCTTCCGCGCTTTCCTTCACGCGGTCGATAATGCTGATGCTGCGCAGGCTCCCCCGGTTCTCAAACAGGTTGTCGAACGCCAGCGATGGATAGAGTTCCACGGGCACGGGCGAGTCCGGGCTCTGCCACGAAACGTGGGAACTGTAAGCCATCGAGTAATTGGTTTCGTGATACCCCGTCATCGGCGGATCGCAGGCCAGCACAATGCTCGCTTGCGGCGTATCCTGCCCCAGCGTATTCGCGATCATCTGATCAACACTCATGCCGGAGTGCAGAACCGCGCCTTTGGAAACCTGAGCGCCCGAAAGCAGACTGCCCGTCTGCGCAGGGTGAATCCCCAAACCCACGGAGGCTTTGTTGAAAAGGCCGTCCACCACGTTGATCTTGTGCTTCAGCGGCTCCATTACCGACAGCGTCTTGCTAAGCTTCATTGCCGCGCCGTCGCCGGTCGCGCTCCAGTGGTCCTCATTCACGCCGCAGCCCATGAACATGACGCCAAAACGCTTCGGGAACGCTGTCGCCGCGCCGAAAACAGGCAGCGATTCCAGGAATGGCAGTGCCATCGCCACGCCCGCCCCGCGCAGCACCGAGCGGCGGGACATCGTGCGCGAAAACTCGCGTGGAATTCTGTTTTGCGGAAGTAGTTTGTCGGACATTTATTCGCCTCTCTTCTGATTCATCTCGCTTCGGCTGATCTCGGGATTCCGCCGGTTTAGAAACTGCTGACTGGACACAATGGTTTCCACCAGTCCGCCAAATCGATAGCCATCTGCGGCCATCCTCGCCTGCATCTTCTGGACAACGGGTTCGTCAGAAAGCTGCAGGCTCCTGCTAAGAGAATATGCCAAAAGCTTGCGGCTCAGGTTGTCCAGGTAATCCTTTTGCCGTTTTTCTTTTATGTATGCCTGCACACCCCGCAATCCAGAACCCTGGTAGCCCCCCGGGAATGTCGCAGTCGGATCAATCGCCCGGCCCGCAACATCTTTGGTTCGCGCCTCACCCACTGGCCCGTAACCCTCCATCGCGATGCCGAATACGTCAAACCGCGCATGGCAGCCCGCGCAAAGCGGGTTTTCCCGGTGCCGCGCCAACACATCTTTCAGCAGCGCATCCGTCTTCGCCTCGTCCTGCGGCAACTCCGGAACCACCGGCGGCGGAGGCGGAATCACTTCGCCCAACACCCGCCTTACCAGCCAATATCCCCGCTTCACCGGACTCGTCCGCAATCCCGGAGAACTTTGCGTCAGAAATACGGCCATCGGCAGCAAGCCGCCCCGCTCGTATTTGCCCGCATCATCTACCCGAACCCAGGTGTCAGCGGTAACGGACGGCTTGGCATACACCTGAACCGGCGGCGTCGGCAGACCTGGCATCGGAAGCATCGCCCTGCCCGGCCCGGCCACTGGGGGCGGCTTCACCTCAGCCAGTTTGAACTCGGGAATGTCCTTCATGCCATAGTGCTTCGCCAGCGCCGGATTCACAAAAGTGTAATTCCCATACAGCATCTCCAGAACCGAACGGTTGTTCTTAATCACGTCATCGAAGAAACGCACAGGCTCTTCGAACATTGCCTTCCGCAGGTCATTATCGAAATTCGGGAAGCGCTTGCGGTCAACCGAATTGTAGGTTTCGAAGTGCCGGGAATCGAGCCAGTTCGCCGCAAACTCAGTCGCCAGCCCCCGGGACCGGGGATCTTTCAGCAGTCTCCGGGCCTGGGCCAGCAGAACCTCCGGCCGCACCAAATCGCCCTGCGCCGCGTGTTTCAGCAACTCCTCATCCGGCGCACTGGACCAAATAAAATAACTCAGCCGACTGGCCAGATCGTAAGCTGAAATGGGCGTTCCGGGGCCCGCCATTCCTGCCGGACGGATGGACGCCGAGACACCCGTGCCCGGCGGAGGTGGCTTTAAGTCGACTCGGAAGAAAAACTCCGGCGCCACCAGAATACTGGCAACCGCATCCCGCATCGCGTCCTCGTGGGACAGCGCCCCGTTTTCCCGGAGCTTGCGGTAGTAAGCCACCAAACCGTCCCGTTCCGACTTCGTCAGCGGCCTGCGATAGGCGCGCCCCGCAAACTTCACCAGAGCCTCTAACTGGACCGGTTCCGCCGCCACCCGCATCTTTTCCAGTCGCCGCAGCGTGGAATCGATGCCGTCAAAATGGTGGGGCATCCATGCCGCGGCCATCGGATTATCACTGGCCTTTGCCAGCGCAATGTACTGATCCCGGATTCCCGCGATAACGGAAGAGTCCGTCACTTCCTTACCCGCCGGACGCGGTCGGCCCGACTCGGCCCCACCGCCCTGAACCTCGCCGCTCTGGTTGAAATAGTACTGAATGAATGTACGCGCCGTGTGGTTGGCGTAGAAATCGAATTCCGTCCAAAGCCGGTCAAGTTCCGCCTTCCCCTTGTCATCCAGAATCAGTTCCTGCAGCGGATTATCGTCACGCCAGAAGCCCATCACACTGTGATAACCGGCGCTCAGCAGACGCCCCGAATCCGCCGAGTCATCCGGGAAAAACTTGCCGCGTTCCTTTACATAGAAGGCATCCGGGAAGACATCCGCGAAACGCGCGAAAGACTCTTCATATTTGGCCCGCTGCGCCGCCGGAACCACCAAATCGGGATCGCTCAACTGAGCCGTCTTCATCACTGCGGCCCAGCGTACGGCTGCTTCCGCATGCAGTCCGGCATACTTCGGGATCTCCGGCGCCTTCTGCGGCACCTCGGTATCCAGCCTCAGCGCATCCGTGTCGAATTTCCGGCGGTTCGTGTTGAACTGCGTGTATTTCCACGTCAGCAAGGGCTGGGCGGCAGCAGGTAAACCACGCCCCCGGCCCCCTCCACCCCGGCCACCCCTGCCCGGCGGCGGAGTGCCTGCGGCTTCAGACGGAAGCTGCGGAGGAACAGGCGGGCCAGTCACCACCGGGGCCATAAACTGCATCGCCGTATGGTTGCGGATCCGCACCACAAAATCGCGCATCTCCACGCATTTCGTGCGAAGCGCTCCGGCCTCTTTATCGCTCAGCTTGCCGGAAGAGGGCGCAGGCAACGCTTTCCACATCGCCTGCAGTTTACCGATGGGGCCAACTTCCGCTTTACGCTGGGCCGGAGCCACTGTCTCGCCCAGAATCCCCCAAACTGCCGGCAGATACTTCGGACTCACTTTCGCGGCGGCCGCCGTGCTCGCCAGCGTGGCTGCCGGTTTCCCGAATGCCGCCCGGTACTTGTACCGCCAGGCCGCCTCAAAATAATCCGCGTAGTCGGTCGGTTGCGCTGCGTAGAAATCCACGATCCGTCTCACCGCGAACTGATCGCGATCCGTTTCCACCAGCATCGGCCCCGGCGCGAACACAAAACCATCCGGCGTCAGTGCCAGGTGATCGGCCACTTCACGCGCCGCCACCAGGTACTTATTGAACAACCCCGGCGACATGTTCAGCGTCTCGCCGGTGTTGTCGAAGCCCGCCTCGTTCGCCGGGTCTACCGGAAACTCCCTGGTGGGCCTCAGGTCCACACCCGTCAGATCCCGGATCGTGTAGTTATATTCCGAATTACTCAGCCGGTGCGCCAAAACCGGCCCTGGATCGCCCGCGTTCCGGCGCAGTTCACTCGTTCGGACGGCCTTCAGCCAGTCAATAACCTGCTGCCGTCGCTCCGCCGTCGGCTGGGGTACGGCTTTCGGCGGCATCTCCTGCCGCTCCAGCCGTTCCATTAATAAGAGCCAGTGCGGCAGGTCCTTCAGCACGGCAGGCAGCGTCGTCACGGCTTTCAAATCCAGTTGCGCAGCAGGCGTCGCGCCGCCATGGCAGGACACGCAATACTGCCCGATAAATGGTCGAACCGTCTGGCTGAACCCCCGTTCTAAAGCGGCGCTTCCCACCTCAGCGCCCATCACGGGAGCGGTTGCCAGCAAGGCCGACATCGCGAACATAGTTTGTTTTCGGAGTTTCACAGGTGTCCTCAACGGATCATATCAATGTCTGCCCAGCAAGCCCTGTCGTTGCGCCCCCCACTCCCAGCCAAATTACATTACTGGAAGCTGAAAGTGCAATTCGCGACGCAAGAACCCGCCGTGGCAGTTCCAGCCGACGTCGTCACCGTAATGGCCACAGCCCCAGCCGCATGGGTGGGCGCACTGGCAGTAATCTGCGTATCACTATTCACAGTGAAACTACTCGCGGCCACGCCCCCAAACGCCACCGCACTGGCATTGGTGAAACCACTCCCCGTAATCACCACCGCAGTGCTCGTGGCGGCGGGCCCCTGAATCGGCGTGAACGCCGTGATCACCGGCATCAGGGGCGTAAACACCACTGACGCGGTCTGCCGGATGGTTACCCCATCGGTGGTATCAGATGCGGTGTAAGTAGGGATCTCGGCCACCGCATCGCTCACCGTGAAAGTCACCACTCCGCTATTGCTCGAAGCACCACTCGCGGCTGAAATCACCGAACTGCCGCCACCCTGCGCCAGCGTCACCGTTTTCCCGGCCACAGGATTCCCATTCGCGTCCTTCAACGTCACTGTCACCGTGGAACTCGCGCTGCCATTCGCCGGAACAGAAACGGCACTCGCCGACACCGTCGACTGCCCCGCTGTCGGAGTTCCTGCCGTGAATGTCACCACCGCTGTCGCCGGAATCCCCACGCTGTCCGTCGTATCCGTCGCCGTATAGGTAGTGGCTTCCGCCACCGTATCCGTCACCGTAAACGTAACCACACCGCTGCTGTTCGAAGCACCACTCGCGGCCGAAATCACCGAACTGCCACCGCTCTTCGCCAGCATCACCGTTTTCCCGGCAACTGGATTCCCATTCCCGTCCTTCAACGTCACGGTCACCGTGGAACTCGCGCTGCCGTTGGCGATCACAGAGGCGGCGCTCGCCGACACCGTCGACTGCCCCGCTGTCGGAGTTCCTGCCGTGAACGTCACCACCGCTGTCGCAGGAATCCCCACGCTGTCCGTCGTATCCGTCGCGCTATAGGTGGTCGCTTCCGCCACCGTATCCGTCACCGTAAACGTCACCACCCCGCTGCTGTTCGATGGACCACTCGCCGCCGAAATCACCGAACTTCCGCCACCCTTCGCCAGCGTCACCGTTTTCCCAGGTAAAGCGAGGCCCCCGGAGTCATACAGCGTGACGGTCACCGTGGCGGCGGCACTGCCATTGGCCGCCACCGATGGACTGCTGACGGTGACGGTGGCAAGGCCTGCCGCTGCAGCGCCACCAGTAAACAGGAAATTTGGCCCAAGGTAAGCACGCAGTGCGTTATTCACGCTGGACGGTCTCTGCACAGCCCCGTACGCATACACGGAATTGCTGTTACCGATGGCGGGAGCCACCGTCAGCTGACTGTACAAGCTGGAATTCCACGCGTTGTTCCCCGTCCAGCTGCTCACTATATAGGTCTGGCCCGCGCTGATGGTTACCGGCGTAATGGCCTGATAGTAGAACCCTCCCACTGTGGGGCTGGAAACGGGAACCGTGACGCTGGCCAGAACGGCACCACTCGGATCGTACAGGGTGACAACTTCGCTCAGCGTAACTGCGGAGTCAGCATAAAACCCCAGCGCCGTCACGTTGATATTGGACGTGGGGGTGAATCTCGATCCAAGATTTACCGGGTTACCAGCACCGTTCGCCCCGCCCAAACCGGAAGGTACCGGCAAAGTATACGCGGACTGCCCCACCGGAGCGCTTGGCGTGACCCCGTTCGAAGCCGCCGATGCCACGCCCGTGCCAGCACCATTGGTCGCAGTCACCGTGAAGCTATAAGCTGTCCCGTTCGTCAAACCCGTCACCAGAATCGGACTCACCGTTCCCGTGCCCGTAAAATTCCCCGGCGACGAAGTCACCGTATAACCAGTAATCGCGCTACCACCATTCGAGGCCGGGGCCGTGAAGGCCACACTGGCCTGCCCACTATTCGCCGCCGCTGTACCGATCGTTGGTGCTCCCGGCGTGGTTACCGGAATCACTGCGGTGGATGACGCCGAATCGGACGACGTGCCAGCCGCATTCGTCGCGGTGACGGTGAACGTATAGGCCGTTCCATTGGTCAGCCCCGCCACCACAATCGGACTCGCAGCCCCCGTCCCCGTAATCCCGCCTGGAGACGAGGTCACCGTATAGCCCGTAATCGTCGAACCACCATTCGAGGCCGGGGCGGTAAATGTCACCGACGCCTGCGCATTCCCAGGCGTCGCCCCGCCCATTGTCGGGGCATCCGGCACTGTTGCCGGAGTTACTAGAATTGACGAGAACGAGGCTGAACCGCTGCCAACCGCATTCGTAGCCGTCACCGTAAACGTATAGGCCGTCCCGTTAGTCAAACCTGTCACCACAATCGGACTGGTAGTTCCCGTCCCCGTAAAACCACCGGGAGAGGATGTCACCGTATAGGTGGTAATCGCCGAACCACCATTGGAAACCGGGGTGGAGAATGCCACCGTCGCCTGGCCATTCCCGAACGTTACCGTTCCGATGGTGGGTACACCTGGCAGTGTTGCCGGGGGGGCCGGGAAATGCAGGACCCGATTATTAGTCCAATCCGCCACATACAAGCCCCCGCTGCTATCCACACTCCCCCCGCCTGGACCGGACAAGCTATTGGCTGTGATCCCGCCATTATTGGCCGTACCTGAAGTGAAAGCTCCGCCCTGACCATAGACTCGGTCTGCCATGGTGCTCCCATAGGGGTAATGAAGCACTCGATTGTTGGAATTATCTGTTACGTAGAGGCCCCCACTGCTATCCGGCATCACACCCTGCGGGTAACTCAGGCTGTTGGCGCTGATGCCACTATTATTTGCGGTACCTGAAGTGAAAGACCCGCCCTGACCATACACTCGGTCAGCCGTGGTACTCCCAGACGGGTAATGCAGCACTCGATTGTTGGTAACCTCTGCAACGTAGAGGCCTCCACTGCCATCCACTGCCACGCCTTCCGGGTAATTCAGGCTGTCGGCGCTGAGGCCACCTTTATTGGGGGTAGCCGTCGTGAAAGAGCCGCTCTGCCCATACACTTGATCTGCCGTCGTGCTCCCGCTCAGATAATGCAGCACTCGATGGTTGGTGTGGTCGCCTACAAAAATGCCCCCGCTACTATCCACGGCCACGCCATACGGCCCACTAATGCTGGTGGAACTGATGCCTCCGGTATTGGCGGTAACCGTTGTGAAAGAGCCACTCTGCCCATAGACGCGATCCGCAGTCGTGCTGCCGCTTGGATAATGGAGTACCCGGTTATTGCCAAAATCCGTGATATACACGCCCCCACTGCTATCCCCTGCCACGCTGTTCGGGCTGCTCAGACTATTGGCACTGATCGCAGTCTTGTTGGCAGTATTGGTAGTAAATACGCCACCCTGCCCATACACGCGATCCGCCGTCGTGCTGCCGCTCGGGTAGTGGAGTACCCTGTTATTGCTGAAATCCGCTACATACAGGCCCCCGCTACTGTCCGTGCCGGTACTGAAAGGGTTATAGCTGCTGGTCGCGCTGATGCCATTTTTATTGATCGTTCCCGTAGTGAACACACCACCCTGCCCATACACCCGATCCGCCGTCGTCAGTAAGGCAATCGTCACAGAATTCGAGGCAGCCGATGCCGCACTGGTGCCGGCTACGTTGGTGGCCTTCACCGTAAACGTGTAGGCCGTCCCGTTCGTCAGCCCGGTCACCATGTGCGATAGCGCAGTCGTTCCCGCATTCGAATCCGTGCCCCCTGCCGGAGCCGACGTCACCGTATAACCCGTAACGGCAGAACCGCCATTGGAACCAGGCGCCGTGAAGGTGACGGTCGCCTGCCCGGTGCCGGCTGCGCCCACCGTTGCCGTTCCAATTACCGGCGCGCCCGGCACAGTCGCCGGCGTTACCGCAGTCGACACCCCAGAAGCTGGACTCGTGCCAACACTGCTTGTGGCTGTCACCGCGAACGTATACGCAGTCCCGTTGGTCAAACCAGTCACAATAATCGGGCTGGTGGTGCCGGTGGCCGTAATATTACCCGGCGTCGAAGTCACGGTATAAACCGTAATCGCAGCGCCACCATTGGAAGCAGGCACGGTGAAACTGACCGTTGCCTGTCCATTGCCAAACGTGACCGTGCCAATAGTCGGTGCCCCAGGCGCTGTTGAATTTGGCGACGGGAAGTGAAGCACGTGTGAGTTGTACCACTCACCAACATAAAGACCGCCGCCGCTATCCAACGCCACTGCCGCTGGACTCGCTAATGCAGTGGCGCTGAGACCGGAACCATTGCTGGTGAAAGAGCCACCCTGCCCATAGACTCGATCGGCGATGGTACTTCCCTGCGGAAAATGCAAAATACGATTATTGCCAAATTCGGCCACATAAATGCCGCCGGCAGCGTCTACCGCGACGGCAAAAGGCCGCGAGAGGCTGCTTGCGCTCACGCCACCATTATTGGCAGGATTCGAAGTGAAAGCTCCGCCCTGACCATAAACCTGATCTGCCGTCGTACTCCCCTGCGGGAAATGCAGCACCCGATGATTGGCATCGTCTGCCACATAGAGGCCCCCGTTGGCATCCGTCGCAAAACCTTCGGGATTAAAGAGGCTATTGGCGCTGATGCCACCTTTATTAGCAGTGTTCGAAGTGAAAGAGCCACCTTGCCCATAGACTCGATCCGCTGTCGTGCTGCCCTGCGCAAAATGCAACACCCGGCTGTTCGGCGTGTCCGCGATGTAGATGCCCCCGCTGCCATCTGTCATCACACTCTGCGGAGTATTCAGGCTGTTCGCGGTGACCCCGCCATTATTGATAGTGTTCGAGGTGAAAGAGCCACTCTGACCGTAGACTTGATCTGCCGTCGTGCTCCCCTGCGGGAAATGCAGTACTCGATTATTGCCAATGTCCGCCACATAGAGCCCACCGCTTCCATCCACGGCAACGCCGCACGGATAATTCAGGCTGTTGGCACTGATTCCCCCGTTGTTGATAGTATTCGCGGTAAAAGAACCACCCTGCCCATAAACCCCGTCTGCCGTCGTACTCCCCAGCGGAAAATGGAGAACCCGATTATTAATGTAATCCCCCACATACACGCCGCCAAGGCTGTCGGACGCCAGACCACATTCCGGACCACTCATACTACTGGCGCTGAGCCCACCCTTATTGCTTGTGCCCGTCGTGAACGAACCCGCCTGCCCATAGACTCGATCTGCCGTCATGCCGACGGCCGGCGTTACCGCATTCGAGGCGACCGAGGCCGAACCGGTACCGATGGCGTTGGTAGCGGTCACAGTAAAGGTGTAGGACGTCCCATTCGTCAAACCAGTCACCACAACAGGACTCGCCGCCCCCGTGCCCGTGAAACTACCTGGCGTGGAAGTTACCGTATAACCGGTAATTGTCGATCCCCCTGTGTAGGCTGGCGCCGTAAATGCCAGTGACACCTGCGCAATACCCGCCGAGGCTGTCCCGACAGTTGGCGCGCCCGGAACACTGATTGCCGGTGTAATGGAATTGGAAGCTGCCGAAGCCGCACTCGTGCCGATCGCGTTGGTGGCTGTCAGCGTAAACGTATATGCCGTGCCATTGGTGAGACCGGTCACCGTGATCGGACTCGCAGCGGCCGTAGCCGTCAGGCTGCCCGGTGTCGAAGTCACCCGATAAGAAGTGATCGCCGAACCGCCATTCGAAACCGGTGCCGTGAAAGCCACCGTTGCCTGCGTGTAGCCCGCTGTTGCCGTCCCGGCCGCAGGTGTCCCCGGTACGGAGACCGGCGTTACAGCGTTCGATGCCGCGGAAGCTGTCCCCGTGCCGACAGTGCTGGTGGCTGTTACGGTGAACGTATATGCTGTGCCGCCGCTTAACCCAGTCACCACAATGGGGCTGGCAGTGCCGGCGGCCGTAAAGTTACCCGGCGTTGAGGTAACGGTATAACCCGTAATCGCCGCGCCACCATTGGAAGCAGGCGCGGTGAACGTGACCGTTGCCTGTCCGGTGCCAGAAGTCGCCGTGCCAATGGTCGGTGCCCCCGGCGCTGTTGAGGTGGGTGCCGGATAGTGAAGTACGCGGGCGTTGTAATAATCCGTCACGTAGAAGCCGCCGGCACTATCCACATTCATGCCGATAGGCCCGGACAGAGTACCGGCACTGCGCCCGCCAATATTGGCAGTGTTCGAAGTAAACGAACCGCCTTGCCCATAAACTCGATCTGCCGTCGTGCTTCCCTGCGGATAGTGAAGAACCCGGGTATTACTAATTTCTGTGACATAAATGCCACCGCTGCCATCCACATCCACATCGTAAGGACTAAGCAGGCTAGTGGCGCTGATGCCGCCACTATTGGCAGTGTTCGTCGTGAATGAGCCACTTTGCCCATAAACCTGATCTGCCGTCGTGCTTCCACTCAGGTAATAAAGAACCCGGTTATTATAATAATCTGCAACGTAGAGCCCTCCGCTGCTATCAACTCTGAGCCCTACAGGCTGGTATAGGCTATTGGCGCTGACTCCACCTTTATTCGCCGTACCTGTAGTGAACACACCACCCTGCCCATAGACACGATCCGGCGTGGTGCTTACGCCGGAGAAATGCAGGACTCGGTTATTGAAAGTATCGGCCACATAGACCCCGCCACTATCAGCCACGACGAAATTTGGCCGATTGAGGCCGCCGATGCTGGTAGCGGCGCTGCCCGTGGTGAACGAATCACCCTGCCCATAGACTCGATCCGCCGTGGTGCTTCCCTTCCGATAATGCAGGACTCGAGCATTGTACTGGTCTGCAACGTAGAGCCCGCCGCTGCTATCCACGGAGATACCCACTAAATAATACAGACTACTGGCGCTGATGCCGCCATTGTTGAGCGTGTTCGTGGTGAAGGAACCACCCTGCCCATAGACTATGTCTGCGGTGGTGCTTCCCTGCGCGTAATGGAGGATTCGATTATTGGCACCGTCTGCAATATAGACCCCGCCGCTGCTATCCGCAGCAACACCGCTCATGCCACTTAGGCTGTTGGCACTGATGCCGCCATTGTTTGCTGTGGCCGCGGTGAAAGAACCAAACTCCCCATAGACGCGATCCGCCGTCATGCCAACGGCAGGCGTTACCGCATTCGAGACAGCGGATGCCAGGCTGGTACCGAGGGCGCTGGTAGCCCTCACCGTAAAGGTGTAGGATGTCCCGTTCGTCAAGCCAGCCACCACAACAGGCGTCGCCGTGCCCGTGCCCGTGAAACTACCCGGCGTGGAAGTTACCGTATAAACCGTAATCGCCGACCCGCCATTCCATGCTGGCGCCGTGAAGGCCAGCGAAGCCTGCCCGTTACCGGCCGTGGCGATCCCGACCGTTGGCGCGCCCGGAACGCTGGTGTACGTATACAGGCTATTCGCTGCATTTGTTCCGCCGGGGGTGGTTACCAGAACGCTGGCAGCGGCCGTCGTTTTCGCCGGTGTCAACGCCGTGATGGAGGTGTCGCTCACCACCGTCACACTCGTAGCCGCCGTGCCGCCAAACGTCACAGCTGTGGCTCCCGTAAATCCGGTTCCCGTGATGGTCACCGCTGTAGCAACCAACTCGGGAGCGCTTGCCGGGCTCACCAACGTCACCGTCGGCTTCGGGAAGTACGTGTACAGCGTGTTCGCCGCATTCGTGCCACCCGGTGTGGTCACCAGAACGCTCGCCGTTCCCGCTGTGCCCGCTGGCAGGGTGGCCGTGATGGAAGTGCTGCTCACAATCACAATAGAGGTAGCCACCGTGCCACCGATCGTCACATTTGTGGTTCCGGTGAACCCGGTTCCTGTTATCGTGACCGCCGTGCCGGCGGTCAGCACGCCACCATTCGGAGTGATGGAGGTCACCGTCGGCACGCCGTAGTAGGTATAGAGAGAATTAGCCGCATTCGTCCCGGCTGGCGCCGTCACCTGCACACTCGACGCTCCAGCCGCCCCCGCGGGTGCGGTAGCGGTGATGGAGGTATCGCTTACCACCACAACGTTCGTAGCTGCCGTGCCACCAATCGTCATACCGGTGGTACCCAGCAACGCCGTTCCCGTAAGCGTTACCGCCGTGCCCCCCGCCAAACCGCCGCCCGAAGGGCTGATCGCAGTCAGCGTCGGCACGTTGGCGTACGTGTAAAAAGTATTATCCAGGCTGGAGCCCTGGGAGTTGGTAACCACTACGCTGGCCGTTCCCAATGCGCCCGCCGGTGTGGTGGCTGTAATAGCGTTATCGCTCACCACCGTGACGTTGGTTGCCGGTGCCCCGCCAATGGTAACGCCTGTTGCCCCGGTGAAGGACGTCCCCGAGATGGTTACCAGGGTCCCCCCGGCACTCCAGCCTGTGGCAGGAAAAATGGGGGGAATGTTACCAATGAATGGCCCCACGCCGTTCGGGCTTTTTCCCACCGGGATCGTCGCCGTTACCGCCCTGGTAGTCGTGTCGATCACCGAGACGTAGTTATTGGAACTATCTGACACGTAGGCGAAGGCACCCGAAGGGCTGAAAGAAACATTAACGGGCGATGCCCCCACCGTCAGGGTCGCCGTCACTGTGTTGGTCGCCGTGTCGATCACCACCACGTTATTGGTAGATACCGTAACGTAAAGCAGCGTGCCGGCAGGATGAATCGCAATCCCCCCCGGGTAACCCGGCATCGTGATCGCCGATACAGCTCGCGTCGTGGTGTTGATCACCGATACGGTATTACCGCCCGAGTTCGTCACATACGCCGTGGTTCCCGCCGGATTGAACACAATTCCATGGGTCTGCGGGGTCTGCCCCGGTGCATTCAGGGCGATTCGACTGGTTATCGAATTCGTGGCCGCATTGATGATCGAGACCTGATTGAAATTACCATTCGTTACCGCGTAGTAGGCACCGCTGGGATGGAACGCAATTCCAGTAGGCTGTGAGTCTGCGGGCACCGTAGCCTTTACAGTGTTCGTCGCCGTGTCGATGATCGAGATCGTAGCTGCGCTTACGTTTCCGACATACGCCAAAGTTCCCTCTGGATTGATGGTTACACTTTGTGGATTCGCCCCCACTGCGACCGTCGCCACCACGGTATTCGTCGCCGTATCGATTACGGAAACGTTGTTCGTGGAGTAATTCGTGACATAGACGCGGGTGCCCGCCGGGTTGATGGCGACAGAATAGGGGTAAGTTCCCACCGGGATTGTCGCCACCACCGTATTGGTCGCCGTATTAATTACCGAGACAGTGTTACTGGTGCTGTTGGGGATATAGGCAAAGTTGCGAGCCGTTACCGCGGGGATGCCCACATAGGTGTATATCTGGCTCGCCACGTTAGTCCCGCTTGGTGTCGTCACCAGCACACTCCCCGCGCCCGCCGCACTGGAAGCGGTCACTGCGGTGATGGAAGTGGAGCTGACCACCGTAAAACTGGTGACCGCAGTCCCGCCCAGGGTCACACCTGTCGCGTTGATGAATGCTGTGCCGGTTATGGTGATGGACGTTCCGCCCGCCACGGGACCACTCGCCGGGCTGAGCGCCGTCACCGTTGGCGCGGCAGCGTTCGTGTACAAAATAGTGCCCACATTGGTCCCACCCGGCGTCGTTACCAGCACGCTCGAAGTTCCCGCCGCTTTAACCGGGGTCACCGCCGTGATAGAGGTGTCACTCACAACCACTACACTCGTAACCGCCGTGCCCCCAAGCGTCACTGCGGTCGCCCCGGTGAAACCCGTTCCTGTGATGGTAATTGCCGCTCCGCCCGCCAGTGGCCCACTCGACGGACTCACGGAACTGACCGTGGGCACCGGCAGATACGAATACAAAGTGTTCGCGGCATTTGTTCCGCCCGGCGTCGTCACCAGCACGCTCGCCGCTCCCGCCGTTCTGGCTGGAGTTTTGGCAGTGATGGAAGTACTGCTCACCACAACTACTGTGGTTGCCGCGGCCCCACCGATCGTCACGCCCGTGGCCCCGGTAAACCCGGTTCCCGTGATCGTGATCGCCGTGACACCCGCCAGCGGACCGCTCGCCGGACTAACCGAGGTCACCCCTGGCGGAGCGATATAGGTATAAAGCGTATTCGCCGCATTCGTGCCGCCCGGCGTTGTTACCAGCAAACTGGCCGTTCCAGCCGTTCCCGCAGGTAGGGTAGCGGTGATGCTGGTGTCACTTGCCACCGTCACGTTTGTTGCAGCAACTGCGGCAAAGCTGACGCCGGTGGCTCCGGTAAAACCAGTTCCTGTTACCGTGACCGTGGTGCCCCCGCCAAGTGGCCCGCTGGCGGGACTCACGCTGGTTACGGTGGGAGTGGGGTAGACGTAAGTGGAGCTCGAAGCTGCGGATGCCGGCCCCGTGCCCGCACTGCTGGTGGCCTTTACAGTAAAGGTGTACGAACTCTTGTTCGCCAGTCCCGTCACCACAATCGGACTCGCAGTGCCCGTGCCGGTGAAGTTGCCGGGCGTAGACGTCACGGTATAGCTGGTAATCGCCGAACCGCCCGTCGAGTCCGGGGCCGTGAACGTTACCGTAGCCTGGGTGTTCGCCGCCGTTGCCGCAGTGATGGTTGCCGCAGTGGGCGGAGTCGCATAATTCAGGGCTGAAACGTCGGGAAAGCTTTGACTGTTGGTCGGTGTCAGCAAAACCGGGCCAACCGCTGTCGGCGTGATGGTGAACGTCTGCGGCACGTAGGAATCATTGAACGTCAAGACAATGGGAGTAGAAAGCCCGCCGCCAGACGGTGTCACCGTAATGGTGCCGGAAAATGCGCCGTTTGGAGTCACCGTGAAAGTCGCCGAAGCTGTGTTCAGAGGCCCACTTGCGGGGCCGCTGATTGTGTAGGCATTGCCTGCGGCCAGATATTCCAGCACACGGTTATTGTTGGAATCTGCCACGTAAAGATTCCCGCTGCTGTCCCGTGTCACGGATCGGGGAGAATTCAGCGTGGTGGCGGAGGAACCGGTGGTGGAACTGGTGAAACCCGGCTGCCCCCACACCTTCGTTGCGGTAGTACTGCCAGCCGCGAAATAGAGCACTCGATTGTTGCTGCTGTCCGCAACGTAAAGATTCCCGCCGGAATCGAGGGCGAGCCCCGCAGGCGCGAAAAGCGCCGTGGCGGACGTTCCGCTACCCGAAGATACCAAATCGGCCTGCCCCCACACCTTCGTTGCGGTCGTGCTGCCAGCCGGGAAGTAGAGAACTCGGTTGTTGGCAGAATCGGCGACATACAAATTGCCGCTGGCATCCAGCGCGAGACCTTGGGGAGTCGACAGGGAATCGGCGGAGACCCCACCGTTATTGGCCGTGTTCGTGGTGAAACTTCCGGCCTGGCCGTAAACTCTGGTGGCCGTGGTGCTGCCGGCGGGGAAATACACCACCCGGCTGCTATCCGCGATGTAAACATTGCCACTTCCATCCACGACCACCGCGTTAGCCGGTAGGGTGAGAGCGGTGGCTCCCGTGACACCACCGTTATAAATTCGCGTGTATGTCGTGCTCCCCCCCGCGTAGTAGGTGACCCAGTTCGGGGTCGCAATGTAAAGATTGCCGCTGCTGTCCAGGGCAACGCCATTCACACCATAAAAGTACCCCACCCCGCAATGCCGAGGAGTACAGGCCGTGGTGTAGAGTCCGCCGTCTCCGTAAACCCTGGTGGCTGTTGTGCTGCCGGCTGCGTAGTACAGCACCCGGACATTGGCGTTATCAGCAACATAAAGATTGCCACTCGCATCCACCGCCGTGCCTATGGGGCTGTAAAGGCTGCTCGCGGTAGGAGAAACGATTGCGTTGCTGGTTAAATTGAGTTGACCCCAAACCTTGGCAGCGGGCTGCTGCCCGTACACCGCAGTTGCGGCAACAACAAGAAAGCCAAAGTACGCAAGGCCTGCGCGCAGGCCCCCAAACGGACGAATGGACAAGCTGCGGCGTCCGTTTACAGAAGCAAACGGTGCGTCGCTAATCATTTGAAGAATCCGCCGCATGTATCCTTTGCGTTTCCTCTTTCTACCCACTCGTTGTCCCAACCGGTGCTGCCAGATCATTTGCGCGAAGCAACCAGAAGGCGACCGCTCAACCCGCGGTGCATGTTTTTCTTCTGGCGATACCCGCACCTGCCGGACACGCCGCCTGCCACCGCAGGTTCAGATGGCAAATGCGGTCGTCGCCTGAACGATCAACCGACACCTTTCCTCGAAACATCACAGGTGCGTCCGGCCTCCCGCCTGCTGAGGGACACACCAAGGCGAGTAGCCCAACATCCCCCAACGCGAAGGTAATAAAAGGTACTATTTAAATTGGTAATACTAAAGGTACTAGTATCATCATACATAAGTCGCCATCGCCTCCTCCCGTTATCCCCCCAGGGCTCCCGCTACAGCCCGCGAAGTCCACCCCAGGCGCCGCAGTTACAGCGAGGCGGCCCAGGCAAGGCGAACCATTCTCGGGGCTATCCCGGTCTTCCGCAAAAGCACTCAAGCTGTGACGAAGGTCGCCAGCCCGGGCCTCGCCCCTACGGGGGGCATCCGGCTCCACTCCCCTGTACCCTTGAAATCGGGTGGGAACCGCGCTAAGCAGTGACTGTTCGGCCACGGCGGAGGGAGTGCCCTATGCCCCCTGCGACAGAGCGCCTGGGGGGGGGACGCGCGCCTCTCTGCCGCGATTCGCGAGGCACATCCCGTGGGGAGTTTGCGCACGAATAGAACCGTAGCGCCAGTACAGGGCCGATGTGGCATCGCGGGCAGGCCGAAGAAAAGGATCGTGAGCGCGGTTGGACCCACTGGCATCACCTTTTCAATCCACGGCAGCTGTTACTGCTTTGCTTGTTTCGCCAACAAGCCGCAAAAAGCTCGGGAATAACCGCACCCGCGTTACAGCTCTGCTTCGCACAACTTGCGAACCGCCAGTCAAAAATGTATCGGCTCGACGTGTACAACGGCAAGGGCCGGGAACCAAAGCTCTCCGACACCTTTACCAACCAGGCTCTAAATACCCTTTCGAACTATGGTTCCAGGGCCTGTCTTTATATGACCTCACTCGTTGAACCATTCGGGGCACAATCGCTGGGTTCCGGGACTAGCGATGTCCGCGTCGCGCCTGCATCCCAGGTGACAAACAATTGCGACATTTGGACGACGGACCCTCCGTACGCAGACGCCGTCCGCTTGCCATTCAGGGTACCGGCGATAGCTTTCGGCGAGAAATGACTGCCACCCACTGTACACCGGCACCGTCGAACCGAACTTCAGCTTCCGTACCAGATCCGCGGACCACCTTCCCCGCAAAAACCTGCGCCACCTTCAAGTCCAGTAAATCAGGATTCAGACCGCAAAAATCACATCACAATAGTCTTCGCCTCTGTTGGACGATTTCTCTCTGCCATCTGCGTCCGCCCGTTCCACTTCGGCCAGCCACTCGGGACGGCACACTACCTGACCAGCGGAACCCCGTCCAGACTCAAATGCCGGTCCGTTGACCAGCAGCACTCAGGTAGGTCTTCACGCATAATAGTTAGTCCGTGGGCGTCCGCCAGCGTCAAATTCTGGTCGCCGAATTTCTTCGCAATCCCCCTGGCTTTGTCCAGTTCACCCGCATCAAAACCTCGTATCGTCAGATCCGGCAAGATACTGATGAACGCCAAAAACTGCGCACTCCTCCGCTGGTCATAACGCCGCAGAAACCATCCGTGCCCCTCTGCCACCACCAGCGCCGACGTAGTCAGGGGAGGTGGTGCCGCAAACAATCGGCGGAACAGCGGATGATAACTGTCCGACGCGTCCAGAAAGGCAATAAACGCGGACGTGTCCACGTAGCACCTACCCTTTGGGGCCATAGACGATTTCATCGATACTTTGGCTCGAGTTGGAATCTCCGGTCTCGACCAGCCCCGCGAACTTCATCCACGGCGCATTCCCGTCCACCGGCAGTGCGACGCGAATCGCCCGCCTGACAAACTCGGCAACCGAAATTCCCAGGGCACTCGCTTCCGCTTTCGCTGCGGCATATTCCTGCTCGTCAAGACTAACCTGCGTTCGGATCATGTGGTCACTCGCTGGGACGATGATAACAGAACTCAAAAACCCAGCGACACTTCGAGCCCCCTCAAGCCCCTCAAGGGTGCCCGACAGCTGAGCGTACCCATACACACGGAAGCCTGAACAAGCGACGGAAGCCGAGGCGGTTCACCCCAGAGTGAACTCCCATCGGCCCCCCGGCGTTGCGGTCTAGGCCCGCCCGGCTGACTCTCGTTCGAGCGCCTCGTGCAACAACGACTTGATGTAGGTTTGGCAGGGAACACCCCTGGCTGCAGCGAGTTGCTCAGCCTTAATCAGGTCCACCCCGCTTAGCCGGATACTGATGTATCTCGTCTCCGGTCTTGCGAACTTCCCTCTCACCGCACCCGACCAGTCCGCAATCTCGGGAATATCGCTCAGGTCAATCTCCGAGTCGGGCTTCGCTACGAGGGCTTCGAGTTCTTCTTTTTGCTGTTTTTCAGTTAAAATTAGAGTTTCCGCTCCGATGGAGTAGTTTTTCTTCCGCCCATCCCATTCAAGCCACAAGTATGCACACCGTAGCACAGATTTCTACGCCCACAATGATCATCCCTCTATTTGCGTATCGAACTCTCCGTCGCTGTGTTTCCCCCCGCCGTCACGGAAACCATCGCTGCCGCCTGTGCCCATGCATTTTCCTTCAATGCGTAACCCGCCCCGAACCAGGCGCTGTCCAGCCTGTCTGCGGCCCCTGAGCGCACATGGTCAGCGTAATAGGTGACAGCGTTAACAGCCCCCCACAGGGTCTCCTTCGCGCTACTCAAGTCTTGTCCCGGCGCCGATCTGAAGAGCCCGTTGATAGTACCGATCTCCTGGATGGCCTTATAAGTGAGCGCTTTGTCCTTCTTCTGGACCATTAACGCCTCGAAGAAGCCCGATGCCTCTGCAGGGCGCATACGATGGCTCGCCATTTTCCGGACTGTTTTTAAGAATCCCTTCCAAGCCTCGTCAACAAGGCCCAGCTTGTCGATCACTTGGTCCGCATTGAAACGAAGGTTGTGCGGAACTTTGACCTGGGGCCGCTTGCCCGTCTTGATATCCTGCGCCGCGAACGAAAGCGTATTCTGGCATACGACGCGAATGCTCGTGAACGCTGCCGTCGTAGCAAGGGTTTTATCGCAGGATGTCGCCAGCAATACGTACGCGGCCAGCTTGTCTTGGCCCTTCTCTTCAGCAGTATCTTCAATCGGCGTTCTCGCCAGTGCCCACACTTTGCGGCCACCATCCAGGGCACCCGAAGTTTCCAGCTTGTATCCGAAGTGGTCCACTAAGTCCCGGTAAAACTCAAGAACTTCTTTGGGCTGAACAATTTGATAGTCTTGCGAAACAACCGAAAGGGCCGCATGCGTGTCGCTGCGGGCCGCGTAGTATTCCAGCAGTCCCTGCTGATGCGCCTCCAGCAACAGGTGCTCCACATCCGCCGCGGTTAACAGGAAAAGTGCCCAGTCCGGATGAATCAGAAAATCCCGCACTGCAGCGCCGTTGTGGTGCAGGCAAAAAGCGATCCACGCAAAAGACGAAACCGGCAGGGATGGTGTCGCGAGCCTCTTATTTACCCGGCCTTCCAGGGCTCCAAAGTCCCGAAGTGCCGCCAATAACGCGCGAGTTACCTTGATGTTGACGTTGTCCGACCAGTTGTTTCCCTTCGCCGCTACCCACTCCGCAGCCTCCGTCACATCAATCAGGAAAAGACCCCTGGCGCGCTTCGCGGTAAGAAACTCGCGGCAAAAATCATAGATCAGCGGCTCGGCAAGCGCGGTCAGCCAGAAATAGAGTGGCCGAACCATTGCCACGGACGCCCCCAACCGCTCCAGGGGTGCGAGCATCTTCCAGGAATCCCGGATCGGACCTTGCACGAACCGAGGCACAAAGATGCGGTTCACCACATCCTCCATCCGGGCTCGCGTCGCCTTATTCAGAGGGTTCAGCCGAATCACCTCAGCCTTGTTCCGTTCAAGCGGCGCGTCCGTCCAGATCCGGACCAGTTCGCGCATCTCCTCGAACAATGCCCCACCCTTTTGAATTCGGCTGGTATAGCGAGTTGAGACCGCAGGCATTTCCACGGCTAACATCAGGTCACCATTCTACGCGAAACCCGTCCGACCAATCCGGCATCACGTGCGCCACCACAAAATTTTCTTCATCAAATCAACTACTTACACCACCAAACCCGAGATCTTCTCGCTTCCCCCTGCTCCAATAAAACTGCGGAACCCCACTTGAGATCCGCCGGGCACCACCCGAATCACCCAAAAGGAAAATTATTCATGCGAACCACACAAATCCCGCCCAACCCCTCACCCCTCCGAACCACCTCCGTCCACCTGCAACCAGCCCAAAAACACATTTTTACGAAACGAACCCAGTCATCTCTCTCAATCCAAAGCACATACGCCGCTGCGACGCCGGGTTTCCCCGGGTTTTTCACCCCAAAATCAACCCTTTCGCCGGGTTTTACCCCTGCCTTTCCCGCACCCGAACCCGCCCCACCCCGCACCACCCAATCCCTTGACTCCCCCACCCCAAAAATGCTTAAATATTCATTTGCCTGAATAAAAATACAATGACTGCCGCGCCGCCCATCACCAAAATCGCCCAGGGCAATCTCGCCCACGATCTCGACCTCTCCCTCGAAGAGCTTCACTCGCTCCTCCACCTCGCCGCCGACGTCAAACGCGCCCCCGCCACCTACTCGAACGGCCTCTCGCGCAAATCCATCGCGCTCCTCTTCGAAAAGCCCTCCCTCCGCACCCGGATCACCTTCGAACTCGCCATCCAGCAGCTCGGCGGCATCGCCATCCTCAATAACGCCCCCATCGGCGCCCGCGAACCCCTCAAGGACGTCGCCCGCAACCTCGACCGCTGGGTCTCCGGCATCGTCGCCCGCACCTTCACCCAGAAAACCGTCGACGACCTCGCCCGTTACGCCCGCATTCCCGTCATCAACGCCCTCAGCGACATTTGGCACCCCTGCCAGATCCTCGCCGACATGCAAACCCTCCAGGAGCACTTCGGCGAACTCAAAGGCCTCAAACTCGCCTTCGTCGGCGACGGCAACAACGTCGCGCACTCGCTCATGATCACCTGCGCGCGCCTCGGCATCCACTTCACCCTCGCCTACCCCCCGAAGTACGACGCCTCCCCCGAAATCATCGCCAAAACCCGCCAAATCGCCGCCCAAACCGGCGCCACCATCACCCTCACCCACGACCCCAATGAGGGCGTCCGCGGAGCCAACGCCATCTACACCGACGTTTGGGCCTCCATGGGCGAAGAAAGCGAAGCCGCCGAACGCCGCGAAGCCTTCGCCGACTATCAGGTTGACGACGATCTCCTCTCGCACGCCGATTCCAGCGCCATCTTCATGCATTGCCTCCCCGCCAAACGCGGCGAGGAAGTCACCGACTCCGTCATGGAGTCCCCTCACTCGGTCGTCTTCGACCAGGCCGAAAATCGTCTCCACGCCCAGAAGGCCCTCCTTCTGATGCTGCTGTCTTAAAGGAAACCAACACAATGAAACTATGGGGAGGCCGTTTTGAAACCGGCCCGTCTGAAGTCTTCGAACGCTTCGGCAATTCACTGCATTTCGATAAGCGC
This sequence comes from uncultured Acidobacteriia bacterium, assembly GCA_903929755.1. Lineage (GTDB taxonomy): Bacteria > Acidobacteriota > Terriglobia > Bryobacterales > Bryobacteraceae > BOG-234. Next base: position 70,697 of record CAIYVZ010000150.1, read on the forward strand.
CTGCTCTCCGCCGATGTCCGCGGCTCCCAGGCCTTTGCCCGCTCTCTCACCCGCGCCGGTGTCCTCACCGAAGCCGAGTGCGCCACCATCATCCAGGCCTTTGAGTCCATCAAGGTCGATGCCGCCAGCCCCGATTTCTTCACCGGAGCCACCGACGAAGACGTCCACACCTTCGTCATCCGCAAGCTCGGCGAACGCGTCGGAGCCCTCGCCGGAAAAATCCACACCGGCCGCTCCCGCAACGAACAGGTCTCGCTCGATACCCGCCTCTGGCTCCGCGACGAATGCGACCGCGCCCGAGCTCTTATTCAGGCCCTGCTCTCCGGCCTCCTCGACCTCGCCGAAAAACACCCAAACGCGGTCATCCCCGGCTACACCCACCTCCGCCGCGCCCAGCCCGTCCTCTGGCCCCACTACCTTCTCGCTTACTTCGAGATGTTCTCCCGCGACTATGAGCGCTTCACCGAAGCCCGCCGCCGTACCGACGTCATGCCTCTCGGCTCCGGCGCCCTCGCCGGCAGCGGCTTCCCGCACGACCGCGACGCCATCGCCCGCGACCTCGGCTTTGCCGCCGTCACCGCCAACTCCATGGACGTTTCCGCCGACCGTGACTTCGCCCTCGACTACCTGTACGCGGCTTCCGTGACCATGATCCACCTCAGCCGTCTCTCTGAGGACTGGATTCTCTACTCCTCCGAAGAATTCGGCTGGCTCGAATTGGGCGATGGCGTCACCTCCGGCTCCAGCCTCATGCCGCAGAAGAAGAATCCCGATTCCCTCGAACTCATCCGCGGCAAATCCGGCCGGGTTCTGGGCGCGCTGAACTCGCTCCTCTTCACCATGAAGGGCCTCCCCCTCACCTACAACCGCGACATGCAGGAGGACAAGGAACCCCTCTTCCAGGCCGCCGACCAGGTCTGCGACTCCCTCGAAATGGCCGTCTGTGTCGCTGAGACCGTCGTCCTCCGCGAAGCCGTCCCCTTCACCGCCGCCGATGAGAGCTGGGTCGTCGCCACCGACCTCGCCGAAGCCCTCGCCCGCAACGGCACCGCCTTCCACTCCGCCCACCAGATCGTCGGCCGTCTCGTCCTCGAAAGCGTCCGCAACGGCAAGAAACCTGGCGACTGGACGCCCGAAACCCTCGCGGCCTTCGCCCCTGAATTCACCGCCGATGTCGCCCGTCTCCTGGACCCCCGTGAAGGGATGAAGACGCGCGAAATCAAGGGTGGCACCGGCCCCAACACCGTCGCCGCCGCGCTCCTCGAAGCCAGACGCCGTCTGAGCGCTCTGGGTTTATCGGAATTGTCATGACCAAAACCTTCCGGCAAGGGCAGATCCTGCGGCTGATTCGCACCCAGAGTCTGTTTACGCAGGAAGAGTTGGCCCGCAAACTCCGCGAATCCGGCCTCGAAGCCACCCAGGTGACTCTGTCGCGAGACATTCGGGAACTCGGCCTCGTCAAGACCACCGACGGCTACCGCGAACTCCAGCGTGAAACCCCGCACGTCAACATCGCGTCCCTCGCTTCTGAGGTCATCCGCGATGTCCGCTCCGCCATGAATCAGGTCGTTCTCCGCACCGCGCCCGGTCACGCCAGCTCCGTCGCCGTGGCTCTGGATAGTGAAAGCTGGCCCGAAGTCCTCGGAACCATTGCCGGGGATGACACAATATTAGTTATCTGCGCCGATCCGGGCCTGGCCGATTCCGTCGCCGCCCGTATTCGGCAAATGCTCGAGGGAATCTAAGTGAACCGCATTCTAAAGTCGATAATTCTGTTCTGTCTCGCGACCTCCGCGATCTACGCGCAAACCGCACCTGCGCCGCAAGTCCGATTCAAGACCAACATCGGCGATATCGACGTCACGCTCCAGCCCGCTTCCGCCCCGTTGACCGTAGCCAACTTCCTGAACTACGTCAACAAGGGAGCCTACGCGAACTCCATCTTCCACCGCTCCGTCCCCGGCTTCGTGATTCAGGGAGGCGGGTTCTACCTCGTCGCCGGCGCCCCAACCGCCATCGCGGAAGATCCGGCCGTCACGAACGAATTCAAGATTTCCAACACCCGCGGCACGCTCTCCATGGCCCGCCTCGGCGGCCAGGTCAACAGCGCCACCAACCAGTGGTTCTTCAACCTCGCCGACAACTCCTCCAATCTCGACGGCGTCGACGGAGGCTTCACCGTTTTCGGCAAGGTCGCCACCAGCGCCAGTCTCACCATCATGGACCGTATCGCCGGCCTGCCCATACAGAACCTCGGCGCCCCGCTCGATACCGTGCCCTACGCCGGGGCCAGCTATGTGGTCGTCAATAATATCCTCTACATCCCCCAGTCCTCCGCCGCCGCCGTGCAGAGCGCAGCCAGCTTCGCCTCCAGCACCGGCGGCGTCTCGCCCGGTGAGTTCCTCGTCCTCTACGGCCAGAACCTCGGCCCGGCCACCCTCGCCACCCTCACCCTCGACAGCACGGGCAAGGTGAACACGTATCTCGCCGGCACCCGAGTCCTGTTCAACGGCACCGCCGCCCCCATGGTCTACACCTCTTCCGGGCAGGTTTCAGCCATCGTGCCCCAGAACCTCGCCGGACGCGCCACCGTCTCCATCGTCATCGAATACCTCGGCGTCCAGTCTGCCGGCATCACCCTGCCCGTCGTCGGCTCCAACCCCGCCATCTTTACCCAGAACAGTTCCGGCAAGGGCGACTCCATCGTCATCCGCAATGATGATGCCTCACTCGTCACAACCGCGAACCCGGCCAAAGCCGACGACATCCTGATTCTCTACGGGGAAGGCTACGGCGACATCTCCGACGGGCCTCCGGATGGAACCATCGTCACGGGCGCTCTCCTGCCCAAGCCCCTCGACCCTGTCCGGCTCCTGATTGACGGCAAGGAATACCCCACCCTCTACGCCGGCGGCGCAGGCGGTCTGGTCAGCGGTGTCCTGCAGGTCAACTTCAAGGTGCCCACGCTAACGCCTGGGGCCCACGATATCCAGCTCCAGGTCCTCGACCGCAAGAGCTCCTCGGGCGTCAACCTGCAAACCAAGTAGCCGCTAAGCGGCGTTCGCCAAAACCTGGGCCAGCACGTACGGCCCTTCCGGAATTACCGCAACCACAGAGCCCTCTGGTAACCCTGCCAGCAGGGCTCTGATTGCGTCTGGCATCGTCGCAAAGGCCTGGCCCCAAAGCTGAGCCCGCAACTCCGCAGCCAGCCCAGGAACGCAGTAGAACAGCTCGGTCCGCCGGGCCACCAGCGCCAGCTTTTCCAGCTGCCACTGGTCCACCGTAACGGGCGTATCTTCAATCGCCTTCAGGAACGAATCGGCATCCGGATACTCGCCCAGCAGCCGAGTGAATTCGGGGCCACCGCTGCCTTCCGTGCACGCCCCGGCAACCAGGATGCGGCCACCATCCCGCACAATGTGCGAAGCGGCCGTAATGCCCTTCACGCACTGGTAGTAAGTCAGATCCAGCGGATACCCCGCCCCCGTCGTGATCACGGCGTCCACCTGCTTCGGCAGGGCTTGCAGCAAGGTCTTTGACACGAACTCGACGCCCGCTTTATGCGCCGCCACCGGGTCCCCCGCGAACACCTGCGCGATCCCTCTGTCCCGCGCCAGCGCCACGTCCAGCATGAAGCTATGCCCCGCCATCGTCGCGATCTCGGTCAGTTCCCGGTGCAGGGGGTTGTCAGCGATCGACCCTTCCACCGCCTTCGGTTCCCGCATGAATTTCGGGCTGTGCAGGACCTTGATCGTCTCCTGCGCGGCCAGCCCCGGAGCCACCAGTTTCCGGCCCCCCGAGAAACCCGCCATCAGGTGCGGTTCAATGAAGCCCAGCGTGATCCGCAGATCCGCAGAAGCGAAGCGCCGGTCAATGTAAACCGGAGTCCCCGACTTCGTACTCCCCAGGTGCTGATGACTCTCAAAGTCCCGAGCCTCATGGTTCTCCACCCGGTACTTCGAGGCGGTCTCCGGCCCGCAGATCTCTACGATCTCGGCCTCCGTCGCTGGCCGATGCAACCCCGTCGCTATAAGGATCACGATCCCCTCACGAGGGATCCCGGCCTCTTCCAGCCGCTGCAGAACATGCGGCAGAACCTTGCGATTCGGAGCCGGACGAGTGATGTCGCAGACCGAAATCGCCGCCGTCTTCTTCCCCCGGGCGAGTTCCCGCAGCGGAGCACAGCCAATGGGCGCATCCAGGGCGGCAGCAATCGCACCCGCCTGGTCGGCCAGTGCGCTGGCGGACTTCACGTCGAGCACCACGTAGTTGTAGCCTTCGGGCAGCTCGACTGCAATCCCGTCGCGGCCGAAGGCCAGATGCATGTTCTTTGACATTTCTACCGCCCTGTAAATTTCGGCGCGCGCTTTTCCAGGAAATGCGCCACGCCTTCTTTGAAGTCTTCGCAAGTCAGGCTGGCCAGCATCTCGCGCTCAGCCATTTCAAATGCCTCCGGCAGAGTCTGCGATAACCCCGCCGCCACCTGTGCCTTAATAATCCGCGTCGATCTCGGGCTCACCCCGCAGGCAAGTTCCGCGGCGAACCCATGGAAACCCTCCACCGGCATCACCCGGTTGATCAGGCCCATCCGATAAGCCTCGGCGGCATCCACCAGACGCGCCGTCAGCAGCAGATCCTGCGCAGCCCCGAGCCCCACCAGGCGAGGCAGCATCCACGCCAGCCCAAACTCCGCCACCAGACCCCGGCGAGCGAAGGCCGTCCCGAACCGAGCCGATTCCGACGCAATCCGCAGGTCGGCATGCAGCGCCAAAGCCAGCCCCAAACCCACCGCCGGGCCATCGATTGCCGCAATCACCGGCTTCGAGACTTCCGGCAGCGGAGCCCGGCGACCGGAAACACCCTCGGCAGTCCGCGTACCCTCAATCACCGAAGTCAGCAACGACATGTCGGCCCCGGCGCAGAACCCGCCGCCCGCGCCCGTCAGCACGATCACGCGAACGTCGTCATCGGCCTCCGCTTCCCGCATCCAATGCGAGGCTTCCCGCGCCATCGTCAACGTCCACGCGTTGCGTTTCTCCGGCCTGTTCAGCGTCAGCGTGGCGACGCCATCCGCCACGGAATAGAGGGTCTCAGTGTTCATCTGCGTTTGTCCCGAATCTTCTCGAAAGTCGCCTCAGCATCCGCGTAGGGGATCGCGTTCAGCACCATCTCAGTGGTCTCGGCGCGCGACCCGGCCGGAGGCGTCACATACGTCCGTCCAATCAGAATCGCCTTCGGAAACAGCCCGCTCGAAGGTGTCGTAGCCGGAGCAACGCGCAACAACAGTGGCTGCAAGTCAACCCCATCCACCTTTAGGTAGTACGCTGCGGGGTGAATCGGATCCCGTTCCAAAGTTGGCCAGTACGGCTTGAGCGCACTGAACGCCAGGCCCTTCGCCCGGGCCGCCATTCGCGACCGCTGCTCCTCGGTGATGGCCTTGCCAACAACCGGGAGATCGAGCAGCAACCCCGCAACCGTCACCGCATCACCCAGGCGCAGCGGCAGGTCGAAGAGTGACGGCGTCATCTTAGGTTCAGGCCCTTCAAATACTCGCGGAAAGCCGCGCCCAGATCTTCACGCTTGAGCGCCAACTCCACCGTGGCCTGCAGGAACCCGAGCTTGTCGCCGGCATCATAACGCTTGCCTTCAAACTTCACGGCGTAGATAGGACGGCTTCGCAGTTGCAGCCGCAGCGCATCCGTCAACTGAATCTCGCCACCCGCGCCGGGCTGCACTTTGCCGATGCACTCAAAAATGTCCGGCGTCAAAATGTAACGCCCAATGATCGCCAGATTCGAAGGCGCTTCGCTCGGCTTTGGCTTCTCCACCAGGTCGCGAATCCGGTACACCTTGTTGCGGCTGCCGTTGTACGATACCGGCTCCGCATCAATACAGCCGTAAGAGGAAATCGATTCCTTCGGCACTTCCATCACGGCCAGAACCGGCGCGTTGAAGAACTCGTACACGTCCATCAACTGGCGCAGACAAGGCGTCTCCGCATCAATCACATCGTCGGGCAGCACCACCGCGAATGGCTCCTGGCCAACCAGTTCCTGCGCCCGGTTCACAGCATGCCCCAGCCCCAGAGCTTCCTTCTGCCGCACGTAGGAAACATCGATCAAATCCGACACCTGCCGCACTTTGGCCAGCAACTCCAGCTTGTGCCGCGATTCCAAATGGTGCTCCAGCTCAAAGCTGACATCGAAGTGATCTTCGATGGCCGACTTGCCGCGCCCGGTCACAATCACGATATTCCGGATGCCGGAGTGCAGCGCCTCTTCCACCCCGTATTGAATGATGGGTTTGTCCACCACCGGCAGCATTTCTTTAGGTTGGGCCTTCGTGGCAGGGAGAAATCGAGTCCCGAGACCGGCGGCTGGAAAGACTGCTTTGCGTACCTTGGCTGCGGACATTTAGTTATATCCTGGCACGAAGGGAAGCACGGAAGCCAGTGTGCTAAGTTGAAGGTTCCCCGATATGGCATACGTAATTGCTGAACCCTGCATTGGAACAAAAGATACGGCCTGCGTTGACGCTTGCCCCGTAGATTGCATCCACCCCAAGAAAGAAGATGCGCGCTTCGAAGGCGAGGAGATGATCTATATCGATCCCATCGAATGCATTGACTGCGGCGCCTGCGTCCCGGTCTGCCCCGTTTCCGCGATCTTCGCTCTCGATGATCTCCCGGAAAAATGGTCGGACTTCACGGCACGTAACGCGGCCTTCTTCGGTAAGTAAGTACAGCCCTAAAATCCAAAAATAGCCCGCCTCTTTATCAGAGGCGGGCTATTTTCATTCGTACGAACCGTTCCGCCAGAAGCGTTTCATCAAGCTGCGTCTGTGGCGTCTTCAGGCCAAACACCGGCAGCGAGCCTGGTCTTCCCCTCCCGAGGGTGCTTCCCAACAGCCGCATCAGCTGATCCATAATGGTGAAGATCGCTGTGTTGGCTCCAATGCCGAGACTGCGTTTGGGGCCGTGCGTTACGAAGTTCAGCGGATTTATTGAACACATTCCAGGGGTGAGTGCGTTAATCAGGAAGGTGGAGCAACTTTGCCGATGAAACGATTTTTGGGAACATTCGCGGTAATTCTGGGGCTGGCGAGCGCGTCGCTGGCTCAGACGAACCAGGCGCAGACGAAACTGGAATTCGACGTCGCGTCGATTAAACCCTCTGCGCCGCTGGATCCGATGAAGATGGCGGCCGATATGCAAGCAGGGAAGATGCCGCGGCTGGGCGTCCACATCGATGGCAGCCAGGCGGAGTATCTCTACCTGTCGCTGAAGGACCTGATGGTGATGGCTTACAAAGTAAAGCCGTATCAGATTACCGGGCCGGACTGGCTGGGTAAACAACGGTTCGACATTCGCGCGAAGATGCCTTCCGGCAGCAAGAAAGATGACGCTCCGAAGATGCTGCAGGCGCTGCTGGAAGATCGCTTCAAGCTGAAGGTCCACTCGTCGAAGGCGGAACATCCCGTGCTGGCGCTGGTGGTGGGCAAGGGTGGTCCGAAGCTGAAGGAATCGGCGGAAAAGCCGAAGCCGATTGACGAGAATGCGGAGTTGGGCGCAGGCGAAATGGTGCAGCAGGGTCCGGATGGCCCGGTCAAGATGACGATGGGGAAGACACCCGGGTCGGCGACAGTGAATATGGGTGCCAAGGGCATGATGTCGTATGGGATGGGCGCTGGCAACCAATCTTTCCATCTGGACGGCAAGATGCTGACCATGTCTGGCTTTGCGGATATGCTGACGCAGTTCATGTCGATGGGCGGCGGCGGTGGTCGCCAGATCATGGACATGACGGGCCTGACGGGCTATTACGACATCGCGATGGATTTCTCGATTTCGGATCTGCTGCAGATGGCGCGGTCGGCGGGTGTGGACATCCCCGGGGCTCCGGGCGGTGGCGGTGCGCCGGCAGTGTCGGCGGCGGATGCGGCTTCCGCTCCGGCGAGTTCGACTTCTTCGGTGACGGCGGCGGTGCAGGCGGTCGGGCTGAAGCTGGAGAATCGCAAGGCGATGGTGGAGCAGTTGATTGTGGACTCCGCAGAGAAGACCCCTACCGAGAATTAAGCAAGGCTTCGGCGCAGGGCGTCGAGATCAGCTTCGGTATTGTAAAAATGCGGCGAGACACGGAGATTACCGTGTCTCGCCGCAACCATTATGCCCTTCGCCCGGAGGTCTTTCGCGAGTTGCGAAGCGTCGCGGTCCCCCCAGTGGGCTGCCACGATGTTCGTGTTCGCGTTTTGGATGGTGGCTCCGGTGGCCTGGAGAATTTGCGCCGTCTGGCCTGCCAGCGAGAGGATGCGAGCCTCCACCGCAGAGGGGCCGAGTTCCAGCAACATCCGAATCGATTCGGCCATGCCGTAGAGCGAAGGGAAGGCGAGCATGCCGCCCTCGTAACGCTCGGCGGCTTCGGGGAATTCGGGGATTCCGTGATTCAGGTCGTCCACACCGCGCCAGCCTTTGTCACTGCGCCAGCCGATGACGGCGGGCGGGATCTGGCGGCGAAGTGCGGGCGAGATGTAGAAGAAGGTGGCGCCGTTCGGGCAAAGGAGCCACTTATAGCCATCCACCGCGAACATGTCGGGGGCTATGGCGTCGATGTCGAACGTCAGGGCTCCCAGGCTTTGGGTCCCGTCGATATACAGGAGGGCGCCGGCTTGTTTGGCGGCTTTGGAGATGCGCGGGAGGTCGGGACGGTAGCCGTTGGTGTAGTTAACAGTAGAGAGAACTACGGCTTTGGTGCGTTCGGGGATGGCTTCCAGGCCAGGAACTTCGACGAGTTCCACACCTTTCGCAGAAAGCCAGTTGGCGTAGTAGAACTGATTGGGGAATTCGTTGGGCAGCGTGGCGATGCGGTCGCCACGCTGAAAATCGATGCCGCCAAGGAAGAGCGAGAGCGCGGCGGCGGCGTTTGGCGCGAAGGCAACGTCCTCGGCCTGGCAGTTCACGAGGCGGCCGATCAGGGCTCGGAGTTCGTCCATATCGTCGAACCAGGTGAGGAAGTCGGCGCAGGCGTCGCGGTCGCGGCGTTCGAAGTGTTTGGCGACGGCGGCCTGGGTGCGGAGCGGGAGTTGGCCAAAGGTGGCGGAGTTCAGGTAGGTGGTGTGACTGAGGGCCGGGAATTGTTGGCGGATTTCGTTCCAGTTCATTGCAGGACCTCCTTCAATTTCGCGGCGGCTTCGGCCAGGGGTAAGTCGCGGGAGGTGTGAGTCCGGCGTTCGGTGAGTTCGACGGCTCCGAGCGCGAGTTTCTTTGCCCCGATGGTGATGCGCCAGGGGATACCGATGAGGTCGGCGTCTTTGAATTTCACGCCAGGTCGTTCGTCGCGGTCGTCATAGAGGGCGGCGAGGCCGAGTTTTTGGCAGTCGTTGAAAATGGCGGTGGCTGTTTCGCGGAGGGTGGCGTCGGCGTTGTTGATGGGGGTGATGACGACGTGGAAGGGGGCTATCGCGGCGGGGAGGACGAGGCCATCCGGGTCGGCGTCTCGCTCTGCCAGGTTGCGGAGGATGGCGGCGAGGTTGAGGCCGGAGGCTGGCTGGCCGGTGTAGGCGAGGGGCGTCGTACGGTAAGGCCCGGGCATGTCGCCGTCGCGGAGATCGTAGTATTCGGGGTCGAAATCACGGCCGGGGGTGACGTTGCGGAGGTGGAAGCCGGTGCGGTTGGCTCCGGAGATCATGTTGCGGCGATTGAGGAGCGCAGTGTCGGCGAGGATGCGAAGGTTGGTGACGCCGACGGGACCGAGGGAACCGGGATCGGCGCCGAACCAGTCCTGAATTTGGGGCGTGGTGGCGGGGCGAATGTCACCTGTATTCAAACCGGCGTGTAAGATCTGGGCGAGTTTGGGGCGGCTCAGGTGGTGGTCTCCGCGGATCATGACCAGAACAGGCTGGGTGTCTGCGACCATGACCAGGCTCTTCATTTGGGTGGTGGCCGGGAGGTTGGTGAAGGCGGCGACTTCGGCGATGGTGTGGCAGTTGGGGGTGGAGAAGGGTTCGGGGTAGAAGTCGCCTTCTGGATCCTGGATCGCCGGTTCCGTTACGCCGGAGGGCTGGGCGGGCAGACCGCAGCGTTGCAGGATTCGGTCAATGGCGGCGGGTAGACCTTCGGCATTGTGGGCGAAGGCATCGAGCGACACGTCGTCGGTTCGATGCGCTGCCACGCGGAACCAGACGCGCGGCGAAGGTCCGGCAGCGCGGGCGAGTTCACGCATGGCGGGGATGGCGGTGTGGGTAGGGAAACCGAGTTCCTCGGCACCGAGCGTGGCCAGTTCCTCGCGGGCGATGGCTTCCATATTGGCGAGGGCGCGGACACCAAGCGGCAGGTATCCGGCAGGCCTGGCATAACCGGCACGGATGAGCAGTTTATGCGCGGCGGAAAGGGGCCCGGCAGGGTTATCGCGGAGGGTCGGGATGAAAGTTTTGGACCAGTATGCGGAGGGCACAAATTCATTTTGACTCGTAGCTGCTCTTAAGTGGACGCAGGGAAGCGGCGAATTCGGACTCGATCACGCGATACCACGCAAAACGAGCCGGGCGTGATGGCCCCACTGGCCAGCAGGGAATCCAGGGTGGCGACGAATTCATCGGGCGATTCGGGGATGGAGCGAAACAGGACGACGGCGGTTCCGGCAGTTGCGCCCCGCTGAAAAACGAGATCTCCGAAATCCTTGTCGAAGGTCAGCAGGACCGAACCTGCGGCACCGGAAATCTTACCAACTTCCTCGTCGGCAACGCCCGGGGCATCCTCTGCGATAGCTCGCACCTCGTGACCAGCCGCACGCAAGGCAATGACGGCGGGGCGCGGAATGTTCTCATCCGCAAGGAAAGTCATGCCGCCGTGAGAGGCCGGATCTCCATCTCGTGCAGCAATTCTGCCGCGTACGCAAGACAGGCGCGCACGTCCTGCTCGGACAAATGGGGGTAGCTGGTCAGGATCTGTTCGTGCGTCCAGCCGGCGGCGAGGAGATCGACGATGAACTCAACGGAAATCCTCGTTCCGCGAATTACGGGTTTGCCGACAAGGATTTTGGGGTCGATGGTAATTCGGTTTATCAGACTGGAGTCCATGTGTGCCTCGCGAAACCATTATGGATGAGGGGGACGGTTCACGCAAATGACGGGGCGGCGTAGGCGGCTTCGACGAGGAGCGTGAGGATGTGCAGGCTTCCGGCGGCCAGGCGTTCGCCCACGGTGAAACGGTCAGCGCGGTTGGATTTTTCCACTTTAGGCAGAACCAAAAGCACGAAATCATCGGCCCGCGTAAACGCTGCCGGAGCTCCCTGGTCTGGTGTTCCGGCATGGTACCTGCTTTCAGAAAATTTTTTCGCGCTACGCGATTCGTCAAGGAAAAAGAAAAAAGAATCAAGGAATCACTTCCCGGACGCAACGAAAACCAAGGTAGATGAAGCTGAAGTCGGGCTCGACCCTGAAACGGACAGCGGCGCGCAGGTAGTCGGCTCCATAGACGAAGACGCCCCCCCGCACGCCTTGCTCCGAGGTCCATTCCCAGACATTGCCCGCCATGTCCTGGATTCCTTCAGGGGTGGCACCGTTGGGGAAGAGGCCGACGGGACTGGCGGAACCGACATCAGCGTCACGGTAGTTGGCTCGGTTGATGTCGGGGGCTTCGTCGCCCCAGGGATAGCGGCGGCCAGACGTACCACGCGCCGCGTACTCCCACTCGGCTTCGGACGGGAGGCGAATGCCGTCCCGTTTCCATTCACAGTAGGCGGTGGCTTGGTACCAGTTGACGTTCACGACCGGGCGGTTGGGATGCAGGACCTGTTCATCCCAGTTGCTGGGTTCGGCGGCGGCGGGAGCCCAGCCCTTTGTCCAGGAAGACTTCTGGCGATAGCCGGTCTCTTCGTCCTCGACGAATTTCTGGTATTCGGCGACGGTAACGGGATAGCGGCCGAGGAAAAACGGTTCCAGCGTAACGTCCCGAACTTCGCCATCCCATTTGGTAGTTTCGGGATCGTAGTTGGGGCTCTTTTTGAGTTTCTTCTGGGATCCCATGGTGAACGTGCCGCCGGGGAGGAGGATCCAGTTGTCGTGGCCGTCCTGAAAGCGCCAGTCGCCAGCCTGGCCGAGAGCTTCGGCGGCTTCGAGACGAACGCGGAGGTCGATTTTTTCGGCTTTGCCTCGTTCAAAGATGCTGCGAATCTCGGTCAGAAGCGCCTGGTAGGGAGCGTCGTCGGGCGGTTCGTACTTCCAGGCGCGGAGGTCCTGGCGGGCGGCACCCAGAAGTCCGGCGGCCCGGGCTTTCAGGCTGAGGGCGACACCGGGGCCTGCTGTCCGGGCGAGGGCTTCCGTGAAGATGGCGTCGACGCGCTCCATCCCGTTGCGAATCAATACTCCGGGGACCAGGAGCAAGACTTCACGCCACTCCTGCTTCAGCCAGCGGTCTTCCTCGAAGAGGAGCTTTTCGGGTTCCAGAGCTGCAATGCGGCGGGCGGCTAAGTACGCCTGGAAGGTCAAATGCCAGTACTCGGTGCTGTCGCCCCGGCTGACGACGATGCCGCTGTAGAGCGTTTCGTTGACGAGGAAATCGAGCGCGGCTTCGAAGCGCTGATCGGTCGGAACTTCGCGGAACTCAGGTTCGATGATTTTTGCAGCGGCGGCCCGTTCGAGTTGCTTGACGCGGCCCCCGGGGCGGCGCTGCATCTCCAGAGCGAGGCGGCCGAAGATGGAAAGCACGCGGTGTCCGGGAGGGCGGTTGGGGTAGTCGCGGGCTTCGGAGAGCCACTTGAGGATGGACTCGTAGAGGTCGGCGCGCTGGTCGGGGAGGCGGCGGTCGTTCCACTGGATGACGGCGAGGGCGGTCAGCATCAGAGGGTTGCGGGCCATGCGGCGGATTTCGGGGCGTGCGCGAAGGGCGGAGATCAGTTCGCCGGTGAGGCTCCGGGCGGCGGTGGCGTCCTGACTGAAGAGGAAGCCGGACCATTTGGCGAGGAAGTCTTCCATGGCGGGGAGGTCGAGGTCGCCGATGCGGACGGTTTCGAAGTCGTCAAGGGTGGACTTACCTTCGTAGGCGGCGGGGCGGGTGGTGACGACGAAACGGGCGTCACGGAAGGCGGCGGCGGCGCGTTCGAACCAGCGGGCCATATGGGCGCGGAGGGTGGAGTCGGGGATTTCGTCGAGGCCGTCGAGGAGGATGAGGGTGGAGGCTTCGCGGAGTTTGCGGCGGAAGAAGTCGGCGTCGAGATTCCAGGAGAATTCGGCAGAGCGGGATTCGAGATAGAGGGGGAGCCAGTCGGCGGAGGCGGAGTCGGGCAGGTTGGGGGCTCCGCTGTGAACCTTTTTGTGGATGAAGGCTTCGAGGGCGAAGATGCGGACGAGGACGGGGAACTGGGTGGAACCGGGGCCGGAGCGCTTCCACGCGAGCCATTTCAAGTAGGTGGATTTGCCGCCGCCGGGGTCGCCGACGATGACGAGTTTGCGGTGGGTGAGGGATTCGTCGAGGGACACGGTGCGGGGTTCGAGACCGACTCGCTCCGTTGTTGAGCCACCCGTGGTGGTGAGGGGGATGAACACCTCCCCGATGTTGAGGCGGGGGGCTTTGCCGCTGCCGACGATCAGGCCGCGGACGTCGATAAAGGCACAGTCGTTATGGAGGTGGTGGAGGTAGAGGGTCGGGTCCTGTTCTGGGGCCGCGTCGCAGGGGGTGAAGCCGAGATCGGCGGCGTCGAGCCCGAGGCGGGTGAGAATTTGGCGGGCGATGCGTTCGTCGAGGCAGTCGCCAGCTTCGGCCTTTTTCAGGGTGGCGAGGCCGATGTCGAGGAGGTCGGCCATGTCCTGTTGGGTGAACTTTTTGGTACCCTGGCGGCGGGCGATGCGCTCGTCGATTAAGCGCTGAGCGTCGAGGCGGTAGGTGGAGCGTTTGCGTATCGTACCCATTAGCGGCCTACCTCAACACTAGCACCATTAACTCATCTAAAACATCTTTAACATCCGCCCGCGAGTTGCGCCGGACTCACTTGTGCCCCAAACTGAAGTTGTAAGTTATGTGAATCATCCCCTTATGGTGATGATTTGGGGCGGTCTTGTACCCTCCAGATGCGAGTAGACGCGTCTCGCGCCGAGAACCTGAGGCACTCTCTGGCTGTAAGTCCTTATAGCGACTGGAGACATATCTTCAGCCTATCAAATAGAATCGCCCCCCACCATAATGGTTGGGGGGTATTTTTTTATTGGGGTTGGGATCTTGAGCCTGGAACCAAACACAACAGAAACTCCGCGTCAGTCGGCCCTTTCTCCAGTAGAAGCCGAGGAGTTGCGCCGGTCATTGACAACACACTTCGCTGATTCCAAAGGAATTCTTGGATCCCAGCTGGGTGCGCTTATTCGCCGCCACCTCAAAGGTGAAACCGACATAAAGAGACGCTTCGGCGGACTAAAGAGCCTAATCGCATCCTATTTCCCCGCAGAGATCGTCTGGTCTGGAAAGCAGGGACAGGACGACGTTTATGAGACGAGTTTTCGATCCCCCGGCGCACCGCCTTTGTGGTCGCCGGTACCGCAGATTCCCTCGGGAGATTTTTGGTCGAAAGCAACCAACCCATCAATGCGAGTTCAGTTCGCGTGGTCTGACCTTGACAAAACATTGATGGTTGCGCCGATGGATGCGCTGCCGTCAGAACACCTCAAGGGTGTGGCGAAGCTAACAAAGTCAGACTACGAGAGCCTTGCCAGATCTTTCGCAAACTCGTTGGACCTCGTCGAGCCTGACTGGCAAGTGCAAGCGATTGAGGCCGCAAACTCAAACCTCAAGTTCTCTCGCCTCATCCGCGAGAAGGGATTGCTGCCGAAGTGGGAAGCAGTCCGCGTGGAGGAAGCTGTCCGGGTCTTCGGTGATCGACTTGCCGCAATTGGCGCTGAGCCGACCGAGGTCACACGTTGGACTGAACTCCTTCGGGAATCACAGGAAAAGGCGAGACTGGCTCGTCTAAAACCGAGAGACGTCCCGCAGTCCGAAGACGCAGCTAACCAAGGGCGTCCATCTGCGCTCCAAGCTCACGTTTCCGGGGCAGAGCGGGTCCCTGCGACACCCGAAAAGAAGGGCTTCACCGACGTGCCCGACTCGCGGAGGGTCGCTCAAAGGGCTATAGAATTTCTCTCCGATTCGGAACTAGCCGAACTCAGGCTTCCACTGGGGCCGGTAATGCGAGCAGTGGCATCTCTCTTGACCCGACCGTAACGGCATCGGCCCACTCATGTCTCTGGCTATACCGATCCCCCCTGAACACCTAAAAGATCTTAGAACGGCCCTAGACAGGGTCGCTAGGTCCAGATGGGAGGAAGACGGGGTTATTCACGTAGTGTCACTGGAGCAAAATATCGACTTCCTCCAGTACTGCCGAGACAATGACATCCGCTGCATCCTCGTACCGTACAGAGTGCACTGTAACGAGGACGCGCTGCGAAAAGCTGCATACACTGTTTATCCTGAGAGATCTGAGCGTCCCGATTACACGATCAGCAAGCTTATAGACGGCAGCAAGCTTCAGGAGTTTCTGCGCAAACTAGGGCTTGACTGGCGGGGGGCGTTGGTGAATCAACTCAAGCTATACAGCCACCCCAACGAGGGCCAACGGATCGACGAAAGGATTGATCCATGGCTCAAACAGTTTGATCGGTTAGGCTGCGACCGGGCGATCTGACCTTGCCCTCAGAATCCGTATCCCTTAATTCGTTATAGTCTTGCCGCTGCTTCGGCCCTGTACCAGTTTTCTTCGAACTGAGCCGGACTGAGGTAATTCAGGGTGGAGTGCATTCTGGTGTTGTTGTACCAGTGGA
>CAIYVZ010000151.1 GCA_903929755.1 uncultured Acidobacteriia bacterium
CTCGTCAATTATCTCTTTTCTGATTGTCATGCCGTTCTCCTATGGTCTTACTCACCGGAGAACCGCGTTTACACAATCCTTTGTACACCCTCGATCCGCAGGAAACCAATCAGGACATTCCACACGAGACCGACCGTTTCCGTGCCGGAAAGAATCTCCTCCAGCCATCGCCTCGACGCCTCGTGGAAAGGCGAACTGGTATTTGCTGCGTAAATCAGCAGATTAAGGTCCGGAACGATCAACGCTGCTCAGCCCGCCCCATCTTCCGGAGAGTCTCTTCGTCGGCCATCGCGTCAGCCAGTGAAAGAGCCTTCGTCAGATCGATCTTCTCGGGACCGCACGAATACGTCTTCTGTGTAAATCTCCGCGTTAATTCTGCCTTCTCAGCCGAAAGGCCCGCGCGAAGAGTTTCATTCAGCGCCGCGTCAAAGTCGACGTTGCGGTCGTTAACCTTGCGTCGCAGCATTTGCTCGACATCCGCATCAAGATTTACTACAGCCTGCATACCAACATGCTACCAGCCTTCACGCTCGTTCATATTGCGTCACGGCTCCGGCAACCACTTTGGCCCGGAAGTATCGGCTCAGGTCGCCCGCCGTCCGCAGGTCAACCTTACGGTTCAGCCTCTCGGTCAACTCCAGTTCCATACCGGCGACATCGAAAAGAGACACTTTACTCCCCGGTTCGAACTCAACCAGAACATCGATATCGCTGTCTGGCCGGAAATGGTCGGTCAGGACCGACCCGAACAAAGACAGTTTGCGGATATGATGCCGCTCGCAAAACTCCCGTATTTCGTCGCGCGGAATATTCACGGTCAGCGTATCCATTGCTTTTCTCACCTGGATGGTAACAAATGAACGCCAAACGCACTCTCGCCGGCACCCTAACCCTCCTCACCCTCCTCGCCACCCCCACCCCCGCCGCCGAGGCCCCCAAACCGCCCGACGTCACCATCCAGATCTACTCCGATTTCCAGTGCCCCTACTGCCGCATGTTCGCCCCCGCCGCCCGCGAACTCGAAACCAAAGGTGTCGAAGGCATCCGCACCAAAGTTGAATTCAAAAACTTCCCCCTCGGCTTCCATCCCTTCGCCCAACTCGCCGCCCAGGCCGCTGAAGCCGCCCGCCAGCAGGGCAAATTCTGGGAAATGCACGACCTCCTCTTCGCCAACCAAAACGCCCTCGCCCGCGAAGACCTCCTCAAACACGCCGAAACCCTCAAACTCGACATGCCCCGCTTCCGCCGCGACCTCGACAGCGAGGCCATCAAAAAGCGCATCGCCGACGAACAAGCCGAGGGCGCCGCCAAACACGTCGAAGGCACCCCCACCTTCTTCGTCAACGGCAAGCCTTATTCCGGCACCAAAACCCCCGCCGAACTCACCGCCCTCGTCAAAGGCGAATTTGGCCGCCACATCGCCCTCACCGAAATCACCGACAACCTCCTCACCAAAGGCCCTGCCACCGCCCCCGTCACCGTGGAATTTTACGCCGACCTCGAAAGCCCCGTCAGCCGCTCCGCCAACTTCGTTCTCGAAGAGCTCATCGCGAAGTATCCCGACACCGTCCGCATCCAGTTCCGCAACTACCCCCTCTCCTTCCACCAGCAGGCCGCCCTCGTCCACGACGCCGCCATGACCGCCGCCCATGAGGGCCGCTTCTGGCAAATGGCCAACTATATCTTCGACCACCAGGACACCATCCGCGAACAGGACCTCATCGCCTTCGCAGGCCGCCTCGGCCTCGACCAGGAGAAATTCGCCGCCACCGTCCGGGCCCGCCGCTACACCCCCCGCGTCGACGCCGACCTCGCCGACGGCTTCCAGCGCGGCGCCCACGGCAGCCCCGTGATTTACGTCAACGGCAAACAGATCGATGGCGTCCCCAGCCTGCAAACCCTCACCGAATATGTCGATGCAGCTTTAACCCCGAAGAAATAGGAACAGCGTGCAAGAGTTGATGCAAACAATTCGAAGGCGAAGCCCGCAGGGAGTAGCGGTCGTTCTCTTCCTCTGCCTCGCCCTCCCCCTCACCGCCCAACTCAACCAAAACTGCACCGTCTCCGTGCTGAACCGCACCGTCCCCGTCAAACCCGACGGTTCCTGGGTACTCCCCAACATCCCCGCCAACTTCGGCCAGGTCAAAGCCCGCGCCACCTGCACCCAAAACGGCGTCACCACCTTCGGCGAATCCGCCTTCTTCACCATCCCCGAGAATGGCGCGGTCAACCTGCCGGCCATCCCTCTCGGCAACACCACCCCCATCCCGGTCTCGCTCTCCATCGCGCCGGCCACGCCCTCGCTCACCACCGCTGGCCAGACCGTCCAGCTCATCATCACCGCCCTCTACCCCGACAATTCAACCCGCAACGTAACCGCCGCCACAACCGGCACCAACTACACCATCAGCAATCCAAAAATCGCCACCATCTCCCCCGCTGGCCTCGTCACCGCCGTCACCAGCGGAACCGTCGTCATTCAGGCCAATAATGACGGAGCCACCGCCATTTCCACCGTTTCCGTCCTCCTCGGAGGCGCCAACGTAGGCGGCATCCCCGTCTCCTGGCTAACCAGCCACAACCTCAACCCCAACGACCCTCTCGTAGCAGTAGAAGACCCCGACCGCGACGGCCTCACCAACCTCGCCGAATTCACCGCCGGCACCGACCCCAACAACCCCGATACCGACGCCGACGGCCTCAACGACGGCGACGAGGTCAACAAGTACCACACCAGCCCCCTCCTCGCCGACACCGACGGCGACCTCATCCCCGACGGCGTCGAAATCACCACTGGCACCAATCCCCTCAGCGCCGCAAGTTACAATCTCGCCAGCGCCACCCGAACCTCAACCCTGACCCCCGGAAGCTTCACCCTCGCCACCAGCGTCCTGAACCCCCTCGTCTTCGCCCAGCTAACCTGGCGGATAACGCTCATCGACGGCAAAACCACCCTCGACCTCACCGCCGATCCCCGCACCCACTTCTCCTCCAACAACTCCACAGTTTGCACCCTCAGCCCCACGCCCGGCCAAATCTTTGCCGGCAATCCTGGAACCTGCACTATCACCGCCTCCCAAAACAACCTCACCGCCACCTCTGCGGGAACCATCACCGGCTTCAATCCCGGCCCCCTCTCCTTCCTCCCCATTCCCGGTTTCGCCAACAACGTCAAAGTGAAGGGCAACTACGCCTACATCGCCGCCGGAGCCGCGGGCCTGCAGGTAGTCGATGTCACCGACCGAGCCCACCCCCGCATCGTCGCGTCGCTCTCGCTCCCGTCCAACGCCAACGATCTCCGCATCGCCGGCAACACCCTCTTCATGGCCGCCGATAGCGGTCTCATCGATATCAACATCACCGATCCCCTCCACCCCGCTATCCTCGGTGCGCTCAGCACGCCGGGCATCGTCTGGGACGTAGCTGTTTCCGGCTCAAAACTCCTCATTGCGGCAGGTTCCGCCGGCCTGAAAATCGCCGACGTTTCCAACCCCGCAACCCCCACCCTCCTCGGTGGACTCCCCATCCCCGGAGGCACCGCCAAAGGTGTCGATTTCTCCGGCAACACCGCAGTCATAGCCGCCAGCGGAGCGGGAGTCGTCACCATCGACATCACCAATCCCGCAAGCCCCAGCCTCCTCGGGTCAGTCGCCACCCCCGGCGATGCCCGCAAAGTGGCGGTCAGCGGCAACGCTGCCTTCATCGCCGACTACCCCGCCAGCATGCAGGTGGTCGATTTCTCAAACCCCGTACTCCCCCGAATCGTCGCCGTGACAGCCGATGCGCTCGGAGGTAAACTCCAGGATGTCGCCGTCACCCAGCTCGCGGGCTTTACCTACACCCTCGGAGCCGACGTTTACTTCGTCAACGGAGTCCCCGTCGTCGATGTCACCACGCCCGCCAACCCCATCCCCCGCAACATCATCAGCTTCGCCGGTTACCGGGACGACAACGGCCACGGCATCGGCCTCGACCGCTCCTACGTCTACATGACCGGCGAGCGCGGCATCACCGACCTCGGAACAACAGGCGACACCGCCCTCTACATCGGCCAGTACCAGCAGATCGTGGACACCGGAGGCATTCCCCCCACGGTAACCATAACCTCCCCGCCCGCCGGACAATCCCTCATTCAGGGCCAATCCATCACCTTTTCCGCCACAGCCACAGACGATATCGCGGTTGCGTCAACAACACTCCTCGTCAACGGCCAGCCCGTCCTGACCACGTCCGCGCCGCCCTATCAGGTCACTTACACCATCCCAGCCAACGCCACCACCGCCACTTTCGGCGCAACCGCCATCGACTTCGGCAACAACATCGGCTCCGCCGCGGACATAACCCTGCAAGTCATCCCGGACCCCCTGACCACGGTAACCGGGCGGATCGTGGACGCCACGAACACCCCCGTGTCTGGTGTTTCCGTCTCGGCGCTCGGACGCCAAACCACTTCCGTAGCCGATGGGACCTTCACCCTCACCGGTATCTCCACAATTCAGGGTCCCATCACCGTTGTCGCCCGAGGGACCCTCCAGAGTGTCGTAGTCGGAGGCCAGTCGCTGCCCCTAACGCCCGTCCGTGGAGGTACGATCAGTGGGGGCGACATCCGCATTACGCCAATCCCCAACATTCTCTCCATCGCGCCAAAATCCGCCCTCGCCGGTACTTCGGCAACCCTGATCATCACCGGCACGAACTTTAACGCCGCCACCTTCGCCTTCACCGCTTCCGCGCTGACCATCAATCAAACGACCATCAACGGAACCGGTACCCAGGCCACCCTGTCGGTCTCTATCGCCTCCACCGCCACCGGACGCTACACTGTGGTCGGCACCAACCCCGCAGGTTCTTCAGTCGGCACGCCAACGCTGGGCTTCATAACCGGTTCCGGCCCGTATAATACTCTGACCGTTCCCGGCTTGACAGGTACCGCTGACCCCGACGGTGACGGTGTAACCAGTGCCGACGAAATCACAGCCGGTACCGATCCTCTGAACCTCGATACCGACGGCGACGGCTGGCCCGACGGTATGGAACTTTTCCTGAAATCAAATCCTAACGACCCCGCAAGCCTTCCCAACCCAGGCCTCTCCACCGGATACGGTGCAAGCCCCGTCTTCTCCCTGCTCAACACTCAGAACCCTGGGACAGGTACAGCAGGCATGACGCGATACGTGTCGTCTCCGGTGTTCTCCATCCTGAACACGCTGAATCCTTCAACTGGCGTACGGGGCAGCACGCAATATGTCTCTGGCTTTGTTTTCTCCATAGTCAATAACCTTAACCCCGGAATAGGAACTTCCGGAACAAAGCGGTACGTTTCAAGCCCTGTTTTTTCCCTCTTGAATACCCTCAACCCCGCCGTTGGCGTCACGGGTGCCACCCGGTACGTCTCGAGTCCGGTCTTCTCAATCCTGAACAGCAGAAACCCGTTCACGCTGAATTCCGGCCAGACTTACTACGTCTCCAGCCCAGTTTTCTCCATAATCAACACCATTTCCCCGGCACCCTCCGGAGGTTACCAGCGATTCCTAACGGGAGCCATTTTCTCTATCTCGAACCTGGTACCCGGGGCACACCTCACGCTTCCAGCTCTTTCCTTGATGGACACCGTCGCTGCGGGCACCTTCGCCGAGCGGATAGCGCAGCCATGGCTGTTCGGCGAAAGTGTAAAAAACATGTCGGACAGCGACGGCGACGGTCTCTCCGATGCCGACGAAATCCGCCTCGGTACCAACCCTTACCGCCAGGATACCGACGGCGACGGTTACCCGGACGGTCTCGAAGTTGCCCTCGGCTCAAATCCTCTGGACCCCAACAGCATCCCCGATATCAACCGGCCCGGCTTCGTAATAAGTCCGGCCTTCTCAATTCAGAATTACAGCCTCTTGGCAAGACAACTCTCGCCGGCCCGCCCGGTCGAGGTAAGGAGAAATCAATGACGTTCATCAGAAAGAACCAATTCGTTCGCTTCGTCGCGTTGCTGGCCATCGTAATGACGCCGATCCTGGCTCAAACCTTCAGCAGCGGCTCCACCGGAGCGGACGGTGCCCTGAGCCTGACAACGCCGGGAACTTACGTCTTCGATCCGAAGACCTTTACCCCCCCCCTCAATCCGTCTGGCGATGGCATATTTAATTTCACTACCATCACAATAGGTTCTGGGGTTACGGTCAAAGTGACTGGAGCGGTATTCAACACACCCGTAGTTTGGCTCGCCTCGGGGGCGGTCAAGATCGATGGGACCGTCGATCTAAGTGGGCAGAATGCATTCAGTGCTAACAATACAACTCTGAGAACGTACTCGACTCCGGGCGCAGGTGGCTACCCAGGTGGCTATCCGAGTGTCGGAGGGAATCCCGCCGGGCCCGGGCTGGGCCCGCTGGGCGGGCCAGTTGGCCTCGATTGTAACAGTTGGAGTACAGGAGGAGGAGTGTCTGCCAATCAGTTTGCTGTTCCTTTGGTTGGTGGTTCGGGTGGCGGGGCTTTGGGCTCAAATTCGGGAGGAGCGGGAGGAGGCGCAATCCTCATCGCCAGTAGCGCCTCTGTCACGGGTTCGGGCACCATCAGGGCCAGGGGCGGTGAGTGGACTAGTGGCACCGGTGCGGGCGGCGGCGGTACCATACGGATCGTTGCTCCCACCGTTACATTGAGCGGACCGCTCAATGCTGGAGGTGGGGGCCAGGGCTGTCAGAGCGGTGCCAGCCGTGGAATTGTTCGGATCGAGGCCTTTACAGTCGGATCTATCAACATTGAAGCTGGGAACCTCTACACCGCGACACCGTACGGACTTTACCTCTCAAATGCTGGTCTTCCTTCCGTGAAAGTTGCCACCATTGGCGGCAATCCCGTTGCCGCCTCCCCCACCGGGACCTTCACGGTCCCGGACGTGACTGTCAACTCCAATGGCCCTCTTGCGGTTGCGGTTCAGGCTACCAATGTCCCCATCGGAACCATCGCCACCATTACCTTCTTCTCAGAAAACGGTCCGGATCAAGTCGTCCAGACAACCCCGCTCGCAGGCACCCTCGCGGCCTCCACTGCGACCGCCAGCGTAACCCTTCCCTCTGGTTTCTCCAAAGGCTTCATCAAGGCTACTTTCACGCAATAAGGCAGCTTCGCCAGTGCCCAAACGGAGACCAATGAACTTCGGCAAGCCCAGACCCGGGACAACCAGACGCGGCATTTGCCGCGCCCTGCTGTCCCTCTGCCTCGCCCTCCCCCTCGCTGCCCAGCTCAACCAAGACTGCACCGTCTCCGTGCTCAACCGCACCGTCCCCGTCAAACCCGACGGCTCCTGGGTGCTCCCCAACATCCCGGCCAACTTCGGCCAGGTCAAAGCCCGCGCCACCTGCACCCAAAACGGCGTCACCACCTTCGGCGAATCCGCTTTCTTCACGGTCCCGGAGAATGGCGCCGTTAACCTGCCCGCCATCCCTCTCGGTAACACCACTCCCATTCCCGTCTCACTGTCCATCGCGCCGGCCTCCCCCGCTCTCACCACCGCAGGCCAGACCGTCCAGCTCATCATCACCGCCCTCTACCCCGACAGCTCAACCCGCAACGTCACCGCCGCCACAACCGGCACCAACTACACCATCAGCAACCCAAAGATCGCCACCATTTCCCCCGGCGGTCTCGTCACCGCCGTCACCAGTGGCACCGTGGTCATCCAGGCCAATAACGACGGAGCCACCGCCATCTCCACCGTTTCCGTCCTCCTCGGAGGCAGCAACGTAGGAGGCATCCCCGTCACCTGGCTAACCAGCCACAACCTCAACCCCAACGACCCCCTCGTAGCCGTCGAAGACCCCGACCGTGACGGTCTCACCAACCTCGCCGAATTCAACGCCGGCACCGACCCCAACAACCCCGACACCGATGCCGACGGCCTCAACGACGGCGACGAGGTCAACAAGTACCACACCAGCCCCCTCCTCGCCGACACCGACGGCGACCTCATCCCCGACGGAGTCGAGATCCAGACCGGTACCAATCCCCTCAGCGCTGCCAGTTACGACCTCGCACGAGCCACCTTAACCTCAACCCTAACCCCCGCAACCTTCACCCTCACTACCAGCGTCGCCAATCCCGTGCTGTCAGTTCAGTTGACATGGCGCGTAACTCTGATTGACAGCAAGACGACCCTCAACCTGACTGCCGATCCTCGCACGACCTACGCCTCCAGCAACTCCGCTATCTGCAACTTCCAGACTCAGCCCGGGCGCGTATTCTCCGGCAGTAACGCCGGCAACTGCGTCATCACAGTCACACAGAACACCTTGACCGCCACCGCATCCGGTTCCGTCTCCAGCTTCTCACCCGTTGAAGTCTCCGCGCTCTCGGTCCCAGGCGCTGTCGCGGTGGATGTGAGTGGAAACTTCGCTTACGTGGCGACCGGCAATACCGGGATGGCGGTCGTGGATGTTACCGATCATGCCAACCCGAGAATCCGCGGAACCTTGGGCAATCTTGGCAACGCCCAGGCCGTTCGCGCTTTCGGCCAGACCGTCTTTGTCGCGGACAGCAACGGCTTCCTCCGTGTCATCCGGACACAGAACTCGGATCTTCCCGTGCTCGCAGCGACTCTCGCGATTACCGGCAGCCCTGCCGCGCTCGCCCTCCACGGCACTCTTCTCGCCGTCGCCGCGCAGGCCGGGGGCGTCTCTCTCGTGGATGTGAGCAACCCCGCGGCCCCGGTCCTGCTTTCCCGCCTGCCCACCCCCTCCGCGGCTCAGGGTATCGATTTCGATCCGCAGACCGGCATCGCCGCCGTTGCCATGGGTACCGGCGGACTTCAGATCGCCGATATCTCGAACCGCGCGTCGCCCCGGTTGCGTGGGCTTCTGCCCGGTGGCGATGTACGCCGCGTCCTGCTCAGACTTCCTGCCGCTCTTCTTGCCGATGCGCAACGCAGCGTGACAGCGGTGGACCTCACCAATCCGGACGCACCGGCACTGGCGAAGTCTCTCTCGTCAAACGTCGGTGGAATCCCGGTCGATATCGCGGCCTCGGGCAGTATTGCAATAACGGCCGATGTGACGTTCGGCCGTGCCATTCCCATCGTCGGCATCGCCAATCCCCTCAACCCCGCGACAATCACCTACTGGTCTCTTCAAAGCCCGGGCTACAGTACCAGCGTCGCGGTGGATGTCAGCTTCGGCTACGTCATTATTCCGGCCACCGGCACGCTCCGCATCCTCAAATACCAGAACATCGTCGATACCTTCGGCATCCCCCCTGTTATTTCGATCACCTCGCCCGTTTCCGGTTCTCCCCTCATCCAGGGCCAGACCATCGCCTTCGCGGCCGACGCGAATGACGACGTTGCGGTTGCCTCGGTCACCATGCTGGCGAACGGCCAGGCCGTCTTCACCGGATCCGCGCCGCCATACCAGGCCGAGTACACGGTGCCCTCCAGCGTCAATACCCTTACCTTCGGAGCCACGGCCACCGACTACGGCAACAATATTGGCACAGCGCCCAACATAACCCTGCAGGTTATCCCCGATCCCCTCACCACCGTCACCGGCCGCGTCGTAGATTCCGCCGGATTACCTGTCGTCGGGGCCACCGTGAACGTCGTGGGAGCTTCCCCAACCCTGACGGTGCGCACCTCTTCGGACGGTTCATTCTCCATCCCCGGCGCACCCACTCTTGCGGCAACACTCCAGGTCTTTACAACCTTTCTCAACCCCTCCGGAATCACGCTGTCAGCCTTCTCGGCCCCCACGGCCCCCGTCAGGTCGGGAACCACCAACGTCGGGGTCATCACCGCCCTTCCAATTCCGGTCATCACCAGCATGAGCCGCAAATCGTCGCTCGCGGGGACGCAGACCACCCTCGTGGTCCAGGGCGCAACGCTCGGAACCCCGATCTCGTTCGCCTTCCGGCCCACCTTCAACGCCCCGTCTGTTCAGGTCGCAGCGACCAATACCGGCGGAACTTCCGCCACTCTCACCGTCACCGCGGCCTCCGGCACCTTCGGAATCTTCACCCTCGTCGCGACTAACGCCGCCGGTGACTCCGGCACTTCCATCAACCCCGCCAACCGGTTCACCGTTGTCGCCGCCGATTCTGCGGCAGACACCGACAACGACGGGTTGCCCGACATCCTCGAAGCACAGTTGGGTACCGATCCCGCAAACCCGGACACCGATCTCGACGGCGTTTCCGACGGCATCGAGGTTGCCAGCGGTTCCAATCCTCTTGACCCCAACTGCGTTCCGCTAACCTGCCGGATAGGTCCAGGCGAGGCTGACAGCGCTGGCTTCTCCTTCGCCAACCAGGGGGCGCTGTCCACCCGACCGAATGAAATCGACAGCTACTTCTCCGTCGTAAGCCAGGGCACCACGTCAGGTCGTCCCCACGAGGTTGATTCTCTGCTTTCGGTCATCAACACCACCGCCCTCTCTCGTACACCCCACGAGGTGGATTCTCTGTTTTCGGTAATCAACGGAGGCGGTCCGGGAAGCGCGTTGTTTGAAGCGAACTCCCGGTTTTCGGTGCTAAATACCGCCGTCGCTCCAACCGTTACTTCCCTAACCTCCGGTGCCTCGGCGCACCCCCAGGGCGGTGGAGACGGGGTAATTCCAGGCAATTCGCCAACCCGAATCGCGTCCCTGGTAGATCCGGACGACACAGACGGTGACGGCTTAACCGACGCCGAAGAGCGCCGCCTGGGAACAGACCCCTTCAATCAGGACTCCGACGGCGACGGTTATCCAGATGGTCTGGAACGAGCCCTTGGCTCGAACCCTCTCGACCCCAACAGCATCCCCAATATCCAGTTGCCCCTCCCAACGGCGGGGCGACCAGTTGAAATCCGCAACGCAAATCCAACGGGCCCCCAGCCAAATCAAGGCCAAAAAAATCAAGGAGAACCAAATGCTCTTCCCGCTCTTACACCCTCAAGAGATCGCCCGCGCCCGGCCGAGCTCGGTCAGCGCTAAATCTCTTGCCATCCTCGCCGCCGGATTCCTCGCCGCAGTCTCACTCGCGTATGGGCAGAGCCAGACCTTTAGCAGCGGTTCTACCGGAGCGGATGGAGCCTTGAGCTTCACCACGGCGGGCACCTACTTCTTTGACCCGACTACGATTCCCAATCATCAGGCTGGCGACACAATCTTCAACTTCACGACCATCACAATCGCCTCCGGAGTCACCGTCCGCCTCGATTCCCGTAACCTTCCAGGACCGGTCTACTGGCTCGCGACCGGGGCCGTCCAAATAGCCGGCATACTGGACCTGAGCGGGCTCCCCGGCCACAACCCGACCGGGAACCTGAGCGACCGGGCGTATTCTACGCCCGGTGCGGGTGGGTTTGCGGGTGGCCCCGGTGGCGGTGCGAATGCCGCTCCACAGGCTGGCAGCGGCCCCGGCAGGGGTGCCGCATCCGGGGGCGGCTCACCGGGAGGAGGAGGCTCATTTTCGGGTAGCCAGTATCTGATTCCTCTCGTCGGCGGTTCAGGAGCCGGTGGTTCATTTTGCGATCGAAATCCATTCTCGAGCGGTGGTGGTGCCGGAGGTGGGGCTGTGTTGATCGCAAGTTCCTCCTCAATCGTCGTGGCCGGCGCGATAGGGGCGGACGGGGGGCCGGGCGGATCAAGTGACAGTCATTGTGTTTCGGCGGGAGCTGGCGGAAGCGGTGGAGCCATCCGCCTTATGGCCCCTTCCATCACAATAAGCGGATATGTTTCAGCACGAGGCCCCGGCGGTGGCGGCAACGGGTTTATTCGCTTCGAGACCTTCCAGTTGAACTGTCCCGGCAACTGTGTCAACGGCACGCCCAACACCGCGTCCCTGCCCTTCAAAGTTTCTCTTCCAACCGGACCGATCTCGAGCGTCAAGGTCACCTCGGTTGCGGGCATTTCGGTAAACGCCAACCCATTCAGCTTCCCCGACGCCATCATCAACTCCTCCAGCCCGGTTCCCGTCGTAGTCACTACGCAGGGCATCCCGCCGGGAGCGATTCCAACTCTCTACATCACTTCCGAGCAGGGAGCCGACCAGATCATCGCAGGGCCACCGCTTGCCGGCACCGTGCAAAGTGCCACGTCCACCGTAAATGTACCCTTCCCACCCAACGGCTCCCGAGGTCTCGTCAGGGTTACATGGAGCCAATAGAATGAGCCGAGCACTCTACGCAAGCGTGGCGCTCCTCCTCCTCGCCACCAGCGCCCACGCGCAGACCTTTGACAGCGGCTCGGATGGCTCAGACGGCCCGCTGTTCCTCACCACTCCGGGAATCGTTGATTTCAATCCGGCAGTTCTTTTTCCGCACCACGTGGGAAACGTCTACCGCTTTCAGGCGATCACCATTGGCCGGGGGGTCACGGTCAGGCTGAATACGCTTGCGGGTGGCTCTGCTGCTGCGTGGCTCTCCCAGGGACCCGTCCTCATCGAAGGCACCCTCGATCTCACCGGCGCCGACAGCGTTGCCTACGCGGCAGGCGGGAAGCGCACACCGGTCCGTGGCGGTCCGGGCGGTTATCCCGGGGGCGTCGGTGCCTCAAAGTACGCGGAAGCCCAGCCCGGTGAAGGCACAAGTCCCGGTGCCCCGAACCACGGCGGAGCCTTCTCGGGCAACATTTTTCTGGTCCCCCTCACGGGTGGATCGGGCGGCGGGGGCACCGATGCCGCCAGCGGGGGCGGCGGGGGAGGAGCCCTGCTCATAGCCAGTTCCTCGTCCATTACAGTCAACGGGATTATCAACGCGAACGGAGGCAACCAGAATGCCGCCGAGTTCGCAACAACGGGAGGAGGAGGCGGTGCCGTCCGCCTCGCAGCGCCGCGAATCGACGGTACCGGTGGCACCATCACCGCGCGTGGAGGAAAGGCATCCGGCGGCGATTTCTCAGGTAGCGATGGCCGCATTCGAATCGAAGCCTTTGAGAACGAACTCACTGCCGACCTGAACGGTACCCCGGTCTCAGTTGGCAAGCCATTCCGCCCATTTCCGCCCGACGAGGCAGGTCCCTCCGCAAGGATCCTCAGCATGGGGGGCGTTTCGGTCGCCGACTCGCCCGAGGGTTCCCACGTCCCGCCCATCTCCGCTCCCGGACCGGTCAAAATCGAAATCGAAGGCCGCCGAATGAAACCCGGCATGGTGGTGCGCCTGCGCGTATACAGCGAAACCGGCCCCGATCAGAGTGTTCTGGTCCCGATGTCACCCGAAACCGACCTCTCGCGAGGCATCGCCGAGATCCAGGCCCCCTCCGCCAACGCCGTCCTGGTCGTTTCCGTTGAGCTCAAAGAACAGCCGCGAGCTTTCACCGCGCGGCATTGACGCCCTCGAAACGACGCCCTCGAAACGCAATCACAGTTTTCAGGAATATCGCTAACCCAAGCCCCGCCAGTCTCTTACAGGCTGTCCTTACCGCGCAGGTAAGGCCTCTGCATCGCCGCGCATGGCAAACTCCAATCGAGGAAATGTCATGCTGAAAAACTCCAGAATTCCCTTCCAGGCCGATCTGCGCGACCTCGTCATTGGTCCCGAAGTCAAATTCCGTCTCGGCGATCTCATCGAAACCGCGCGTCTCGACTTCAAACCCCGCGATTTCGCAGAAAACTACCTCGTCGACGAGATGGCCATCTCCAAATGGCGAGGCATTCGTACCAAAATCATGGAAAAGGCGGTCTACGATCATCAGGCCGTCTCATTTCGCCCTCGTGCGCTGAAGGACTCCCACGGTGCCTCGCTCGAACCCTATGAGGACATGTACCACCTGGCCATGGCACACTCGCCAGACACCAGTCGCATCGTTCTCACCGCTCTCGGACGTCTCGAAACCCGCTACTACCGCCACTTCTGCGGATCTTTCCGCCTCCTGCTAACAGCAAGGCGCGGTACGCCGCCGCCACTTCCCCATCTCGACAAAGCGCTCGACCCGCTCTCCGGCTTCACTTCACCAAAGGAAAACACACCATGCGAACCCTCCCCGAACTCCTCGCACACGACACAGTAGCCGGTCGCGGGAGCGACCCGGCTCAATCAGCCGCCAACCGCTCTGAATTCCTGGCCCTCGCCGAAGAAGCGCAGTCCCAACTCCGTCCCGAAGGCTTCCTCGAACTCCACTTCGCCGCCGAAATCTTCCGCGACACCTGGCGTCTGAACATCATGGCCACAATCGACGAGTCCGCCTTCTCCGAAGAGACTCTCGACGCCCGCCGCAAATATCGCGACCGCCTGAACACCGCCGTCCGCCGCAACACCATGGAACTCCGGCGGCTTCAGACCGACCGTCACCTCAACAACCGCTGGAACCTCGCCCTCCCAACCCCGGCCAGCGCCCGCGATGTCTTGCGATTCGAAAAAACGAACCCAAATCCTCCGGCCACCGAAGCCCCGAAATCGGAAATTCGAAAAAGCGAACCCATTTCGGACACGGTACACACCGCCGAAAGCCGTCTCCACGCCCAAATCGAAGCCGAAGAGCGTCGCGAACTCGCCGAATTCGCCAAACGGACCAAGCAAATCCCCCGCAACGCGCCCTGTCCGTGCCGTTCAGGCGACAAATACAAGCGCTGTTGCGGCAAAGACGCCCCGCCTCTGCTGAATATCGCCGCCTGAAAGCTGGGGGGGGCAGCGGCACTTCAGCGCAGCTTCCTAAAAAAAGCGGGGGGCCGAAGCCCCCCGCTTTTCCTGGATCTGATCGATTAAAGGTTTAGCGGCCTTCGCTGGAAGGCGGCACAAGGCCCTTCACGCGCATGTAAACACCCATGGCGCCGTAGACTTCGTTGGCGTGGACGACGATGCCGTAAAGCACATTGACGCGGGGCTGCTGGCCACGGCCGGCGGCGATATTCTCGAGGGCGTTGGCGTCGGTAAGGACGGCGAACGCTTTGTCGCATTCGTCAAAAGACTCTTTCAGCGCGGCCACCAGGTCGGCCTTCGCAGTTTTACCCACGGCGCTGCTGGGCTTGCGGGCGCCGTTGAGGGCCGAGCAGGTTCCCATCTGGTTGGCGATGTGGGCGACACGCTGACCGAACGTCTCAACGCCATCGGCCGGTTTGAAGTTGTACTGGTCTTCCGGCATCTTCTCGGCTGCCTTCATGAAGTTGGTCTTGATGCGCTCGTAGCCAGCCTTGAGGGTGGCAGCGACGGAGGGGGGCCCGGGCGGCGGGGGCTGGGCGGCGATGAAACCGGCGGTAGCGAAACTGGCGGCGACAGCGATAGCGAGTAGGGCGAGGGTTTTCTTCATCTTTGTATAGCTCCTGAACTTGTGGAATATCTCCCTGGCTAGTTTACCGCGATTCATGTGAGAATTTTTTCGCGCCACGCCACTTTAATGTAGAGCGGAAGTTTCCCGGGAGATAACAACCATGACGGAACTGGAACGACGGAAAGCAATCGACCTCGCCCTGCTGGCGATGGACAAGCAGTTTGGACGCGGGACGGTCCTTCGGCTGGGGTCCGATAATGCGGTTCCGGTGGAAGCGATCTCATCGGGATGTCTCTCGATTGACGTCGCGCTTGGCGTGGGTGGGTTTCCCCGGGGCCGGGTTGCGGAGGTTTTTGGGCCGGAGTCATCCGGAAAGACCACCATCGCCCTGCAGGTGATTGCGCAGGCGCAAAAGGCGGGGGGCGCGGCGGCTTTCATTGATGCCGAGCATGCTCTGGATCCGACGTATGCGCGGAAGCTGGGGGTTGATATCGACAACCTGCTGGTCTCGCAACCGGATACGGGAGAGCAGGCGCTGGAGATTATCGCGGCTTTGGTTCAGTCCGGGGCGCTGGACGTGGTGGTTCTGGACTCGGTGGCGGCGCTGGTCCCGAAGGCGGAACTGGAAGGCGAGATGGGTGACAGCCATGTGGGTTTGCACGCGCGACTGATGTCTCAGGCGTTGCGCAAGCTGACGGGCGTTGTGTCCAGGACGAACACGTGCCTGATCTTCATTAATCAGATTCGCGAGAAAATCGGCGTCATGTTCGGGAGTCCGGAAACCACTACCGGGGGCCGGGCACTGAAGTTCTATGCTTCGGTGCGGGTGGATGTTCGCCGGACCGGGGCTATTTAAGGATGGCGACACCGTTATCGGTAACCGGACGAAGGTGAAGATTGTGAAGAACAAGGTTGCGTCGCCATTCCGCGAGGCCGAGTTCGACATCCTTTACGGGGAAGGTGCTTCGCGGGAAGGCGATCTGATCGATATCGGGGTGTCTCGTAACGTGGTGGAGAAGTCAGGTTCGTGGTTCAGTTACAAAGGCGAGAGGATCGGGCAGGGAAGGGATAACTCCCGGATCTTCCTGAAACAGAATCCGGAAATGGCGCAGGCTCTGGAGCAGGAGCTGCGGGAGGTACTTGGTCTGCGCCCGAAAGCTCGCAGCATTTCTGCTGTGGCCTGAGAGACGAGCCTGGTCCGGTATAGAATTATGGCGTGACGAGACGAGATATCCTGACGGCCGCGAGTTCGGCCGCATTGGTGGCACAATTTGCCGGCAGTGCTTCGGCTGAGGCCGTACCGAATCCAAAGGGGAAGCTTGGCATGGGCGGCGCGCCCACTGCCTTTGGTGCCCGGAACGGCGGCGCGAGGGGTGGTCGCGGGGCGGCTGCGGCTCCCGGCGGGTCACGGGCGGCTGGGTACGTTCCGCCTCCATTCTCTGATGAATTCCTCGATTACTGCCATAAGCTGGGCCTGGGTGGCGCGGAGATGGGCAACACTCCGTCGGACCCCGAGACCATCGGCAAGTTCAAGGAAAAGGTTCAGCAGTACAACATGCACGTGATCTTCAACGTGCCGTTGCCCCGGACCGAAGCAGACGTGGATCGCTTCGAAGCCGGCGTGAAGGCGGCGAAGGAGATTGGCGCGTACAGTCTTCATGCCGCGCTTACGGGCCGACGATACGAGGATATGAAGACGCTGGCCGATTATCGGGTCAGCTTTGAGAACAACCAGAGAATGGTCGCGCTGGCGACGCCTGTCCTGAATAAGCACAAAGTTCGACTGGGGCTGGAGAATCACAAGGGCTGGAGCGCGGCGGAACAGGCTGCCTGGCTGAAGCGGATCGGAAGCGACTATGTGGGCGTTCACCTCGACTTCGGGAACAACGTTTCGTTCCTGGAAGACCCGATGTACACGCTGGAGACGCTAAAGCCCTGGGTGGTAGGGGCACACATCAAGGACATGGGGATTCTGCCGTACGAGGACGGGTTCCTGCTGGCGGAAGTTTCGTTTGGTGACGGCTTTCTGGACCTGAAAAAGATGGTGGATGTTCTGCGGGCGAAGGATCCGAACATGATCTTCGATCTGGAAATGATCACGCGCGACCCGCTCAAAGTGCCGATTTACACCGATCAGTACTGGGTGACTTTCAAGGAAACACCACCTCAACAGGTGGCGAAGTTCATGGAATTGCTGCAGAAGAAAGCCTCGAAGAAGCCGCTGCCTACCGTGGCTGGTTTGGGCGGCGCGGCGAGGCAGAAGCTGGAAGAAGACTACAACATGGCCTGCATCCGGTATGCACGGCAGAATCTGGGGTTATAAGTGATGATGCGCAGAACTATTTTCGCTGTTCTTTTGTCGGGAGGTTTGATGGCGATGGCCGAGACTCCCGTGGAATTCGCTTCCGAGGCTCGGTTTCAGCTGGATCTGCATGTTCCCGATGCCGCGATTCAGGCGTTGCTGCCGAAAGGCTTCACGCTGAATGTGGCGACGCAGGGTCCGGCGAAAGACTGCAATGTCCGGCTGGTGTTCATTGACAGGCTCAGTATCAATGCTCCGGACGGGAAGCCGATTGGCAAGGGTGCGAATACGCTGGCGTACCTGGTGTCGCCGGTGAAAGATGCCGCGGGGGCCAATGTGCAGCTGGTGGTGGGTGGGTTGACCGCCGATCCGGCAGACGCGCCTGGGCCGTTCGGGAACTACATCGCGGCGAGTACGCACAACGTGACACGGTCGCTTTCGAGCGGGTCCGGTCCGTCAACGGAGACGCAGGACTGGGTGTTTGTCTCAGCCAGCGGCGAGCGTCTGGAAATGCACATCAAGTTCGAGCGCGGTGTGGGCAACAAGGGCAAGCCGGCGGATACAAAGTTCTATTCCGCGAAGACGCCGGACTTCTACCAGATTTCCAGACAAGAGCAAGTGCTGGACATCCTGAAGAACACGACCACAAATCCGCCGGATCGCGTGAAGGAATTCTCCCTCAAAGCGGGTGGAGGCAGCTACGCGAAACTGTTCGACGGGACGGAAAAGATGCTCAGCTGGGACAACATCCTCTGGATCAACCGGACGGTGCTGCTGCCGTAGCGGCTAGTTAAGCGTGTAGCGGAAGCGGTACATGAGGTAGTCCATAGCACCCTCCTTGCCGTTCCAGACGGCTCGGTCCATGTGGGAATACTGCAGGGAGAACATCATTCCGCCGTGCCAGTTCGCGGGCACGGCGAACTTCTGATTCACACCCGCTGACCACTGGCGGACGATGCGGTTGGCGGTGGTGTCCATGCGGTTTGCGTAGACCATGCCTCCATAGGTGTAGAGTTCGGTGTTTCGCCGCATCTGAAACTCGGCTCCTTCGATAGTGGAGAGGCCGTTGGGGCCGATGGGCATTACGCCAAGAGCCTGGTAGGCGGCTCTTTTTGACCAGTATTGTTGATTCACGAAGCGGAGCTTCGGCGTCAGACTGATAACTGCTGAGGCCGTGGCTCCCTTGCGTCCGAAACGTCCGCCAAAGGCCCCGAGTTCGTAGTGGGTGCGCTTTTTGTCCCGAACTACCTTGGTCAGCAGATTGCCGTCAGCTTCCCAGGCGACAGCGATTTTGTAGTCACCAACAGGCCGGGCGATACGAATCTGGCGGACTCGGGAACCGAGCAGCCCGACTTCGTATGCAGGGTCGATAACGTCGGTGCTCATCACGTTTTTGTCCGAGTCGGTGCCAATGCGGTTGGGCCGGAGGAGGCTCCAGGCCTGACCGCCGAGCAGTTCCCATTTGCCGTAACTCGCCTGACCCCAATACTGACGCCAACGCCAGGGGCTTTGCCCGGTGGTGAAGTTCATGAAGTCGCTTTCGAGGTAGGTGGTGAAGTGGAAGTCACCAGCGGGGAGCTCCGATTTCAGCATCAGGCGGGAATGGCGGGCCGAGCCAATGGTTTCCCACGGGGTGTCTCCGAGGGGGATCCTGCCGAACTTTGTGGAGACGGAGTCCGCCGTGGTGGAGCTGCGGGACATGCCGATCAATTCCAGAAAAGCGCCGGGCTTGAGCGTCAGGGCACCGAGGTGAACAAGATCGGGTTCCGCACCGCTTGGATGTGGATCAGCGGCCAACAGGAGATGAGTGGCCGTGAACAGGAGGGGGAGAAGACTGGATTTGTAGATCAAACGTGGACCGTGCGAAGTAACACTTTTGTAACAATATCATCGGGTCTCGGCTGGACGGAACAACAGTGGGAACGTATAGAATGGTTTAGCCCGAATGTCTATTCACAAACTAGTGTCGATTCTGATTGCAGTGGCCTGCCTGAGCGCAGCTGCGACGTCCCGCTCGGCGCGCGACGGTGTTTTTACGAAGGCGCAGGCCACGCGCGGCCAGAATGTTTACAACGAAGAGTGCGCCAAGTGCCATGGCCAGAATCTGGCTGGTGGGGAGAGTTCGCCGGGTTTGGCAGGGGCCGAGTTTCTGGCTAAGTGGCAGGGCAAACCCCTGAACGGATTGTTCGAGGTGACTCGGACTACGATGCCGGCAGATGATCCGGGGCATTTGAGCCGGCGGCAGGTGGCAGATTTGATGGCCTATATCCTGAGTTCCAATGAATTGCCGGCGGGCGAGAAGGATCTGGAGAGTTCCGCCGACACACTGAACGACATTCGCATTGAGGGCAAGAAGTAGCGCTCTGATGCGAATCGCGCTGATTTCCGACATCCACGGAAATGCGATCGCTTTGGAGGCGGTGCTTGCCGAGGTTGATGGGGAGCGGGTAGACCGTACGATTTGCCTGGGCGATGTCGCTACTCTGGGCAGCCAGCCGCGTGAGGTGCTGGACATCTTGCGGGAGCGGCGGATGGTGAGTGTTTTGGGGAACCATGACGAGTTCCTGTTTGTTCCTGAACTGCTTCACCAGTACGCCACGGGGGCTCCGATTGAAGCTGCCGTTGACTGGTGCCGGGGACAGTTGCGGCCTGCGGATTTCGACTATTTGATGACGTTTGAGCGGGAGTTGATGGTACCTTTGGACGGCTGCGAAAGCCTTTGTCTGTTCCATGGCTCGCCACGGTCCCACATGGAGACGCTGCTGGCGACGACTCCGGCCGATGAGCTGGATATGATGCTGGACGGGCGGCGGGGAGCTGTGCTGGCTGGCGGACACACGCATATCCAGCTGCTGCGGCAGCATCGGGGGCGGTTGCTGGTAAATCCGGGGAGCGTGGGGATGCCTTTTACCGAGCACATCGGCGCGAATCCGAATACGCCTCCCACGATTCTGGCTCATGCGGAATATGCCGTAGTTCGGGCGGAAAAGGGCCGGATCTCGGTGGATCTGCGGCGGATCGAGCTGGACAAGAAGAGACTTCGGGAAGCGGCGCTGGCGTCTGAAGTCCCGCTGCGAGGTATGCTGGCCGCGCAGTACGCGTAAACGGAAAAGGGGCGGTGAGTCGCCTCACCGCCCCCTTTCACTTACTGCTTACGGATTAAAAATACAGCTTCATGCCGAACTGTACCTGCCGCGCGGGCGTCGAGAGAGACGTAATGGTCCCGAAGCTGCCGTTGCTGCGGTTGCCATCCGGAGCGCCGAAGTTGGTCTTGTTCATGAAGTTGAACGCTTCCACCCGGAATTCGAGCTTCGACGCTTCACTCCACAACTGAACCTGCTTGTGGGCGGCCAGATCCGACTGGACCAGACTGGGACCACGCGCGATGTTGCGTCCCGCGTTGCCGAAAGGATGGCTCGGGTCGGTCGGGATGAGCACGTTGGCGGGGTTCAGATAGTTGGTGGGACCGCCATTTGGCGTGCGGGGATCGCCGATAATGTTCGGGCGATACGTGGGCAGGCCGCTGACCTGGAACTGCGAAGACGGGCTGTAGTTCAGGTTCACGGGCAGGCCGCTCGCCATGGTGTTGATGACGCTGAGTTGCCAGCCACCGGCCAGACCATCCACCAGGCGGTTGGCGCTGCTCATGTGCTTTTTGCCCTTGCCAAACGGCAGGTCGTAAGCAATGGCGGTCGTGTTGTTGAACTTCTGGTCGTAGCTGGAGAGGCCCTTTTCGTTGCGGATGTCGGCCATGTTGACGCGGGAGTTATCGCCGTTGGCGGTCTCGAGGTGACCGGAGGCATTGTCGATACCTTTGCCAAAAGTGAACGAGTTCAGCATGTAGAGGCCGTCGGAGTAGCGCTTTTCCACCTTGAGCTGGACGGACTGGTAGTTGGCGAAACCGGCGCCCATGGCGACTTCAATCGCGTTGAAGTTCGAGATGGGGCGGCGAGCCTGGAGCGAGAGGTTCTGGCCGGGCTGGTTGGGCGTGGCCTGATTCCAGTCGCCCAGAATCATCAGGTGAACGCTGTGGCTGCCGACGTACGCGGCGTCAACCACCAGAGTCGGGGTAATTTCGCGCTGGATGTTGAAGTGCCAGCTTTGTACATATCCGTCGGGATTGTCCTTCGGGATATAGCGGGACTGGGCATTCAGGGGGTTGAAGTTAGCCGGCACCGCGAAGTTCTCGGGGTAGCCAAGCTGGGTGGGGCGGAAGCAGGTGCCATTTGCGGACGCGGCGCTGGCGCAGAGCGACAGGTTTGTGGGGCTCTGGCTGAACGTTGCGTTCACGATATTCGGGCCGTTGTAAGCAAGCAGGTTTTCGCCGCCGAGACGGTTGAAGTGGACCCAGGAGATGCCGTAGCCGCCGCGGATCACAGTCTTATCCATGGCGCGGTACGCAAAGCCGAGGCGCGGAGCCCAGTCATTCTTGCGGGGATTCACCAGCGCTCGGTCATAGATGCTGCCTGCCTTCGCCTGGAGCAGGGTTTTGGTGGCCGGGTCGAAATTGGCGAGACGGTTGTCGGCGACCCACTGTGGGGTGCCGAATTCGTAGCGCATACCCAGGTTCAGGGTCAGCTTCGAGTTGACCTTGAAATCGTCCTGTATATAGCCGAAGTGCATCTGCTGGCGAAGATCGACGATGACGAAGTTGTTGAGTGAATAGGAGTCGCGCGCGCCGAACATGAAGTCGGTGAGGGCGTAAGCTTCACGCTGCGCGGTGGAGGGGCTGGCCACGCCGGGGTTGCTGAACAGGCCGTTGTAGGTGTCCTGACCGAAGACCGGGTTGAAGTCGTTGACGGTGGTGGTGATGTCCTGGAACTCGTAACCCATCTTCAGGGTGTGACGGCCAAGATACTTCGAATAGTTGACCTTGGGGTTGACGACGAAGGGGTTCTGGAACTGCGGATTCGACCCCTGGCGACCGAACTGGGAGAACGTGGTTACGGCCTGGCTGTTCAGGATGCTGACGACGAGAGGGTCTGTGGGAAGGCCGCCGATGCCGAACTGGGCGAGCAAGCTGGGCTGGCCGGCGCCGATGGGCGTCTTACCGCCATCGAACCAGGAGATGCCGAGGCGGGCTTCGATCAGCGAGGTGGGGCTGAAAGAGTAGGTGGCGCCCGCGGCAAGTTGCTGGTTGAACTGGTGGACATCGCCGTTATTGTTGCCGCCCGCCGCGCCGGGGATGTTGCCGGGAACGTAGAGGTTGGCTTCGCGATGGCTGTAGCGGACGAACGCGTTCAGCTTCTGGTTGGGGATGTAGTCGATCTTCCAGTCGCCCTTATCGTCGTTGATGGACGCGCGGGGCATGGTGGAGAGATTGTTGCTGAAACCGGCCACATTGGGATCGGGCAGCGCGGCGAGCACGGCCTTCGCGAAGGGGCTCATGGCCGACTGGGGGACAACTCCATCGGCATAGACCGCGTTCGTATACGGGTTCTTGACGGCGGTGCCGAAGTTGCCGGATTTGTAAGCTGCGGTGGGGATCGTGGCGAAGGTGAGGGCGCGTTGCACGCGGCGGAGACCTTCATAATCGACGAAGAAGAAGAGCTTGTCCTTAATAATGCGACCACCAAAGGCGGCGCCGTATTGGTTCTGCTGGAAAACGGGCTTCACGCCGCCATTGGGTTTGAAGAAGCCGACGGCATTGAGCTGGGTGTTGCGGACGAATTCCCAGGCGGAGCCATGGTAGCTGTTGGTGCCGCTGCGGATGGTGGCATTGATGACGGCACCGGAAGCGCGGCCATATTCGGCGCTGTAGTTGTCGGTGGCGACGCGGTATTCGGCGACGGCATCGGGGTTGATCTGCACAACCTGGTTGGAGAAACCCTGGTTACTGGTGCCGTAAGCGTTGTTATCCACGCCATCAAGGACGAAGTTATTGAACGCGCTGCGCTGGCCGTTGACGTTGTAGGATGCGTCGCGACTGGTGATGGAGCCGTCTTGAAGGACGGACTTCCGAACACCCGGCGAGAGCAGGGCGAGGTCGGCGTAGGAGCGACCGTTGAGCGGGAGATCGAGAATCTGACGGGTGGCCATCACCTGGCCGCGGTCACTGGAGTCGGTTTCGAGGACAGCGGCGGCGCCGGAGACGGTAACGCTTTCGGTGACGTTGCCGACAGGAAGCGTGAGATCGACGCGCTGACGGGCGTTGACGGTGACGGTGAAGCGGTCGGCCGTGGCGGCTTTGAAGCCCGGGGACTCCGCCCTCAGGCTGTATTCGCCGATACGGACTTTGAGGAATTGATAATTGCCCTCCGAATCGGTGGCGGCGTTTTGCTGGGTGCCGTCGGCCAGATTGGCGAGAGATACTTTACTGGACGCAATCACATGCCCGGATGGATCGTGGATCGTACCCAGCACAGTTGCGGTATCGAACTGTGCAAAGCAGACCGACGCACCTATAAACAACAAGGTTATTGGGGATCTTAACATCCCTCTATTTTAGCGAATTGAGGAAGTTTCAGGTTTCAATAGGGTTTAAATGCGGCTGGCGATCGGTTAAATTTCGTGGGCAACGTTTCACGGGCACGGTGGGGTGGGGCCGGCGAAGTACAACGGAGTATTCTTCCCGCCGATGATGACCCCGGTTCCACTCAACGCATCCGGAAGTGGTTAGACGCCGGCGAGGATAAACGCGAACTCAAAGGCTTTTTCTTTGAGCTTCTCGTAACGTCCGGAGGGTCCGCCGTGGCCCGCGCCCATCTGCGTTTTTAACAGGATCACGGACGTTCCGAGGTTGTTGTCACGGAGCTTCGCAACCCATTTTGCAGGTTCCCAATAGGGTACACGCGGGTCGTTCAGGCCGGCGGTAGCCAGAATGTTCGGATAGCGGGCCGGCACCACGTTTTCGTACGGGGCGTAGGAACGGATACAGGCGTAGTCTGCGGCCACGTTCGGGTTCCCCCATTCCTCGTATTCGGTGACGGTTAGCGGGAGCGTGTCGTCGAGCATGGTGTTCACCACGTCCACGAACGGCACGTGCGCGACGACGGTATGGAACAGATCGGGGCGCAGGTTGGTAACGGCACCCATCAACAGACCTCCGGCGCTGCCTCCTGCTATGGCGAGACGCTCGGGTGATGTGTAGTTGTTGGCGACCAGATGCTGAGCGCAGGCGATGAAGTCGAGGAACGTGTTCTTCTTGTGGCCCAGCTTGCCGTCTTCGTACCAGAGTCGGCCCATATCGCCAGAGCCCCGGATATGGGCGATGGCAAAAACAAAGCCACGGTCGAGCAGGCTGATGCGCTCGGGGGAGAAGGCGGGGTCGGTCACGATGCCGTACGAGCCGTAGCCGTAGAGGTAGAGGGGCGATTTGCCGTTGCACTCGAACCCTTTTCTGTAGACAACGGAAATAGGCACGAGCGTCCCGTCGTGCGAGACGGCCTGCAGGCGCTCGGAAACGTAGTTGGCGGAATCGAAGCCACCGAGGACGGCATAGCGTTTCAGCAGCGTTCGCTCGCGGGTGGCCATGTTGTAGTCGAAGACGGAGCGGGGCGTGGTGAGGGAACTGTAGGTGAAGCGGAAGAGCGACGTGGAGTATTCTTCGTTGCGTTCCTCAAAGAAGGTGTAGGCTGGCTCGTCGAAGGCGACGGTATGTTGCTCTTCGGTGGCCGTATTGATGACGCGCAGGCGCTTCAGGCCCCCGACGCGTTCGGTGATGACGAGGTGGCCGGCAAAGGCGTCCATGCCTTCAACAGAAGCCCCCAGCCGGTGGGCGATGACCTCCTGCCACGGTGCCGGCGCGGTGACGGGGGCACGGAGGAGGCGGAAGTTACGGCCATTTTCGTTGGTCCGCATGTAAAAGTGTTCGCCCTGATGCGCGATGTAGTATTCGACATCCTGGCGGCGCTCCTGCATTCGCAAAAACGAACCCACGCCGGTGCCTGGGGTGTACCAGACTTCGCTGGTGGTGTGGCTGGCGAGGGTGAGGAGGAGGTACTGGTTGCTGCGAGTCCGGTCGATGGCTACATTGAACCGGGCGTCGGGCTCTTCGAAGACGAGTTCGGGGGCGGTGGGGGAGCCCGCGGTGCATTTCCAGAGCCGCCAGGGGCGTTTGGTTTCGTCGAGGGTGGTGAAGAAGAAAGTCAGGCTGTCAGAAGCCCAGGAGGCGGAGTAGTAGACGCCGGTCAGTTCGCCGGGGAGATCGTCGCCTGTCTGAAGATCTCGGAAGCGCAGCGTATAAACCTCAGCGCCATCGGTGTTTACGGCGTAGGCGAGGAGGTTGCCATCGGGACTGACGTGGTCGAAGGCGAGGGAAAAATAGTCGTGACCCTCGGCGAGCGCGTTGCCGTCGAGGAGGATTTTCTCGATTCCGTCGGCACCTTTCCGGCAGGAGATGGAATATTGGCGACCCTGCTCGGTACGGGAATAATATTGCCAGCGGCCTGACTTCCATGGCACGGACACGTCGGTTTCCTGAATTCGGCCCACCATTTCGGCATAGAGTTCCTGGCGCAGCGGCTCCAAATGAGCAGTGGAGGCCTGGGTGAAGCGGTTTTCGGCCTCGAGCCAGGGAATTGTGGCTGGGTTTTCTCGATCCCGCAGGTAAAACCAGTTGTCGATCACGGTCTCGCTGTGGACAGTTCTGGCTTGGGGGAATTTGGGCGCGACGGGCGGGTTCGATATTTCCGGTTTCATAGGCTCTTACAAAGGTTTACCGCACCCGGGGGGGGCTGGTGTTAAATTTCAGATGTGCGAATCCTGATAGTGGACGATGACGACGAGCTTTCCGGCATGTTGAGCGAGTTACTGGTCCGGGAAGGATACCGGGTAGATACGCAGAA
This sequence comes from uncultured Acidobacteriia bacterium, assembly GCA_903929755.1. Classification (GTDB taxonomy): domain Bacteria; phylum Acidobacteriota; class Terriglobia; order Bryobacterales; family Bryobacteraceae; genus BOG-234. Next base: position 26,253 of record CAIYVZ010000151.1, read on the forward strand.
CGACGGTCGGCGCGGCCTGTCGGCGGCGCTGAACGGAGGCTACGATCTTCTGGTACTGGACGTAATGCTGCCGGGCATTGACGGTTTTGAGATTCTGAAGCGGATTCGCCGCGAATCGCGTATTCCCATTATGATGCTGACGGCGCGCGGCGAGGATGAAGACCGGATTGTGGGGTTGGAACTCGGGGCGGACGATTATCTGCCGAAACCCTTCAATACGCGCGAACTGGTTGCTCGTGTGAAGGCGATCATGCGGCGTCTGGAAGAGCGCAACCCGGGCGGCAAGCTGGAAGTGAACGGCATCACCATCGACCCTGGTACTCGCGACGTTCTTCGCGAAGGGACTCCGGTTGAGGTGACCACGTTTGAGTTCGACATCCTGGAGACGCTGATGCGTTCGGCAGGCCGGGTGGTTTCGCGCGACCAGTTGATGGAAGAGCTGTATGGCCGCAAGGCCACGCCGTTTGACCGGTCTGTGGACATGCATATCAGCCACCTGCGCCGGAAGCTGGAAGGCGAGAAGCCTCTGATCAAGACCGTCCGTGGCGTGGGCTATCAATATGTGCGCTCACCCGATGAGGCCGTCACGCCATGAGTCGGCTGTTTTCCAAGATTCTGCTGTGGTTTTTGCTGACCGTGATTCTCAGCACGACTGCCAGCTTTTATATATGGAACGTTTTTCTGCGGCCGGCGCCGATACCCAACATGGGATTCCGGACGTACGAGCTTCGAGAAGCCCGGGGAGCCTGGGAAGCTGAGGGGAAAGCCGGTCTGGAACGGTTCATGACGCGTTACCGCGACGCGATGGGGGTGGAGGCTGCGCTCACAGACGGCGACGGAAAAGATCTTCTGACTGGCCGCGACTGGAGCGGTGAAATTCGTTCGAACGCCGGCGGGCGCGGGCGTGGTTCCAGGGGCGGTCCGATGTTTCCCTTCGTCCGGATTGAGACGCCCCGGCCAGCCAGCTTTGTGAATGCGACGGCTTCACGGGACGGCAAGTACAATTTTGTGGTGGTTTTTCCGAACCGGGAGCCGCAGCGCGCCACCTGGAGCGTGGAAGTTCCCCAGCAAACCTGGTGGATGCTCGGGTTCATTGCGACGCTTTGCTACCTGCTGGCGAGGCACCTGACATCGCCACTGCGCACGATGCAGAAGACGATTGAACGGTTTGGCCACGGGGATTTCTCGGCGCGGGTGAATTCTCGCCGCGGTGACGAGTTGGGCCAGTTGGCACGGACGGTTGACCAGATGGCGGAGCGGATCGACCAGCTGTTGAAGTCGCAACGCAGGCTGCTGCAGGATATTTCCCATGAGTTGCGTTCCCCGCTGGCGCGCCTCGGCGTGGCGGTGGAACTTGCCCGCGGGGGCGGGGATGCCTCGCTCGCGCTGACGCGTGTGGAGCGTGAAGCGGACAGGCTGAACACGCTGGTGGGCGAGTTGATCCAGGTTACCCGCGCGGAAGGTGATCCTGAGGGTTTGAACACTGAAGGGGTACGGCTGGACGACCTGGTACGAACAATTTTGGACGATGTCCACATAGAGGCTCAGAAAAAAGGTATCCAGTTGCGTCCGCGGATCGTGGAAGTGGAGCTGCAGGGGAATCCGGAGCTGCTGCGTCGTGCCTACGAAAACATCATCCGCAACGCGATCCGTTATTCGCCGGAAGAGTGCCAGGTAGATGTTACGCTGAGCCTCCAGGGCTCGTCGGTCTCGCTGGCGGTTCGGGACTATGGGCCGGGTGTGCCGCCTGAATCGCTGCCCAGCATCTTCGACCCGTTTTACCGGGTGGAGAAAGACCGGGGCAGGACCTCGGGCGGAGTGGGGCTGGGCCTCGCCATCGCCCGTCGTGCCGTGGAACTGCACCATGGAACCATGCGGGCCGTGAATCGCGACCCGGGTCTGGAAGTTGAAATTGTATTACCGCTGACGCCTGTCGCTTCGCGCGAGCAGCTCGCGGCTCAGACCGCTTAAGTTCCCCTGAAAGGTTTTTAATTATGAAGCCCATACTTGCTCTCGTTTTCGCTGCGGCCGCCTTTGCGGCCCCGCCCACGTATAAGGTCCTCTCCAAAATCAAGATTGGCGGCGGCGCCCGCTGGGACTATGTTTACATCGACAGCACCAACCATCGTATGTACGTTTCCCACGGCACCCAGACAGAAGTGATCGATACCACCACGGACAAGCTGGTGGCGACGATTCCGGATACGAAGGGCGTTCACGGTATCGCGGTGGCGAACGATCTTGGAAAGGGCTTCACCAGCAACGGCACCACCAACGACGTCACCATCTTCGATCTGAAGACCAACAAGGCGACCGGCAACGTGAAGACCGGCGCGAACCCGGACGCCATCATCTATGAGCCCGTTACGCACCGCGTGCTGACCTTTAACGGCAAGAGCAACGACGCCACGATCTTCGATGCGAAGACGGGTGAAGTTGTTACCGCGTCTCTGCCCGTGGGTGGAAAGCCGGAGTTCGCTCAGGTGGATGGCAAGGGCCACGTTTACGTCAACATTGAAGATAAGAACGAAGTGATCGAGATCAGCGTTAAGGATTCGGTGGTTTCGAGGCGGTACTCGATCGCGCCCTGCGACGGTCCCAGCGGGCTGGCGATCGATACGAAGAAGGGTGTCCTGTTTTCCGTCTGCAACAAAGTGATGTCGGTCAGCGATTATGCGAAGGGGAAAGTTCTTGCTTCCGTAGTAATTGGCCAGGGTCCGGATGGCGTGGCTTTTGACGACGGCTACGCTTTCAGTGCGAATGGCCGGGACGGCAACATCAGCATGGTTAGCGAGACGGCTCCGGGTAAGTGGGAGACTGTGGCGACCATAGAGACGACGAAGGGTGCGCGGACCATAGGCGTAGACCAGAAGGCACACAAGCTGTATTTGCCGGCAGCGGAAATGGGTCCGGCGGACGCCAAGAGCGGTAAAGCGGGCGCGGCGTTGCCCGATTCGTTCATGGTTATCGTTGTCGGACGCTAAGCCGTAATCAGGTCAGCACTCAGCATCGCAGCATAGCGATCGGGCAGGCGCGTGGGACGGAATTCCTTGTTCAGGAAGATATGGCGCGTCCGCCCGGTCGCAACTTTTCGGCCTTCACAGGTCATTGCGTAGTGGAATTCGATGAAACGACGGTTGGAGTCTTTAATCGTCGCTGTAATATCGATCTCCTCGCCGTATTTTGCGGCGCGCAGATAGCGGCACCCCGCCTCAGACACCGCCAGCAGGACCCCGTCGGCTTCCATTTCGGAGTAGGCAAACCCGGTCGCTTTACAGAGTTCTGTACGGGCAACCTCCATCCAAACCAGATAGTGGGCGTGGTAGACGACCCCCATTTGGTCGGTTTCCGCATAGCGGACCGTGACGCGGCTGGTGTGTGTTGTAACCTTCAAGGGCATCTGTCCTGTTGATTTCGTGACGCTTCACGCCACCGTAGCAGACCCCAGTGTAGCGATGTGGTTCTGATAATCTTCGATTAGTCGCTACCACCATGCAAATCAGGGTCTTATTCTTTGGGCAGTTGAAAGACGTCTGCGGACGTGCAGAGGAAGGTCTGGAAGTTCCGGACGGGGCCAGTATGCGCTTCGTATTCGACCATTACGCAGCCCTGTACCCGCGCCTTTCGGCGATGGCGAAGAGTGTGGTAATGGCTCGGAACCAGGAATTTGCTCAGGCCGGCGAGTTGCTGGCGGAGGGCGATGAAGTTGCGCTGCTGCCTCCGGTGAGTGGCGGGTCCCCTTTGAAGATTGAGGATCCGGAGGGGCATTTTTTTGAGATTACCCGCCAGGTGATCGATGTCCGCGCGGCGGAAGAGCGGCTGCTGCAGGGTATTGACGGGGCGCTTGTAACTTTTCAGGGCGTAGTCCGTAACAATACCAAGGGACGGGCGACGTTACGCCTCGATTACGAATGCTACGAGCAAATGGCAATCCGGCAAATGGCGCAACTGGGGCGCGAGATCGCGGCGCAGTTTGCGGTCAGCCGGGTCGCCATTATTCATCGCCTGGGCACCATGGAAATTGGCGAAGCGAGCGTGGCCATCTTCGTGGCTTCGCCGCACCGCAAAGCGGCGTTCGACGCGGCGTTCGAGGCTATCAATCGGCTGAAGCGCCAGGTTCCCATCTGGAAAAAGGAGTACTTTGCCGATGGTGAGGTTTGGGTTGAGGGCGAGTGGGACGACAATGCGCCCCGGATGGCGTAGGGTGCGCCGGTTGTTCGTCACGAGGGCCCGGCTCGCGGTTCTCGGCCTGGCGTGCGCAGCGGCAGGTTTCTGCCAGAAGGTGGAAATTGCCGACCAGGAGGCGACGATTCGCGTAGATGTGCGCCTGGTGCGCCTTCTTGCCACCGTAAAAGACTCTGCGGGCAATGCCATCGGCACGCTGGATCAGGCTGCTTTTACGGTAAAGGACAACGGCACGCCCCAGGCCATCTCGATATTTGAGCACCAGACCGACCAGCCCCTGAATGTGGCGATCCTGATTGACAACAGCGCCTCTACCGGCAAAGATCTGAAGTACGAGACGGAGTCTGTGGCCCGTTTTGTGAAGGCGTTGTTTCGGGAGGGGAACCCTGCCGATTGCGCGGCGCTCTACAGTTTTAGTCTGGACACGATTCAGCAGCAGGGGTTTCATCGCAACCCGGCAGCGATTGAGCACTCGCTTCGGGCGCTGAAGGCCGACACGGGCACGTCGCTGTACGACGCCGTCATGCTGGCTTCGCGAGACATTGAGCATCGCCCGGGGCGGCGCATTCTGGTGGTGGTGACGGACGGCGGGGATACGACGTCCCGGACCGATTTCAACCGCGCGGTGGAGGCGGCACAACTGGCGGATGCGGTGATTTATCCCATTCTGGTGGTGCCGATTTCGAACGACGCCGGCCGCAATACCGGCGGGGAAAACGCGTTGACAACTTTCGCCCTGCGTACGGGTGGCCGTGTTTTCGCGCCTTCGCTGGGCGCGGAGATGGACCATGCGTTTGACCAGATCTTGCGGGATCTGCGGACGCAGTATCTGATTGGTTTTTATCCCAAAGATGTTCCGCTTACAGCCAACAGGTTCCATTCACTGGACGTTACTCTGGCGACACCAGGGCTGCACGTGCTGGCGCGTAATGGATACTATGGAGAGGCATTGCAAAGTTCCGCAGCGTCGCCTTTGAGTTCGAGTGCCCGCATAAGCGTGGTGCCGGGTGACGAGACGTTGCGGGCTCCGAAGAAAGCGGCTCCGGCCCTACCAGCCAAAAAGTCGTCAAGGAAAGGTCCGTAACGTATCGTGCAGCCACCGAGTAAGGCGAAGCGTCCGCCAGAGCAGACGTTCGAAGAAATTCGTTACCTGAAGAAACTGATTGAAAATCATACACAGGTAGTCGTTAAGCTCGCCGACAACCAGACTGTGTCGGGGATCGTGGAGTATTACGACCAGCGTTTCATCCGAATCACGCGGAGCGACGGCCCGAACCTGTTCATTTTCAAGCACGACATCAAATATTTGTACGAGGCCCAATAGCTTGCGCTCATTTGTGGAGACGGCGGCGGATATCGCCGTGGAAGCGGGTTCGCTGCTTCGCTATTACTTTGAGCGGCGCGTCGCGTTTGAGATGAAGGGCGAGTACGACCTGGTGACGGAGGCCGACCGGGCTTCCGAAAAATTGGTAGTGGAGCGGTTGCGCCAGCATTTTCCCGAGCACAGTGTGGTGGCTGAAGAGGGCGGAGGGCAGGATACTTCGTCGGAGTACCGATGGTATGTGGATCCTTTGGATGGCACAACCAATTTCGCGCATTCGTATCCGGTGTGGAATGTAACGCTGGGGCTGGAAAAGGCCGGCGAGATGATTGCCGGGGTGGTTTTTGATCCGACCCGGAACGAGTTGTTTACGGCGGAGCGCGGGTCTGGGGCGTTCCTGAATGGCAAGCGGATTTCGGTGTCGAAGGCCGCCCGTGTTGCCGACAGCCTGTTTTCGACCGGGTTTCCGAACCACAACCGGGCGGCGAATCCAAACCTCTGGTTCTTCCATGAGATGGCGCAGACGGCGCATGGCGTGCGGCGGGGTGGGGCGGCTGCTATTGACCTCGCCTACGTCGCTTGTGGGCGACTGGACGGGTTCTGGGAGATTGGGCTGAGTCCGTGGGACCTTGCTGCAGGGATCTTGCTGGTGGAAGAGGCGGGCGGGACGATTTCCGATATGAAAGGCGGCCCACTGAAGATCCGGTCGCCCCATTTGTTAACGGATAACGGCTTGGTTCATGCCGAGGTGCTGGAAGTGTTTCAGGCGATCTGGCGGGGCGAACTGCTTCACCCGCTGCCTCCGATTGCTCCTGCCAGCGGGGTTTAGGCGGGCTGGCCGAAGAGTTCGCTGATAGTACTGGCACTGAACAGCCGGTCGGACAGCGCCTGAAGTTCGGTGGACGACATGGCATTCAGGCACCGGGCGTACCGGACCGGGATCTTGCCGAAGCGGTGGGTAATCAGGCTTGTTAAGTTCTGCCGGACGCCCTGATCCATGCCTTCCTGGATGCCTTTCTCCAAACCTTTCTCGAGGCCTTCTTTCAGGCCCCTGCGGTAATGGGGGCCGAAGACGGTGTGCGTGTTCAGGTCGATCACAATCGGCATTTTCTTGATCTCTTCCTCTATTATGCTCCCAAACTGGCGCAAGCCCGCAAGGATCATTAATTCTACGACTGCCCCTTTCCGGCGGTCCGGTGGTGCCGCCGCAATGCGGTTCAGGATCTGCCGCACATCGGCTGGCTTGCCGGAAAAGCGGGTAAGGACAGCCAGGATATTGTCTTCGAGGCTCGGACTCTCCAGCAGTTCGGTTGGCTCGAAGCTTCGGATATCGACGATGTCGCATTCAAAAACGAAGCGACTGGCCTTGAGATGTTGCTTCATCGCCAATTTTTCCCGGCCGACGTAGAGCACAACCTGTAAAGGAAACGCACCATAGCGCCGATAGATGGCCAGCGCATATTCGGCCATGCGCAACGCCATTTGCGCGTCATTGAAGCTCTGGAGTTCCACCTGGACCAGCTTGCCGCTGTCTGTCCGGCCCAACAGATCCACGTGCCGGGTCCGAACCTCGGGTAATTCGGCATTCAGCCATTCGCGGATGGAAAAGCCCATCAGGCGGGCCAGCGCGCCACCTTGCAGTTGGCGTTGGAGCATGGTTTTCAGGGTGATGTCGAAGCGCTGCATCGCGGGCTACTGACTAAGTGCCGCGAGCGGGCAATAATTCTCAGACTATTCCACGCGTGAGGGTGCGAAGCCCCGGCTGCGGATCAGGTCGGCGACCTGGGGCCGGGCGTCAGGAAGAACGTAGAAAAAAGCTCCCACGCGGGTACGGCGAAAAACTACGCCACCTTCGTATTCGTCGGTTTCGACGCCGTAATCGATGCCCTCCGCGGTAAGGAACTCTTCGAGCGCTTTGGCGTCGGAAAGGCTTTTCGCGATGTAGAGAAGGGCGGGTTCGTGGCCCTCAAAGAAAGAACTTTCCTGTCTCATTGAGTCTTTGCGCAGAGGAACTGAGAATTTTTCGGGGTCAACTGCACTATTTTAATCGATGGCTCCCCCTTCTCTTTCAACCCTGCCTCCCCCGGTGGCAAATTCGCTCACCCCGGAGGAAGAACTCTACTGGCTTGCGCTGCGTCTGGTACCGGGTTTGGGAACGCGGCGTTCGGCGCAACTGCTGGAGCGCTTTGGAAGCCCGCAGGCTATTTTTCGGGCAGACCCTAACGAGCTGGAATCGTGTGGGCTGAATGGTTCGGTGGCGCGGTCCGTCGCCAGCGGCTGCAGCTTTGACGACGCGGCAACCCAGCAGGAGTTGATGCGCAAAGGGGGGGCTCAACTTGTTACCTTGGGCGACTCGCGTTACCCGGATCGTTTGCGTGAGATATTTGATCCGCCTCCGATGATGTTCGCCCGGGGCAATGTGGAACTGCTGAACTCGGTCTGCCTGGGCGTTGTGGGGACGCGCCACCCAACGACGTACGGAGTTGCGGCCACGGAGCGGCTCTCGGCGGACCTGGCGCGGGCCGGGCTCACCATTGTGTCGGGGATGGCGCGAGGCGTGGATACGGCTGCGCACAGGGCGTGTCTGGGCGCAGGTGGCAATACGATCGCGGTGCTGGGTTGCGGGGCGGATGTGGTGTATCCGTCGGAGAACCGGAAGCTGGCCGCGGAGATTGCTGCGCGGGGCCTGATTATCTCGGAGTTTCCGATGGAGTCGACCGCGTTCCCGCAAAATTTCCCGATACGCAACCGGATCATCGCTGGTCTGAGCGCCGGCTTGCTGGTGGTTGAGGGGGCGCAGTACTCGGGTTCGGGGATCACGGCGAAGCTGGCGCTGGATCAGGGCAGGGAACTGTTCGCTGTCCCGGGTAACATTACGTCGAAGATGAGCTGGGGTCCGAACCTCCTGATTAAACAGGGGGCGCGGCTGGTCCAGGACTGGAATGATGTGGTGGTGGACCTGCCGCAGGCGGACCAGCGGCTGCTGATTGCCGCAGGCCGCCAGCGGATTTTGGATCTTGGGGGCGAGGGGGCTGCTGAATCTTCCGCCGCCGGGGGGGCATCCAACCAGCCGGAAGGCCAGATGCCGGAACCACAAGCCCGGGCCGCGCGCCGGGTTCTCCAGCATTTGAAGCCGGATACGGCGGTTCATCTGGATGTTTTAGTGGAGGCGATCGACGATATGTCACCGTCAGAAATCATCGCGTCCCTGTTCGAACTGGAGATTCTGGGCTTGGTGCGTCAGCAGCCCGGTCGTAACTTTGCTAAAGTGTGGTAGCCAGGTGAACCCGGGCGCAGCGGGGCCGGAGACGTTAGTGTCATCCGGACGGAACTGGGCGTTTGCGGTGAATGGATGGCGCAGCTTTTCTCCGTGATCCGGGGAAGCGCCGCCCTGGTGGTTTATTCTGGGAAAGCATTAAACAAACGAACATGGCAAAAGCTCTGGTAATCGTCGAGTCGCCGGCCAAAGCGAAGACGATCAACAAGTACCTCGGGAAGAATTTCATTGTGAAGGCCTCGCTGGGTCACATCAAGGACCTGCCAAAGCGGGACCTTGCGGTGAACGTGGAGAACGGCTTCCGTCCCGAGTACGTGGTGATCGAAGGCAAGAAGAAGCTGATTCAGGAACTAAAGGATGCGGCCAAAAAGGTCGATTCCATATACCTCGCGGCCGATCCTGATCGCGAAGGGGAAGCAATCTGCTGGCATCTGCAGGAAGAGCTGAAGCCGAAGAAGCCTGCCTCCGATGGTTCCGACCCGAAGTTCTATCGGGTCATGTTCAACGAAATCACGAAGAAGTCGATTGAGAAGGCGTTTGAGAAGCCGCTCGACGTAAACGTGAACCTGGTGGATGCTCAACAGGCGCGCCGTGTGCTGGATCGTCTGGTGGGCTATAAGATTTCGCCGCTGCTGTGGGATAAGGTCCGCAGGGGCCTTTCCGCCGGGCGTGTGCAGTCGGTTGCGGTCCGCGTAATTGTTGAGCGCGAGCGGGAAGTGCGCGCCTTCATAAAGGAAGAGTACTGGACGATTGACGCCGGCCTTTCGGCGAAGAAACCGCCCCAGTTCTCGGCCCGGCTGCTTCGCCGGAACGATGTAAATCTTGAGATTCCGGATGAGGCGTCGGCATCCGCGCTGGTGGCTGATCTGGAAGGCACCCGGTATCTGGTGCACTCGGTGGGGACGAAGGAGAAGCGCCGGAACCCGGTGGCTCCCTTTATCACGTCGACTTTGCAACAGGATTCTTCGCGCAAGCTGCGGTTCAGCGTGAAGCGGACCATGATGCTGGCGCAGCAGTTGTATGAAGGTGTGGAGCTGGGGGACGAAGGTCTGACCGGTCTCATCACCTACATGCGTACGGACTCCACCCGTGTTTCCGATGATGCGGTTATTGAGCTTCGCGGCTTCATAGAGGGGAAGTTCGGGGCGCAGTACCTCCCGGCCGCTCCGAACGTTTGGAAGTCGAAGAAGGACGCGCAGGACGCTCACGAAGCCATTCGCCCGACGTCTGCCCTGCGTACTCCGGAAGATGTGGCGCCTTTCCTTGCTGAAGATCAGCTGAAGCTGTACAGGCTGGTGTGGATGCGCTTTGTGGCATCACAGATGAATCCGGCCGTGTTTGACCAGACGACCATTGATACGGCTGCCGCGGGCAAGAGTGGCGCGTCTTATATCTTCCGGACCACCGGATCTGTGTTGCGCTTCGACGGCTTCCTTGCCGTGTATGAGGAAGGCAAAGATCAGAAGGACGAAGAAGACGAAGAGCTGAAGCACAAGCTCCCGGCTGTTACCGCGGGTGAGGAACTTCGGTTCCGCAATCTGGAACCGGAACAGCACTTCACGGAACCGCCTCCCCGTTACACAGAAGCCACGCTGGTGAAGAAGCTGGAAGCGGACGGCGTTGGCCGTCCCTCGACCTACGCTTCCATCCTTTCAACGATTCAGGAACGTGAATACGCCTCGAAGGAGGGCGGTAAGTTCCGGCCTACCGAACTCGGCATGGTGGTTACGGACCTGCTGCTCGAGAGCTTTAACGACATCTTCGATGTGCGCTACACGGCGCGCATGGAAGAACAGCTCGACAACATTGAAGAGGGCAAGATCGACTGGCGCGACGCCATCGGTGAGTTCTACGAGCGGTTCACGAAGGATCTCGACAGCGCCGAGACCAACATGACCAACATCAAGCGGATGGAAAAGCCCACCGACTTGTTGTGCGACAAATGTGGTAAGCCGCTGGTGATCAAGTGGGGCAAACACGGCAGCTTCCTGGCCTGCACCGGGTACCCGGAGTGCACTTACACCCGCGAGCTCACCGTGGACCTGCCGGACGTTGAAGGTGCGGACCTTTCCGACCAGGGCGACGAAGAGTATTGCCAGAACTGCGGCCGGACCATGGTGCTGAAGAAGGGCCGTTTCGGGACCTTCTATGCCTGCTCCGGCTATCCGGACTGCAAGACGACCAAGCAGATTGGCGGGGCGCAGAAGAAGCCGGACGTCATTCTGGAAGACAAGTGCCCGAGTTGTGACAACCATCTCGTCCTGAAGACCGGGAGGTTCGGGGAATTCACGGCGTGCGGCAACTATCCCGCGTGCAAGTACGTGAAGCAGAAGACCATCGGGGTAAAGTGCCCGGAATGCAGCGAAGGCGAGATTGTGGAGCGTCGCTCTCGTCGGGGGAAGACCTTCTACGGGTGCCATCGGTATCCGGACTGCGAATTCGTTGCCTGGGCGAAGCCTGTGCTTGAGGCGTGTCCGGAATGCGGCGGCGCGTACATGACGGAGAAGTTCCTGAAATCGGGGGCTTTCCTGGTCTGTCCGAACGCGGAATGCAAGTACAAGAAAGACATGCCGATCACGGAAGAAACGGCTGTAGCTGTCTAAATCCTGATATCTGCTTTACTATTAAGGGCCGGATGTGCGACAGCGTACATCCGGCCCTTCCGTTTTGCGCCTGCCCAAAATAATTGTGAGAATTGTGTGGTTCTGCTGCCACTGTATACGTATACTTTCGTTTAGAAATAAACGGCGAAGTCTGGTGTAATTCATCTAAAATTTCTGGAAGGTTGGGCCTTTATGACAGCGCAGACGATCGATGTGCAGGCGAGCAGCGGGCGAATTCTTTCATCTCCTGTTTTTCGGCCTGGCGGAAAAAAGCTTCTGGCCAAAGGCCATATGCTGCGGGATGAAGATATCAGGATCCTGCAATCTGAGGGCATGGCTCAGATTTGGGTTACCACGCTCGATGAGGATGAGGTGTCAGAAGACGCAGCAGTCTGCGGAATCGCCGGCGAGATGGCTTGCGGCTGTTATGAGATCCAGATGGCCCCGGGTGGACGTGCAAACCTGGTTGCCACCGAAAACTGCTGTGTTTTGGTGGATGAAGAGCTTCTGCGGCAGATGAACTGTACTTCCGGGGTGGTGATCGCCACCACCCTGAACTTTAGTTTCGCTTTTGCCGGTCAGCGGATCGCGACCATCAAGAGCGCTCCGTTTGCTGTTGCAAAGTCGGATTTTGAGGGGTCGTTGAGCATGCTGCGGGAACGCGGTCCCATTCTGCAGGCCCGTCCCACTCGCGGCGGATCTGTGGCGGTTCTCTACTGCGACCCGATAAATGGTGATCGGGCTCGTACATTATTTGAAGCCATTGTCCGACAAAAGCTCGAGCGTTTTGGGGCGCGTATTCAGGCGACGATGACAGTTTTGGAGAATGAAGAGCATGTTGCGCGGGCAATACAGCAATTGGTGCGTACCAATCCGGCCGCAATTCTTATCGCCTCTACCACGGCTCCAGCAGGGCCACTGGATGTAGTGGGCCGGGCGATGACGAAGATTGACTGCCAGATTGAACGGTTTCTGGCTCCGGTAGAGCCGGGGAGCCTGCTGCTAATGGGGTACAAGAACGACATTCCGGTGCTTTCGGCGCCGGGCTGCTATCGTTCGCTGAAGCCGAATGTTATTGATCTCTTGTTGCCCCCGCTGACAGCTCGCTATCGGGTTTCAACCTGGGAAGTGGCGTGCCTGGGACACGGCGGGCTACTGGGTTAGGCCGACCGGCGCGACCTTCATGCCGGTCTTGAGCACGACGTCGGAAGGTTGCGCCACGACATCGTTGTCGGCCAGCCCGCTGAGGACTTCGACACGCAGGGCGTCGGAAGCTCCGGTTTTGACGTTTTTCCAAACAACGGTCCCGGTCGCCTTATCCAGGGTATAGACCCCGGTGCCACTTTCGTGGCGAACAGCAGTTCTGGGAATGGTTAGAGCGTTCTGGACAACCTGTGTGAGGATAAAAGCATTCACGTTGGTACCGGGCACCAGTTCGGTGCCGGGGTTGGCGAGGGTGCAGAGGACTTCGCCGACCTGGCGGGAGCCCAGTGCCACTACCTGAGTGGGTTTCTGTTCGACTCTTCCGGTCCAGTCGCGGCCGGGTAAGGCATCCCAGGTGATGCGCACGGGCTGGCCTGGTGTGACACGACCGAGTTCCGGCTCATCCACGTATACGCGGACGCGGACGGGGTCGAGTTTGCCGATGGAGCCCAGGATGTCGCCTGCGTTCAGGAAGGCACCTTCACGGATGGGCAGGTTGTAGAGGATTCCGGCAGCAGGGGAGGTCAGGACGTTTCTTGCGATGCGTCCGGTGATGAGATCAACGTTCGCCTGGGCTTCGCGGATGCGGGCACGTGCGGAGTCGAGGTCGGTGCGGGCCACCAGGACCGAGCGTTTCTGCGTGAGCGACTGCAGTTGGGTGTCGATATCGCGGATCGTCTGTGCGGCCTGTTCGGCTTCGAACTTTGTGGCCGCATTGGCCTGGACCAGACGGTTCAGGGCGTCCAGATTCCGATGGGCAACGTCGCGCTGGCCCCTTAGCCTGGTTTGGGCCCCTTCGATCTCTGCGATTTCGGAGCCACGTCCACCTGCTTCGAGCGCGGCCAGTTCGGCATTCATTTGAGCGACACGAGCCTGGGCGGCGGCAAGTTCGTCGGTTTGGCCCGGGGCGGCGAATTCGGCCAGGGGCTGGCCTTTCCTGATAGTGTCGCCCTGACGAATCATCAGTTTCCGGATCAGGCCGGGGCCCGGAGCGCGAACTTCGGTGTACTCCAGTGGTTCGAGCTTACCGTTGGTTGAAAGCGTGCTGGCGAGGCGTTCCCGCGCGGTTTTCGCGAAAGGTACCTTGGGCAGTTCGGTCTTCTGCTGGTATACGAACCAGCCTGCAACGGCTACGACCGAGAGGGAAACCAGGAGTTTTGTTTTCACGATGCCTTTGTTGCGCAGTAGTCGAACAATAGCTGCCATTCTGCCAGTTGCACCTGCATGGCCAGTGTTTCTTCGCGTGAACCGGGGCGCTTGCGTGCGGTCTCGCAGTAGTCGATGAAGGCCAGGGGGGCCCAGCGGGCCGGTGTGGAATTGCCTTTCGTGTAGCCGAGAGCTTGTGCCGTACTGGCAAGGGCGGGGAAGACGGGGTGACTGCCGACGCGGCGGAACCAGTAGCCGGCATTAAACGGGTCCGGTTCCTGCCGGTGCATAATACCGTGCCAGAAACTGCCTTCGGGGGTATCCAGAGCCTGCGCGATGGCATGGCTTTCTTCGAGGCAGGAGAAGTACAAATACAGGCCGCTCATGGCGCCCTGGGGAGAGCGGGACGACGGGAAAAGCTCGGAGGGAGACAGTGTTTTCAGGCGCTTCAGTACCTCGGCTGTGGCCGGGCCAGCGGGCGAAAGGGGCATGGGGCGAAGGCCCCTCTCGCCGAGTGCGAGAAGTGCCTGAACGGCCGGGTGGTAGTCTGCAGCGGAAAAATTCACCAGCTACTACGATACCGGATGAACTATGCAGGGAAGGCGTCGGGCGTCGGCAGCCTCGAAATAACCGGGGGGGGGGCCCAGGCCCGGAACGACTCCGGACAACACAAAGCGGCATTGAAAAAACGAAGCCGCCAGGCTCCACAAACCCCAAAGAAGGGTTTGCGATGCCTGGCGGCGAGTTACGGCCATCATGCTGGACTTAGAAGGAGATCTTGCCGCCCAGTTGGATGTTTCTGGAGTTGGTTGAGGTTCCCGTGATGTTGCCGAAGGTCGCGGCCTGGATATTGCTGGCCGGGTTGGCGAATTCGGGGTTGTTCCAGAGGTTGAACGCTTCCGCGCGGAACGTAAAGCGAACGTTTTCGTGGAGCTGGAAGGTCTTGTGCATCGACATGTCCCAATTGAACATGTGCGGTCCACGGAGGACGTTGCGGCCCATGTTGCCATAGGCATAGATGCCGGCGGCGATGTTGCCGGGGACGGCGAACGACGTCGGGTTGATGCAGGCAACCAGGTGACCGGCACCGCATTCATAGACAGGCGGCTTCAGAAGGTCGGGACGCTGAGTACCTTGCGAACTGGTATTTGCAGCGTCCGTGCTGATGGAGAGGTTGAAGGGCGTGCCGCTCTGCAGCGAGGTGACGCCGTTGAGCTGCCAGCCGCCGAACACGGTCTTCATCATCATGTTGGCGTTGGCCATCATCGGAATTTCATAGATGAAGGTGCCGACAACGCGGTGGCGGAGATCAAACGGGGCGTTCCCGTAGTCGGCGCGCCAGTTGTACGGATTCAGCGGGGTGCCGCCGTTGTTGGAGTCGCTGGTGACGTCCAGAGCGTGCGACCAGGTGTAGCTGGCGTTCAACTGCACGCCATGCGTCAGACGCTGGTTCACGGTGACGGCGAGGTGGTGGTAGTTGGAGATCAGATCGTTGGTGATGGTGCGGATCTGGCCGAACAACTGGTTGGGCCGGCGGGGATTGATGGCACCGGGACCCGGGGCGTAGGGCGTGTTGTTGAAGTAGCTGCGGTCGAGGTGATACGAGTGCGAACCGAGATACTGCACGTCGAGACCGGTGGTCTTGCCTACCTGGCGCTGCACGCCGAGGCTCCATTGATTCATGGTGGCTGGCGGCAGGTGCCAGTTGTCGGTGATCCAGTTCTGGGAGACTGAGGTGCTGCAGCCGGCGCCGAGGGGATTCGAAAGCGAAAGAGTCGGCTTGGTTGCGTCAGAGGTACAGGTGGTGGAGTTGCCGAACGGCGGATTCGTGGTGAGGAACGTGAAGCTGTTGGTCTGGTTCGGGTTGAAATAGATGCCGCCACCGATGCGGACCACGGTCTTGTCATCGAAGCGATAAGCGATGCCGAGACGGGGCGCAAAGTTCTTATGGTTCGGATCATGGAAACGGAATCCGGGAGACGGCGTAGTGGCGGGCACGGGAGCCGACTGGTCGCGGTTCAGTTCGCGGGCGAAGCCGGCGACCGAGTACGGCACGGTCTGCAGTTCCCAGCGAAGTCCATAGTTGATGGTCAGCTTCTTCGAAACCTGCCAGTTGTCGAGGACAAAGAAACCATCGCGCCAGGTGGCGATGTCGCCCTGGTACTGGATGGTGGGGGTGACCAGGTTCTGGACGTAGCCGAGAACGAAATCGGCGGGGGCGTAACCGGTGAACTGGCCGTTGAAGTTGAACACGCCGCGGGGGCTGTTGGCAGCGGAGCGCGAGGTGTAAAGCTTGCGGAATTCAGCGCCGGCCACGATGGAGTGGTTGCCCTTCATCCAGCTCAGCTGTTCGGCTGCCTGGATGGTGCTGTCGGTCTGGAACCAGTTGGTGCCGGAGTTGCCCCAGCCAGAGAAGCCGGTGACGTTGAATTCCGGAGTGCCGGGGTTCTTGCTCTTCGAATCGGCGTCGAAACCGGGGATCCCGAGCTTGGTGCCGGCGTCCGCGAGGCCGTTGGAGTAGAAGTAGTTCACGGCGTTGGTGTTGAGCGACTGGCGGCCGAGGCGGAAGTCATTCACCAGAGTGGGCGTAATGGTGTGCGTGTAGCCGCCGGTGATGTTGTCTGTGGTGGCCGGAATGTCGGCAGCGTTGAACTTAATGGCTGCGCCGTTGGCAATAGACTGCACCTGCCGCTGGTAACGTCCAAAGAGGCGAACCTTGGAGCCGATGTTCTGGTCGAGGCGATCCACCGTCTGGTCACTCTTCACGAGCGACGGGTAGACGGTGTTGAAGTTCTGGGTGATGCCGTTGCCGCTGGGCTTCACATAGTACTGCTGCAGCGCGGTCGCGATGGGCGAGACGCGCGAAGGCGGGACGATGTTGCCGGGGAACTGGATATTACTGTTTGACGGATCTTTCACGATGGTGGGCGTGGCCGAGAAGTTACCGGCGAAAAAAGGCTCCGTAATGACCGTGTTGCCCGTGGATGCGGTCTGGCGCTGATTTTTCAGACGTTCCCAGGAACCCATGAAGAAGGTCTTGTCCTTGCCGTTGTAGAGTTTCGGGATGACGACGGGGCCATCGAGCTCGAAACCGTACTGATTCTGGCGGAGGGCGGTCTTCTTCGTGGTGGACGGGAGGAAGTAGCTACGAGCATCAAACGCATCGTTGCGGATGAACTCGACCACGTTGCCGTGGAGTCGGTTGCTGCCGCCCTTGGTGATCATATTGATATGGACGCCAAGGTAAGCGCCGTACTGGGCGGAATAGGTGCCGGACTGAACTTCCACTTCCTGCACGGTTTCGACCATGGGCTGCGTGGGCGAGGTGGTGATGAGGTTGTTCATGATGCTGATGCCGTCGAGCGACATGGAATTCTGAATCTCTCGGGTACCAGCGCCGATGAAAGCCTGGCCGGGGGGGACGCCCTGGGTGCCCTTGGTGCCGGGCAGGATGCCTGCGGTGGTGGTGGCCAGCATCATGGCATTGCGACCGTTCATGGGCAGGTCGGCCAGTTGTTTGCTGGTGACGACGGCGGAAACAGCGGCGTCATCCGTCTTGATAAGAGGTGCACCGGACTCCACCGTGACGGACTCGGTGACGGAACCGGGGGAAAGGGTGAAATCGTTCCGGACGGTTTGGTTGACATCCACCACGCTGCCCTTGCGCTGGGCTTTGGTGAAACCGGCGAATTCGGCGGAAACGGTGTAGGTGCCGTTGCGGACGAAGTCGATGCGATAGTTACCATCCTGATTGGTTGCTGTTGAATAAGTATCGAGGGTGTCGGCATTGACTGCGGTGATTTTTGCCCCCACGATGACCTTGCCGCTGGAATCTTCTACTGTGCCGACAAGAGAAGTCCTTGTGGCCAACTGTGCCCAGGCACTGACTGAAACTGCCAGACAGGCCAGAATCCCTAATAGTTGCTTCATTTGTTTGACGCCTCCCATTGTGACCTGCTACAAAACTTTACTAAAAAGCCCCGAGCTTAAACGATACCGATTGCAGGTGTTGAAATGCAACCGTAACCAGGGCCCGGGGCTTTTGCGGGCTGCTAGGCCGCCAGATCCGATTGCCGCGGGTGCCAGTGCGGCGGATCCTGCCAGACAACCTGCCTCTCTTCATGAAGTTGCGCGACGAGGGTGCGCCGGATCTTCATTAGATTGCTGATATCTGCCGCGTTCAGTTTTGCCTCAGCGGCGGACTTCAGGGCCGATTCTAATCCTGTCAGTCGCAACCGATGACACCACTCGCGGGAAGCCGGTCTCGGCGTGGGGTGCAGGATGTTCAAGCTGTTCTTGTTCTCGTTCTTTTTCATGCAGGTACTCCTTCCTGGTTGGAAAGTTAGCATGTGGTTGCAACAAGTTCGTTCGAAAAGCGGGCTAAAATGTTGAAAATATGAGAGAAAAATCTTTGTGACCGGATTGCGGGGAAGACAAGATCGCAGTCAGTTTTCGCGGTCTGCCAGCGGTGGGGCGCGAGAGTTGTGTTCCTGCTGCTTCAGGCGCGTGCGATTTGCCGACGATATTGGTTTGCCGCGAGACCACAGGGACGTAGCCTGCGCCGGGTCAGTCGACGTGATTGTCCTCGTCTGGAACGCTTTCTCTACCGCAGGTCTGCGAACGGGTTCACTGCACGCACCGATCCGTAAAGCCGGTCATGCTGAAAATCTTCCGTTAGAATCTCCGCGAGTCCGTAGTGTTCGGCGTACGCCCACAGATGCGCATCGAACCAGTTCAACTGGTAAGCCGCACACCCGCGAACGGCCTGACGGACAATCGCTTCATTGGGATACAGAACCACGAACTGTTTTAGAAACTCTTCTGCTTCTCGTAACGCATCCGCCTTTTGCATAATTACGTAGCCCTGCAGGGGACGCGTTACCGCTGCCACGAACTCGTTGATGGCCTGATGAGGCAGACGCACCGAGCCTGCCACGATGCCGCGCCGGAGAATGCCGGTCGCAATCTCTTGCTTTTCGGGAAAGCGGTTATCGTATCGGTAAACCAGAATGTTGGTGTCAATGAGAGCGTCCACGACCGTATAGATCCTCCCTGCTCCATCCCCTGTCGGGAGGCTGCCCCTGATTCGGTGTGACCGGACGTGTGCGGTGCCGTTCGGTAGCCTGGTCGAAAAGCCGGAGTCTTGACTCCCGGTCGAGCGCGACCACCCGTGCGCCCGGCGGGATCACACGAATCACGTCGCCAGCCGCCACCCAGTCGATTTCATCGCCAGGCCGGATCGCGTAGCTATCCGCGATCTTCTTCGGCATGGTGACCTGATATTTTGACGTGACCTTTGACATAATTTGTGTCCGCTCGTATTTCCTTACTTTATCAAGGATCGAATCCTTGCTTCCCGTTTTTCCAGCGAAGGGTGGCTCCCCGGCGGAGGTGCGAATAGGATTCCATTTGATTCGAACACTTGTGTTGGTTGTCTGGCGTGAAGTGGAGAGTGCAGTCCCCCGGTTAGCGAGTATAACGGCATTTTCGGCGAGCCAGTTTAGGACGATAGCTCGCACCGCACTGGCGGGTGGGTGGAAGGACAAACTGGGTACGGAAGAAATAGTGTCGGCCTGAACGTTCACATTGCCAACCAAGTGATTTTCGTGTGTGGCACTTTTCGAAATCGCAGTTCATCTGCCATAAACTTGCAGGCACCCGCCCGCAGGCTCTGTAGGCCGGTAATTGGCGGGGCGCCTACTCCCGATCTATCTTGCGAATCGCCCCGGTTGTGCCGGATCACGTGCTAACGCGTGGATTGGCTTGCTGCACGAGTAACGCACGGCGCTGCGCAAGCGTGCTCAAGTAGGCGAACATAGCCGCCGCCCCAGCGATATGTTTCCAGGGGTGCCCCCCCGTGGCTATAATCGCTGCCACCGCCCGGTCGCCCCGGTCGAAGCCAAGGGCAAGCCCATAAAGTGCGATCATCGTGAAGATGCCGGCCGAACCTGAGTACCGTGGCGGGAATAGCAGGAGCATGAGTGGCACGGCGGCAAACGGGTAGAACTGGACCAGTAAATAAAGGCGGAGGTCGTCGACGACTCTCCAGTACGAAACAGAAACCACCGCCGCCGCGAGCAACGGGAGCAGCAGCAGCCGCCCGCCCCGCGGACTGATCCGTTCGCCAATCGTCGTGGCCAGAAGCGCCATGAACATGACTGCCATCGGAACGCGGTCCCAGAAGAGCGTGGCGTCGTCAGGCCAGGCGTGGTAATAGCTCGATCCAACCGCGATCAGCGCCACCGCAATCAGGAGAATCCAGTAGGCGGTGCGCTCCCATTTCTCCACAAACGCCGTTCGAGAGCCAACGCTCCGCAAACCCCAGATCGCGGCCAGCAGAAACGGAAGATTGGAGACCACGTTCCAGAAGTTCGGTACACCCCACAGAGTACGCTGGTCTGCGAAATTGTGATAGTCCGGTAAGACTTCGTTTTGGGCCATTGGGCCGTAGAGCAACAGGAACACCATCGCCACGACTGGAAGTCCGGCGATGAGCCCAACCCGGCAACGATGACTGGCAGCGTCCATGAGTTTTTTGATGGTCGTCGAGTGCGAGGTGGACGACGAAGACCCCGAGAACACCAAAGGCAATGCAAGATTCCAGCACCTCAACCCCTCGGAATCTACTGCCATGTATCCAGCTCTCGTCGATGCCCCCCTGATCACTAAGTCGAGTTATCTAAGCGCTAAGCACTCCGCCATCGACTATACGCCCTTCAGACGGTTGTGACAAGCGCTATTCGGATCGTAAAGTGGGCTTTTCTGCCACCTGTCCCGAAGCGCATCACGCAGCCTGCCGCCGTCGAAACTGCCGCTGTTTTGGCACCACCTCCAACTTCCGATCCCTCCTGGCGTGGATCTCGTGCTGATGCCCGGCGAAATTCCGAATGCGTCGTAAAAGGGACGTCGGGCCTGTGCGCCTGCGATGATAACGGGGCTTCGGCGATTCGGGTTGGTGCAGATGAATGGCACCTCTTACGCGTCGTGATAGATTGATGGTGGCGAACCGCCATGTCTGAGCCGTCACCCGCACGCGCGCATTGTTTCGGACCGTTCCGATTCGATCCAGACCAGCGATTGTTGTCGCGCGACGGCGAGCCTGTCCCCTTGATGCCGAAGACTCTCGACACCCTGGCAGTGCTGCTGGAGCGGCGTGGACAAGTGGTCGAAAAGGCCGATTTAATGAAGTTGGTGTGGCCGGACTGCGTGGTGGAGGATGTCGGGCTCGCGCGCAATATCTCATTGCTTCGCCAGGCGCTGGGGCGCGACGGTGAGGCCTACATCGAAACCGTACCGCGGCGGGGGTACCGGTTTACGGCGGTCGAGGACCAAGCCACGGGCCAGCTGCCGGAAGTGAAGCGGAGACCGATTCTGCCGCTGGTCACCGGTGTGGTGTTTCTCCTGCTTGCGGCTTTCCTATACTTTCAGTTCTACCAGTCCTCACGATTCGTTCCCACCCAGGGACAGCGGGCTTTTCTGGCGGTAGCAACAGTCGAGATCATCGGGTCCGAACCGGAGCGGACTGCGTTCCCTCGGCGGTTCACGGACACGCTGGTGGGCGAAATTGCGAAGCTTGATTCGGTGCAGTTGATTTCACCGAGCACGGTGCGACGCTACGAGCGGCGAGGGATCCCGGTGGCGCTTATGGGGCGCTTGTTGGGAATAGACGTCATTGTGGAGGGAACCGCTCAGCAGTTCGGATCAAATGTGCGGATTGCACTGCGGATGAGCGATGTCCATTCGGGCAGGCTGATATGGGCGGAAAATTACGATTGTCCGTCGGGGGATCCGGCGGGCGAAGAGTCCAGCGTGGCGCGAGGGGCCGCCGCGCAGATTGGGCAGCGCTTAAGTCATTGATTCCTGAACGCGAAGCACCTTTCGCACGTTCCGAAACAAATGCGAAGGCCCATTCGCGGCGCTTGTGAGTCATTCTGGCAGCGAAAGGACGGTTCCTGAATGGCCGAGTTTTCGAAGAAGTTACTGTATTGGGCACCGCGCGGCTTGTGCCTCGCCTTCGCCCTGTTCCTGTGTCTGTTGGTCGCTGCGGAAGTCTTCAGTCAGGGGGTGGATTTCTGGCGGACCTTGTTAGCCCTGTTCATTCACTTGATCCCCGTGTTCGGCCTGTTGCTGATCCTGGCCCTGGCCTGGCACCGGGAGTGGGTGGGCGCGCTGTTCCTGACCGTGCTCGGCTGCCTGCAGATCTGGTTGATGTTGTCGAGACACATGCCCTGGCAGTCGTGGGCGGGCATCGCCGGACCGCTGTTCGTCATCGCCGCGCTGTTCCTGGCGAACTGGCTGAAGCGGAAGGAACTGCACGCCGGGAGGTAGTGGGCGTACGATGGGCGGTCGGTTGAAAAAGGATAAAAGGAGTACCAAATGACTGCGTGGACCAGCTACCTCGGTTCAGGAACAATCACTATAAGGCAAATAGTGATTTCATTTTCGCTCGGGATGCTGGCGACTCCGGCTTACTTCTTTGGTGTCTTGCCTTTTGATGTGAACGGGCAACCGGTTCCCCTCCAGGGGATCGAGAGTGGGTCTGCCGCTGTGGTGTTGTGCCTGGCGGTCTGCCAATTTTGGGTCAAGTGGAAAAGCTGCCGTGAGGCGGCCGAGGACGCCGCCGCAGCGACGGGGATGTTTACGTTTACGGCAGGGGCACGTCCTCGCGAAACCAGCATCCGGCTACCCGGTTGGTCTCTGATGCTTGCCATGCTCATGCCGGTTGCCGGCCCGTACTGCCTGATGTGGCTGCAGGACCCTCAGGCGAGTGAAGCGGGCAGGCTCCCATTCCTGTCGGCCGGCATCATCGGAGTCCTTGCCGGGGCTGCGCTCGCGAAGGCCACCGTAAAACGCCGCACGCGGGGATGAGCCGCGAGCGGGCATGGCGCGTCCTGCGGCCGGTGGGTGCCAGAATGCTGCGCGCAGTAGCGGTGATTCTGGTTCCGGCAGAGGTAGCCCCGCGGCACGATTTCCCCGCCGTCGGTCGCCACCGGCTGAATGGTCGTCGTGTCATTCCGGTTGGCGCTTGCCGCCGCCTTCCTGTTGATGTGCGCACGCCCGGGCGATGTTAACGGCGGCTGCAGGGGCTGCTGGTTTTGGGTGGCATCCTGGCGGTGGACGGAGGCGCTTATATCCCGGATGGCCTGGTAATGCTGGTTCCGACCGCGCTTTTCCTTCGTGCGGCGCTGGACCTGTGCGCGTGCGGTTCGTGTGTGATGGCTACCCCGTACTCGATCTGCACGAAGACATGCGAGAACTTCTTAGCGCAGGGCGACCGCTGATCCGGGACGGTAGCCTGTATAAAACATGCCGAAGACGTGGATCGATTCCGCTTTCCGCTGATTGCCGCTGCGGGTTGGGCGAATCAGGAACATCAGCACGCTATTTCGTATTTGAGCGAGGAGAACAGGATGTGGCGGGAGCACTTCGGACCCCGTCGGCTTCGGTTTCCCGAACCGTCTCTGAATGGCCGTCCCCTCATGTACTGGCGCTCAACGTGACTACCGGTATCCGCTCGCGGTCCACTGGAACTCCTTCCGACAGCCGAGGCTGAACACACGCCGATATAGGTTTGCTCTCTCCGCCGTCAGGGCTACGAAGGCTACACCGGTGCCCAGGTTGAAGCCAGTTTTGGTGAGGGAATTGTACGCGAGCGCGGTTGCCCTGCGGCTTGATATCATGAGCGGAATGGTACCGTTGTCCGCGCGTCCCCTCTGGCGACCCTTGCTGGGTCTTGTTGCCGCGATTCCCCTGCTGGCGCAGGCCCCGTCTGATCTTTTTGAAAAGGAGATCCGGCCGGTCCTTATTGAGAAGTGCTATGGCTGCCACTCGTCGAAGCTGAAGTCTCCGATGGGCGGGCTCGTGCTTGACACGAAGGCGGGTCTGAAGCGCGGCGGTAATGGTGGACCCGTGCTGGTGGCGGGCGATCCGAAGTCGAGCCGGTTGCTGAAGGCTCTGACTTACAACGAGACGGACCTGCGGATGCCGCCGACCGGCAAGCTGGGCGACGACAAGATTGCTGCTTTTGAACGCTGGATTGCGGCCGGTGCGGTGGACCCGCGTGAGGAAGTCGCTGCCGGGGCGCCGGCGCCTGCGCCGAAGAAGGGCATGGATATTGAGTCGGGCCGGAAGTGGTGGGCGTTCCAGCCGGTGAGTGCGCTGCCGCAGCCGAAGGTTCGCGGGACGGCTTTCGCGAAACAGTGGACGAAGGAAAAGATCGACTGGTTCATTCTGGCGAAGCTGGAACAGAACAAGCTGAAGCCCTCGCCGGAAGCGGACCGCGTGACGCTGATTCAACGCGCTTCACTGGATTTGACTGGTCTGCGGCCGACTTATGAGGAAGTACAGGCTTTTGTGGCGGACAAGGATCCGAAGGCTTACGACAAGCTGATTGACCGTCTGTTGGCGTCGCCGCATTATGGGGAACGCTGGGGCCGTTATTGGCTGGACGTTGCGCGTTATGGGGAGGACAACCCGACTTCGGAAGCGACGAACCCGCCGTATCCGTTTGCGTGGCGGTATCGCGACTGGGTGATTGAAGCGGTGAATCACGATGTCCCCTACGACAAGTTTGTGAAGATGCAGCTGGCGGCGGACTACATGCCGGATACGCCGCGTGAAGATCTGCGGGCGCTGGGGTATTTGGGGGCTGGCCCGATTTATCACACGGATTTACGCCTTTCGCGCGATGTGATTGAGACCCTGGTGACGGATGGTTGGGATGAACGGGTGGATGCGGTGGGCAGAGGGCTACTGGGCCTGAGTGTGGGCTGCGCACGGTGCCACGATCACAAGTTCGATCCGATTCTGAGCAAGGATTACTACGCGCTGGCCGGAGTTTTCGCCTCCGTGGTGCAGGCTCCGCGTCCATTGGCGAATGTTGATAAGGACCTGGACAAGCAGTTCATGCTGACGACGCAGAAGCTGTTTTTCCTGAGCTATCTGGCGAATCTGCTGAACGGGGAGCCGGGCAGTAAGCCGGAAGAAGCGGCGAAGAAAGTCACGTACTACACAAAGGAGATGGAGAAGCTTCGGGATTCGATGTTGTTCCTGAAGGAAAGCCATCCGGAGATGTGGACGTATCTGAATGGTCTGGCGCGGGTTCCGGTGGTAAAACCTCTTATGCCGAAGACGGCGGAAGTAGTGGTGAAGCCTGCGGCGGCTCCGATGCCTCCTCCGGTTCGTCCGGCGAATGCTGCGGCGGCCCGACGTGGGCGGGGTGGCGCTTCGGAACTGCCTTTCATGCACTCGGTGGTAGACGCCGGGGTTTGGGTGGATGGCAGCGATGCGGATTTGACGGTGCTGGATATGCGGCTGGATCAGCCGCGCGACATGAACATTCTTCCTCACGCGAATGTGGCGGCTCCGGGGGCGATTGTGAAACGTCAGTTCCTGACCGTGCTTTCCACGGGCGATTCAACGTTTACGCACGGGTCGGGCCGGATCGATCTGGCGGACCGGATTTTCTCCGACAGTGGTCCACTGGCGGCCCGCGTGATGGTGAATCGCGTGTGGGCGTGGCATTTCGGCAAACCACTGGTCTCGACGCCGAGCGATTTCGGCACGCAGGGCGACAAGCCCTCGCATCCGGCACTGCTGGATGATCTGGCGGCGCGGTTTGTACAGAATGGCTGGTCGCTGAAATGGCTGCATCGGGAGATTATGCTGTCGGCGAGTTATCGTCAGGCAAGCCATCCTCGTGCAGACGGGAATGCGGCTGACCCGACGAATAAGCTGCTTTGGCGGATGAATCCGCGGCGGCTGGATGTGGAGGCGTATCGGGATAACCTGCTGAATCTGGCGGGGGATCTGGATGAAAAGCCCGCGCCGCTTTCGGAAGAACTGGATGCGGCGGAGAACAAGCACCGTACGGTTTATGGCCGCGTTAGTCGCGGGCGCCTGAACACCGTGCTGCAACTATACGATTTCCCCGATCCGATGATGAGTGCGCCGCAACGCGACCTGACGACGTCGCCGCTGCAGCAGTTGTTCGTGATGAACAGTCCTTTCCTGAAGGACCGGGCGGACAGTCTGGCGAAGAAGGTGGAATCGGACGCGGATAACAGCGCGAAGGTGCGGGATCTGTACCGGCGGATTCTGGGCCGTGAGCCTACGGGCAAAGAACTGGATCTGGCGCTGACTTATCTGAACAAGGGGACCGTCGGCGAGTTTGCGCAGGCGATTCTGGCAACCAACGAAGTTATTTTCTGGCCCTGAGAATAAAAATGATTACGAAAAAATATTCACGACGTGAGTTGGTTTCGCAGTTGACGGGCGGGCTGGGCGCAGTTGGCCTGGCGGGCATGTTCTCAGAAGACAGCTGGGCGGCAGCGGCGAAAGCGGGCGCAGGTGCGACGCAGAAGCAGGTACCTCCGCCACAGGTGAAGTTCCCGAACTTTCCTCCAAAAGCTAAAGCCAACATCGTGCTGTTCATGGTGGGCGGGCCGTCGCAACTGGACATGTTTGACCCGAAACCGGCGTTGCTGAAGTATCAGGGGCAGCGACCTTCGAGCGTGGATCTGCGAACGGAGCGGACTACGGGCGGATTACTGCCGTCGCCGTTTGAATTTAAGCAGTATGGGCGGGGCGGGGTGCATGTTTCGAGCCTGCTGCCGAATTTGGCTTCGGTGATCGACGATATCTGCGTGATTAAGTCGATGTACACGTATAACCCGACGCATACGCCGGCGCGCAGCCTGTTCCATACGGGGAATATTGCGGCGACGCGGCCATCGTGGGGTTCGTGGATCTCGTATGGCCTGGGTTCGGAGAACAAGGATCTTCCGGGGTTCGTGATTCTGTCGCCGGGCGGCGGTGGCGGGGGCTTTGGACGGTCGGGCTTCCTGCCTGCGCGGCACCAGGGGACTTTCTTTGACGACTCCATGGTGGAGCCGGATAAGATGATCCGGTACCTGCAGAACAAGGATCTGGACAAGGAAAAGCAGCGGACGCAGCTGGATCTGATTCAGGCCCTGAACCAGGAGCACGAACAGTCGTTTGGCCAGGATGAGTACCTGGAAGGCCGGATTCAGTCGATGGAGACGGCTTACAGCATGCAGTTCGCGGCGACGGACGCGTTCGATATCCGCAAGGAATCGGAGGCGATGCGGGAATCTTATGGCGATACGCCGTTCGCGCATGGTTGTTTGCTGGCGCGGCGGTTGGTGGAGCGCGGGGTGCGGACGGTTCACGTTTATTACGGGCCGGGGCAGCCGTGGGATGACCACTCGAAGATCAATAAGAATCTGACGGAGCGTTGCCCGGATATGGATAAAGCGTCGGCGCAGCTGATTCGGGATCTGAAGCAGCGTGGGTTGCTGGATTCGACGATTGTGACGTGGGGCGGGGAATTTGGGCGGACTCCGGTGTCGGAATCGGGCGATGGGCGCGACCATAATCCGTATGGCTTCACCATGTGGATGGCGGGTGGCGGCGTGAAGGGCGGAATGGCGTATGGTGAGACGGATGAGTTTGGGTTTAAGTCTGTTGAAAAGGCCGTTTCGATCCACGATTTGCATGCCACGATGCTGAACCAGATGGGCGTGGACCATAAGCAACTAACTTACCGGTATGCGGGGCGGGATTTCCGGCTGACGGATGTTTACGGCGAGGTAGTTCGGGATATTCTGACGTAGATTTTGGATCGCGGCCGTTACAGGCATCCCATCGAGACCGCGACTCTGGAGGCAAGTTCGCAAATCCGCTTGTTGCTCAGTTGTCTCAGCGGGCCGTTGGGCTCCACCAGAGAGCTCTTCAGCACAACTGTCACATCCTCCGCTCTGGCGGCGCAATCCGCCTGAAGACCAGTTTCGCCTGCCGGGAGAAACAAGTGAGTCGGAAAGTCCTTGTGAATGCTGGTGGTCAGTGGCACGACGAGGACGGTTGTTGCACGCTCGTGGCGGTTCCTTGCGTTGATGGAGACGACGACCACGGGGCGGCGGCCTTTGTCCGGGGGCTCGGTATGCATCCGCACGAACCAGATCTCACCCCGAACAGGATATCGGGTAGCAGAAGTGGACACCTCAGGCAGGTTCCTGCGCCAGGAGTTCGCCCAATGAAAATTCACCCCACTGGGATTGGTCCTGAGCTTCATCGGCTGAGAGGCCGGAATAGAAGCTGGTCACGGTTCGGTCGAGAGCGTCACGCTCCTGCGCGCGCTTGAGGCCCTGGATGATGTCATCGAGTACTGCCGAGACCGACGCCGCTCGCCGCTGCCGGTGAACGGTTTCCAGAAACAGGATGGACTCTGGTGAAAGAGTGAAACTCCTTCTTGCCTTTCGGGTAGATGGCGGCGCTGGAAGTATCTTACCCATGATCGTACTGGCTATCATACCAGCAATGCCGGGGTTGAAAAAGGGTGACCGCGTCGCAGAGTAGTGGCGGGCGTTCAACCGGTCAAATGCCCGGGATCTGAACAGGGCAGTGGTTGCTTCCGGTTTTGGACCAGCCGGGTCCCGCGGTGCCCGGCACCACGCCGGGCCGGCCGGTGCCGCGAAAGGACCGCATCGCGCGGGCAGTAGAGTCAGCCTAGAATAGGACCATATGGCTACTCGGGCGGGCCGGTTGCAGGGTGACGACCTTGTGGCTGAAGTTCTGCGCAACATGGAAGAGGGATTGTTCCGGATTCGCAAGAAGACGGTGGTTCCGGCGATTTACCGCATCTATCTGAACCCGGAGGATCACGGGCAGTTTCGTGATGTGGAGGGGTTTGTGTGCACCGAGATTCGCGGCGCTTTGGACGAACGGCTGGCGCAGTGGAACGGGTCGAAGCTGCGGCTTGCCCGGGTGCTGCTGGAGAAGTTCGGTGCAGGCGATGGGGCGGAGGTTGGGGAATACGTTCGCGTCGCCGACGACTGGACGGTGGAAATCTATCCGGACGTAGACGGCAAACTGGCAGCGGGCGAGATTGAGATCCACTCGGAACTGGGAGCGCCGCAGAAGCCGGAACTGGGCGGCGGGTCCATGACTCGGCGGATTATTCCGCAAAAAGCGGAAGTCACGATTGCTGCGGCTGCGGTTGCGGTTGCGCCGTCGGCAGTCGCTGGCGGCGATTTTCCCGAAGACGAGGGAACAAAAGGCCGAGCGTTTGCGCATCTAACCTATGTGGACCAAACGGGCCCGAAAGTTTTCGAAGTGACAAAAAATCTGACCGTTATTGGGCGCGGAGGCCGTTCTTACTGGGTAGACGTTCGTTTGGAAACTTTGCCGGATGTCTCGCGCGAGCACTGCCGTATCCGGCGCGACCCCGAGTCGGGGCGTTTCACGATTGAAGATGTGAGCCAGTTTGGAACCGCAGTGAACGGTACGCCGGTGGGAAAAGACGCTTCTGCAGAATTGCCTGCTGCGGCCACCATCAGCCTGGCTGATGTAGTGGAGCTGGGATGGCAGACGGCCTGACCGGTTTCAGGCTGTTGCTGACGCTAAACAAGTGAATGATTTACTGAGCGCGCGAACGATTCTGCTACCTCTGATGGTGGTGGTGCTGGCGCTTGTCTCCTGGCTGGCGATTCGCCGGGAGGGCCAATGATGTCGGTTCGTACGCAACTGAAGTCGGCCGCGGCCAGCGATATGGGCCGGCGGCGAACAAACAATGAAGACCGCTATCTGCATGATGCGGAGCACGGGATCTATGCGGTGGTGGATGGCGTGGGCGGGCATGCGGCGGGCGAACACGCGGCAGAAACTGCGGTGGAAGTTCTGCGGGAGCGCCTGACGCGGCAAACCGGGACGCCGGAAGAGCGTCTTCGCGAGGCCATAGCTCTGGCCAACAACGAAATTTTGCGGCTTGGACAGGCTAACCCGGATTGGGCGGGAATGGCGTGTGTTCTGACGGTGGCGGTGGTGGAAGACGACATCGTCACGGTGGGGCACGTGGGAGATTCGCGGCTGTATCTGGCGCGACCGGGTGAGATCCGCAAAGTAACCCAGGATCACTCGCCAGTGGGCGAGAGGGAAGATCGCGGCGAAATCAATGAAATGGCGGCGATGCGGCACCCCCGGCGGAATGAGATTTACCGGGATTTGGGGAGCCGCGAGCGTTCACCGGATGAACCCGGGTTTATCGATATTGAAAGATTCCCGCTCCCGGTGGATGGCGCGCTTTTGCTGTGTTCGGACGGCCTGAGCGATCTGGTGACGAGCCAGGAAATTCTGACCACGCTGGAGCGTTCGGCGCAGGACCCGGAAGCGGCTGTGCTGGCGCTGATTGACGCGGCGAATCTGGCGGGAGGGAAAGACAACATCACGGTGCTGGTGGTGGCATCGCCGGGATTCCGGCCGAAGATTGCCGGGGCTCCGGTAGCTTCAGCCTCCCCGTTGGTGGGGAAATCGTTGATCCGGGCTTCGATATTTCCGGTGCTGGGGCTGTTGTTCGGAGCTGCGGCCGGGGCGGGCGGGATGTACTGGTTCTTCCAGGGCTCGCCGGAGGGGCAGAAAACGCTGACAGTGGTTAGCGCGATTGGGCCCGTGCTTTTGCAGGCGCATTCGGGAGATACGGTGCTGATTCCGGCGGGGCGCTACCGCGAGCGGCTGGAGATGAAGGCGGGCGTTACGATCCGGGCGTTGGAGGCGGGGACGGTGACGCTGACCTCGCCCGATGGTGGTCCGGTGATTGTGGCGCGCGGCATCGTCAACGGGACCGTTGAGGGTGTTTGGATCCAGGGGAGTCTGGAGAGCCCGGTGAATCCGGCGGTGCTGGTGGATTCCGGGAGTCCGGCGCTGACGCAGGTGCGGATAACGGGTGCGGGCACGGGGATTGAGATTCGCGGGGACGCGGCGCCTTCCATTCGGGATTCGCGGATCACGAATAATCTGGGGCCTGGGATTGATGTGGGCGCAACGTCGCGTCCGGTGATTTCGGGGAACCTGATTGCGGCGAACGGGGCGGGCACCCCGGGGAGCCTGCGGCCGGGCGTGGAAGTGCGGGATCAGGGCCAGCCGGTGCTGAAAGACAACGGGATTATCGATAACGCGGCGGAAGCGATTTGGATCCATTCGCGGACTTATCATGCGCCGAGTTATGAAGAGAATTTCTTTGGCGGGCTGAGTCCGAAGAAGGCGATTCGGTTGCTGGAGCTCCCGCAGTCGGCTCCGGCGGAGAAGAAAACCAGGAGTGGGAGGCAGGGATGACCGCACTGGACCCCAGAGTGTTCGGTCGCTACGAAATCCGGCGCAAGCTGGCGGGTGGCGGTATGGGGCGGGTGTATCTGGCCTATGACGCGACGCTGAACCGTGAGGTTGGGCTGAAGCTGATTGACCTGGGGACGGATGCGGAGAGCCTGGAGATTATTGCCGCTGAACAGCGCGGGGCGAAACTGCAGGACCAGTTGGCGCAGCGGGAGCCGGGCGGGCGCGTGGCGCAGATCTTCGATGTGGGCGAGCGCGACGGGTTCTTTTTCATCGCCATGGAGTACATTGAGGGCGAGGATCTTTCGGAATCAGTGGCACGGGGGCCGATAGAACCTGCGCGCGCGGTGTCGATTGCGCTGGATATTCTGGAAGTTCTCACCAGGGCACATACTTTCAGTGCGGTGATTGATGACCGTCAGCATCGTGGCATTATCCATGGCGACATTAAGCCGCGAAATATACGAATCACGCCGCAGGGGAGCGTGAAGGTTCTGGATTTTGGCATCGCGAAGGCAGTTTCCATGACGCGGAGCATGACGTTTAACCAGTTCGGTTCGGTACCGTATTCGTCGCCGGAGCGGCTGCAGACGGGCGACATGGATGTGCGGTCGGACGTGTGGTCGGTGGGCGTGGTGCTGTTCGAGATGCTGGCCGGAAGGTCGTATTTTCAGGCGGAATCGGCACAGAAGATGGAGTGGGTGATCCGCAACTACTCGGCGGTTCAGCCAGCGATGTGGGGGATGCCTGCCGGGTTGCGGGAAGTGCTGATGCGGGCGCTGCATCCGGAGCCGCAAAGCCGGTTTGCGACGGCAGCGGAGATGCAGGGTGCGCTGGGGGAATGGCGAGCGAGCGGGAGGTATTCGAGTCCGCAGCCAACGGATTTTGAGGCTACGCGGCGGACGACGGCTTCGGTTATTTCGGATGATGGGGAAACCCGGCGGAGGGCTGCTCCTGCGGTTGACGATGCTACCCGGCGGACGAACCTGTCGGAGCCCCCGCTTCCTCCGGGGCGAGAGCCGGGGGTAGCTTCGATTACCTCGGCGGGCGGTTTTCGGCTGAATGGCATGGTGGCCGGAGCGGTGGTATTTGTGCTGGCGGCGGGCTTTGCGGTGGCGGAAATCCGGCAATGGAGTAAGGCGAGCGACCTGCGGCGGAGGCTTGAAGCCGGCCAGTTGTCCGCCGACGCAGGGGCTGTCGAGTACAAGACGCTGGCTGCGGGCTCCTGGTTTTCGTGGCCGTTGTATCCGGCGCGGACGAGTCTGCGGGACCGGTATTCGGCGGAAGCGGATCGGGTGATTGCGGATTATCGGGAGGCCAGCGAGAGTACGCCGGTCTACGTGAAGGACTGGAAACGTGCCCAGGCCGCCATTTCGGCAGCGGCGAATCTGGCCCCGGAGGACGCGGCGATTCGTGGTCGCGCGAACCTGATTGAGGGTCACTTGAAGCTTCGCGCCGGGGATATAAAAGGTGCGCGGTCCAGCTTCGAAGCAGCGCGCGAGAGGATGTCCAGGTCGCCGGACCCCCATCTTGGCCTGGCGATGATCCACCTGCACGATAGTGATCTGGACAAGGCGGAGGGGGAGCTGAACGAAGCGCAGCGCAATGGTTTCCGGCCCGGGCGTCGCGAGCAGAAATCTCTGGCCGATGCTTACCGGAAGCGCGGGGAGCGTTGGCTTGCGGTTGCGAAGAAAGCGCACGATATTGGGCGCATGGAAGACGCGCTGAAGAAGGCGGACGGGGATCTGGCGCATGCGCAGAGTCTGTATAACGCCGTTGCGCCGTTTTTCGATGGTATTGAGCTTTCGGAACGAGTTGCGAGCGAGCGCGAGCAGGCGCAGAAGACTCTCTCGGCCGCGCAACTGGCGCAGCAGGCTGCGGGGAATCCTTAATCAGAACATTTCGGGCCAGCGGTGCGTTTACCGATAAGATGAGGGGACCCCAATGGCTGTAACCCGCAGTACTGCCGAGAGCCGTGGCAGCATCCCGCGCAGCGGTGGTGGTGCGAAGCCGTTACGGGTGGGGCGCGCCCCGGAACTGGTGTGGCTGCTGGTGGTGGCGATGCTGGTTAGCTGCGCATGGTGGATGGTTTATACCGCTCGGGTGCGTCGGGATGCCGGGCCGGTGCAGCCGGTGAATTTGGCGGAAGCCCGAACGGCGTCCAGTCTGGAACCCGCGCTGACGGTGCTGCGGAGTCCGGCGGACCGCGCTTTTGCGGCGAAGCAGATTCTGGATTTGGTGCAGGTACATGAAGGGCATTTGCCGAACACGGGGGCGATTGCCCGATTGCGTGTGAATCGGGCGGTGGTGGCGGCAAATCGCAGTCTGGAGCAGTTGCGGACGCGGGCAGGTGAAGGCGCGGGGGACACGATGGCGCTGTTCACGCCGGCCGAGTTCGCATTAGTGAAGCAGGCGGTGGAGGTGCGGCCGATGTCCGAATTCCGCGGCGAGTTTTTGAAGTGGGCGGGCATCGTGCTGGGGGCATTTTTGCTAACGCATCTGGTGTGGAGTCTGCGCGGATTCGGGGGGCACTGGGTTTTTTTGCCCTTGCTGCTCCTGCTGACCGGGATTGGTTTCACGCTGATGCTCGCGCTGCGGGATCCGGTGCGGGATCTGATGATCTTTGTACCTTATGCGCAGGGGGTGGCCGCGGGCTGTCTGGTGATGTTGGCGGCGAGCTTTGTGAATTGGGAGTCGGCCACGGCGGGCTTTAGCTTCGTGCCGCTGGTGGGGGCTGCGGTGCTGTCGGTGGCGCTGATGCTGTTCGGTACGGCTCCGGGTGCGAGCGATGCGAGGGTGAATCTGGGGCCCGTGCAGCCGGCTGAGGCCATCAAGATTCTGCTGGTGTTCTTTCTTGCCGGGTACTTCGCGAAACGCTGGCCCTTACTGCGGCAGTTGAAGGAGAAACGGGTCCTGCTGCCCGGCGTAGAACTGCCCAGGCTGGAGTATGCGGCTCCAGTGGTGGTGGGCGTGCTGGTTTCGCTGCTTTTCTTCTATCTTCAGAAAGATTTGGGGCCCGCACTGGTTTTCGCGGCGGTATTCCTGACCATGTATGGCATCGCCCGAAACCGCGCCGCACTGGCCGCTTTGGGGATGGGGGCGCTGTTCTGCGGGTTTCTCGTCGGGTATTTTCTGGGTGTACCACATACGGTGCATGACCGTGTGGCCATGTGGATCTCGCCGTGGGGCAACTCGGTGCGCGGCGGCGACCAGGTGGTGCATTCGCTTTGGGCGCTTGGTTCGGGCGGGCTAGTGGGCACCGGACTGGGGCTGGGGGAGCCGGATGTGATCCCGGCCGGTCACACGGATCTGATTGTCTCGGTACTGGGCGAAGAGTGGGGTTTTCTGGGCATCGTGCTGGTTTATGGGGCACTGGCGCTGCTGGTTTGGCTGTCGCTCAGGATTGCGCGGCGGGCTCGCACGGACTACACGTTCTTTCTGGCGCTGGGGTTGACGTTACTGCTGGCGGCGGAAGTTCTGCTGATTTCGGCGGGGATTCTGGGTTTGTTCCCGCTGTCGGGCGTGGTGACGCCGTTCCTGAGCTTTGGCCGGACTGCGATGCTGGCGAATTTCTTCATTGCCGGGGTGCTGCTGGCGATTGGGAATGTGCGCGAAGGGGAGCAACGGACGGTGGCGTTTCATGGCGGGCTCCGCTGGGTTGAGTTTGGTCTGGCGGCTGCGCTGCTGCTGGTGGTGGGGCGTGCGGGGTGGGTGCAGATTGCCCAGGCCGACGCTTTTGCTGGAAAAGGCGCGCTTGTTCTGCAAGCTGACGGGGGGCGGCGGTTCGTGTACAATCCGCGCCTGATTGCCGCGGCCCGAACGCTGCAGCGGGGGAGTATTTACGACCGGACTGGTCTGCCGCTGGCCACCAGCGCCTGGGATGAACTGGAAAAGCATCGGCGAGAATACGCGGGGCTGGGCATCGATATCGACAAGACCTGCAATCGCGCGGACAGCCGCCATTACCCGCTGGGCGGGCTGACGTTTCATATTCTGGGGGATCTGCGGACGCGTGCAAATTGGGGGGCTCCGAATAGTTCTCTGATCGAGCGTGATCACGCGAAGCGGTTGCAGGGATATGACGACCGGGCGCGGATTATGGAAGTGACGGATGCGGCGGGGAAGCCTCAGCTTTCCGTGCAGTATGACTATCGGGAACTACTGCCTCTGCTGCGGCGGCGCTGGCAACCGGAGCATCCGGCGGTAAAGGCGCTGATGGACCGGGAGCGGAATGTACATCTCTCGATTCATGCTGGATTACAGGTGAGCGCGGGGCAGATTCTGAAGACGCGCCTGGCGGAACAGGGATTGACGAAAGGTTCCATGGTGGCGATGGACCCGGAGACGGGTGACTTACTGGCGTCAGTCAACTGGCCTTCTCCGGAAGCGAATGAAGAACGCCTGGCGGTGGGTGAAGCGGCTGGGCCGATGCTGGACAGGGCACGGTACGGGCTGTATCCGCCGGGGTCCACGTTCAAGATTGTGACGGCGATTGCGGCGTTGCGGGCGGACCCTGCGCTGGCCAGTCAACACTTCGATTGCGTACGCTTGCCGGATGGCCGCACGGGGAATTTTATTGGCAATTCGAAGCGCCCGATCCGGGATGACGCGGAGGATAAAACGCCGCACGGTTCACTCGACATGCACCGGGCGATTGTGGTTTCCTGCAATGCTTACTTCGCGCAGTTGGGCGCGCTGAAAGTGGGGGCAGCGGCACTGCTGGAAACTTCGAAGCTGCTGGGGATTTCGGTGGCGAATCCGATGACGGTGGCGAATCTGAAACCGCAGTTGCCGCAGATTTCCTATGGCCAGGGGCAGGTGGTGGTGACGCCGTTCCAGATGGCTCGGGTGGCGGCGGCGGTGGCGGGCGGCGGGAGGCTGCCGATGGGCCGGTGGGTTCTGGATGAGAACAATGCGCGCAATGCCGCGCCGGTGGTTCTGCTGGACGCGAAGCTGGCGGCGGCACTGGGGCGCGATATGCGTGGCGTGGTGACGAGCGGGACCGGGAAGAAGCTGGCCGGGATTGATCCGCCCATCGCCGGCAAAACGGGCACGGCCGAACTGGCCAATGCTCCTTCACACGGCTGGTTTATTGGCTTTGCTCCTTATGCGGAGGCCGCACCCGTTGGCACGAAACGAATTGCCTTCGCAGTTCTGGCCGAAAACGGGCATTATGGTGGTACGTCGGCGGCTCCCCTGGCGGGGGATCTGGTGGCGGCAGCGAAACAACTGAAACTAATCCAATGAGCATCTTGAAAAAGCTGGAGAAGGTCCTGGACGACCGTTTGCGCGGCATTTTTGCGTCGCAGCAGGAGGGCGGGCGTGAGGCGATTGAACTATACCGTGACGCGCTGAATCAGGTTGCGGCGCGGGCTACGGTGGGGTCACGCGGGGACCGGGTGTTGCCGTTCAATCGTATCCGGATTGAGTTGCACGCCGATTCCGACGAGCGCCGGGCGGTGCTGGAGGCTCTTTTTGAACCCATACAGATGCGGGAAGATATTCGCGCGGGGTTGCTGGAAGAACGGATCTCTACGCCGGAGCAACTGATTCTGCAAGTTGAGTATCCGGCGGATGCGGCTGTTGAGATGCGGTTGCTTTTTGAGAAGGGCGGGGCAGCGCCGAAGCTGGAACCTGCGCCTATGGCACCGCTGCGGCTTGCGGTACTGGAGGGCGTGGCGGCTGGTGGGGATCTGCTGTTGCAAGGCAATGTGGTGAACGTGGGGCGCAGTAAAGACGTTATCGACACGATGGGGCGCATTGTGCGGCGCAACCAGCTTTGTTTCCCCGAGGATCTGAATCCGGAGCTGAATTCTACGGTCTCTCGCGCTCATGCGACGCTGCGGTGCAATCCGACCGAGGGGGAGTGGCGCGTGTTTGACGATGGCAGTTCCATGGGGACTGCGGTGTTTCGCGACGGCGTGCGGATCGAAGTTCCGGCGCATGCCAGTCGGGGTGTGGGGTTACGCGCGGGCGATGAACTTTACTTCGGGTCGGTTCGCGTCCGAGTGGAGACTACTTAGGTCTCGCGTGCGGTGATCCACTTGTCTTCTGGCGGCGCTGCGTATTGCAACATGCGTTGGATCAGCGATCCCGGGTCCGTGTCAGCGATAACGAAGTCACGGTGGACGGGCTTGACGAAGCGCTCGGCTACGGCGTGATCGAACAATGACAGCAGGGAATCGTAGTAACCTTCCACGTTTAGCAGCCCGAAGGGTTTCGTCACCAGGCCGAGTTGTTTCCAGGTGAGGATTTCGCAGAATTCCTCGAAGGTGCCGTAGCCTCCAGGCATGGCGATAAAGCCATCGGCGAGTTCGGCCATTTGGGCTTTGCGTTGGTGCATGGACCCGACTACGCGAAGGCTGGAGAGACCGTGATGCGCGACTTCCTTTTCGACCAGGGCGTGCGGGATCACGCCGATGACTTCGCCTCCGGCGGCGAGCGCGGCGTCGGCAAGGGCACCCATGAGACCGGTTCGGCCTCCGCCGTAGACGATGGAAATTCCGTTGGCGACCAGGGCTTGTGCCATGGCCTGCGCATTTGCGATGT
Organism: uncultured Acidobacteriia bacterium; assembly: GCA_903929755.1. Classification (GTDB taxonomy): domain Bacteria; phylum Acidobacteriota; class Terriglobia; order Bryobacterales; family Bryobacteraceae; genus BOG-234. The sequence continues at coordinate 63,661 of CAIYVZ010000151.1, forward strand.
AGGCGGGTTTGCTGCCGGGGCTGGAACCGCAAAAGACGCAGAAGCGCTTAGCCATTATTACGTTCCCAAAGCATGCCCGCGTCATTTGCGGCGCGCATCGCTTGTTCCACCAGTTGCGGCGTGACGGGGAAGGGCTCGTTGTGCATAGTTTCACCCGGCGCGGTGGCTCGTTCGGCGATTCTGCGGAGAGTGTCAGCATCCGGGGTGGCACCCAGGCCGACACCGGCGAAGGTTACGGGCAAGCCGACGCTTTTCGAGAATGCGAGGACTTCTTCCACGATGGTGCGAGGCTGATCTTCCAGCATGAGCTGGGTGATGACACCAAATGCAACCTTCTCGCCGTGCATGTAATCATGGGTGCCGGCGGCGGTGGTGAGCCCGTTGTGAACGGCGTGGGCGGCGGCGAGGCCGGAAGATTCGAAGCCGAGACCGGACAGCAGGGTGTTCGCTTCCACCAGTCGTTCCAGGGCTGGCGTTGCCTCCTGATGGCGCAGACTTTCCAGTGCCGCCACGCCATCCGCGAGCAGGGTTTTGTAGCAGAGTTCGGCCAGCGCCAAAGCTGATCTCGTTGAGGCTCCGCCGCGCATGTTCCGAACGCCGCCTTCCGCGCAGACCTTCGCTTCAAACCATGTGGCGAGAGCATCGCCCATGCCGGCTGTCAGGAACCTGGCCGGACTTTTTGCGATTACCGTTGTATCGACGAGGACCAGATCCGGATTTCGCCGATAGATACGGTATTGTTCGACGACACCCGCGTCCGTGTAAACCACGGACAAGGCGCTGCAAGGCGCGTCGCTGGAAGCGATGGTGGGGCAATTTACTGTAACAGTTCAGCCCCCTACTTGAAGGTTTCCGGCACGTCGAAAGGGTACTCGAAGAAATCTTTAAGAATCTTCACTTTAGACCTGGCGCTTTGGAACAAGACCTGGCAAGCTGGATAGTTGGGTGCTTCGAACGGCCA
>CAIYVZ010000152.1 GCA_903929755.1 uncultured Acidobacteriia bacterium
GGGGTTAGTTCCAGCCGTCACGGTCGCATCAACGGTCTTCGTGGCGCCGTCGATCACCGTCACATTTCCGCTGCCCTGATTCGCGACGTAGATCTTATTCGTCACCGGGTTCACCGCCACCCCAGAGGGGTTGTTTGCCGTCACAACGGTCCCATCAACGGTGTCGTCGTCGCCGTTGATCACCGTCACGTTGCCATTGTTTCTATTCGTGACATAGACCCGGTTCGTCACCGGGTTCACCGCCACCGCATAGGGGCCGTTTTTCGCCGCGACGGTCTTAACGAAGGCGTTGGTGGTGCCGTCGATCACTGTCACGTCGCCGCTGGTGTAATTCGCGACGTAGATCTTGTGCGTCACCGGGTTCACCGCCACCGCACGGGGATTGGTTCCCGCCGTTACGGTAGCTTTTGTGTTGGTGGCACCGTCCAGCACCGTCACGTTGGCGCCGTCGCCATTCGTGACGTAGATCTTGTTCGTCACCGGGTTCGCCGCCACCCTCCAGGGATGGGTTCCCGCCGCGACGAAGGTGGTGGTGTTGTCGGAGCCGTCGATCACCGTCACGTTGTTGCTGCCGGCATTAGCGACGTAGATCTGGTTCGTCACTGGGTTTACCGTCACCCCACGGGGATTGGAATTGAGGCCCGTTGAGACATTAGTGGGCAGGTTGTTGCTGCCGTCGATCACCGTCACGTTGTTGCTGCCAAAATTACTGACGTAGACCTTGTTCGTTACCGGGTTCACCACCACCGCATAAGAAGTGGTTCCCGCCGCGACGTTCGTTGTAGTGTTGTTGGTGCCGTCAATCACCGTCACCCAGGCGCTGGTGTTATTAGCGACGTAGATCTTGTTCGTTACCGGGTTCACTGCCACCGCATAGGGTTTGCTTCCTGCCGTGACAGTTGCATCAACAGTGTTGGTGGCGCCGTCGATCACCGTCACGTCGCCGCTGGTGTTATTAGCGACGTAGATCTTGTTCGTCACCGGGTTCACTGCCACCGCATAGGGGATGGTTCCCGTCGGGACGGTCGCAACAACGGTGTCGCTGACGCCGTCGATCACCATCACGGTTTTGTTGGCGAAATTCGTGACGTAGATCTTATTCGTCACCGGGTTCACCGCCACCTTATAGGGGCTGAATCCCGTTGCGAGCTTAGTGGCGATGTTGGTGGCGCCGTCGATCACCGTCACGCTGCCCGCCTCCCCGGTTGCGGTGCTGCCGGTATTAGCGACGTAGATTTTGTTCGTCACCGGGTTCACCGCCAACCCATAGGCGGCAGCTCCCGCCGTGACGGTAGTGGGGATGTTGGTGGCGCCGTCGATCACCGTCACGGTGCCGCTGGTGTAATTCGTGACGTAGATCTTGTTCGTCACCGGGTTCACCGCCACCTGCCAGGGTAAAGTTCCCGCCGCGACAGTAGTCTGGCCGAACGCGGCGCTCCCCGTCACGCCAAGGGCGAGCAGCACGGTCAACCATCGCCGAGCGGCCCGCGGACTGGTTTTCAAGCTATCATCCATCACTAAAGAATTCTCCACGAACAATTTTGATCTAAGTCCCAGCAGGTGTCCGGCGCGCTTCCACCGCAAACACCAACTTACAGACCTTCAGCCTTGAGCATAGGCCAAAATTGTTCGTAAAAGTATAGTTCTTAGATGATTCTTGTACTATTGGTACAGTTTATAGGTATAGTACGAGCGTTAACTAACGTTGTGTGCTAGGGTTCGCTGGCGACGCGTGGCACGCAGTCTCAGCATGGAGTTGACCTGGCCTCTGGAGCCCGGAAAGCCGGAGCTGGTGCCAATCAGCCTGTTGTATCGCCTTACCGGCGGACTTTGCGCGCTTCCAGAAGCACCGGAACCACCGACACAAGGATGATCGTGAACACGACCTTCTCAAAATGCCGCCGGATAAACTCCACCTGGCCCAGTTGGTACCCCAGCGTCGTCATGAATGCGATCCAGAAAATCCCCCCGAACAGGCTGTAGAAAAGAAACCGTCCGTAGTTCATCCGCGCCACGCCCGCTATGAATGGAGTGCAGGTTCGGATGATCGGGATAAATCGGGCATACACGATCGCCCGAGGACCGTACTTCTCGTAAAAAGCCTCGGTCCGCTTCAGATGATCCGGGTGGAAGAATTTCGACTTCGGTCGGCGAAAAATCCGGGGTCCTGCCTGCCGCCCCAAAAAATATCCAATGTTATCGCCAAGGATCGCCGCCAGCATCAGGACCCCGCCCAGCTCATAAACATTTAACGCCGCCGCGCCCGACGCCACCCCAATACTGAACAACAGCGAATCCCCCGGCAGGAAAAACCCAACCAGAAGTCCCGTCTCCGCAAACACGATGGCACAAAGACCAAGCACACCCAGCGGACTGGAGAGCAGCGTCCGCACCATCCCCAACAGCCGCTCAGCGTTATAGAGCGACTTGAGAAAATCCAGAATTTCGTGCATGGGCGCGCCGGGTCGGGTTGGCGGCGCCTAGCTGCGCTGGTAGTTGGCCAGGATGCGCTTCATCACATCGTCGTGGATTTTCAGCTTGCCATCAGCCTTGAGCCGATCCTTCAAACCGTCCTGGAACAGCTGGGCACGTTCACGGGCCCGCGTCTGCCGGAGTTCACCCTTGATCGTCTCGGCCTGCATGGCCAGTTCCGCCATATTTGCCGGCGTCTTGGCCACAACTTTCGCCACAACTTTTCCCCCCGCCAAACTCAGGGGACCAAGCACAGTTCCTTCCGGCTTCAGCCAGGCGTCGGACAAAGTGGACGCCGTGCCAACCGATTCGATCGCGCCCTGACGGTCCACGTCGTTTGACGTCTTCCCCTCAAGGTTCAAAGCTTTCGCAGCCTTCAGCAGATCGCCGCCCATCGCCTGGGTCTTCGCCACCAGCTCTTTGCCCTTGTCTTCCAGAATCTTCTTCAGCTTTTCGTCGGTCGCCTTGGTCTTGGCTTCCGCCTTCGCTTCTTCATAGGTGGACGAACGCGGAGCCTGCACATCAGTCACCGCAGCCAAAACAGCCTGGCCATTCGGCAGCGCAACCGGGCCGGCAGTCACTTCACCCTTGCGGAGCGACGCAACGGCATCATTGAATTCCTTCGAGGCTCCCACGCCAGGGACCGGCTCGCCAGCCTGAAGATTCTCCGCCTTCAGCACCTGCATGCCAACAGCCGCAGCTGCCTTTTCCGGATGCGTCGGATCTTTGCGCAGTTCCGCTACCGCTTTGTCGGCCAGACTCTGCATCTGCTGACCAGCCAGACGCTTCTGGTAATCCACCATCAGCTGGGCCTTCACTTCTTCGATCGGCTGCAGCCGAGCCTGTTCATGCTGTTCCACCTGAATAATGTGGTAGCCGTAGGTCGTCTTGATCAGACCACTCGTCTGGCCAACGTTCAGGCTGAACGCCGCCTTGTCGAATTCCGGAACCGTCTGGCCACGAACCAGGAATCCCAGTTCGCCGCCCTGTTCCTTGCTGCCCGGATCGTCAGAATTCGCTTTCGCCAGCGCCGCGAAGTCGCCACCCTGCAGCTGCTTCAGAATGCCTTCAGCCTTTGTCTTCATCTTCGCGTCGTTGGTCGCATCGGACTTCACCAGAATGTGGCGGGCCCGTACCCGTTCCGGGGTCTGAAAATCGTTGCGCCGCGCCGTGTACTCAGCCTGCAGCTGCGCATCTGTCGGCATGCTCGAAGCCAGCTTCGTCGGATCCAGCACGATAATCGCGTAGCTCTTCTTTTCCCCAACCCTGAATTCCGCCTTGTGCGCTTCGTAGTAAGCCCTCAGCTCGGTCTCGGTCGGCTCCGCCTGTTGCTGGAACCGGATGGGCTGCAACACAACGTAGTCAACCTTAATCTTGTCGTTCTTCTTCTTGTACTCGGCTTCCACGTCCTTCGGCGAAATCACCACACCCTGGGCAACAATCTGCTCCAGCTTGCTGATCAGCACCTGACGCGAAGTCTGGTTCTGCAAATCCGCCAGCGTCATGCCCTGCTGCTGCAGAAGTCCAGCCAGCGTCGTGCCATCCACCTTGCCATCCTTCACCAACTGAGGCGGCAGGCTGTCAATAATCGCGTTCTGCGTTTCGTCCGCCGAGACCTTCAGCCCCAGCCGCCCGGCTTCGTACGCCATGGCGCGCTCGTTAATCATCTGCTGAATAATCTGGGGTACATAAATGGAGAGCAGTTCCGGCGGCAACTGGCGGTTCCGCGTCATGCTCGTGATCGTCTTGCTCACTTCCTGTGCCGTCACCGATTCCGAGCCAACTGTGGCGACTACCGACGGATCGACATTGGTGTCGTTCCCCGGTCCGCTGGGGACCAGGTACGTGATCATCGAGAGGGCAACAAGGCCCAAAAGGACGCCCAAAAGGATGCGAACAGATTTGTCGCGGCTACGGAAAAGGTTAAACATTAGAGAAAACGCTCCTGATACAAACGAAACTTGTCGAAACCAAAACTTTAAGTATACCGCGAGGTTCCCCTAAGTCGTCCGAAACAGCCTGGGCGGGCTCGTGGCACAGGCTCAGGGGGTACCCCCTGGCCCAAATCGTGTTGAAATTTTCTGGAGCGCAGAATTCCGGGGAAGCGCTCCGCTCGCGCCCATTTTGCTTCAGCCTCTCCCAGAATGTGTCTCAGATCCCCAGACTTCGCAATTCAGCTTCAATTCGAGCCGCATCCCAACCCAGCATCTCGCCCATTTGCCCCGCGATCGGCGCAACCCACCCTCGTTCCAGCCGCCGTTCATGGCCCCAGTACGTGGATGTGTACAGAACATCCCGAAGTGCCCGCGCATGTTCCCGCTCCACGGCCATCCGGATACGCGCCTCCGTCCCCCGCGGAATTACCGCCGGCACCAACGGCGTAGTCGCCGTCTCACACCCAATTTGCCGCCCCGGTGCCAGATCCGGCAGCAAAGCCTCCACCGCCTCTTCACTCATGGAGCGGTACGTTGTGTACTTTCCCCCGGCAATATGCAGAACACCATCCGAACTCTGCCAAATCTTGTGTTCCCGGCTGGTAGCCGTAGCCGACCGCCCCGACTGAACAATCAGCGGCCGGAGGGAACTGTAACTGGTAATCGGCTCTTCACTATACGAGGGATAGAGCCGCTTCACAATGCCCCGCAGGTACTCCGTCTCACTGGCCGAAATTGCCACGTTGTCAACCCCCGTCTGGTGGTCCACATCGGTGGTGCCAACCAGCGTCAGATCGTCGTTCTCGCCCCACGGAATCAGGAACACGATTCGCCCCGCTTCATCAAAATGCGCAATCGCCTGCGATCCAGCCTGGATCCTGGGAAAAATCAGATGCGAGCCCCGAACCAGCCGCAAGGGAGCCGCCTGGGACCAGGCTCCGCTCGCATCAATCACCCTCCGTGCCCGAACCTCAAACTCAGCCCCGCTCAGCTCATCTCGCCCCGTAAGCCTCGAATCCGTCTGGTGCACGGACACGTAATTCGCCACGCAAGCCCCGCGGGCCTCCGCGTCCAGAATATTCTCCAGCACCAAACGCGCCGAATGCACCGCCCCATCGTGAAACAGGATGCCGCCCCGAAGCCCCGCCGAATCCAGCCCCGGTTCCAGCCGCACAGCGTCGTCATGGCTGATCGCCCGATGGGCCGCAATTCCCTGCGCCCCGGCCAAAGCGTCGTAAAGCGTCAGCCCCGCCCCGTAAAACAGCTTGTCGAACCTGCCATAACAGGGGATCAGGAATTCCAGAGGCTTCACCAGCCCCGGCGCAATCCGCAACAGCGTCGCCCGCTCCTCCAAGGCCTCCCGAACCAGCCCGAAATCCCCGTATTTCAGGTACCGAAGGCCCCCGTGAATCAGTTGCGAGTTCCTGCCACTGGTGCCTGAGGAGAAATATCGCTTCTCAACCAGCGCGATCCGAAGTCCGCCCGGAATATGCCGCGAGCGCATCGCCAGATCCCGCGCCACGCCAGCCCCGTTAACACCCCCGCCAACTATCAGGACATCCCAGGTTTCTCGCCCCAGTCGCTGGATGTTCTCACTTCTGCGGTCAGTCATCATTTCAACCCGTAGAACTGCACAGCTGTTTCGCCCAGCAACTTCTCCCGCAGGGGCTGCGGAACTGGCCCGCACGCCTGCGTGAATGCCGCCAGTACTTCCTTCCAGCTCGCGGCCAGCTTACAAACCGGCCAGTCACTGCCAAACATAAGCCGGTCCACCGGAAACAGGCCCAACACGTGTTGCACGTAAGGCCGCAAATCGTCTGCCGTCCACCCGTCGTGCCTCGCTTCCGTTACCATCCCCGAAACCTTGCAGTGCATACCTGGTATTTGGGACGCAATCTCCATGTCTCGAGCCCACGGTTCCATCCCCTTCTCTGCAATCAGCGGCTTGGCAATGTGGTCAATCACCATCCTGAGCCCCGGCACCCGATCAGCCAGTTCCGGGAGGAGCGCCAGATGCGGCGGCCGCAAAAGGAGGTCGTACGGAATCCCCCGGCGCGCCAGTTCCCGAAGCCCCTCTAAAACGTCCTCCCGAAGCAGCCAGCGTACGTCCGGTTCATCGTGGACGATGTGCCGGACCCCGCAGAATTTCCCGTGCCGTCCACACTCGTCCAGCACCTGGCCCACGTCCGCGGCCGTCAAATCCACCCAGCCGACAACACCCCGGATCGACGGGGTTCTCGCCGCTAACTCCAGCAGCCACCACGTCTCCTCCAGGATCGTATTCGCCTGCACCACAACCGACCCGTCAAAACGGCTCGCCTCCAGCATCGGCTCCAGATCTTTCGGCAGATAATTACGCCGAAGTACCGATTCCCCCGGCGGCATCCACGGGTAGGTGAAGCGGTCGATATCCCAGTAGTGTTGGTGAGCGTCAATACGCACATTCTTATGTTAGCCGTGTGACGCAGGTTCCAGTACTGCTGATCTTGTGATACCCCCCGATACAGGCGATAATGGTTTCAAATATGGGCTCAGGCGACACCGTTTCGGAGGCGGGCTTGAGCTTAGGGGAAACTTCGCCCGGGCGAGTTTCCAAATCATTAGAACACCTGTTATCGGCGTCCTCGCCCGCTATACTCGTGTCGTATTGTCTGATTTATTCTCCAGCCTCAACTACCAGCCCGTACCCCTTGCTTTTGGGACCAGCGGGCGTCGCGGGCGTGTCGTAGATCTCACCCAGCTTGAGATCTACATCAATGTCACCGCAGAGCTTGAATTCCTGCAGTCCCTGCCCCGCGAACAAGGGGGAATAGCCCCGGGTGACCAGATCTTTTTCGCCCACGACCTCCGCCCCAGTTCCACCGCCTTTGACCCATCAGCTAACAGCCGCGGGGAGCTTTGCCAGGCTGCCGCGCGTGCCATTCTCGACGCCGGCATGTCCCCCGTGAATCTGGGGGCCCTCCCCACTCCCGCCCTCGCCGCTTATGCCTGGCGACGCGGTCGCGCCAGCATCATGATCACCGGGAGCCACATCCCCTTTGACCTCAACGGCTACAAGCTGAATACTTCCGTCGGCGAATTGCTCAAGGACTTCGAAGCGCCCATCAATCTGGCGGTCCAGCAGGTGAGAGCCCGGCTCTACGGTTCCCTGGCGGCCAGCTCCCTGTTCGCCCCCGATGGCTCCCTCCGCGTTGGCCCCACCCCCATGCTGCCCTTCCGCCTGGAAGCCCGCGAGGAATACATCCAGCGTTATACCTCGTTTTTTGGCGCGTCTTCCCTCTCCGGCCGCAGAATCCTCGTCTATCAGCACTCAGCCGTCGGTCGTGATCTTCTCGTGGAAGTCCTCACCCGTCTCGGCGCAGAGGTCGTTGCCGGTGGCCGCAGCGACACCTTCGTCGCCATCGACACGGAGGCGATTAACGCCGCGGAACTTTCCGCCATCCAGACGGTCGCTGAGAACGCAGCCCTCCTCTCCGGTCCACTCTGGGCCGTTGTCTCCACCGATGGCGATAGTGACCGTCCCCTGATTCTCGGTCTCCAAAATGGGCGGGTCGTCTTCTTCGGCGGAGATCTCGTCGGCATGGTCGTTGCCGGTTATTTGGGCGCCGATGCCGTCGTCGTACCCATTACTTGCAACGATTCCATTGATCGCGGGCCGTTGGCGCAGTTCCTCGAACCCAAAACAAAGATCGGTTCCCCCTTTGTTGTCAGCGGGATGGCTGCCGCTCGTGCCCGTGGCCACCATGCCGTCTGCGGGTGGGAAGCCAATGGCGGTTTCCTTCTCGGCTCGGATATCGTGAAGCGCCAGTCCACGCTCCCTGCCCTCCCAACCCGCGACGCCTTCCTGCCCGTGATTGCCGTCTTGGTTGCCGCCCACGAACGCGGGCTGTCGCTTGCCCAATTGTTCGCTGAATTACCGCCACGCTACAGTTGCGCTGGCCTGGTTCGCAAGTTCCCCCGCGCGAATGGCCGCAGGATCGTGGAGTTGCTCAGTGATCCGTCCGGCGTGCTTCGCCTGCCCGAGTTTTTTACCCCCTCCGGTGGCTTTTCCACCATTTTGCGGCTCGATTACACCGACGGTGTGCGGATCATCTTTTCAAATGGCGATGTAACCCATTTCCGACCTTCCGGCAATGCCGATGAGTTCCGCATCTACGCCGTTTCCGATACCCCGGAGCGCGCCGCCCGTATCGTCGACCTCGGAATCGCGGAACCCGATGGCATCGTCCGTCAAATGGAGAACGCTCTCATCCTCTCCCCCCATGCGTGAATCCCCCATTATTCTGCTCGGCCTGGGGTTTACCGCTACCCGCTTAGCCCGTCGCCTCCTGGCTGACGGTCGGTCCGTATTCGCTGCCACGCGCAATGCCGAACGGTTCTCTGCTTTATTCGACCAGGGTTTATTAATCTCCGGGTTCAATGCCTCCGCGTTTCCTGCCGGCGCCGTCGTCGCCCACACCATTCCTCCGGTGGATGAGCCGGCACAGACCCTCCTGCACAATTTCCTTCTCGCCCTTGCCCCCCGCCGAGTCGTCTATGTCTCGGCGACCAGCGTTTACGGCGACCTCTCGGTAGTAGATGCCGAAAGTCCCGCCATTCCCGCCGGAGTGCCAGCCGTCAGACGTTTTCAGGAGGAACAGTGGCTCGCCGGTGGCCCCTGGGAGTCGCTGATTCTTCGGGCAGCGGCTATTTATGGCCCTGGCCGCGGAGCTCATCGCAGGTTGGCATCCCGCCAGGAACCCGCATTAAACCAGCGTCGCGGACCTTCCGCTCTCGTCAGTCGGATCCACGTCGAGGATTTGTCACGCCTGGTGGCCCTGGGCCTCGATTCCGCGCTTTGTGGCGCGTTCCCCGTGGCCGATCAGGAACCGTGTTCTACTGAGGCACTTCTGCACTGGTGCGTGCAGTATTTGGAGCTCGACCCGGCAGATGTGGATATTAGTGGAACAATCTCCACCGGACGTCGCGTAGACGGCTCTCGTATTATCAACAAGTTAGGAGCTGTTCTGACTTATCCGGACTACCGCAGCGGCGTCGCGCAGTGCATCCAGGAGGAACGCTGGCCTGGCCGTTCTTAGGCCGCGGCTGCCGACGGAGCCTGTGCAAGTTGCCCAAACGCCTGTACCTGCGCCATCAACCCCGACAAATCTACCGCGCCAATACCCGCCCGGTACAACCACAAGCTCATTTCAATCCGGCACAACGAGTAGGCAAAGTTGTACTTGCTGCGAAGCAACAGTACGGCAAGATCCGAGCGGTCTTCTTCCGAATCAACCATCATCTGACGAACCGCCGCATGCAGCGACGCAAAGTCTTTGGTCATGCAACGGAGGTAGCCCCGCATTATTCGTGAGCGTTGAACGCGCAGGACTCGTTCGAGCGTCTTGTCTCCGGCAACCAGTGCCATGTCTTCCGCAGACAGGAGCCGCTGCATCGGTTCATACCGGGAGATATCCACCTGGCTCGCACTTCGCAGGCTCTCCGTCGTCCGGATTTGCCGCATTCTCGCAACAAATAAAATCCCGGCCATTCCGAGCAAGATAAAGGCTAATACCGTTAGATAGATTCCGATAATCATCTGGTTCACTCCCCTAAACGAACTGAGAATACCTGATGCCCGGCCAGAACGCAAGGGGTAGAGTCCTTGTTTCTTGCGTTTTGCTTGTAAGTATTCTTGTTCGGAGCTCTGCGTCTGAACAAATACTCAACCCGGCAGGCTCTGTTTTCTTTCTCCTGGAGCCTACTGGTTTACCGCCAGACTTTCCGTGAACAGAGAGTCCGGCAGGTTGATGCCGCTCACGCGCAGGCGCTCCAGAATCTTCGGCCGGATCCCGGTCCCCTTAAACCGGCCCTGAACCTTGCCCTGCGCATTCACACCGCTCCGCTCAAAGGTGAATATCTCCTGAATTTCCACCTGGTCGTCATGCGCGCCCAGCACCTCGGCAATGCTCGTAATTCGCCGCGAGCCATCCTGCAGACGAGCCACCTGCACCACCAGCTTGATCGCCGACGCCAGTTGCTGCAGAATCACGCGCGCCGGTATCTCAATGTCCGCCATCATCACCATCGTTTCCAGCCGCGAAAACGCGTCCTTCGGCGTATTGGCGTGTACCGTGCTCATAGAGCCCTCCACCCCCGTGTTCATAGCCTGCAGCATGTCCAGAGCCTCCGCACCGCGGCATTCGCCCACTATAATGCGGTCAGGACGCATCCGTAAGGCCGTTCTCAACAGTTGACGCTGATTGATGCCGCCTTCTTTGTTCAGATTGGGTGGCCGCGTCTCAAACTTCACCACGTGGCGTTGCTGCAGCTGCAATTCCGCAGTGTCCTCAATCGTCACAATCCGCTCTTCCTCGGGGATGAAGCGGGACAGGGCGTTCAGCGTCGTCGTTTTTCCCGACCCGGTCCCCCCGGAAATCAATATGGTCGATTTCGCCTGGACACACGCCGCCAGAAACTTCAGCATTCCAGGCATGATCGTCTGGTACTGGATCATTTCTTCCTGCGTGATCACGTGACGCCCGAAGCGCCGGATACTCAGCGACGGGCCGTCCAGCGCCAGCGGCGGGATTATGGCGTTTACACGGGAACCGTCCAGCAGCCGGGCATCCACAATTGGTTGCGCTTCATCAATGCGCCTTCCAACCTGCGACACAATCTTCTCGATTATGTGAAGAAGATGGGCGTTGTCCCGAAAACGAACCGGAACCTCCGAGAGCTTCCCCCCCCGTTCTATGTACACCTTGTCAAAACGATTCACAAGAATGTCCGAGATCGAGGGCTCCTTCAGCAAGGGTTCCAGCGGCCCCAGGCCCAGCACTTCGTCCAGAACCTCTTCGATAATTCGGTTCTGTTCCGCGGCTGTCATCGGAACCCGCTCTTCTTCCAGCAGTCGCTCCACCACGCGCCCGATTTCCGCCCGAAGCCTTTCCTTCGGCAGGGAGGAAACTCGCTCCAGGTTCAAAACACCAAGTAACTTCTTATGAATCAGTGACTTAAGCTCGAAATTGCGGTCCGTCGGGCGGCCGTAGGCGGGGCCCTGCGGCTTCGGTTGGGGTCTGTTGGGAGTCGACACGGGTTTCGGGCATAATTATAACGGGCCTGTTCCCCTGCTGCCCGATCGCATCCATTGTCACGCTGCCCGGTTGCATCCATTGTCATATTGGATGATAAAGAGAGTAATGGTTCCCACGAATGACGGCCCGGTATTGGGCGGCAACGAGTTCCCACCAGCCCCGATCCCCGATAAGCTGTTCTTCAAGATTGGCGAGGTCAGTCAGTTGGTAGGCGTGGAAGCCTACGTCCTCCGCTATTGGGAATCGGAGTTCAAGGGTCTCTCCCCCAAAAAGAGCTCAACCGGCCAGCGTATGTTCCGCCGCAAAGACGTGGAACTCCTTCTCCAGATCAAACAACTGCTCTACGATCAGAAGTTCACCATGGAAGGGGCACGCAAGGCTCTGGCGGACAAGGCAACAAAATCCATCGCCAAGCCCGCGCCTAAAAAAGTAAAACAGGAGTCGCTCTTCGGTTCCGACGACCCCCTGCCCGAGATCCGGCGCCAAATCGCCGAGATCCTCAAAATGATGGCCTGACCCCGCAGGCTGTTAACTGTTGGAAACGATTAGTTCGTAAATACGATCCAGGTCCGTCGGCGAGTAATACTCAATCTCGATGTGACCCTTGTCTTTCCCTTTCCCCACAATTCGCACGCGCGTTCCCAAGGCCTGCTCCAGTTCCAGAATCGCGGCTTTCACGTTGGGATCCTGCCCCTGGGTCTGGACCTTCGCTTTTGCCTTTGCCGGTCCCGCTGGCTTGGTGAACTCCTCTATCTGGCGGACCGACCATCCTTCTTTAATAGCTTTGTCCGCAACTTCCCTCTGCGTCGCCTCGTCCGGAAGCTTCAGCAGAGCTCTGGCGTGTCCCTGCGTTAGCTTTCGCGCCGTCACCAGATCCTGAATATCTGTCGGTAAGTGCAACAAACGAATAGTGTTAGCAATCGTCGCCCGGTCTTTCCCGGTCTTCTCGCCAATCTCTTCGTGCGTCAGATCCAGTTCTGTCATCATGCGCTGGAAGGCTTGCGCCAGTTCCACCGGATTCAGATCTTCACGCTGGATATTCTCGACAATCGCCAACTCCAGAACCTTCTGGTCGTCAGCCGTTCGCAGAATTACCGGGATTTCGCTCAGTCCGGCAGCGCTGGCTGCTCTCCAGCGTCGCTCACCGGCAATGATCTGGTAGCGCTGGGGGCCCGCTCTCCGCACCACAATCGGCTGGATAATGCCATCCCGCTCAATCGATTGCGCTAACTCCGCCAGTGCCACCGGGTCAAATTCTCGCCGGGGCTGGTTTGGATTCGCTTCAACTGAGGTTATCGGGACAAGACTAACCCTGCCATCCGCTGGTTCCCCCGACTCAACCTTGGCAGCCTGTGCCGCTGCTGCTGCCAGTGCTGCCGCCTGTGGCCGCGGCGGCAGTAAGGAGTGAAGACCTTTACCGAGCGCCTTGCGCCCGTCGTTTTTGTTCATTGGAAAGAATCTCTTTAGCTAACTGGATGTATGATTCGGAGCCGCGCGAGGCGGGATCGTACAAAAGAACGGGTTTTCCGTGGCTCGGAGCCTCGGCAAGGCGTATATTTCGGGGAATCACTGTCTTCAACACGTCTTCCTGGAAGAATTCCCGCAGATCTGCCGCCACTTGCCGCGTCAGATTCGTCCGGTCATCAAACATGGTCAACAGAATCCCCTCTGTCCGGATCGGATGATCAAAGGATTCCCGCACCCTGTCGATCGTATCCATCAACTCAGATACCCCTTCCAGCGCGAAAAACTCGCACTGAATCGGCACAAGGACCGAATCGGCAGCCATCAGAGCGTTTAATGTCAGCAAATCCAGTGCCGGCGGGCAATCAATCAGGATGAACTGGTAGTTCGCACGAACCTCATCAAGTTGCGTCCGCAGGATGATCTCCCTGTCCGGAATGTTCACTAACTCAAAATTTGCACCAATCAGGTTCTTGTCGGCTGGAATAATGTCCAAACCGTCCATTCCGGAGGGCTGAATCGCACTGCTCACGGGTAATCGGTTCACCAGAACGTCGTATGTAGTCAGGAGTCCCGGGGTTTTCTGCAAACCAAAGCCGCTGGTGGAGTTTCCCTGCGGATCTGAATCGATCAGCAGCACCTTTACATCGTTTGCGGCAAGCGAAGCCGCAAGGTTGATGGCGGTAGTGGTTTTCCCTACCCCGCCCTTTTGATTCGTAATTGCTATTGTTGTGGTCACAAATAGTCCTGGCCTGTTTTCGTCCGTAACGTCGTCGACTGATTTTCTGGCATTTGGTGTGCTGGCGTTTGATCTACTGGCAACATGCTCCAGGGCTGTAAGCTCTGGCTGCTCCATTCTACAACTCTGCCGCTTCCTGGCGCTCACGGAAGAACTCCATCTGTTTCACGTGAAACAGATATCGCCCAACCGAGACCCTAAACCCTGTTTCACGTGAAAGACTCACCTCAAACCAGCCCACGTGTTTCACGTGAAACACTCCTCTCAAGCCCCCCCCGTGTTTCACGTGAAACACTCAGGCTCACGTACATATCCAGAATCGCCACCGCCGCAGGCGTTACCCCCGGAATCCGCGCCGCCTGGCCCAACGTCACCGGCCCCACCGCCTTCAACTTCTCCCCAACTTCCCGCGAAATCCCCGGAATTACCCCAAAATCCAGACCCACCGGCAACACCCGCTCGCTCGACCCCTGCAATCGCTCCACCTGACGCCGTTGCTGGTCCACATACCCGGCGTACTTTACCTCAGTTTCCACCGTCATCAACACCCCACGCTCCGCCGGACCCCCCAAAACACCCTCAACCCACTCTTTCAACTCCCCAATCTTCGATTCCGGCCGCCGCAACCACGCCGCCTTCACCCCCGTACCAAATGCCTTCACCAACGCCTCTGTCTGCACTCGCCGCCGATGAAATACCTCCAAACGCTCCTTAGAAGCCAGCCCAAGCCGCTCCGCTATCGGCGTAAGCCGCAAATCAGCGTTATCCATCCGCAAATTCAACCGGTACTCCGCCCGCGACGTGAACATCCGGTAAGGCTCGTCCGCACCCTTCGTCACCAGATCGTCCACCATAATCCCCAAATACGCCTCGCTGCGCCCCAGTTGCACCAATTCCCGACCCAGAATCTTCTGCGCGGCATTAATCCCCGCCATCAACCCCTGCCCGGCAGCCTCTTCATAACCCGACGTCCCGTTAATCTGACCCGCCAGGAACAATCCCGGCAATTTCTTCACTTCCAGCCGATGATCCAACTCCCGCGCATCCACCGCGTCATACTCAATCGCATACCCTGGCCGAATCATCTCCGCGTCTTCCAAACCCGGTATCGACGCAATAATCGCCGCCTGCACGTCAATCGGCAGACTCGTCGACATCCCGTTCACGTAAATCTCGTTCGTGTCCAACCCCTCCGGCTCCAGAAACAGCTGGTGGTTCTCCTTGTCCGGGAACTTGACGAACTTATCTTCTATAGAAGGGCAGTACCGCGGTCCGATCCCTTCAATCTGCCCGCTGTATAACGGTGACCGCGCTATGTTGTCCTGAATCACCTTCTTCGTGGCAGCCGTCGTCCGCGCCAAATAACACTGAATCTGCGGACGGTCAATCTTTTCCGTCAGGAACGAGAACGGAGTCGGGTCAACATCCCCGAACTGCGGCTCAAACTTCGTCCAATCAATGCTCCGGGCATCCAAACGAGGAGGCGTCCCCGTTTTCAGCCTCTTCCATCGCAACCCCAACCCCCGAATCTGATCCGCCAGAATCTCTGAAGCTGGTTCACCATTCCGCCCACAAGAGAACTGCTTCTCCCCCACATGCGCCAAACCATTCAGGAACGTGCCCGTAGTAATGATCACCGCCTGGCACAGAACCCGACGCCCATCCACCAACCGCACGCCCCCCACCCGACCATTCTCAATAATCAGCGAGCCCACTTCAGCCTGCT
This sequence comes from uncultured Acidobacteriia bacterium, assembly GCA_903929755.1. Taxonomy (GTDB): domain Bacteria; phylum Acidobacteriota; class Terriglobia; order Bryobacterales; family Bryobacteraceae; genus BOG-234. Next base: position 15,412 of record CAIYVZ010000152.1, read on the forward strand.
TGATCCGGATGTTCGGCTCGCGCTCCAATACCGCTTTCATATGCGTCCGGTACTGCTTCTTGTCGCACTGCGCGCGTGGCGACCAAACCGCCGGCCCCCGGCTCGTATTCAACAGCCGAAATTGAATCCCCACCGCGTCAGTGACTTCACCCATCACCCCACCCAGCGCGTCAATCTCCCGAACCAGATGCCCCTTGGCAATTCCACCAATCGCCGGATTGCAGGACATCTGCGCAATCAGGTCCGAATTCATCGTGATCATCGCGGTCCGCAGACCCATCCGCGCACACGCCCGCGCAGCTTCACAACCCGCGTGACCGCCACCCACAACCACTACCTCGAATGTCAAATCCATAATTTAGCCGAACCCATTGATAACATTGTAACTGGACCTGAAAAAACACCTTTAACCATATGAAAGTTCTCGTAATCGGTGGCGGCGGCCGTGAACACGCACTCGCATGGCGCCTTGCTGCGTCCAACTCTGTCACCCAGCTCCACTGCGCCCCAGGCAACCCCGGAAGCGCCCAACTCGCCACCTGCCATCAAACTTCGGATTATGTCCACTTAGCCCAGTCCCTCCATATCGATCTCACCGTCGTCGGCCCCGAAGTCCCCCTCGTCGCGGGAATCGTTGACCAGTTCCGCACCCAGGGCCTCCACATCGTAGGCCCCAATGCCGCCAATGCCGCCCTCGAAGGCAGCAAAATCTACTCCAAACGCTTCATGCAGAAGCTAGGCATCCCCACCGCCCGCTTCCAGACTGTAGACACCCCCGAACAGGCCCGCGCCGCGTTTCCTCACTTCCACTTCCCTCTCGTCCTCAAGACGGACGGCCTCGCCGCCGGCAAAGGCGTCATTATCGCCCAAAACCACGCCGAAGCCGAAGAAGCCCTCACCCAACTCACCTGCCCCCTCGTCCTCGAAGAATTCCTCGTCGGCGAAGAAGTCAGCTTCATCGCACTTTGCGACGGCAAAACGGCTGTCGCCCTCGAACCCTCTCAAGACCACAAACGCATCTTCGATAACGACGAAGGCCCCAACACCGGCGGCATGGGAGCCTTCTCCGACTCCCGCATCCTCAACCAAACCCAGCGCTCGTCCATCCTGGAAACTGTCATCCTCCCCGTCGTTCGAGCCACCCAATTCACCGGCTTCCTCTACGCCGGCATCATGATGACCGCCGACGGTCCCCGCGTCCTCGAATTCAACGTCCGCCTCGGAGATCCAGAGACCCAGCCCCTCATGATGCGCCTCGATTGCGACTGGGCCGAAGCCCTTCTCGCCTCCGCCCGCGGTGCCCTCACGCCAGACCTCCTCCGCTGGAACCCGAAACCCGCCACCTGCGTGGTCCTCGCTTCCGAAGGCTATCCCGGCCCGGTAATCGCCAACCGCCTCATCACCGGCCTCGAACTTCCCACGAACTGTCAGGTCTTCCACGCCGGTACCCGCCAAACCGACGCCGGCATAGTCACCGACGGAGGCCGCGTCCTCGGAATCACCGCTCTCGGCGATACCCTCCAGGCCAGTATCCAAAACACTTATGCCGGAGTCAGCCACATCCACTTCGAAGGCATGCAATACCGCAAAGATATTGGCGCTCGCGGCCTCCGCACGCTAAAATAAGCTTGCTAAAATAAAGCAGCCGCTAAAATCACCAAACAAGCGGGCACGTAGCTCAGTTGGATAGAGCGTCCGCCTCCTAAGCGGAAGGTCGGCAGTTCAAATCTGCCCGTGCCCACCAAAACCTTCTTACCTCCGCGCGTTGCGTAAGTTTTCTAACAACGAATACGGCACCGCCAGATTTCCACGGTGCCCCGTACCTAAGCTGATGTTCGGTTTGTTTGCCCCGTGGAAGTCCGACCCCCCCGTAACCAGCAGCCCAAAGCGTTCGGCTAACCGGCCATAAAACCCAACGTTTTCAATAGTATGGTCGCTATGGAACACTTCGATCGCGCCCATCCCGGCACTCGCCATCTTCTCCGTCCACTCCGCAAGCGTATCCCAGTCGTTCTTCGCCACTCGAATCGGATGCGCCAATGACGTGATGCCCCCCGCCGCCTTTACCCGCGCAATCGCCTCATTCACCGGCACCTCCTTACGCTGTACATACCCCGGCGCCGCTTCGTCCAGATACTTGTCAAACGCCTCCTGCATGGAACTCACGTAACCCTTTTCCATCAACACGCGCCCAAAATGCGGACGCGCCGTCAAGGTCCGGCCCTTCGTCTCCACCTCCGCCAGCGTAATCTCCACCCCCAACTCCTGCAGCCGCACAATCAGCTGCCGGTTCCGCTCCCGCCGGCTCTCCAGAATCTCCTCCAGCCAATCGCAAAACTCTGCGCTCGGAGGCGTCCACGGGAAATACGCCAACATATGCACCGTCGCCCCGCCAAACTTGGTCGAAAGCTCAATCCCGCAAATCAGCTCCAGCCCTGCCTCTTTCGCAAACGGCACCGCCAGATCATAACCCTTGAAAGTGTCATGGTCGGTAATCGCCAAAGCTTCCAGACCCACCCTCTTCGCCTCCGCCACCAACTCGGCTGGACTAAACGTCCCATCCGATTGATCGGTGTGGCTGTGCAAATCGATCATAAGGAGATCAAACCCCGCTGCACCAGTTCCTGCCAGACCCGCTCCACACTCACCTCAACCGTCTCCCGGTCCGAACGCACCGTCACATCCGGCTTCTCCGGCGCTTCATAAGGATCCGAGATCCCCGTGAAATTCTCCACTTCGCCCGCTAAGGCCTTTTTATACAGCCCCTTAACATCCCTCGCAGCCAGCACCTCCAGAGGGCAGTCCACAAACACTTCCACAAAGTTCGCGATCTTGCCCTTCACTTCCTCGCGCGTCGCCCGGTACGGCGAAATCGCCGCCACCAACACAATCACGCCATTCCGCGAAAGCAACTCCGCCACAAACCCAATCCGCCGGACATTCGTATCCCGATCTTCCCGGCTAAACCCCAGCCCTTGCGAAAGATTCGTCCGGACCACATCGCCATCCAGCAACTCAACCTTCACGCCGCACGCCCGAAACCGCTCCATCAGCATGTCCGAAACAGTACTCTTACCCGCCCCGGACATCCCCGTCAGCCAAAGTGTAAAACCCTGATGCGTCATCTAGCCTTCTCCCGAACCTTCTCCAACACTTCTCGCAGCAACACGTCCGCCGTCCGCTCCACCTTGCCACTCGGCGAAAAATGCAGACCACACTCACGCGCTTCGTCCGTCTCCCACCACCACCGGCCCGCTCGCTCATCCTCACCGGCCTTCGTCGGCCGCGTGCAGGGTTCACACCCAATACTCGTGTAACCTTCCCCATACAACCGGTTCTCGGGCAAACCATGCGCCGCCGTGTACTCCGCCACATCTTCCGCGCTCCAGCCGGCCAAAGCGTTAATCTTCACCGGGGCACCAGCCCTGTCAAACAACGGAACATCCTTCCGCGTCTCGCTCTGGCCTCGCCGAAGCCCCGTAAAATAGGCCCCAACACCCTTCAGCGCACGAGCTAACGGCCATACTTTCCGAATGTTGCAGCACAAAGACCGCTTCGGCACACTGTCGTAGAAAAGGTTCCGCCCATGCGTCTCCACCATCGCAGCCACCTCCGCCTCATCCGGACGAATCCTCTCAATCCGGATTCCATACCTGGCCTCAACCGCTTCCATCATTTCCAGGGTCCCGGCCGGCATCCGCCCCGTATCAATCGTCATCACGCGGATCCCGCCCAACACCCTCATCGCCAGGTCCACCATCACCACGCCCTCGCGCTGCAGGCTGGTCACAATCGCCAGCGCCCCACCAAACTCCGCGCCGGCCTCACGCACCAACACCGTCGTCTCTTCCAATAAAACTTTCACGAAGTAGTCACCATGCAACCCCCAGGAGATGAGTTGCCGGCAGCGATAGATTCAAAACCCCCCGCCGACAAACGAAAAAAAGCGCACAGCAAGATTCCAGAGAATCCGCAGTGCGCTTTTGTAACTAAAAATTTGGAGCGGGAGACGGGATTCGAACCCGCGACATCGACCTTGGCAAGGTCGCACTCTACCAGCTGAGTTACTCCCGCGCAGGCATTACTGACTTCGCCTGAGCGATTACCGCCTGTCAAAACCTATGGTAACACCCCACCTCACGTGAACACAAACCACAATGCGCACCGAACACCCCTTCTCCCGCCGGCCCTCCCCCTCGATATAAACTTATTGGCGTATGCAGCATGAATACGCTTTTGAAATGGCCGCCTCCGCCATCCGCTTCGGCATCGGAGCTACTCGAGAAATCGGTGCCGATCTCGCCGAACTCGGCTTCCACAATGTAGCCGTCTTCATTGACCCGGCCCTCCGCCATCTCTACCCCGTAGTCACCACCCTCCAGTCTCTCGACGACAACCACGTTCCCTGCACCGTCTACGACCGTGTCAGCGTCGAACCCACCGATCAGTCCGTCCAGGACGCCATCGCCTTCGCCCAGGCCGGCCAGTTCGACGCCTTCGTCGCCGTCGGCGGCGGTTCCACCATCGATACCGCCAAAGCCGCCAACCTCTACATGTGTTACCCGGCGGACTTCCTCGACTACGTCAATGCCCCCATCGGCAAAGGCAAACCCGCCCCCGGAGCCCTCAAGCCCCTCTTCGCCATCCCCACCACCGCCGGCACCGGCAGCGAAACCACCGGCGTTTCCATCTTCGATTACAAACCCCTCCGCGCCAAGACCGGCATCGCCCACCGCCGCCTCAAGCCCACCCTCGGCATCGTCGACCCCGAAAACACCCGCACCATGCCCCGCGAAGTCGCTGCCTCCTCCGGTCTCGACGTCCTCTGTCACGCCATCGAATCCTTCACCGCCATCCCGTTCGGTGACCGCGCGCGTCCCGACCGTCCCATTCTTCGCCCCGCCTACCAGGGCTCCAATCCCATCAGCGATCTCTGGAGCCTCGAAGGTCTCCGCCTTACCGCCAAATACATCCGCCGCGCTTTTCAGGATCCTTCTGACGACGAAGCCCGCGGCAACATGATGCTCGCCTCCTCCTACGCCGGCATCGGCTTCGGCAACGCTGGCGTTCACCTGCCCCACGGCATGTCTTACCCCGTCGCCGGTCTCGTCCGCGACTTTATGCCCGCTGGTTACGAATCCGCCGGCCACGCCATCGTCCCCCACGGCATTTCCGTCATCCTCAACGCCCCGGCTGTCTTCCGCTTCACCTCCAGCACCTGTCCGGAACGCCACCTCCACGCCGCCGAAATCCTCGGAGCGAACATCTCCGGCGCAAAGAACGAAGACGCCGGCAAAATCCTCGCCGACCAGATCACCCGCCTCATGCACGATCTCAAACTCCCCAACGGCCTCGCCGGCGTCGGCTACACCACCAGCGACATCCCCGCCCTCGTCAAAGGCACCCTCCCCCAACACCGCGTCACCAAACTCTCCCCCCGGCCTGCCGACGAAGACGCCCTCGCACACCTCTTCGAAGACGCTTTACACGCCTGGTAACCCATTTCCCCTTGCCCACGGGGCATGGCACAATAGTCCATGCCCCGTCAGCTTGCCAACCTTCTCCGCGATACCCTCGCCCAGGAACTGCCCAACCTCTCGGCACTTTCCGAGACCGCAGCCTCCACCCAACCCTCCGGCGCCAACTCATGGTCCCCCAAACAGGAACTCGGACACCTCATCGACTCCGCCGCCAACAACCACATCCGCTTCGTCCGCGCCGCCATCGAACCAGAACTCACCGGCCCTTCCTACGCCCAAAACGCCTGGGTACAAATCCACGCCTACCACGAAAAACCCTGGACTACCACCCTATTCTTTTGGCACGCCTACAACACCTTCCTGGTCGACCTCATCGCCCACATCCCCGAGGACAAACTCACCACCCCCTGCACCCTCGGCTCCTCCGAACCCTCTTCTTTACGCTTTCTTATCGAGGACTATGTCCTGCATCTGCAACACCACCTCGACCACCTGCTGCAACGCGCAGCAGTCACCCCCTACCCGGCTGCCCGAACCACGGCCAAATAGCGTTTCCACACAACAAAAAAGGCCAAAGATGCTTTCATTAAACCCCCTTGTACCACGCTTCCGCTGTGGTATCCTCAGGCTGTTCGGAGTGCAGCGGGACCTTCTAACGGCACCTACCTGCCAAAGACAATTTCGGAAACTTTTTTGCTTCGGGCGCTCCTCGTCCGTCTGAACTGCGACAGGCTCTCAGAAGCCTGATAGGAGAGTATTTTTTCGTGACGGCAGAACATCGTAGCCCCTGGGACCTGGTCAAAGCGACGCTGGAAAAGAACGTCAGCGCCGAAACGTACGAAAACTGGATCTCGCGCACACAGTACGCCGGCCTCGATGGCTCCACCCTCGTCATCACCGTCCCCGATTCCACCACTCAAAGCGTTCTGAAGGACGACTACGGTACCCGGATTCAAGACGCCGCCCGTACCTGCGGCATCGGCTCCACCGCCATCCGCTTCACCGTTCGCCCCGACGATGGCGCTATCCCCGGTCGCCCCGATCCAACCGCGGAATTAGAGTCGCCCCTCGCTCTCAACCCGAAATTTACCTTCGATACCTTCGTCGTCGGCGCTTCCAACCAGTTCGCCCACGCCGCTGCCCAGTCCGTCGCCACTCAACCGGCACGCCGCTACAATCCCCTCTATCTTTACGGTGGAGTCGGTATGGGGAAAACCCACCTCATGCACGCCATCGGTCGTGCCCTGGTAGCCACAGGGTCGATGCGAATTATCTACACTACCTGCGAACGCTTCACCAATGAGGTGGTTTCCGGCATCAAACACGGTCGCATGCCCCAGCTCCGCGAACGCTACCGCTCCGCCGACGTCCTCCTCATCGACGACATCCAGTCCCTCGGCTCCAAAGACCGCACCCAGGAAGAGTTCTTCCACACCTTCAACGAACTCCACGACGCTCAAAAACAAATCGTCATCTCCGGCGATTGCCAGCCCAAAGAAATCCCCGGCCTCGTCGAACGCCTCCGTTCCCGCTTCGAATGGGGCCTCATGGCCGACATCGAACCGCCGGATCTCGAAACCCGCATGGCCATCCTTGAGAAGAAGGCTGACCTCGAAGGCGTCATCGTTCCCCCGGACGTCCGCCTCCTCATCGCTGAAAAGACCAAGTCCAGCGTCCGGGAACTCGAAGGCGCTCTGGTCAAGCTCATCGCCTATTCCTCGCTCACCAATACGCCCATCAGCGTCCCCATGGCTCGCCAGGCTCTGAAGAACATCCTCGACAAACCCGAGCGCCGTATCACCATCGACGCCGTCCAAAAAGCCGTCGCCGAACGCTACGCCATCAAACCCTCCGCCCTGCGCGAAAAGTCCAATCGGAAGGAAATCGTCGTCCCCAGACAGGTCGCCATCTACCTGGTCAAGGAATTAACCCCCGCGTCCCTCCCAGAGATCGGTCGCGCCTTCGGTGGCAAACACCACACCACCGTCATCCATTCCATCGACAAAATCAAGGCTCTGCTCCCCGATAATCCAGAACTCAACAAGATCATCCACAGCGTAAAAGACTCATTACAATAGCTTTGCTACGTCTTCCACACCCCCCCCTCTGGACAGCCTCTGGAATTCTGTGTATAAACCGTTACTTCCGTCGTTTCGCTCAGCAACCGCAAACTTCACCCACAACAGGAAATGCAGGAACCATCAAAGTTTTGTATAATTTAGAGAGTCTCCCACATTTCGACAGCTCCGACGAATACGGTTCTATACAAGGGTTATATCTATAACGTAGTAGGAACTAGGGGCCAAAGCCCCCGGAACTGCACTCTGGCAGACAGCAGCAAACAAGCACCACGTTTTAACCGCAACACGCTTTAACCGCAGCAAAGTTTTAACCGCAAGAAATTTACCGCAGCAAGAAGATACACGAGAGGAGAAGGCACCAACTCTATGGAGTTCACAGTCAGCAAAGCCGATCTGGTCCGGGAACTTGGTTTGTCTCAGGGCGTGGTCGAGAAGAAGACCACCATCCCGATCCTTTCGAATATTCTCCTCGAAGCCTCGGGTGATCGCCTCTTCCTCACCGCAACAGACCTCGACCTCGGCCTCCGCACTTCCTGCGCCGCCAAGGTGAAAAAGGAAGGTTCGGGTACCATCCCGGCCAAAAAGCTCCTCGATTACGTCCGCCTCCTCCCCGACGCCGACATCACCATCAAATTCGCTGACAACCACTGGGCCTCCATCACCTGTGGCCGCTCCCGCTCCCGCATCGCCGGCATGAGCCGCGAAAGCTTCCCCGAACTTCCCACCATGCCCGAAACGGTGGCTGAAATTCCCTGCGGCCAGCTCACCGCCATGATCTCGAAGACCATCTTCGCCATTTCTATGGAAGAGAGCCGCTTCACCCTCAACGGAGCCCTCATGCTCCTCGGGGATAACGGCGTCACCATGGTCTCTACTGACGGGCACCGCCTCTCCTACATCCACACCAGCACCGTCGGAGCCCCACCCCTTGCCGCGCAGCGCGCGCTCATCCCCCGCAAGGCCATGGCCGAGATCTCCAAGCTCTCCGCCGATAATCCGGAAGGCGTCGTCCGTTTCGCTGGTGATGACAATCACCTGTTCTTCGAAATCGGTGCCCGCATGCTCATCAGCCGCAAGCTGACCGGCAACTTCCCCGATTACGACCGCGTCCTCCCCCGCGAAAATACCAACATCGCCCGCGTCTCCCGCGATGAAGCCAAGGGTGCCATCGAACGCGTCGCCCAGTTTGCGGATGAACGCTCCCGCGCTGTCCGCGTCCAGTTCACCACCGGCGAAATCAAAGTCTTCTCCTCCGCTCTCGAAACCGGAGAAAGCGAAGAAAGCGTCCCCTGCGATTACAACGGCCCTGATCTCGAAATAGGCTTCAACGCCCAGTACATCCTCGATTTCCTCCGCGCCGTTCCCAACGCCCAAATTGCTTTCACACTCAAAGACCAGAAGAGTGCCGGTGAGCTGCAGCCAATTCCCGCAGCCGACCAAACCGTAGCCGAAGATTACCGCTACGTTGTAATGCCGATGCGCATCTGAGAGCCCCAACACACACACTATGGCGAATGAAGTTCAGAATCCCGACGTTTACGATTCCAGTTCCATCAAGGTTCTGGAAGGCCTCGAAGCCGTCCGCCTCCGTCCGGCCATGTACATCGGCTCCACCCGGGAAGCCGGTCTCCACCACCTTGTCTATGAGGTCGTCGATAACTCCGTCGATGAGGCCCTGGCCGGCTATTGCAATGAGATCCAGGTCGTTATCCACATCGATGACTCCATCACCGTTACCGACAACGGTCGCGGCATCCCCGTCGATATCCACCTCGAAGAAGGCGTCTCAGCCGCCCAGGTAGTTCTCACCAAGCTTCACGCCGGCGGCAAATTCGATTCCAACAGCTACAAAGTCTCCGGCGGCCTCCACGGCGTCGGCGTCAGCTGCGTCAACGCCCTCTCCGAAAAGCTCCACCTCGAAATCTGGCGCGCTCCCAAGGGCGAAAAAAATTCCCTCACCTGGGAACAGGACTATGAAAAGGGCGTCCCCATGGCGCCCCTCGCCGCCACCGGCAAGGCCGGCAAGAAGACCGGCACCCGCGTCACCTTCAAGCCCGACCTCACCATCATGGAGGCGTCGCACTACAACTTCGACACCCTCGCTCAGCGCCTCCGCGAACTCGCCTTCCTCAATAAGGGTCTGAAAATTACCCTCACCGACGAGCGCGAAGAACCCGAAAAAGTCGCCGAATTCCTCTACCAGGGCGGCATCGCGGAATTCATCCGCCACCTCAACAAGAGCAAGTCCGTCCTCCACGAACAGCCCATCTACATCGAAGGCGAAAAGCCCTGCTCCAGTGGCACCATCGCCATGGAAATCGCCCTCCAGTACAACGATGGTTACGCCGAAACCCTCTTCAGCTTCGCCAACAACATCAACACCGTTGATGGCGGTACCCACCTTTCCGGTTTCCGCGCCGCCCTCACCCGCACCATCAACGCCTTCGGCACCGCCGCTGGCCTCTTCAAGGATGGCGCCAAAAAAGACGCCACCCCCAGCCTCTCCGGTGACGACGTCCGCGAAGGCCTCACCGCCGTCATCTCCGTCAAAGTTCCCCAGCCCCAGTTCGAAGGCCAGACCAAGGGCAAGCTGAACTCCGACATCGCCGGCCAGGTCCAGCAACTCGTCAACGACAAGCTCGGCGAGTACTTCGAAAAAAATCCCGCCATCATGAAGCGCATCGTGTCGAAAGCTATCGACGCCGCCCGCGCCCGTGATGCCGCCCGCAAAGCCCGCGACCTTACCCGCCGCAAAGGAGCCCTCGACAACGGCGGCCTCCCCGGCAAACTCGCCGATTGTCAGGAACGCGACCCCGAACGCTGCGAACTCTTCCTCGTTGAGGGCGAATCCGCAGGCGGTACCGCCAAACAGGGCCGCGACCGCCGCTTCCAGGCCATCCTCCCCCTCAAGGGTAAAATTCTCAACGTCGAAAAAGCCCGTTATGACCGTATGCTCGGCCACGAAGAAATTCGCGCCCTCATCACCGCCATCGGCACCGGTATCGGGAAGGACGATTTCGACGTCGCCAAGCTCCGCTACGGCAAAATCATCATCATGACGGACGCCGACGTCGATGGCTCCCACATCCGTACCCTCCTCCTGACCTTCTTCTTCCGTCACATGAAGGAGCTCATCGAGCGCCAGCACGTCTACATCGCCCAGCCCCCGCTTTACAAGTTGAAACGTGGCCGCAGCGAAAAGTACATCAAGAACGAAGCGGATTTCACCAAAGAAATCATGCGCCGCGCCACCGAGAACCTCATCGTCGAAGTCGGGACCGCCTCTGCAACACCCGAAACGCCCGCGCTCCGGTTCGAAGGCGGCGACCTCCGCAGCCTCCTCATGAGTCTCGATGAATTCCAGCAGATGTTCCACAAGGTGGAACGCCGGCTCCGCGAATCCCGTGTCGTCGAAGTCCTCGGTGACGCCAACCTCTCCCTCGATACCAAAGCCGACTTCGCGGAACGCACAAACCTCGAAGCTCTCCAGGCCCGCCTCACCGCCGCCGGGATTGCCAGCGAAATCACCGTCGATGAGGAACACTCAGCCTTCACCCTCACCTTCCACGATTCCACCAACGCTGCCCGTCACATCGGCATCGACACCTCGCACCAGCCCGAGTACCGCCGCTTCCGCGTTCTGGCCCGCCAGATCGTCAAGTTCAATCTGCCTCCCTTCACCGTCCTCAAGGCGGATAACAAGGATGTGATCCCGAACTGGCGCGCCCTCCTCGAGCACGTCAAGGCCGAAGGCAAACGTGACGCCACCGTCCAGCGCTACAAAGGTCTCGGCGAAATGAACGCCGAACAGTTGGCCGACACCACCATGGAACCCGAGAAACGTACCCTCCTCGAAGTCCGTGTCGAAGATCTCGTGGCTACCGACCTCATCTTCACCACCCTCATGGGCGAAGACGTCGAAAACCGCCGCAAATTCATCGAAGACAATGCCTTAGATGTCAAAAACCTCGATGTCTAAAAAAATTCCGGCGGCGCCGCAAGGCGCCGCCAACCCCACTCGCCCCTCCCGTTCTATCCCTGCCGCGCCAGCGGTCCTCAAATTCCTCGTGCTGTGACCTACCATGCTCGATCCCATCACCCTCAACAAAACCGCCATCACCAACCTTGACGTCCTGAACGAAGCCTGGAATTACCAAAAACCAAGCTCCTTCTCCCGCGGCCTCTGTCTCAACTTCGGCGCCGTCACCGTTCTCCTCATCTCAGGCACCGCCAGCATCGATGAAACCGGTGTATCCGTCCACATCGGAGACTTCCGCGCTCAACTCCGCCGCACCTTCGCCAATATCACTGCCCTCCTCTCCGCCCAGGGTGCCACCTGGCACAATATCGTCCGCACCACCTGTTACCTGCGCGATATCGAGCGCGACTATGCGGCTTTTAACGAAGAGCGCACCGCCTTCTTCTCCGCCCTGGGCCTTAATCCACTCCCCGCATCCACCGGAATCCAGGCCATCCTCTGCCGCCCCGAACTCCTCATCGAAATCGAGGCAATCGCCGTTATCTGCCCCGCACCGGCCGCCGACCCTCATACAACCTGATCTCCGCCCGCAGGTCATCCCCCTGCCGTCCCTCGACCAGCGCCAGAGCCCGTCCCGCCGTAGCCACCGCTTCCGGAAATCGCCCCACCTCGGCATACGCCATCGCCAAACTCTCTAAAACAGCCGGTTCCCGCCCCCCCGTTCCCTGATTCGCCATCTCCCCCAACCGAACCGCCTCCGCCCCGTTCCGCAAACTCGGCACCGAACTCGTAGCCAAAATCCTCACAACCAGAGTCATCACCACAACCTGGCCCGGATCCCCCCGAAGGATCTCGCGGAACTCCCGTAACGCCCCCGCCCCATCCCCCTTCCCAAAATACAAGGCCGAACCCAGGTTATACCTCGCCTCCCCCGACCCCGGCTCCAAAGCGACCGCCCTCCGATACTCCGCAATCGCCTCATCCACCTTCCCCTCCCCGGCCCGAGCCATCCCCAAATTCACATGCGCATCCACCAGCTTCGGGTCCAGCTCCACAGCCCTCGCAAAATGCGCCCCGGCCTCCCTTCCGCGACCCGCCCTTGCCAACGCCAGTCCCAGGCTATTCTCCAATTCCCCCGACGCCAAACCCAACCCCGCAGCTTTCTCCAAAGCCTCCAAAGCTCCCCCCGAATCCCCCGCTGCCCCCAACGCCAACCCTAGATTCTGATAAACTTCCGCCCACCCCGGCCTCAACTCCAGGGCCCGCCGGTACTCGCCCCCCGCTTCCAGGAACTTCCCCTGCACCGCCAGCGCAATCCCCAAATCGTTTTGCGCCTCCGCATAATCCGGCTTCAGCTCCAGCGCCCTCCGGTAATTCTCAATCGCCTCCCCCGTTTTCCCCGCCTTCGCCAGCGCCGCTCCCAGATTCGTCCACCCCCGGGGGTCCTTCCCGTTCAGCGCCAAAGCCTTCCGCCAACCCAAAATCGCCTCCGTCACCTTCCCCTTCTCCCCCAACTCCCAGGCCTCGTCATAAACCCGGTTGTAATCTACCGCCGGCGTCTCAATCTTCACCAACCCATCCGCCGGAATATTCACAAACTCCGGAATATTCACCGCCCGGTTCGCCGCCGTCGCCCCCTCCACCAGCACCGCCGGACTCGCATTCCCCTCCTCATCCAAATGCGTCAGGAACATCTTCGTGTACGGCCCCCGGCTCTTCGACGAAAACACCAGCCACCGCCCGTTCGGCGAAAAACTGTGCCACGAATTCATCGGAGCCATGTTCGACCGCAACCGCCTCGCCTCCCCGCCTCCCGCCGGAACAATCCACAACTCCGAATCCGGCCGCATCAGCTGTCCGTTCGCGCACTCCACAAACACTATCCAGCGTCCATCCGGTGACACCTTCGGGAACGAATTGCTCCGCCCGTTCTCCGAAGCCCCCACAACTCTCTCCGCCCGCCCACCCTTTCCTTCGTTAAAAGGAATCCGGTAAAGATCAAACTGAATCTTCGTCTCATTCGGATCGTTCGCCCGCGTCGCCAGCGCCCTCCCCGGCTCATAGGCGTCCCGAGCCTCCGCCCGCGCAAACACCAAATATTTTCCGTCCGGACTCCACACCGCATTCGTATGCACATATCGCGGATCGTCCGCTCCCGGTAGCGGTTCCAGCTTCCCCGTCTCCTTGCTGAACCACGCCAAAATCCCCCGCGTCGGGAAAAATACCTGCAGGAAACGGTAATCCTTGAAATTCGCCACGTAGTAGTTGTTCGCCAGACCCTTCGCCTCACCCCCGGGCCCCTCAATCGTGTTCACCACGTACCGCCCGTCCGGCGAAACCTGCGACATGAACGCCACCCGAATCCCCCCCGTCAGCTTCCCCTTCTTCGAACTCCACTCAATCACCTGCTCATTGCCAATCGACATCTGCGGCGCAACTTTCGCCAGCGCATACATCCCCTTGTCGTTTCGCGGACCATCCAGATCCAGCCCCATCGTCTTTCCGTCCCGCGAAAACGAATGGCAATTGGCGCAGCTGTGCAGCCCGGTCATCAGGACCCGGCTCCCCGGCTCTCCCACATTTTTTAGTCGCCAGTTGATCAGAGGAATGGCTGCGGCAGCCAAGGGCTTAATCACGCCCTTTTCGGTTTCCGACGGCATCAGCGGGACATCGCGATAGAAGATCGGCGCGCCCACCGGGTCCCGCGACACCGAAATCCGCACCTCGCCCCGCGAAACCGCAACCCCCGCCGCCAGCCCCACAAACCGCACCGCCGCCCCAGACTCCACCGCCCTCTTCCGAATCGCCGCCCACGTCGCCGCGTCTGGAACCCAGGTATGCGCCACCGCCTCCAGCGCGCTCAGCTTCGGTAACTCATTCGTGGAGGAAATCGCCCTCTGGTCAATCTCCCCCACCGTCATCCGGGGACCCTTCGACGACACCCGCAGGTCCGCGCCGCCATCGCCAAATGCCACTTCAATCCGCCAAACCTTCGCCGCCGCAGCCTCATCGCGCCACTGGAATGTCGGAGCCGTCAGATCCGGCGGAAATATCGTCTCGCTCGCAGGGTAATCAATTAGGATGCGCGCCAGCTCCGCACCAGGCATAGCATCCGCAGCCGACAATGACCCGGCCATCACCAACGCAAACAATAATCTCGACAAGACACACCTCCGGTCGCCAACCCGGACCGGTCAGCGCCATGAAATGCCCCTCAATCTACCTACTCAGATTCTATTCCCACTGCCGACGAGCCCCAAAAAATTTTCCGTGCCCCTCCGGGGCACCCCCAAACCCGCTCGTCCCACCTCACTTTCCCGCCCATTTTCAGCCCTCCCACACGTCGTCCCAGAAACGCGAAAACCCGCAACCGAACGGTTTCTTCCGTTCAGTCGCGGCTAAGCGACCCACACCTCTGGTAGCACCGGTCAGATCTTGAGCCGGGCCCGGGTTCTCCGCGCGCTCGTCAACTCGATCCCCAAGGCCATACCTCCGAATAGAAATGTGGATGATTCCGCTGTGTCTATAACCAACTCTCCAGCCACCTGGTTCGCCAAAACAGTTTCACTGCACCTTCTGGAAGCACGCACCGTACCAAACCACACCACATTGAAAACAACCGTGCCAATAAACAGACACGTCCCACAACGCCCCAAACCGGCCTGTAATGAAACACCCCTTCTGTATCGTCCCGAAACACCCTTTCCCCCACTTCCCCCATGCGCTACCATCCAGAGACAACAATATGTTCACAACCAAACTCCTGACCCGAGCCGCTGCCGCCGCCCTCTTCCTCGGCCTTAGCTGGTTTGCCTTCCAGACCCCCGCCTTCACCCAAACCCCCGCCGCCCCCGAACTCACCATCTCCAAAGTCGCCGAAGATCTCTATGAAATTGAGGGCGACGGTGGCAACGTAGCCGTCCTCATCACCTCCGAAGGCGTCATCCTCGTCGATGACAAATACGAGCGCGACCACGACCAGATCGCCGCCAAAATCCGCTCCGTCACCACCCTCCCCGTCAAATACATCTTCACCACCCACTACCACTCCGACCATTCCGGTGGCAACGCCAAATACCTCCCCACCGCCGACGTGATCTCCACTGTCAACGCCCGCAACGGCATCCTCGGCCACAAACAATCCAACGAACAACCCGGCATGGCCCCCGCCCGCCTCGTTTTTAATAAGGAGATGAGCGTCTTCCTCGGCGGCAAGGAAGTTCGCGCCCTCCACCTCGGCCGAGGCCACACCGACGGCGACGCTCTCATCTACTTCCCCGGCCTCAAAACCCTCCACACCGGCGACCTCATGGCCAACACCAGCCCCCTCATCGACTACAACGGCGGCGGCAGCGTCGTCGAATGGACCAAAACTCTCGACGAAGCCCTGAAGCTCGACATCGACCGCGTCATCCCCGGCCACGGCAAAGTCACCGACAAAATGGGCCTCCTCGCCTACCGCAACACCGTCGAAACCCTCCGCAACCAGGTCACCGCCCAAATCCGCGCCGGCAAAACCCAACTCCAAATTGCCCAATTCATGACCGACCAATACAAATGGGCCCCGGAAAGCCTAAACCAGCTCTGGAGCGTCCCCGGCATGATGAAAGAACTGAAATAACCACTGCAACTGCCCCGCAACACCTCTGTAGTGCAACCAGATTGTTGTGTACTCCCGATACTCCATCACTTGACATTTATGTCATACAAGACTAAGGTGGAGTACTTGGCATAGGTCGGAATGTCAATCCTTCCCCCATTCAACGATGACGGTCTTCTGCCTCCAGCGGACTACGAACTCACGTTCGCTGAACTTCGATCATCACTTCTGGTAGTCGGTCCCCCCAGTTCACCTTCCTGGGACCGCGACTGGAGGGAGCGCCTGATCGACAATCTGGAAGTACTGACAGGCCAACTCTGGAAGGTCGGCATCCGTAACATCTTCGTCGATGGCTCCTTCGCGGAGGACAAAGATCACCCGAACGACATTGACGGCTACTTCACCTGGGGTCTGCCCGAGTTAAGCAGTGGTGAACTGGTACGCAGGCTGAATCTTCTCGATCCTTACAAGGTGTGGACCTGGGACCCAGCCTCTCGCAAGTCACACCGCGGCTATCCAAAAAAGCAATTACCCATGTGGCACCACTACCGGGTTGAACTTTACCCCCATGTTCCCGGCCTTGGAATTGGCTGCGGGATTGTGGACCGCCACGGTCACGAACTGGAATTCCCCTCTGCCTTTCGCCAAAGCCGCCGCGACGGGAAACCCAGAGGCATCGTCAGTATCAAATACGGAGGTCAGCAATGATTCGCAACGAAACTGAATATCAGGAAGCATCCGCTCGCCTCGCGGAGGAGCGAAAGCGCCTTGCCGATCATCGGGAGCGCCTCAAAGAGGCAGGCCTTGGCCCGGATGAAATCAAACGCGTCATTGACCCAATGGTCTCTTTCCATTTCCAGTTACAGGAAGAAGTAGAAAACTACGAGCGTCTGAAGAGAGGAGAGTTCGAGGAACTGGAAAACCTCCGGGGCTTCGGCCACCTCCTGATCTCCGCCCGCATCGCCCAGGGAATTTCCCAAAGAGAACTTGCGAAGAGGCTCAATGTTCACGAGTCACAAGTTTCAAGGGATGAACGCAATGAGTACTTTGGAATCACCATGGAACGAGCCATTAAAATCCTCGATGCTCTGAACGTCAGGTTGCAAACGAAGGTGGAAATCGACCAACCCCGAGAATTAGCCGTTGCGTAAAACTTCCTTTCGCACCGGCGCTCTTGGAGAGCGACTGCCTGGTCGACTCCCCGGCCACGAAGGTCAAAGCATCAACCCATCCAGCCCGATGGAGACCCATCCACGCCAGGCAGGTCGAAACCACGGCGTACGTTACTACGCGGGTAAGGAGCCATCCCTTATGGGGATCATTACACAACGCCCTGAGTCTGCCAATGAGCGATCGACACTCCAACCATGTTGAATCTATGTCCCCAATTGTGGAGAGCTCGTGCTCGATTCCCAACACTTTCGCGGCACCCTTCAAGTCCTCTTTGCATACCTTGGGTAGTAGACTCCATAAACCACTCTTTAGTCCCTCGAGCGCAGTCTGCTTCTCCGACAAGTCTGTTCGGGCGGTTCTAAGGCGAGACTCCGCGTGCTCCCGTGCTGATACCGCAATTCCCAACTGCTCGGTCGCCCGTGCCGTCGCTCCGCTCGCCTTCTCAAGCAAGTCCTGGACTCGTTTCAGCTGATCCTGCTTCGGTCGAAGATAAGCGAACAATCCGTCGAATATCTCAGTTACCAGGCTCGCCCAGAGATTTGTATCAACATAATGCCATGCGTTGAAATAAATGGGCACGATCTCCTTGCACCACTGCGCGTCGGCGGAGGTTTGCCCATCCCGGGTATCCCGGGCCAGCCTCTTCATGTGCTGGTCCATAAGATTCATGAAATGGCTCTTGCCACTTCCCCAACTACCGAACAATCCGACCGCCAGCGGCAACCTGGTCTCCCGTAGCACTACCAATTCCGCCAACTGTTGGGCCAAACCCTCGACGCCAAGACAGTCATTTATCTGTCCGTGTCTGGCGTCAACTATTTTTACCCATCAACGACAATTATTTCTCCCCATCAACGACAACTACAACCTTGACGAACTTCCGTTGGACTGACTACTCTGGCTCTGACCGGAGCAGAGGATAAGGCTCTGCAGGGATGCAA